>DKZA01000055.1 GCA_002492525.1 Lachnospiraceae bacterium UBA7086 | reverse complement strand
TTGCCAGAGATTACAGCATCAGAGAATATGATATAATATCCATATACGGAAAACAAAAAGAGGATATTGCGGTTGGTTAGCGGAGAGGGATTATGAACAGAAAAACGATGAAAACAGTAAAGATATTGGCGTATATTGCCATGACAGTTGTTTTATGCGCACAGTCATTGATTGTGAAGGCAGAGGATTCAAGCAGCTATGGAGATTATGTGGTAACTGTATATAATGAGCAAAATGGTCTTCCCACAGGGGAGGCAAATGTGGTCATCCAGACTTCGGACGGTTATGTCTGGATTGGAAGCTATGGCGGCCTGATTCGTTATGACGGTACAGATTTCAAAAACTACAGTGAGGAGAAAGAAGGTATTGCCTCCTCTTCCGTGCGGACGCTTTTCGAGGATTCCAAAGGCAGACTCTGGATTGGTACCAATGATGCGGGCGTCTATACATATGAGCACGGCGTATTTACTAAAATAAACAATCCGGATGACCATACCTTCCTCTGTATTCGGGATTTTGCAGAAGACAGTGATGGCATAATCTATGCCGCTTCCAACTCCGGTCTGGCCAAAATTGAGGGCGATATCCTAACGCCCATTTCCAATGAGGCTGTAAATGGAAATACGGTATATTCCCTCGGTGTGGATTGTTACGGCAGATTATGGTGCAGTATGAATCAGGGAATATGTACGGTGATAGAGAATGAACAGGTGGCAGAACAGCTTTCCTCCGATCTGTTTTTTGATGAAGCAGAGATTTACTGTGCCTCAGCAGGATCGCAGGGTGAAATTTATCTCGGTTCCTCTGGAAATGAATTTGTCCGGCTGGATTTTACAGATAAATATTTTGACGAGAACTCCATAACAGTGAAACATTATCAGACAGGCGGAGTTACAACACATAATCAGATTCGGGCATATGAA
This sequence comes from Lachnospiraceae bacterium UBA7086, assembly GCA_002492525.1. Lineage (GTDB taxonomy): Bacteria > Bacillota > Clostridia > Lachnospirales > Lachnospiraceae > UBA3282. Next base: position 10,585 of record DKZA01000055.1, on the reverse strand, counting down.
GACGGAACCATACTGATTTCCGGGCTTCGGGGAGTTGGACTTTTGCAGGCTGACGGCAGCTTTATGGAGTTTGGCGAAAACAAAAAGGCGTCCTCCGTCAATGGAGCGGCATTGGATTATGAGGGCAATATCTGGCTGGCCTCTTCAACTTTGGGTATTGTAAAATATACCAAAGGCTGTTTCTCTACGCCAAATGAGGCGGCAGGACTTTCCGGCAAAGCGATCAATACGGTGGTCAGCACCGGTAAAGAATTCTATGTGGGACTGGATGACGGTCTGCTTGCCTTTAACAACAGTTGGGAGCCGGTAGAAAATCCACTGACGGAGCTGTTGAAGGAAACAAGAGTCCGTCATATTATGGTGGCAGAAGACAAAACGCTGTGGGTGGCAACCTATTATGGACATGGTGTGATTCATTATAATCCCGTCACACAAAAGCTGGTCTGCTATGGTGAAGCAGAAGGGCTTGTGTCGGAAGGTGCCCGTGTGCTTTTGCAGCTTGCGGATGGCTCTGTTGCTGTAGGTACACAGGGAGGCATCAGCATTATCCGCAACGAAACTGTAGTAAAAAACTATGAAAAATCTGATGACGGTCTTAGCAACGCTACGATTTTATGTCTTGCTCAGGACGAGGCAGGTGTATTGTATGCAGGAACGGATGGCGGCGGTATTTTTTCCATATCCGGGGATACTATAATCTCTTATGGTTTTTCGGAGGGGCTGGGTGAGGGCGTGGTGCTCCGTCTGCTTCAGGACAAAGCGGGACCCGGTTGGTTTGTCAGTGCGGGCAGCAGTCTTTACTATCTGGAAAACGGTGTTTTTAGAAAATTGGACAATTTTGATAAGAGCGCCGGCAGCATCTTTGATATCTATGTGCAGCAAAACTCTGTCTATATGATGCAAAACAGCGGCATCCTAAAAGTGGACAGAGACGCTCTTTTAGGAGAGAAATTTGCAAGGACAGTGCAATATGGTTTTCCCCATGGGCTCACAGGATCTTTAAATGCCAATACATGGAATTATATAGATGAAGAAGGAATCCTTTATCTGTCTACGAGAAGCGGTATCAGCTGTTTTGGCTTTTCAGAGAAAGATGAGATACGTCCCCGTGGCATCATCAGCGATTTGTTTGTAGATGATACAGTCTATGCAAATTACGTTGAAAACGGTATCCATCTGGATCGTAATGCGACTCGTCTGACGATTCATTTTTCCACACTCTCCTACACAGGAACAACAAACAGCGGTATGTCTTATCAGCTGGAGGGATTTGATGAGGCAGAAAGAAAAATAGAAAATGAGAAAAGCAGCAGCATTAGCTATACGAACCTGCCCGGCGGTGATTATCGGTTCCGGCTGGAGGTCTATCTGCTGGAGGATCCCCAGAATCCTTTGGAATATTGTGTGGATATTCACAAAGACAAAAAATTGACGGAATATCCGTTGTTTTGGATTCTGGGCACTGTATTATGCCTGGCTCTGGTCATTCTTATCTGCGTGGTAATCGCCCGGACAAAAATAGCAAGGGCAAGCCGCAGGCAAAAGGAATATCAGACCATTATAGACCAATTTTTGCGGGCCTTTGCCAAAACAATAGACGCAAAAGATACGTACACAAACGGTCATTCTATCAGAGTGGCATATTATTCCAAGGAACTGGCTAAGCGGATGAACCTGTCAGCAGAGGAACAGGAACGGGTATATTACATTGCCCTGATGCATGATATCGGTAAAATCGGTATACCTGACAGCATTTTGAAAAAGGCAGCCAAACTGACAGATGAAGAAATGGATGTGATCAAGACACATCCTGTTATCGGCGGAGAAATCTTAAAGGACTGTACTGCCCTGACGGGAATTTCCGAGGGTGCCCGCTATCATCATGAGCGGTACGACGGAAACGGTTATTGTGAGGGGCTTACGGGCAACAATATTCCGTTGGTTGCCCGTATTATCGGTGTGGCAGATTCCTATGATGCCATGTCCAATGCAAGATGCTACCGACATGCTTTGGATAAGGACATTATCATCCGCGAACTGAAAAATGGGGCAGGTTCTCAGTTTGACCCTGAAATTGTGCCGATTATGTTGCAAATGATGGCAGAAAACAGCGTTCCGGTGGATTTGGATGGGAACCCTTTGACAAGATAATAAAAGCTAAGGATTTCATAGAAAATTTACATTTACTTTATTGACAAATTTCCAAAGGATATATTGATATCGCAGCAAAGCAAATCGCAATTTAAAGACAAAGGCTGCAAAACAGGTCATTATGGGGAAACTTTACCGGGCAAGCGGAGGAAACAACCATGAACACTAACAAACACCAATCCCAAACCACCCTTCTGACAGAGGGCTGTATCTGGAAACAGCTTGTGGCTTTCGCGTTCCCGCTTTTTGTGGGGAACCTGTTCCAACAATTATACAATACGGCTGATTCCCTGATTGTCGGAAATTTTCTTGGCAGCAATGCACTGGCCGCCGTTTCCTCTTCCGGGAATCTGATTTTTCTCATGGTGGGCTTTTTTCAGGGTATTTCCGTGGGCGCCGGTGTGGTGATTGCCAGATATTACGGTGCCGAAGATTATAGAGAAGTAAAGAAGGCAGTGCATACAACGGTGGCTTTCGGTCTTGCCGCCGGTATTTTCCTGACCGTATTCGGAACGCTTCTGACTTCCCGTATCCTCCTATGGATGGGGACACCGGCAGACGTGCTGCCGGAATCTACCGTCTATTTCAGAATATATTTTATGGGGTCTTTATCCTTTGTCATGTACAATGTCTTTGTGGGGATTTTGCAGTCCATCGGTGATAGCCGTCACCCCCTAATCTATCTGGTGATATCCTCTGTCATCAACGTCCTTCTGGACCTTTTGTTTGTGGCTGTACTGGGTCTGGGTGTCGGTTCCGCTGCTGTTGCCACAATTCTTTCCCAGTTTTTCAGCGCCTTCTTGTGTCTCTTCCGCCTCACCTGTAAGAGTCCGGAGGACTATCGGGTCTATCTGAAACAGATTCGTTTCGACCTGCCGATGCTGAAACAGATTATCTCTAACGGACTGCCCGCTGGATTCCAGAATTCCATCATCGCACTGGCCAATGTAGTCGTACAGTCCCATATCAATAAATTCGGTAAAATGGCTGTGGCCGGAAGCGGCGCCTACTCCAAGATAGAAGGTTTCGGCTTCCTGCCCATCACCTGTTTTGCCATGGCACTCACCACCTTCATCAGCCAGAATCTGGGAGCCAGACAATATGACCGGGCCAAAAAAGGTGCCCGGTTCGGTATCCTGTGTTCTGTCAGCATGGCGGAACTGGTGGGCATCTTTATATACTTCACGATTCCCACTCTGATTGCCGCGTTCAATCGTACTCCGGAGGTGATTGCCTACGGTACCACCCATGCCAGGATCACAACGCTTTTTTATTTTCTGCTTTCTTTTTCCCACTGTATCGCCGGTATCCTGCGGGGCGCCGGCAAAGCCGCCGTGCCCATGTTCACCATGCTCTGTTTCTGGTGTATCGTCAGGGTCAGCTACATCACTGTCATTTTACATTTTATCCCGGAGATCAAAATGATTTTCTGGGCTTATCCGCTGACCTGGAGTTTAAGTTCCATTGTGTTTCTCATTTATTTCCTGAAGGCGGACTGGGTGCACGGGTTTGAGAAGTAATCGGCGTTTATCTTCCCTGCTTCCTTTTCCCAATTCCCAGCAGACAGATCAGCTTCGTTTCATATCTTGAAATATGCGCAACCGCCTCCGGAAGCGTCGCATAAGCGGGGCTTGCTGTATAGATGCCTTCTTTATTCACAAAATAAGCATTGTGTAACACATAGCCCTGTCCCGGCTCTCTGGTGATACATACCGTATGTATCTGTCTGGTGATATCCTGCTTGTCGTTATATACCGTTGCAATCATCACCTGACTCTCCCGCTCGATTGCTTCCATGGTATTTTCCTCGCCGTAAGATAGCAGGACATCATAACTGCATTTCTGGAAATATTTGGCTAGTGCCCGGGGCGATGTCCCGAACTCTCCCCATAACGCCGCTCCGCCCGCTTCAAAATACCGGATCAGATCTGCCATTTCTTCCGGTGTGCCATAGCCCTTCAATCTCTTCTGCGCATTAAATGCCGCAATAATCTCACATCCGGAATAGCTCATGGATGAATGTTTTCCCGATCCGAATTGTATATCGCTCCACTGTTGCTGATTCTCAATACAGACGTTTGAATCCCTCCATATTTTTTCATCCAATGTAGGCAGCTGCTCCAGATTGTGTTTATAATTTCTCTCTCGGACAGGCCGTGGCACTCTCATTCCTGCCAGAATCCGATATGCCATAAGGACCGTCTTATTACTGATATATCTGGGAATAAAGGAAGCGAAAAACACAATACAATCTCCTTTCCGTCATTCTGCTAGTTCCAGTACCAGGGACTGTAATACTCTTCCGGAATCGGATCCGGCATAGGGCTGTTCTTAAATTCATTGGGTCTGGAAGACAGCGCCTGAACCGTAAAACGGTAGCCGCCGTCTTGTTCTGACAGAAACTCTTTGCGAATACGAATACCATTCATTCCCCAATAGAGAACGGATTCTTTGGGCCAGATATTATTCATCACATAATTGCCGTCTTTATCGTATACCCACACGTCAAACATATCGGTATCTTCATAGACATCCAGATTACTCCAGGTGGCATAAAAAAGCCTTTCCGATCTGCCGTTCTCATCCGTTTGTTCCACCATTCTCCAGGCCAGGTCCGTAGGCGCAGGAAGCGGTGGCGCATCTTCTCCTGTATAGGCAAAACCATCTGATATGACAAAAGGGCTGTCTGCATAACGGATGCCATCCCCTGTAGCGGCTACCGCAACATAATAGTATCCGTTTCCCTTAAAAAATGGTGTGAAACTCATATCAAATACCGCAGATTCCAGATTGTCTCCCCGCATATCTCCCGCAGCGCACCACCCATCTTCCCCTGGTTTGGGCGCTACAGGCGTATCTTTTCTATACAATTTCCAATCATACTGCACCTCGTCCTCATACCCGGATTCCGGCACATTATCCCATAACATGATTCCCGTCTCTCCATCCCAGTGAGGATTCGCCGGCACCGGTAATACTGTGAGTTCTGTATTTTGCTCTTGTATGCTATTGGAAACCGCAGCGCTATAGAATACCACTCCTACTATAAAAGCCAGAACCAGAACTGCCGCACCGGCAGTCAGCCGCTTCTTCTTTGGATAGAAAAAGGCGGCCTCCACCTCTTTGACAGACTGATACCGCTTATCGGGATCTAAATCTCTGCACTTTCTGAGAATCTTTTTATAGTATGGTTTTTGAAAGTTCTCTCCCAGAAGCAATTCTAAGGTGACGCCGAGGGAATAAATATCGGTACGTTCATCAGTCTGTGCAAATCCATACTGTTCCGGCGCAGCATACCCTCTGGTACCCAACAGTCTTGTATCCTGCTCCAAGCCTTCTTTGAGCGTGCGCGCCGCATCGAAATCTATTAATCGGATATGCCCGTCTTTGGCCATGATCAGATTAGACGGCTTGATATCCCGATGAATAATGCCCTTGCCATGCAGATACCCCAAAACACCGCACAAATCCTTGACCAACGATAAAAACTGTTTTTCTGTAAATACAGCACTGTCCGGCGTTTTCCCATCTATATATTCTTCTATAATGGTGGTGGTATCTTCCCCAAGGTTCACTTCATATACTTTCGGCAGACAGGGATGAGAACAATCTTTCAGCATTTTATAAATCGGATACTTTCCATGCAGTACTTTCTGAACAAAAACCTGTTCTTCGTCCTGCCCTTGTACCAAAGACACCGTAACCTTTTCACTCTGTTTTATCACTTCAATCTCGTTATATTCCATCTCCGTAATATCTAACCTTTTCACATGTATTTATAGTTGTATTATACCAAATCAAGTGAAAAAGTAAAAGTCAGATTTCGGTTGTTTATGAACGTCTGGCGGTTCCGCACTTACTGCAAAAACGTGCATTTTCAGACATCTTTGCGCCACAATGTGAACAGAATTTCTGTTTCGGGGGTAACCCTGAAAAATGATTCATAAAAGGAGTGTGCATTTCATCCCGCTTCTGTTGATGCATTGAATGATAAGATGCTTTCAGGCCCTTTATATAATTCCAGACCCATTTTCCCGCTGAATAAATCAGAAAACATGGCACCAGAACAATCTCCAAAATATCCATACCCAGAGTACCTGGATAATTTTCCTCTGTAGGACTTCTCATTTCCCACCATATCTGGAAAACAATCCCTCCGATTCCTATGATCCAGCCGATCAGCCCGACCTTTCCGTATTCCCCTTCTGAAAGTTTTATAAACCAGATACCCATTGCGGCAAGTTTTCCGCCGGCTAAACCTGTTGTGACAATAATACAATACTTATCAATAATAACCCCGATAACACCGCAGATAACGCCAAGGACCAGGGAAACCGTGGTATTTTGTGTGAGCAGGAAGAGAAAGAAAAAACTGCATGCAAATACACCGATAAAAACACTCAGTTTATAAAAGGTATTGGCAACTACCGCTCCTATAACAGCCCCGATCAGCATATATATCTTTAATTTACCGCTGTCATAAAAACTGTTCCCTGCATAAATAAAGACAAGAAGTCCCAGAAATCCTCCTATCAGGAAACCGATTATGGACATCAATTTTAAAAACAGTCTGTATCCAAAAAACGCTTCTGCAATACCAAAAAGCATTACGATAAAGCCAATCTCCCAAAGTATCTCATCAAGATTGGGAAACGCTTCATAAAGAAGATCCAGTATCTGCGACATAAAATTATCCCCTTTTCTAGTTTTCTATAATAATATCCTACAATAAAATATGGTGTTAAGGGTCTACTATCAGGAGACATCCCAAGTTTTCAGCCCTATCTTGTCACAGAATCCATAATTATGTATAATCAAAAAAAAGCACTGGAGAACAACAATGGAACTGAAAAATACCGAAGAATTAACACATGAAATCAAATCCGCCACAGACATTGACGATTATCTGGCTGTCAACAGCGACAATATGCTTACCACCACACTGTCAGACTATCTGAATACACTGTTACGGCAAAAGAAAATCAGAAAGGCGGACGTAATACGCGGTTCTCTTCTCAGCCGGGCGTATGTATATAAAATATTTGCCGGCGAGAAGATACCTTCCAGGGATAAACTGATTGCCCTGGCGTTTGGTCTTGGCCTTTCTGATTCTGAAACGCAGAAAATGCTGAAATTATCCGGTTACCGGGAGCTGTATGCAAGGAGCAAACGAGATGCCCTGCTTTTATTCGCTCTGCAGAAACACAAATCTATTCTGGAAGTCAATGAACTTCTGTACGATCATCACCTGGTCATTCTGAATACTTTAAAAGAATAAGGCGATATCTCCCTGCACTCCTTCTTTGTCCCCCTCAGACCGCAGAGGCAATGATCTGCATATCTCCCTGTAATTCCACTGTCCCATAACCGCAGGGCAGGATAAAATGATCTCCTTTTTGAATCATCTGCCCATTGATCAGTCCCTCTCCTTTGGTCACGCTCATGATCAGGAACGGATATTCCTGTTCCAGGCAAACCTGCTTTGTCACTTCCAGTTTCCAGACTTTATAATAATCACAGGCAATCAGCAGATTCATCTGATTTTTCGGCAGGTCATCCGCTTTCATAACGCTCTCTTTTGCGGATTTAGCCGGCACTGTGATCACATCAATGCTCTGTTCCACATGAAGCTGTCTCGGCTTGCCGTCCGTCAGCCTGTCATAGTCATAGACGCGGTAGGTAATATCGCTGTTCTGCTGGGTTTCCAGAAGCATGATGCCGCCCTTGATGGCATGTACAGTGCCGGGATCAATCTGGATAAAATCACCTTTCTTAATTGGGATTTCCCGGATAAACTCTCCCCATCTTCCCTGGTGGATCATATCACTAAGTTCCTGTCTGTCCTTGGCATGATGTCCGATAACCAACGTTGAATCCTCTTCACAATCCAGAATATACCAACATTCTGTTTTGCCAAAGGAACCATTTTCATGCACATTTGCATAGGCATCATCCGGATGTACCTGAATACTAAGATCCGTCTTCGCGTCAATGATCTTGGTCAAAAGCGGGAATCTGTCATATCCTGTCTTGCCAAAGAGCTCCGGATGGGTATCCCATAATTCTGACAAAGTACATCCTTCATAAATTCCTTCTCTGATGGTGCAATCCCCATTGGGATGTGCGCTGACCGCCCAACACTCCCCGGTATTGTCTCCCGGAATCTGATATGGCCAGTCATTTCCCAGACGGCTGCCGCCCCAGATCATCTGTTTGAATACAGGATTTAAAAACAAAATTGGTTTTTCTTTCTCATTGATTGATAACATAGCTCCATTCGTCTCCATTACTTTTTGATACCAGTAAGCTGAATCTTTCACGATACGCTTCTGAGTCTGAAAATCCACATACACAATACCAAACCGTTCGGTATATCCTTTGCTCCACTCAAAATTATCCAGGAATGTCCACAGGAAATATCCTCTTACATCGACCCCGTCATCGTTTGCTTTCTGCAGCGCAGAAAGATACAAATCCAGGAATGTGATCCGGTTGGGGTCATGCACTCTTCCATCCTTAGAAACAATATCATGACAGGACATGCCATTTTCCGTGATATAAAGAGGCAGTTTGTATCTCTCATATAGAAACTTCACACCCCAATAAATGCACTGCGGCGTTACCGGCCATCCTGCCGCTGTTTTCGGGAAACCTGCCGGCCTGTCCACAAATTCCGGCTCCCCGTCCTTTCCTGCACGAATCATGTAACCATTATAAATATTCTGCCCCATAAAGTCCAATGGCTGCGAGATTAAATTCATATCTTCTTCGGTAATCACCGGCAGATACTCCTTGAATTTAACCAACCCTTCTTCCGGATATTTCCCCAAAAATACTGGATCGGAAAACCATGCCACATTCCAGGTCCAGTTATCCATCGGATTATTAAAGGAAAAGAGTACGTGTCTTGCTGCCTCGATATCTTCCGGACGCTCACTTTCCGGATAAGCCATGCCGCAGGTGGGCGCATACCCAATCTGGATAGGCCGCGATGCATATTTTCGCAGGTTGATCACTGCCTGCCCATGGGCCCGCAGCGCATTGTGCGTAATCTGAAATGTCTCCTTATAACCTAATTTCTTCCCTGGTGCATGTTCCCCGTGCAAATGGCCCAGTCCCACAAAACACTGGGGTTCATTGAGGGTAATAAAATATTCACAGATATCCGAGAAATTCTCGGCCACTACCTGCGCGTACTCTCCGAACCAGTTGATGATATCTTCATTCAGCCAGCCGCCTTTGTCCTGCAATGCCTGCGGCAGTTCCCAATGATACATCGTCAGGTACGGTGTAATACCGTTTTTCTTCATCTCCAGAATCATATCCCGATACAGCGCCACCGCCTTTTCATTGATCCTTCCTGTTCCCTCTGGCAGTAGTCTGGCCCAGCTTATGGAAAAACGATATGCCTTGATTCCCAGAAGCCGCATCAGCTTATAATCGTCTTGATAGCGGTGCATATGATCACAGGTCGTCATTGCATCCGTTCCATCCTGAATCCCGCCCTCTTCTGTGAACGTATCCCAGATCATTTTGCCGGCGCCGTCCTCCGGATCCCGGCCTTCCACCTGATAAGCACTGCTGGCAACACCCCACACAAAATCCTCTCGAAACATCTAAGTCCCCATCCTTTCTCAATAAATATTCCTTACGCAGATGCAATCACGGATACCAGATAAAAAGGCACCGCATCGTTTTCATGCGTCTTCGTCAGTCGTATCTCTACCGTATGCCTGCCCGCAGATATATGATGAGCCAGCGTGCTGATATACAGACAGTCACCCCAGGTCTCATCAAAGTTGGCGTCCAGCGTAACTGCATGTTCTTCATCCCCGTCCACCACGGCCACGGCCACCGGCGCCGGAAGCTGCACGGACTTTCGATACTGCACCGCAATCTCCGTTCCTTCTACCTCAAAAACAATCCGCGCCCCCTTCTTTGAGGCCGTAAATCCGCCCCGGAACATATCATTTACATATTTCTGAAAAGCGGTATCTGCCGTAAACCCTTCGCAGACCGGCATACTGTTATGATTCTGATAGCGCCTGGCCTTTTCATAGGCGTTGGCCGTAAGCGGCTCTGGCATCCTGGCTGGTTGTTCTTCTTCCCCCATCTGTATGTAGACTTTATCCAGGAAATCCGTGATCACTTCCGCCAAAAGGGCATGTCCGTCCGTATTCGGATGCAGATCATCCGGCGTAATCTGACGATTTTCTATGGCACCGGAAACCACTTGTGGATAGATTGCTGATTTCATACTGACACTGGGCAGATCATAGTGCGCTCCCACCTCCCGGTGTTTTTCTTCCGCACTCACACCTGTATCATAGCACATATTATGAATTAACAAAACTGCCGGCTCACAGACATTTCCATAAATCCTGCGCACAAGCCCTTCATAAGTTTCCCGGTTTATCCAAACCAAAATAAAATC
>DKZA01000024.1 GCA_002492525.1 Lachnospiraceae bacterium UBA7086 | reverse complement strand
AATTAACCTTGCGAGGACTGCTTTACAGCCTCGGATAAATGGTATGATTTAGCATTGCTTGAAGAGGTAATAATATGAATGATATGATCAGGGAAAACCTTGAGATAGTGAAACAAAATATGAGAGATGCCTGTAAAAAGAGCGGCCGGGATCCGGAGTCAGTACGGTTGATCGCGGTGAGCAAAACAAAGCCTGTGGAAGATGTGCAGAAAGCTTATCAATGCGGCTGCCGGGATTTTGGTGAAAATAAGGTGCAGGAGCTGGTGGAGAAATACGAGAAGATGCCAAAGGATATCAGATGGCATATGATCGGCCATTTACAGCGCAATAAAGTAAAATACATTGTGGATAAAGTATATCTGATTCACAGCGTGGATTCTGTACGTCTGGCGGAAGAAATCAGCAAAGAGGCTGTGAAGAAACAGGTGACGGTTTCTGTGCTGGTGGAAGTGAATGTGGCCGGGGAGGAGAGTAAATTCGGGACCACATCACAAGAGGCGGTTTCTTTGGTAGAAGAAATTGCGAAATTGCCGGGAATTTGTGTCAAAGGATTGATGACCATAGCGCCTTATGTTGAAAATGCAGAAGAAAATAGACTATACTTTGCAAAATTAAAACAAATATATGTTGACATAATACATAAAAACATTGATAATGTTTGTATGGAAGAACTTTCTATGGGTATGACCGGAGATTATGAAGTCGCGATAACAGAAGGGGCAACGTACATCCGAGTCGGTACAGGCATTTTTGGAGAAAGACAATACAACACTGTTTAGTATACATAAGTTGAGAAATAAGAATAAGTCTGATCAATATGGAGGATGTAGTAATGAGTGTGATGGATAAGTTTTTAAATGCCATGAAGCTGAATGATGAAGAGGACGACGGATACTATGATGATGATTTTTATGATGATGAGCCGGAACCGGTAAGAAAACCAAGTCAGATGAAAGACAGTGCTTCCATGGAAGATGAAAAAGCGGCCAGAAAGTCTACACCCAAGGTAACACCCATGCGGCAGACAAAGAAGATGCCGGGAACGGGGATGGAAGTATGTGTGATCAAGCCGACTACGGTGGAAGACGCCAGGGAAATTACGGAGACGCTTTTAGCCAACCGGACGGTGGTTTTAAATCTGGAAGGGCTGGACGTGGATATCGCTCAGAGAATCATTGATTTTACATCGGGTTCCTGTTTTGCAATGTCGGGCAATCTACAGAAGATATCTCATTATATTTTTATCATCACACCGGCAAGCGTCGATATCTCCGGAGATTTTCAGGATATTTTATCGGGATCTTTTGATGTGCCGATAGACAACGGATTTTAGAAGATACCGGTGATGACAGGAGTTTGGAGAGAAAGGTAAGATATGCAGAATTTAACTTCCTGGCAGCGTCTGTCAGGAAGTTCTTTATTCCCATGAGCAGCGAGCCAGCTGACTGCTTGCGGCGGGGTCTTTGACTTTCCCGGATAAAAAGGGATATAAAACCTGATCATAGAGGAGTGGAACAGATAAAGATGGCTGAACGGATGACGATCAATTACGAAAAGAGACCATGTTATGATATTGTATTTACCAGAGATTTTAGTCTGTTGACAGAGGAATTGCAGGCTTTTGATGTGGAAAACCGAAGAGTGGCAGTGATTGCGGATACCAATACGGCGAGATTATTCGGCAAGACGGTCAAAGGATTGCTGGAAGGACATTGCCGAAAGGTGATTCTTCATGTATTTGAGGCCGGAGAAGCCAATAAGACCCTGGATACGGTAAAGGAAATCTATAAAACGCTGATTGAGGAACAGTTTGACCGCAAAGATCTTTTGCTTGCACTTGGCGGCGGAGTCGTGGGAGATATCACTGGTTATGCGGCGGCCACCTATCTGCGCGGTATTGATTTCGTTCAGATTCCCACCACTTTGATTGCGCAGTCGGACAGCAGCATCGGCGGTAAGACAGGAGTAGATTTTGACGGCTATAAGAATATGGTCGGCGCCTTTTATATGCCTAAGCTTGTTTATATGAATATCGGCACTCTGAAAGAACTTGACGACAGACAGTTCTATGCGGGGTTTTCTGAGGTGATGAAGCATGGATTGATCAAAGACGCCGTTTTTTACGAATGGCTTCTGGAGAATATGTACGAGATTCGTGACAGAGACCCGGAAGTTCTAGAAGAAATGGTCATAAGAAGCTGTGGTGTCAAAAAGCTGGTAGTGGAGAAGGATCCCACGGAGAAGGGAGAACGTGCGCTGCTCAATTTTGGACATACCATCGGCCATGCGATTGAGAAAGCCATGCATTTTGACATGCTACATGGAGAATGTATTTCTTTAGGTATGGTGGCGGCTGCTTATATCTCATGGAAACATAACTGGCTGTCTATGGAGGAGTATTATGAGGTGAGGGATATGTTTGTGCCCTTTCAGCTTCCCATCAGTATTGATGCAATCAACCCGGAAGAGATAGTGAAGCTGACCAAATCGGATAAGAAGATGGAGGCCAGCCAGATTAAGTTTGTGCTCTTAAAGAAGATTGGGAAGGCCGTGATCGACAGGACGGTTACTGACGAGGAAATACTGGAGGCAGTAAAAGAGATTTATTTTAGTGATGAGGATATGCGGGAATGAGTATCAAGAAGAAGCTGTTTTTGTTCCTTGATTTGTTGATGATCGCAGGGTTGATCACGCTGGATCAGTATACCAAATATCTGGCGGTGATTCAACTGAAGGATAAACCCGCTTACAATATCATAAGCGGGGTATTGGAATTAAATTATCTGGAAAACCAAGGGGCGGCTTTCGGTATGCTGCCAAACCAGAAAGTATTTTTTATCTTTGTGGCCTTTGTCATCTTAAGCGTGGTTGGTTATGTGCTTTATAAGATGCCGGATAAAAAGAAATATACCAAACTGCACTTTTTATTCAGCCTGATTGTGGCCGGATCGATCGGCAATATGATAGACCGGATCCGCTATGACTATGTGGTGGATTTTATTTACTTTGTGCGGCTTAATTTCCCGATTTTCAATGTGGCGGATATCTATGTGTCTCTTTCCGCCATCATATTGATCATATTGCTTTTGTTTGTATATAAGGAAAAGGATCTGTATTTTATTAGTTTTAAACAGAAAAGGTACAGGGAATTTAAATAAAGAGAGTGTGTATGGAACAGTTTACTTATCAGATTGGAATAGAAGAGGATGATGAAAGGCTTGACAAGTGGATCAGCGGTGCGCTTGAGGAGCTGTCCCGTTCCTATATTCAGAAATGTATTAAGGACGGGCAGGTGTTTGTCAATGATAAACCGCAGAAGGCCAGTTACCGGCTCAAAGTGGATGATGAGATCCTGTTTCAGATTCCGGAAGCCCTGGAACCTTCTGTCTGCGCGGAGGATATTCCGCTTTCTGTTCTTTATGAAGATGATGACGTTCTGATCGTGGATAAACCCAAAGGGATGGTAGTACATCCAGCGCCCGGACACTACAGCGGCACCCTGGTCAATGCGGTACTGTATCATTGCAAGGGGCAGCTTTCCGGGATTAACGGTGTCCTGCGGCCTGGTATTGTACATCGGATCGACCGGGATACGACGGGATCTTTGGTGGTATGTAAAAATGACCGGGCACATAGAGCCATTGCAGAGCAATTAAAGAATCATTCCCTGACCCGCAGTTACCGGGCCATTGTTCATGGCGTGGTGAAGGAGGATGAGGGGACTGTCTGTGCACCCATCGGAAGAGATGAAAAAGACCGTAGACGCATGGCAGTCAATGAAAGAAACGGGAAGCCGGCTGTTACTCATTATAAAGTGTTGAACCGGTTTCGGGAATATACTTATATAGAGTGCAGACTGGAGACGGGGCGTACCCATCAGATCAGGGTGCACATGACATCGATCGGGCATCCGCTTTTAGGAGATGAGATTTACGGAAGCCGCCGATCGCCTTTTCATCTGGAAGGGCAGACCCTTCATGCATATATTCTTGGTTTTATACATCCGGTGACCAAGACCTATCTGGAGGTGAAAGCGCCTCTTCCTGCATATTTCGAGCATCTGCTTCAAATAATTGTATAAATATTAATAAATTATTAAATTTTTTTGAAAAAAATATATTTAAAACCCTTGTCATTTAGTGCTTTTGCGCGTATAATTTATTCTATTAGCATTTCAGACCACAATATATAGTTGTTGTGTAGGGTGATTTATTACATAATATAGGCAGATAACTTGATACAAAGTGGTATCATACAGATGAGGTATCCCTTTGCAGGGGATGCCTTTTTTGGAGTATAGGATGAAATTTTACAGTTTGGATGGCACAGCGCAGGCTCATCAGCAGGATATGGAGCAGGATTATAAAGAAAGCCGGGAAATCGGCATTGTCCGTCTTGGAAAAGAACACCTGTATTTCAGGCGTATGCGGAAAGTTTATTATATTCCTTATACGGATATCCGTCGCTGCTTTCGCAGAGTCATGCTGGTTCCGGCTAAATTATGCTGTGGCAAAGGCGATTTGGAAGTAGAGAATCTGGTGATTTGTACGGACGGCGGAGAAGCAGCGCAGCTGCAGCTTCCCGGAGCTAAGGCAGGGAAGATTCTTCTGGAGGAACTGAAAATGCGGCTGCCGGATGCACAGTTTACACCGGAAAAATCCAATTCAGAATCATAGGGATAATACCATGACAGTAAAGGAAATTATAGATAAATTGCTTCTGTCTTTTCAAGTTTATTATAATGTGAAAAGAGAGGATGTAGAGCCGCCGTTTATAGCGGAGGCAGAGTTTCATACTCATGACGAGCAGTTCTTTCTCGTAAAAAGTGCAGTGCTTTCTGAAGCGGAATCGCGGGAATATGTTTTTTTTGCCACAGAAGAGTATTTAGATGAAGATACGCTGCATCGTCTGGATAAGACCGCGTGGGAAAGAGGCATGGGGCGGGTAAAACCTCATAAGGATCACCGCAATACGGATGTTGTATTGTTTATTGTTGCAGAAAGAATTTCCGGGGAAGCTTTTAAAGAGATTCCCAGACTTCGTCATTATCAAAGCTATCATCTGGGATTACAGGGATGGAGCCACTATCGTTTGGTTGCTATTGAGCAGTCCTCCGGGCGTACGGTCTATAACCGTCTTGGCAGGAGCTATCAAAAGCTCATTCGCAATATTATCTAAAACCTTATAGTAAAGGAGAAGGAAAAATGACAGCAATTTTAATCATTCTTGTTGCAATTGCCCTGCTTATCATAGGTTATGTGGTCTATGGTTCGTGGCTGGCAAAGCAATGGGGCGTTGACCCCTCAAGAAAGACTCCTGCGGTAGAAATGGAGGATGGTGTTGACTATGTGGCTGCACCTCCTGCAGTCTTAATGGGACATCATTTCTCATCCATTGCAGGTGCAGGCCCGATCAATGGGCCGATTCAGGCTTCCGTATTTGGATGGCTGCCGGTATTCCTCTGGTGTATCATAGGCGGTATCTTCTTCGGCGGTCTTCAGGACTTTGGTTCTTTGTTTGCATCTATTCGTCATGACGGTAAGTCTGTGGGTGAAATCATCAAAGATTCCATGGGTTCCAGGGCACAGAAGCTCTTTACGATTTTCGCACTGCTTGTGCTGATTCTGGTAATCGCTTCCTTTGTTAACGTTGTGGCAGGTACGTTCTTTACAGCAGAAGGCGGATTCGGCTTTACCACAAGTCCTACCGGTAACCAGACAACGGCGATGATTTCCGTTATGTTTATTGTTTTGGCGATTGTATATGGTATTATCACCAACCGTTTCCATGTAGGTACTGTGCCGGCGACTATCGGCGGCGTGGTGGGTATCGTGCTGATCGTTATTCTTGGCCTGAATGTGGGCCTGATCATGAGCCGTACCGCATGGATCGTGCTGATCGGTGTGTATATCACGGTGGCATCTTTGGTTCCTGTATGGATTCTGTTACAGCCCCGTGATTATCTGTCCAGCTTCTTACTGTATGCGATGATGATTGTTGCTTTTTTGGGTATCTTTATATCGGCATTTACCGGTACGGCAACCTTTACCATCCCGATGTTCGCTGGATGGAAGACCAGTATTGGTACGTTATTCCCGGCACTGTTTATCACAGTGGCCTGCGGTGCATGTTCCGGTTTCCACAGTCTGATCTCTACCGGTACTTCTTCCAAGCAGCTGGATAATGAGGCGCATGCGAAACCGATCGGTTATGGTTCCATGCTGATTGAGTCAGCGCTTGGTATCATTTCCCTGATCGCGGTAGGTATGGTATTTGAGAAATATACAGGCGGTGAGTTCGGTTCTCCTTCTGCAGCATTTGCGGCAGGTAT
This sequence comes from Lachnospiraceae bacterium UBA7086, assembly GCA_002492525.1. Taxonomy (GTDB): domain Bacteria; phylum Bacillota; class Clostridia; order Lachnospirales; family Lachnospiraceae; genus UBA3282. The sequence goes on along the minus strand of DKZA01000024.1, from coordinate 4,815 downwards.
CGCAACCATGTTCAGTACTGAGGCAAGCACGGTATACAATACCATTTATGCATTGTTGACATTAGCAGTGTCTGTATTTGCACTGACCAGTCTGGATACTGGTACACGTCTGAGCCGTTTCATGTTCTCCGAGTTGTTCTTAAAGAAGGACGAGGCAACCTATAAAGATGCTACAGGCGTGCGTAAGGCACTTGCACATCCGCTTGTGGGTACAGCCATCATGGTAATCATCGGCTGTGTACTGGGCGGTTTGAGCTTAAGTCAGATCTGGGGCCTGTTCGGTGCTGCAAACCAGTTATTGGCAGGTATCGCACTGATGGCGGTAGCGGCATGGCTTGGCAATGCAGGTAAGAACAATAAGATGTTCTATGTACCGATGATATTTATGCTGGCAGCAACATTGACAAGTCTTGTTATCACCGTGAAGAATAAGCTTGTCATGATCGGCGGCGGCGCAGCAGCCTGGGGCGACTGGTTCCAGCTTGTGTTTGCGGCAGCTATGGCTGTACTGGCAGTGATTCTGGTAATCGAAGGTTTCCAGACATTGTTCATGAAGAAGAAAGCAGCATAAGATACATAAAACCTAATGTAAAGATGAATCAGTAATATGCAAAAGCAGTCTCTTATCAGATTTGGGTGGTAAGGGACTGCTTTTTTCAAAATGAGGGAAGTATATGCGAAATGAGAAGAAACTGCTGCGGAGGCTGATACAGGGAATCAGCTTATGTATATTGATAGGTCTTGGTGGGTTTTCCAATGAAAACCAGGTTTACGCAAAAGAGAGCAGCGACCTGATGGAGAATGTGGAAGAAGAAAACGGAGAGTATGTCCATCCAGAAGGGGATGTGACGCTGTCTGCAGACTATACACTGCCTGAGGATACGTGTCTGAATTGGTATGGCGGCAGTCTTACCATTGCCTCCGGGGTGACGCTCACCATACCGGGGAGCAGTTTTCTGAATGTCAGTACTCCGGAAGACCAGTTTGTGGTGGAAGAGGGGGCCTGTATCCGGATTGAGGGCGCGCCTGTGCGGGATGAAGCAGAACAAGGCGAGGATAATCCGCTTTGTCATTTGTTTGTATACGGCGCAGAGACGAGGATTAACGGGATAATCGAGAGTGAGAACGCGGGACCGGTTTTTCGGTTCAATAAGGTGTATCTGAATGGAACGATTCATGCGGAACAACAGTTTTTCATGACCGAGCAATGTCAAGTCACTATTACGGGCGGAGAATACATCTCCGGGATGAAATCGCCGGTGAAAGAAGTCTATACGGATTATTATGAGAGTGTGATAGAGATAAGCGGCGGTCGTTTTTCCCAGAACACAATAAAGGAGTATCTTGTAAAAGACTATACCTTTATCAAACAGGAGGATGGTCTGTATGAAGCAGTTTTGCGGGATGAAAAAGAGAGCGCGGAAATTTCTGCCGCACCGGCAGAATCTGCCGGAATCAAAGACAAGGCAGTAAAGATATGGGAATATGCCAAAGATCTTTTTGAGGAAGCCAGGCAGGACAGTATTCAAGGAGATGGTTCCTGGGTAAACGGTGATATCGTTGTTGTCATTTTATGTGTGGCTGTGGTAGTGATATCCCTTCTTCTGGTGATCATCGACTTTATTCGTTCTCCGCTGAAAAAGAAGTTTAAGATTCTGATGGAACTGGTCATTGCCGTGGGAGCTGTGGGCGGCGGTATCTGGTTTCTCTGGGACCAGGTACAGAAAGAACAGCTTTCCCAAGTGGAAGAGAAGTTTGCGGTATATGATCAGACGGCGGTTCCGGCAGCCATACAGCTGGAGAACGAGAAAGCAGAGTTAAACGGTATAACGGTTTATGAGGAAGGAATCTACCTGATAGGACAGGATATCGAGCCGGGTATCTATTTCTTTGAAGCGGCCGATCCGGAATACCGGCCGAATGAAAGACCCATTTATTATGTCTATAGCAGTGATTCGCCGGACTTTACAGATAAAGAAGTAGGAGCGTGGGTCAAACGCTCTTATCTGGAACTGAAAGAGGGACGCTATATACGGGTGATAGGTGCCAATTTTGTGAAAGCGGGAGAACAGCCGGTCTATGAGGCGGAGGAAGAGGAAGGCGGCCGTATCTATCCGGCGGGAGAATATCTGGTGGGATATGATATTGCGCCGGGCAGTTATCAAATGACGATTGAACCCTATGATGTCACGATCGCGGATAAGGCTTTGGATGATACAAGGATGAATTTTACTGTTTATGACGGCATAAGCTATGAGGGCGGGCCGACAGAGGTAACTTTGCGGGAGGGACAGCACTTGTATGTATATATGGAGACAGTAGTAATATTAGAATAGACCAACGCTAAGTGCTGGCCGTTTTAATCCGAAGGATTTAAACAAGTTCTAGGGCTTCCTTAAGAAATTTCTATCTGTTCAGGCACCGAATGATTTATACATATTTACATATAATGTTGTATTTTACTTGATTTTTTTGTGCAACTTATATATAATTGTAATATAAAAAAGTTTATGCTGATAGGGTACACTTGGCTCGTTGCTCGCGAGAATAAAAAAGAAAACAGAAAGGGGAAATTCAGTATGAATACAATTATTACGATAGGGCGTCAGTTCGGCTCCGGCGGACGAGAAATCGGTAAGAAGGTAGCTGAGTATTTCGGGATAAAATTTTATGATAAGGATCTTCTGACAAGGGCGGCGAAAGAGAGCGGCTTTTGTGAAGAAATGATACAAAGCCATGATGAGAGGCCAACCAATTCTTTCCTCTATAATCTGGTCATGGATACTTATTCTTTTGGTTATAATTCCTCTTCCTTTGTGGATATGCCCATCAGCCATAAAGTTTTTTTGGCACAGTTTGATACCATTAAGAAGATTGCCAGCGAAGGCCCTTGTGTGATTGTCGGAAGATGTGCCGACTATGCACTGCATGATTATCAGAACTGTCTGCATCTTTTTATCCATGCGGATGAAAAGAGTAAGATAAAGCGGATTATGGAGCGCTTTGAGGATGTGAACACGGAACAGAAAGCGATTGATATGATGAATAAGAAGGATAAACAGCGTCAGAGTTATTATAACTATTATTCTTCTAAGAAATGGGGACGGGTGGACAGCTATGATCTGTCTATCAACAGCGGTGTTCTGGGAATTGAAGGTTCTGTGAAATTGATCGCACAGTTTGTTGAGGATTTTGAAAATCGTTAAGGCTTGTGTTTTGCCAGGAATATGTTAATATAGGTTAATGAAACAAACTCTCCAGGATTTTTCTTTGGTATAGGATAATCTGAGAGAGTTTTGTTATATGCAAAAAAAGATAAAGCAGATAAAGGTATTCATAGAAATGATAAAAAGGATGATTAAAATTATAGCTATCATTGCGCTGGTATTTCTATTATACCTGTTACTGGGGATTGTTCTGTCTTATGCAAAACAGCCGGCCATAAGTCAGGAATATCAAACCAGTTTCCGTGCCATGGATTGCTATGGAGATGAGATTTCTGTCGACCGTGCTTACATTATAGAAGATAATGAGGCTGCTTTGGTACAACGATTACAAATGATTGAACAGGCACAGGATAGAGTAATTCTTTCTACATTTGAATTCCGTTCGGATGAAAGCGGAAAGGATATCCTTGCAGCATTACTTCAGGCCGCCAGGCGAGGAGTGGATATCAAAATACTGGCTGATGGAACAACTGCGTTCATGCGAATGGACAGAAATGAATATTTCTATGCGTTAGCTTCCATGGAGAACGTGGAAATTAAAATATATAATAGCATGAATCTGCTTATGCCGTGGAAGAGTATGGGACGCCTTCATGATAAATATGTGATAGTGGATGCTGATCTATATCTTTTGGGCGGCAGGAATACTTATGACTATTTTCTTGGAGATCATGGCTATAAAAATTATGACAGGGAAGTGTTGGTGTACAGTACAAAACCGGATGAGAAGGAAAGTTCGATTCATCAGTTGGAGGCATATTTTGCATCGGTATGGGACCTGGAGGTATGTACGCCGTTTGAAGGCAGGAATACGAAAAAAGCTCTGGCAGCCAGAGAAGAACTGCAAGAAAGGTATGAAAAGATAAAATGTACTGATCCAAATATCGCAGAGGCAGTGGACTATGAAGCGAAAACATTTCCGGTCAAGAAGATTACTCTTTTATCCAATCCAACGCATGTATATGCAAAGGAACCTACAGTATTTTATGCCTTAGCGGAAATCATGAGACAATCCGAAGGGGATATAGCTATTCACACCCCTTATATTATCTGCAATGACTGGATGTATGACTCCTTTCGGGAAATTTGTGATAAAAATCCGGATACGGTGTTATTGACTAATTCAGCTGCCAATAACGGGAATCCTTTCGGAGCCGTTGATTATCTGGAGAATAAGGATAAACTGGTAGATACTGGGTTAAACATATATGAGTATGAAGGCGGTGTGTCTTATCATGGCAAGAGCCTTTCCGTAGGAAATCGATTGTCAATCATAGGTTCTTTTAATATGGATCTGAGGAGTACTTATCTGGATACCGAGTTGATGCTTGTAATTGACAGTGAGGATGTGAACAGACAGCTGCGGGAAAACATGAGGATGTACGAGGCGGAATCCGTAAAGGTTCTGGATACAGAAAACTATGAAATCCCGAAAGGCGTCACAAGACAAGAAATCAGCGCAGATAAAAAATGGAAGATTATGATATTAAAACCTTTCAGATGTTTTCGGTTTTTGATATGATAATCCATCTGTCTGGCGGAAAAAAAGGGGCTGGGGGTGATTCGTTCATACCTTGTAGAATCAGAT
>DKZA01000010.1 GCA_002492525.1 Lachnospiraceae bacterium UBA7086 | reverse complement strand
TGTGAAAAGTGATACGATATGAAAGGTATACTTACTATAGCATGATCCAACTAAAAAAGCAAGCAGAATGGGCCGAATATTTTGCCAAGCCGAGATTGATTTACACAGGTTAAGGCTGTATAATATTTACAATAGCATGATAATTCCTTACGGAAATATCATGGTCCAAAATAAACTTTAGCATGACAGGAGGTATGCATATGAAGGAACTGATCAAGATTCACTCCAAGAGCCATCCCAATATTGAATTGAAAGCAATCCACGGACATTTTGTAACACCGAACTCCCATATCAATTATTTCCTGGATATGACCACGATGAAAACAAGATTGAGCGAGGCATCCACTGCCGCCAAAGAGCTGAGCAGACAGATTATGCTGTCTACGGTAGTTGATACCATCGTCTGTATAGACGGTTGTGAGATCATCGGCGCTTTTCTGGCGGAGGAATTGACCAGAGCCGGCGTCTATTCCCGAAATGCACACCAGACAATCTATATCGTTACACCGGAATATTCCTCTTCCGGGCAGATGCTGTTTCGTGATAACTATCTGCCCATGATCAAGGACAAAAATGTACTGCTGCTTTTGGCAAGCGCAACGACAGGACGCACCGTCACCAAAGCGGTACAAACCCTGACCTATTATGGCGCAACTATAAGCGGCGTAAGCGCCATCTTCAGCGCCGCTAACACAGTAACGGGCATCCCCATCAACGCACTGTTCAATACATCGGACATTCCCGATTATAAGACCTACAGTCCGGAGGAATGTGCACTGTGCAAAGAGAAGCAGCCCATTGATGCTTTTGCCAATGCCTATGGTTATTCTGCAATACAGTAATGAAACAAGCGTTATTCATAAACAGACAAACAAAATACAGCAAAGAAAATATCCGCATCACCTTTAACATGGCATGGCCATCCATTGTGGAATCTTTCTTTGTGGCTTTTGCCGGACTGGTGGACTCTCTGATGGTCAGTTCCCTGGGCTCCTATGCGGTAGCTGCCGTAGGGCTTACGACCCAGCCGAAGTTCATCGGTCTGGCTTTGTTCTTTGCCTTAAATGTCGCTATCTCGGCGTTGGTTGCCAGAAGACGCGGAGAAGACAAAGCAGAAGACGCCAACCGGATTCTTAGCACTGCCATCTTTTTTATCCTTGTGGCCGCCGTGATATTGAGCCTCCTTTTCGTCTTACTGGCAGGCCCCATTATATCCTTATGCGGCTCCACCCCGGAGACTCATGACAGCGCTGTGGCCTATTTCAGGATTATCATGGGCGGCATGATCTTTAATTGTATCCAGATGGGGATTAATTCTGCACAAAGAGGCGCCGGCAACACGAAAATCACCATGCGCACCAATGTTACTTCCAACACGGTAAATATCGTCTTTAACTATCTTTTGATCAACGGACATTTCGGCTTCCCCGCCCTGGGCATACATGGTGCGGCGCTGGCTACCGTACTGGGCACGGTGGTAGCCTGTATTATGAGCATCCTCTCCCTCATGAAACGGGAAGGATTTATCAATCTGCCCTATATTATCAAAAACAAAATTCTGCCCTCCATGAACAGTTTCCTCAATCTGATCAAAGTAGGTTACAGTGTGTTCTTTGAACAGCTTCTTATGCGAATCGGTTTCATGCTGACAGCCATCATGGCCGCCAAGCAGGGCACCGATGCCATGGCCGCGCACCAGGTAGGCATGAATATCATGTCTCTGTCTTTCTCGTTCGGAGACGGATTACAGGCTGCAGCAGTGGCATTGATTGGCCGCAGTCTCGGCGCCGGGGACGAAAAACTGGCCAAAGAATATGGCAGTATATGCAGGATGTTTGGCGGTATTATTTCCGCCTTCCTGGCTGTCGTTTATTATGCAGGTGCCGCACCGTTGATGAGACTTTTCTTCGCGGAAAAACATATTGTGATGATCGGCGTAAGCATCATGCACGTTATCATCTTCGTGGTTGTCTTCCAAGTCAGCCAGGTGGTATACATGGGATGTCTGCGGGGCGCAGGCGACACATTCTACACCGCAGTTGCCTCCACCATCAGTGTCACACTTATCCGCACCATCGGTTCTGTCCTCGGCGGTTACGTATTCGGACTTGGCATCATCGGCATCTGGCTGGGGGTTCTGGCGGATCAGATCTCACGGTTTACTTTTGCCTCTATACGATTTAAAAAAGGGAAATGGACACAGATTAAAATATAGGCTCTCAGGGATTATCCTAAGAGCCTTCTCTTGCGCTCTATCATCTCCTCGATGTTTCTCATATATGTCTCCAAGTCTTTCGCATTTTCACTGCGCTCGATGCGGCCGTCCGGATATACTCTCTTCGTGATGGAACCGGCTCCCAGCGCCACTATGGTCTGCATCTCCTCCATAATGAGAATATTGTAAATCCCGTATTTTCCCTCTTTGGAATACCCAACATTTTCAAAATTGCCGGACATATTCTTCTGCCGATAGAGATAATAAGGCACCATACCCATATCTGCCGCTCCTTTTGCGGCAATCTGCATGGTCTCTTCCGTATTGTTATATGCCGTAACTCCATTTTCCTCAATCCACTGCTGCAGCCTGGATGCCCGTTTCACCGCAAGGGAGTGCACCGTCAGCGCTTCCGGTGCCAACTCCTTTATCGCCTCTATGGTATGCATCACATCTGCCGCATTTTCCCCCGGAAGTCCCAGAATAATATCCATGTTAATATTGTCAAATCCTGCCTCGCGCGCCATACGGAAAGCTTCTATCACCTGTCCTACCGTATGCTGTCTGCCGATCAGCTGCAGCGTCTCCTGCTTCATAGTCTGAGGATTGACCGAAATCCTGGTGACGCCATATTCATAAAGCACCCGCAGCTTCTCCTGCGTGATACTGTCCGCCCGTCCTGCTTCTACTGTAAATTCCTGTACCGTATCAAAATCAAAAGTACACCTCAGCTTTCCTAAAAGCCGCTCCAGTTCTGCCGCCGACAAAGCACTGGGTGTGCCGCCGCCGATATAGACTGTGTCCAGTATCTTACCCTGATAGAGAGATGCCACCGCATCTATCTCCTTCTCCAAAGCCGTCAGATACTCCCCCACCCGCTCACGCCACAATCCGATGGGGTAAGAAGTAAAAGAACAATACAGGCAGGTTGTGGGACAAAACGGTATCCCAATATAAAGACTGTAACCGTCTTCATAATGCAGGGTGCTGAGAATTTTGCGCTCCCTTCCTGCTATTGCAATCCCAAGCGCCGTCTTCTCATCACTTACAAAATGCTCTTCCTTTAAAAAAGCCGCTATCTGCTCTTCACTCTTACCCTGTTCCAGCATGGTCATCGCAATCTTGGTGGGCCGGATTCCTGTCAGATTCCCCCAGGGAAGGGATATACCTGTCTCCTCCCGAAGCGAGGTATAGAGAAAGCGTTTGAAAGTATTCTTATATGCCGCCTGCTCTACCTGATCTGCATGGTTCCAGGAATAAGTATTTTTATAGTTATGTAATCTATCGTAGACCTTTAGCACGACTTCCTCATCGCCAAAGGAAAGCTCCATTATCGGCGGAATCTCCAGAATTTTTTTATTCTTAATCACAGAATCCGGCGTCAACACCTTTAACTCCCATTCCGGATAAAAAGCTTTCACCAGCGCATGGATATCATACTCAAATTGTGCCTTATTACTTTTTATGATCTGCATTGTATTTCCCATAATATTAACCCTTGATTCCTTCAAAATGATAGTGAAAAAATTCTATTTTACAGCTTATCATCTCTCTCCACAAATGTACAGAGCCTTCTCTGTATAAGACTGCAAATGCTTAATCTATGGACTGCAGAAAAATAGCACAAACCTTTTGTACACAGGTAAAGATGATCAGGGAAAGATAACTCCCGTTGCCGCATTTCCCAAGTACCCGACTCCATTTCCTACAAAGATCTGGTCTACGATATTGTAGAGACAGGAAATAATCAATGAGAAAATACAAGGTATCGCAAATTGCTTCAATAATACACCCACTTTCTCTGTTCCTAAGTAATTGTTCTGTTCCATATTAACCTCCTGTTTTTACAGACAAAAAAAGACACATGCTTCTGCATGTGCCACATAAATTAAAATGATTCCACATGCAGTAACCTTCCGTACCGTAATCAGATTTACGCGAAAAATCGCCACATGTGTCGTTGAATGACTGTATTTATTTTTGCTTTAGCAATTATATCAAAATCCATTTTCAAAAGTCAAGAAACTAAATTCTGATCATTATATCTCTATGTTTCGTTCAAGCTATGCTCTCTGCTCATTTAACTCCTTATAAGTACGGAAAATTAAAATAACTGCAACAATAAATGTCAGGATATCCGATAAGGGCATGGAAAATAAAACCCCGTCCAGTCCCCAAAATACAGGAAGCAAAACGGCGAACCCAACACCAAATACTACTTCTCTTATCATGGAAAGAGCGGTAGACGCTGCGGCTTTCCCCATTGCCTGTAAAAAAATGAAACATGCTTTATTGACACATGCCATAATAATCATACATAAATAAATCCGAAAAGCTTTCATTGCAAACTCTGTATAATAAACGCTTTCGTTAGCGGCTCCAAAAATAGAAATCAGCTCTCTCGGAAAAAACTCCACCAGAATAAACGCTGCCGCACCTACAAGCGCTTCCGCAGTCAATAATTTTGTAAACAAATCTTTAACGCGCAATTGATTATCTGCACCTATATTATAGCCTACAATCGGAATACAGCCGGCCGCCATACCGACAACAACAGAAATAACAATCTGGAAAAATTTCATAACAATACCAACGACAGCCATCGGAATTTGCGCATATCGTGGCTGCCCAAATATTTCGTCTATTGCACCATACTTACGGAGCATGTTATTGATCGCCGCCATTGCTGCAACTAATGAAATCTGCGACAGGAAACTTGTAATCCCTAAAAGCAGAGTCCTGCCGCAGATACGGCAGTTGATTTTAAAATCCTGGGATGACGGCCTGACTGTTTTCATATGCCGGATATATCCTACTGCCAATATCGCTGTGATAATCTGTCCTATTACGGTTGCCACAGCCGCACCTCTCATTCCCCATCGGAAGATAAAAATAAAAACCGGGTCAAAAATAAGATTGACAACAGCGCCGGCAAGTGTAGAAAACATTGCAAATTTCGGGCTTCCATCCGCCCGGATAACCGGATTCATTGCCTGCCCAAACATATAGAAGGGAACGCCTAGACTAATATAAAAAAAGTATTCTTGGGAATAATAAAATGTTTCTTCATTTACCGTTCCGCCAAACATGGCAATGATCTGTGTCTGAAAAATCAGATAAACAGCTGTCAGCATCATACTGCTCCCTGCCACCATAACAACCGCATTTCCGACACTTCTTCTCGCATTTTCCTTCTCCCCCTTTCCAAGACAAAGAGTCACAAATGCACAGCTGCCGTCACCGATCATAACGGCAATCGCCAACGCAACTACTGTAAGCGGAAATACAACGGTATTCGCCGCATTTCCATAAGAACCCAGATAGCTGGCATTTGCAATAAAGATCTGATCAACAATATTGTAAAGCGCACCGACTAACAGTGAGATAATACAGGGAATCGCGTATTTTTTCATTAGCTTCCCAATATGTTCCGTCCCTAAAAATTGATTTGATTCTTCCATCTTTTACCATTCCTTTCCACTACAAAAATAAAGCGCATAGCCTGACGTTTGCTGGATTTACGCCATTGGCTACACGCTTGTGCAGATCATGATTATGACCGCAGTTTCCTTCAAAAAACGTGCAGCCCATACGCAACCGGAATTACGCATGTATGCTACACGTTGTATACTCATTATATATAAGACAAACATGTTTTGCAAAGGCATTTTTAAACAAAAATTTTCCTTCACCTGTCCCTTGGCAGAGCCATTTTATCCAACACCCCTGCTGCCCCGATACCGGGATGCGTCAGATAGAGCCGGCAGATCTGCTCTGCAACATTCTCGTCCAGATGATATTTCCTGACGATTTCCGGAACGCTTCTGCCTTTATCCACATCCCGGAGCAGTAAAGTAAGTGTACTTTCCGTAAGAAACACGTCACTGCCCCCGGCGTCCGGTAAAATATCCTTTCTGTGCACACGGAATGATCCGTTCTCCACCTCCACCACCGCCATGGTCACAGGCAGGGAAAATCTCCTGGGTCCGCAGCTGCCCGGATTCAGGAACAGGCACCCTTCTTCCCGTTCTTCATATTTATGGGAGTGTCCGTAGATGACCAGATCATATCCTGACAGATTTCCGGGAAGTTCTTTTTTATTATGTACCATAAAGACCCGCAGTCCACAGATTTTCTCGTCCAGTTTTACCGGCAGCATTTCCGCCCACTCTTTATCTGCATTGCCCCTTACCGCATAAGTGGGTGCAATACTCTTAAGCTGTTCCAATACCCGAGGCGTATTGATATCCCCCGCATGCAAAATCACATCACACTCCCGAAGAATATCCACAATCTCCTTACGAAGTTTTCCATGGGTATCCGATAATATCCCTATTTTCTTCATTCTGCCATCTTTCCCTTCCCATATCCTATATGACTGCCAGATTAATCTGGCAGACCATCTGTCAATCTGCTGACTTTCCGCCTAAAAAGGTAAATTCCTTCGGAATTAACTTTGCGAGATCCGCTTCGCGGACTCGGATATGCAGCGAAATTTCCTATATAAAAAGCGGACATACAAACGCCCTCCTTAAGGGTATCTATATGTCCACTATAGCTTTTGAGACCTGAGAATACAACCAGAATTTATATCTTATTAAAGGGCTCCTTATAGCAAGCCACGCTTCCCAAGTCCTCCTCAATCCGCAAAAGCTGGTTATACTTTGCTATCCGGTCACTCCGACAGGGTGCTCCCGTCTTAATCTGTCCGGCGTTCACCGCCACAGCCAGATCCGCAATAAAGGTATCCTCTGTCTCGCCGGATCTGTGTGAAATCACTGCCTTATACCCATTTTTCTGAGCCATCTCAATGGCATCCATAGCTTCTGATACCGTGCCGATCTGATTCACCTTGACTAAGATCGCATTGGCCACTTTCAGCTTAATACCTGCATCCAGCCTCTTGGTATTCGTGACAAACAAATCATCTCCCACCAGTTGGATTTTATCCCCCAGTTTCTTCGTCATCACCTGCCATCCATCCCAGTCATCCTCCGCAAGTCCATCCTCAATGGAAATAATAGGATATCGTTCTACCAGTTCTTCATAATAGGATATCATTTCCTCCGTACTTCTGGTAATTTCCGGCATATCTTCACATCCTGTAGGTCCGCAGCCGGCCTCGTAGCACTCTGATACCTGAGAACCATCCACGGCCTGTCTTTGCCGCTTGAGTTCTGTCTCACCCGGAAAATGATACACCCCGTCCGCCTCCTGATACAGCTCCGATGCTGCCACATCTAACGCAATCTTGATATCCTGTCCCGGGGTATAGCCGGCTGCCTTGATGGACTCCACGATCAAATCCAAAACCGCAAACGCATCCGGAAGAGACGGCGCAAACCCGCCCTCATCGCCCACGCCTGTGGACAGGCCCCTGCTGTTGCAGATTTTCTTCAAATTATGATAAATCTCCGCGCAAATTCTTAATCCCTCACGAAAGCTCTCCGCCTGTACGGGCATGATCATAAATTCCTGAAAGTCAACGGTATTATCCGCATGTTTTCCTCCGTTCAATATATTCATCATGGGTACCGGCAAAAGTCTTGTATAAGCACCGCCCAGATAACGATACAGCGGAATCCCCAACGCCATGGCGCATACCTTGGCACAGGCCATGGATACGCCAAGTGTGGCGTTGGCCCCCAGATTACTCTTATTGTCTGTGCCGTCCTGTTCTATCAAAATACGGTCAATCAGTCCCTGATCCAGGGCGTCCATCCCCATCAACACTTCTCTGATCTTCGTGTTGACATTGTTTACCGCTTTGGTGGTGCCCAGACCAAAATATCTGGTTTCACCGTCCCTGAGTTCCACTGCCTCAAACCGTCCGGTACTGGCACCGCTTGGCACTGCGGCCCGTCCCACGTACTGCTTTCCGCCCACCTCTTTCTCTACGGTAACCTCCGCTTCCACCGTCGGATTCCCCCGAGAGTCCAATATTTCTCTTGCATGTACATCCACAATCCTCAGTTTCATACCCATAAAAAAACCTCCTGTACGCACTTTTTTAAGTAGTATGCGCACAGAAGGTATTTTTCATACTTACCGCAGCGAAGTAATCTTGAGTGCATGCATATAAGCATCCGATCCTCTCGCACAGGTCACGGTAACCCACATATCCTTGACTAAGGCTTTGCCGTCATTTCCGGCTTCCACCTTATCCATCTTAAGTTCCATCTCCCCATAACGGGTATCCAGACAAAGAATATTCTCCGTGGATTTCTTCATAACCTGTCCTGACACTGTAGAGGTGGAAGAAGTATCTATTGTCACATCCGAGGAACTCTCCTTCTCGCCTACAATTCCTGTAGCATGCAGATATCCGTCAGAGCCATGATAGAAATATACTGTCAGTTTATTGTCTTTTGTATGTACCATACCTCTGCTGGTATCCGCGTTACTGTCAATCTTAAACTGCATCACTCCATCCGTGGTAGACAAAAACAAAATCTCCGGCGTTGTATCGCTGGTCACCTTTCCCGTAACGGAATTGGAGGAATTGCTGTTATTGGGTATATAAGAAGAGGTCCCAGCATAAGATGAGGAATCGCTGATACTGATGGCATGCATGTAAGCATCAGATCCTCTGGCACATTTAACCGTATAATTCTGTCCCAGAACCAGAATAGAACACCCGCTCATATCCAGGCTGCTGTCATATTTCAATTCCATAAGACCATATTGCGTATCCAGACACAGCACATCGTTCTTGGTCTTTTCATTGAGAGTCCCCGTCACCGTAGAAACACCGGACATATCTAATGTGACTGCAGAATCCTGTGCCTCCGCCGTAATCTTCACCGCATGCAGATAACCGTCCGAACCATGGGAAAGAGAAACGCTTATCACCTTACCCGGCAGTAAAACTTTACAGCTGCTGGTGTCCGTTCCACTATCAATTTTTACTTCCATCTTTCCGCTGGAAGTATCCAGATACATCAATTGGGAAGTTGTTCCCGACAGGATTGTTCCTCGCACTGTCGCAATCACTTCTGCCGCCTGTACCTCCATCTTCCCCGCCGGAAGAATCAACAGACCAAATGCCAGACACAATGCCAGACACCATTGTACAATTCTATGCTTTTTCATCCTTACTCCTCCAATACAATCTCATTTAACATTACCATAATAAATATTTATGTAAATCTATCATACAACATTTCTGGAAGAAAAAGCAAGTATTTTTTCCTTTATTTTCTTTATTTTTTCTTAATTTCTTCAAAACCACTTCCGAAAAATATTAACATACATAAATATTATGTTAATTCACAGATTACGCAGTATCCCCTCCAATATCTACTTACTAATACATTCCTGTTCCAATCAATTCCGATATCTATATTCTTATAATTAAATTTTCCATATCCATGTTCCACATATCTACATTCTCATATCTATATCCATATCTACATTCTTATATCCACATTTCCCATATCTATGCCATATCTACACTAAACCAAAACACAGCGCAAATGAGAGATGATTCCTTAAGGCACCCCTCAAAAAGCGCCAGTGCTTAACGAGGTTTTTCACGAGTTTAGCACCTGCTGCGCTTTTTGCGGAGCGGAAGCGCGGTGCCGTAGGAATCACCTCTCATTTGCGCGTCCGCTTTACGTCCGTTTTATCTCACTCCTCATTTGAGATCCACCTTACTCATTCCGAATCGCCGCCAACGGACTTAACCGCATCGCTCTTCTGGCCGGAAAGAAGCCTGCCACCATACCTACCAATATGGCAAATATCAATGACAAAAACACCAGCCAGATGGGAATATAAGAAATTCCCGACATATCTGTCATATTTTGTGACATCGACGCCGAAACATGATTGATCACAACAGAAAGTATGAAGCTTAAAATCAATCCGATTACTCCGCCGATAAATCCGATAAATCCAGCCTCCATCAAAAACAGGCTTCGGATATTACGAAGGTCACAGCCTAACACTTTCATAACCCCGATTTCTTTTGTCCGCTCATAGATTGACATCATCATCGTGTTGGTGATACCGATAGCCGCCACAAACAAAGAAACAGCGCCAATTCCGCCAAGTACTGCCTGGATATATCCCATGGTCTTTTGTTCCGATTCCACCCACTCTGCCTGGCTGTAAGCATTATAGCCAAGATTTGTCAAGTAATTTTGTATCTCCATCACATGATCCATGTTATCTACATTCACCAAAAGACGATTGTAGAATATTTCCTTATATGGCTTACCTGTCTTGGTAGTGGGCTGTCCGGGAATCGGTTTATTCTTAAAAATCTTCTTTAATTCCGTCATCAGCTGATCGATATCACAAAATGTATACCACCCATACTGCGACCACTGATCTTCTCCCGGCGTTTCTTCCACACCGCAGGTCTCAATCAGATATTTCTTGGGCGGTTTCCGGGTCTGCCCGTTCTCATCCGTTGTTCCTGCATTATAATAAGCATCCATATCAAAAATAACAAAGATGGGATCGTTCATCAAATCAATATCCGGCAAAACACCCGTCTCCCAGTAACTTCCGCCGCTCCCCTTACTGTTCCTGAAATTCTGCAGTACTTCACATCCATAGAAAAATTTCAGCTGGTCATCATTCCCGGGGAGCTGTCCTTGCCCCACTTTGATATTCATATCCTCAAACGCCTCTTTGGGAATTGCCTGTATCTGCAGGTATCCCTCATAGCTTCCATACTTGGCCATCGCCTGGGTATCCAGCACCGGATAGACAGACTCCACATATTCCATGGTAAGAATCTCGTCAATCAGTTTCTGATCAAGACGTTTTACTTCCTCCGACGAAGAATCATTCCAAGGTTCATTCACCTCAATCTGTGTCAGGCTCCCGTAAGACTCGTACTGTGCCATCAGAGAACGGCTTAAACCGAGTCCCAGTGATATCATAACCACAATAGATGCCACACCGATCACGACTCCAAGCACCGTCAGAATCGTCCTCACTTTTCTTTTCCAGAGGTTAGAGCTGCTCATACGCAGCAAATCCAGAAACTTCATTCTTTCTTATCCTCATCCTGCTCCAGTTCTTTTTCCAGATCGGCTATCTCTTCCGCCAATGCCTGAGCTGCCTTTTTCTTTTTGCGCAGCTTTAAGAATACCACCAGCACCGCCACCGCAACGACCGCGCAGGCCGCCACAATGCCTGCAATCAATCCCTTATTAGGTCCCTGCCCCTCTTCCATCATCATATCATCGCCCATCATATCGTCGCCCATCATCATATCATCCATATAAACTTCGTTAACAAACAGTGTGATGGTCTTTTCCTGTGTTGTCACATTGCCTGCCTCATCCTCATAGGAAATCTCCATGACAATAGTACCGTCATCCATAGTGGCCGAGGCACCGGTCAGCATCACATCCACATTACCCGTATTCCCGGACTGCAGATTGCCTACGAAAGCGGAAGCCTCCTCTATAGAGTCTGCAATAAATTTCACCTGCACATTATATAAAGTAGTTTTTCCCGTATTATAAATGCTAAACATAACGTTAGACTGGGAACCTACCTCGATATCCGATGGTACTACCTCCGGGATACTGGTATCAAACCGGCTTTCCTGCAAAATCGGTATCGACACACTGGCCTTATCTGTCAGATCAAACATGGTGCTGGCATCATATTTCATATTCACATCCAGCACATAAGGTTTCTGTGCGAGATCCGCCTTAGCCGTCATCTCAATCACAATGTCCGCCGTTGTATCTGCCCCTATTTTATCCATATAGACAGAACTGGATCCGGAAGTGGGCAGAAATGCCGAATAGGTGTTGGTTTTATCTTCCCCTTCCTGGGCTGCCTGCATATCAAAAAGTACATTGGTCACTGCCGTATCTTTGGCTGTATTCTGTACATGAATTGTCAGTGTAAAGGTATCTCCCGCATACACGTTTGCCGGATTTGTCTCAAATCCCGTCACCACGATACGCGGCTTGGCGCCGGAGGCTTCCTGTCCGCTGCCGCCGATAATGCCGCTGCCCGGCTTACCAATCGTCTTTACATACACAGTCAGTTCTATGGGTTCTTCACTGCGAACCCCTGCCTTCGTATAAGAAATCTTAAATTTCAAAGGATAGTAACCGCTCATCACATCGCTTCTGGTGGTGAAATGGAAGGTAAACTCCCTGCGGTTTGCCATAGCCGCTTCCTTGGTCTCACAGCCGGGGATAAAGGGTTCAGTCTGTAAATAATTGGTCATATCCGGCTCAAAAGGCCATTCCGTCACCAGCGTAGAAGTCACCGGTTCTATGATCAGATCGTTTAATTCTTCCGTACCAAAATTGACCACCGGAAGCACGATGGATACCGCCTGGCCGTAACTGACTATAGGCGTCTCCCAGTTATCCGCCACCTGCAGAAATTCACTGGTAGTCATGGTAACTTTTTCCACCGCCGCAGACTCCATGGAAGATTTTGCACTGGCTACATAAGCCCACATCTCGGTGAGCGTCATTTCTGTATTGGCAATATAGTATACCGCGCTGTCGAACACCTTATGTAGGTTTTCCATCACCTTGGCGTCCAGTTTATAGCGCACTTCCAGGCTCTGCATATAGTAGAGCATGTCCGCATCCGCATCCGCACGGTCATCATCTGTGATCACCCGGTCGGAAGACCGTTCCAGATATTTTATCTTCGTATGATTCTCACTGACCTCTTCTCTGTATTCATCCTCATATCCATCTTCCGTTGCATACACCTGACTCATCGTACCGGCAGGAGCCGCTGCCGATATCAGAAGCGTTAAGGAAAGCCCAAGCGATAGGATGCCAATGAACTTACCGGTATTTCTTCCTCTCATGAGTCTTCTTTGGACTTTTTGTTGTTTTCTCCTCATTTTTCCATCCTTCCAGATTTCCGTATTCATACCTTTACTGCTATCTCATCCGGGATATTTTCTCCTCTGTGATCCTCAATCTCTATAATCTTACCGTCCCGGATCCGCAGAATCACATCGGCAAATCCTGCCAGATAATTATCATGGGTGACCATCACCAACGTCTGATTCTTCTCCCGCACTACTTTCTTCATCAGGTTCATGACCTCCACAGAAGTATTGGAATCCAGGTTGCCGGTAGGCTCATCCGCAAAGATGATCTCCGGCTCCACCACCAGGGCGCGGGCCACGCCCACACGCTGCTGCTGACCGCCGGACATCTGATTCGGTTTATGTTTCTTATGGCTGGTAAGTCCCACCAGATCAAGCATTTCCTCCGCCTTTTTATTGCGGCTCTTTTTGTCCATTCCCTGAAAAGTCAGAGGAAGCGCCACATTCTCAATAGCGTTCATGGTGCCCATCAGGTTAAAAGACTGAAAGATAAATCCGATGTGTTCCCTGCGAAATGCCACTAACTGATTCTCACTCTTTTGCTCCATATGCTCTCCGGCAATCACAATCTCACCCTTGGTAGGCTTTTCCAGTCCTGCTAACATATTTAAAAGAGTGGATTTACCGGAACCGGAGGTACCCACGATGGAGCAGAAATCTCCCCGGTTAATGGTGAAGCTGACGCCGTTTAGCGCCCTCACTCTCTCCTCACCGACCCGGTATATCTTATACAGATTCTTCACAGAGATTACAGGCTCTGCTGTTTTGTCTTTCTCCACCGTCTCCTCCGTTTCCTGCCGTTTCTGATCCGTCCCATAAGTCCAAACGGCAGTTCTTATTCTCCCTCATAAGCGGTCGCTTCCACCACGAACTCCGGCACCTGACCGCCCAGAAAATAGTAGTTAAAATAATAAGAATCCCTCTCATAAGGATATGCGGTATCCTTCTTGAATACCACTTCCACAGAATAACTGTCCTCTGTGGCATCCATGCCTGCAAACTCAGACGTCAGCCAAACAGGATGAAGATTCTCTAAAATTTCCGAAATCTGTTCCTCATCATAAAAGGTCTCCCGTACCGAGTAATCCACATAAACATCTTCTTCAGATACGGCCACCGCTGTATCTGCAATCCCCCAAGCCTCCCGATATAATTCATAGCCCGGATCATTAGGATACCCAGCTTCCGTCAGTTCATTATGATAATTTGTAACCGTAATATAATCAATATCCGCCGCGTTAAGCTTCACCGGATAATAAGCCTCCAGTTCCTTCAGACAGGCGATTGTATTCTCAAATTCCTCATATACAAGCAGATTGCTTGACATATAATTGACATATTGTAAACTGATCTGTCCGCATGGATGATTTTCCCGCACTAACGTAAAATCATATTGCTCCATATCCTTCATCCACGCCTCTTTGAGCCTGTCCACTTCTTCTACAGGGATAACTACCTTAGCCGCACCGTTCGTATAAGTAACACGCATCAGCTTATCCTGGAAGACATCCTTCGACATACTCTGGAAAACACCCTTCCTGTAGGCTTCCGAGCCCATAATCCTGTTAAGCTGTGCCTGCGCATCAGCGTCATCATAGTCTATAAGGAAGGAACGGTTCACCTGTCTGCCTGACTGAAGCCTGTACAGTACCTGCACGCTTCTGGCATCCGACATCTGCTCTTCATCAGCCGTCTGAAATTTTCTGGCAAGTGCCAGAACCGGCTCTGTATCGGTGATAAACATATGCTCTTTTTCAAAGTCCGCCTGGCTGATATATTCAAAGTTCTCATCCCAATAGTTATCATAGTATCCGGATACTGAAATTGCAATACTTTCTATTTTATTTTGCTCCGGTATATAACTATCATACCCGAATATATCCCACTTATAGATGCAAAATACTGCCAAAATGCCCGCAAGAGCAATGCCGCCTGACCAAAGATGTTTAAAAAGACTTTTGATATCAAAAGCAAATAACACTTCCATCGCCGCGCAAAAGATTACACCGCTCACCAGCATACCTGTCACCATCAGCATTTCGTTATTGAAGGAAGTCTCTAACACAACCATCCCCACCAAAAGTCCTGCCGGGATGACCACAGCAATCTTTATGATTGGTTCCACAACACGATAGGCAATCGGACGGCCGGCCGCCTCAGACTGCCTTTTACTATAACACAGGTATGCCGCCGCAAAAAGCACTGCCGCAATCAGAATCCACTTGCCGCAAAGAGGCAGACATTTCTGGGCCGCCTGGGCCGCATCCTTTGCATTTTTAAGCTCCCATCCCGCATCCATACAATCATACAGCGGCGATATTTTGGGATTTGTATATAAATAAAAACTGGTTGCAGTCTTAAAAAATGACCATTTCATGCTGTCAAGAATCCAGTACACCACAATCTCATACATGACAAACACACCAAACATACACAGCGTAACAAAACGGCTGCCCGTGAGCATCACCGCCAGTATCATGACGTGATATATCACCAGAAACAGCAGAAAATTCCATAGAAAAGCAAGTCCCTCGTTAGCCAGCACGTCCACGTTAACGGCCTTTTGCGCTGCCGCAATGACTGTACCTGTCACAAGTCCCAGCAGATTGCCTGTCAGATAAATGATAATGCCATTTACGTAAATAACCATAAAGCGCTTTTTCTTTGATACAGGTACACTGTGATACATGTCCACCTTCCGTCTGTCATACAGATAGGAGAATCCCTGCATCCCGATAACCGCTCCCAAAAAGAGGATCACAGGCCACAGATTATCTGAGAAGGCAAGCGCATCCCTGGCCGCCTGATACATAGCTCTGCGAAAAGCCTCCACTGACCGGAATGTTCCCATTTCATACTGATTCCTGATCCGGCTTAAATATATCATGGACATGGCTCCGTACAAAAGAATCTGCGATAATATTGCCACGATCCAAACCCATATCCTCCGTTTATGATTTTCCCTGCTGCTAGCCCAGAATGAGTTTTTTGATGTCATAGCCTACCACCTCCGTTTCGCTGATAAATATTTCTTCCAGAGACAGAGGAAGCACCTCATAAAATATCATATCCACCGTGGCGAATCTCGCCTCCACTTCCTCTCTTGTACTCCTCACGGTAACGGTGCACAAAGATCCTCTCTGCTCTTTCTTAAGCACCGTAAGACCATTTAATACTTTTAATTCGTCTTCCGTAGAAGAAAACACGCACTGTATCTTCTGGATATTACATTTCATGTCCTCCAGATCCTTTGATAACAGTACCCCGCCTTTATGTAACAGTCCCACATGATCGCAGATATCTTCCAACTCCCTTAAATTGTGGGATGCAATCACAGGGGTCAGCCCTCTCTCCTCCATCTCCTTGGCAAAAATGGATTTCACGCCCTGACGCATCACTGGATCAAGCCCGTCAAAAGTCTCATCACAGAGAATGTACTTTGTGTGCGCACAGATACCAAGAAGCAGTGCCAGCTGCTTCTTCATACCCTTGGAAAAAGTGCCGATTCTTCTCCTTTTATCCAGATTGAACTTATCCAGATATTTATAAAATTCCACTTTATCAAAATTATCATAGACTCCGCTGTAATAATGCTCCATAGTCTGGGCATTTGCGTTGGCAAAAAAATAGGGTTCATCCGCTATGAAAAACAGTTTCTTCTTCGCCTCCACATTGTCATAAACCGGCATATTATCCACGGCTACCGTACCATCATCCGGTTTTAACACGCCGGACACCATGCGCAGCACCGTGCTCTTTCCGGCGCCGTTTGTGCCTATCAATCCAAACACCGTCTTTTCTTTTATAATAACACTGACATCATCGACTGCTTTGATCTTGTCAAAATTCTTCGTCAGATTATGTATCTCTATCATAAATCTCCTCTCTTTCTGTCTGTCATACCTGTAGCTGCTCAATCTCCCGGATTAATTCTATCTTCGTCATACCAATCTCCAACACTTCTTTGGCCAGCTCCAGAATCTTCTGTATACATTCACATTTACGCTCTTCCACCAGTTTACCGTCGCCGGATACAAAGTTTCCCCTGCCCTTGACCGTATAGATAAATCCCTGCCGTTCAAGCTCCGCATAAGCCTTCTGAATGGTATTCGGGTTGATAGAAAGTTCCATCGCCAGATTCCGCACGGAAGGCATCTGTTCATCTGGCTGCAATGCGCCATGCAGTATCAGGGTTTTGAACTTATCAACAATCTGTTCGTATATCGGCCTCGTGTCCTTATAGTCTATGATGATCATGCTTTCTCCTTTCCTTTCATTCCATCTTCTCTCTACGTATACTAACTGTACTATTTGTGATGGTACACTTAATATACAATATATATGGGAAAATGTCAATCTGCACTACCAGATCTTATTTTTGTCATACAATGCATTAAAAAAGAGATATACATGTATCAGATCCAACATGTATATCCCTTTTTAATAATCTTATCTAATTTCCTATTTGATTAACAACGACTTACCTGTCATCTCCTTTGGCTGTTCCATTCCCATCAGTTCAATGAGCGTAGGCACGATGTCCGCCAGGCAGCCGCCCTCCCGCAGCTTGTATGCGGGATCTGCATTGACCAGGATAAAGGGCACCGGATTGGTGGTATGTGCCGTAAAGGGTGCTCCGGTCTCTTCATCAATCAACTGTTCCGCGTTGCCATGGTCTGCACAGATAAACATCACGCCGTCCACCTCTTTGATGGCCGCTACCGCACGTCCCACGCACTCATCCACAGCTTCCACCGCCTTGATGGCCGCTTCCTGCACTCCGGTGTGTCCTACCATATCCGGATTGGCAAAGTTGATGATGATCACATCATAAGTACCGGATTTAATCGCCTCCACCAGCTTATCACAGACCTCATAGGCACTCATCTGGGGTTTTAAGTCGTAAGTTGCCACATCCTTGGGGGAATTCACCAGGATTCTCTCCTCTCCCTCATTGGGCTCCTCCACACCACCGTTAAAGAAGAACGTCACATGTGCATATTTCTCTGTCTCCGCCAATCTCGCCTGCTTCATATGATTTGCCGCAAGCCATTCGCCAAAGGTATTGGTCACGGTAATCTTGTGAAACGCTACTTCCTTATTGGGGATTGTGGGATCATAATCCGAAAAACATACATAAGTTAAATCCAGTTTTTTCTCCCGTGCAAATCCCTTAAAATCATCATCGCAGAAGCTTCTTGTAATCTCCCTTGCACGGTCAGGACGGAAATTAAAGAAGATTACGGAATCACCGTCCTTTATGGTCGCTACCGGAGCCCCGTTCTTCTTTACCACAGTGGGTTTCACGAATTCGTCCGTCTCATCTCTGTCATAAGACGCCTGAATCCCGGCCGGCGCGCTTTCCGCCTCCAATCCTTCACCCTTGGTAAGCGCCAGATATGCCTTCTCTACTCTGTCATAATTGTTATCACGGTCCATCGCATAATAACGGCCTGTCACGGTAGCCACTTCCCCCACACCGATCTTCGCCATCTCCGCTTCCAAATCTTCCACAAAACCCTTGCCGCTGGCAGGCGGTGTATCCCTGCCGTCTAAGAAAGCATGAACATACACTTTGGAAAGACCGTTTCTCTTAGCCAGCTCCAACAGACCATAAAGGTGCGTATTATGGCTGTGTACTCCGCCGTCCGATAAAAGGCCGAACATGTGCAGAGAAGAATCGTTTTTCTTACAGTTATTTACCGCATCTAACAATGCCGGGTTTTCAAAGAAGGTACCATCCTGAATTTCCTTCGTAATTCTTGTCAATTCCTGGTATACGATACGGCCGGCGCCCATATTCAGATGTCCCACCTCAGAGTTACCCATCTGTCCGTCCGGCAGACCTACCGCCATACCGCTGGCATTTCCTTTCACGAAAGGATACTCCGCCATCAGCTTGTCCATTACCGGTGTCTTTGCCAGCGCGACCGCATTTCCTTCCGTCTTTTCATTCAGGCCGTAGCCGTCCAGAATCATCAATACCGCAGGTTTCTTTCTTCCCATTGTCTTATCTCCTTTACCGTTTTAAATATTTCTTTTTATCCGAGGCTGCGAAGCAGTCCTCGTAATCGAGCTTGCTCGATTTGTTATTGTTCTTCTCCCGTATCCTGTATTTCTCCACCGGACAGCTGTTCGTTGCAGATATCCCGAAGCGAGAGCGCATCCTGATTCTGCGGATCATTCATAAGCACCTGATTCAGCTTGTCCATGGTCGTCTGTGTACAATTTTTGGCGTTGATATCTGCCACAGCATCATTGATAAGGAGCTTATGATAATACCTTAAAATTCCCTCATCCTTTGTCTTCTCCCAGCCCGTGTACAGAATCTGTTCCGCTTCCGCTGTCTGTTCTTTCATCCGAAGACAGCCCGCGATTCCCCTGTATGCCCGCACGGAATTCTCATTGGTCTCAAGCGCTTCCTGATAAGCCTCCAGGGCCTTGTCATATTCCTCTTTTCTGGCATACTTGTCTCCCTTTGAGAGACTTATGATACATTTGGCAGGTGAAAGAAAAATAATCAGAATCGTGAGCAGGCACAACACGATCACTGTAGCAGACGCAGCCATAATCATCTTCTGCCTTCTGACGCGCTTTAAACGCTCCTGCCTTCTTCTGGCACGCTCCCTATCCCGGCTGGACATATGGGTGTCTTCTTCCATTCTTGCCCTTTCAGATGTCCTTCTGATCCTCTCAGAGTCGGTTCCTGTCCTTTTTTGTCCCGACGCACCGGCTTTTCTCGTAACCGTCCGCTTCCTGTCTCCTGCACCAGCCGGCTTCTTTTTTTTCACAGTTGTACTGCTGCCCCGGCTCTGGGACGGGCGGTGGTTTCCGGAAGCGGTTCCCGGTCTTTTCTTCTTTGCCGTCTGGCCGCTGCCGCCGGAAGATCTTCTCTTCCCGTCCGGTTCTTTCGTTCTTTCGCTCATGCAATCTACTCCTGCTTTATCCGCTTTATACTTTATATCTTTATTATCTACTCTGTCTGCCTTTTTACACCTTCACCATACTAGCACAACTGATGGGATTTTGTCCATAAAATCCCGGTTATTTTATTACTTTTGTCCCTATGTCAATGGACTAGCCTGAGCAGATAGAAAATTCTTAAGGAAGCCCTAGATCTTCCTGCCACCGACAAAAGCATCTGCCTCTTGCCGTGTCCGCCAGGTTAGCGTATAATACCAATGTCCATATCATTCAAAATAAGGAATCCGCCCATGGAAAATATTTATAGAATAAAATACCAGAGCAAACTTTATGATCTGCCTTATACGGTCATCGAAAGCCGACGCAAAACCTGCGGAATCAGCATCGGTGCCGACGCAAAACTCACACTACGGGTACCCATTGGCACACCCTCACGAGAAATCCAACACATTCTCCTTGATAAACAGCACTGGATCATCACCCACTATCTGAAGGCGTTGGAACAGAACAAAAACCGCCCTGTATCCGACTTAAGCCAAACCCAGCGCCTCGCTTTGGAACAACGATATATAAAAGCTGCCAGAGAATATTTTCCGAAAAGAGCGGCTTATTTCCAACCACTTACCGGCGGCGAATATCACCGTATTACAATTCGCGATCAGAAAACCCGCTGGGGCAGCTGCAGCGCCAGGGGCACCCTCTCTTTTAACTGGCGTCTCATGCTGGCACCGCCCGCTGTCCTGGACTATGTGGTGGTCCATGAATTATGCCACCTAACCCATATGAACCACTCGCCCGCCTTCTGGCAGGCAGTAGCCGACGTCTGCCCCGACTATCGTATCCACCGTAAATGGCTCAAAGACCACGGCCATGAGCTGGTACTCTGACAAAAAGTAAATTAGCTTCGCAAATCAACTTTGTTATTTTGTTTTAATACGAAGCGCCCCATAGCGGTTATTTCTGCCTGTATCCCGCCTGTCGTAACTGCCGTCCCTTCTTACATCTTTGGATCTTACACTGCCAAGCGCACCGCCCTTAAAAGGTTTCTTCTGTCCCTTTTCTCCATACTTTCCTTTGCTGTCACGACTGCCTCTGTTTCCGTAATCTCCTTTACCGCCTTTGTTTCCATGATCATCCTTTCTACCGCGGCCACTTTTGTTTCCACGATCACCTTTCCCGCCACGGCCGGATGTTCTGCTTTTTCTCTCAAAGAAGAACTTCTCTTCCTGAATATCTTCAATCTCTTCTCCCAGCCTCATTTTCATAAAGGCCGCCGCAATCTGGGTGGCACTGTACTGCCCTAACGCCACGGCATCCAAAATATATTCGGCCGCCCTGCTGATATCCTCCTTCTCAATCACAGCCACGGCTTCCTTCAGAATTTTCTCCGCTTTTCTGGCTGTAATGTCTGCTGCACCTGGCACTTTACGCTCCTTAATCCTGGTATGGCATACTCTCTCGATATCCCGTATTTTGTAGGCTTCTCTTCCTACCACCAAGGTAAAAGATCTTCCTGTCTTACCGGCGCGCCCTGTTCTGCCAATCCGATGCACATAATACTCTATGTCCTCCGGCACATCATAATTATAAACCGCTTCCACATCATTCACGTCAATTCCTCTGGCCGCCACATCAGTAGCTATCAGAATATTGGTCTTACCGCCCCGGAACAGATTCATCACCGTATCCCTCTGTCCCTGCGTCAAATCACCGTGAAGGCCTTCCACCTCATATCCTCTCGCCTTCAAATGTTCTGTCAGTTCGTCCACCATCCGCTTAGTATTACAAAAGATAAGTGCACGTTTAGGATCATAGTAGTCAATCAACCGGCAGAGTACTTCTTCCTTATCCTGCTTTCGTACCTGATAATAAGCCTGTTTGATCAGAGGAATCGTAACCTCCTGCGGTGTCATCTTAATATAAGCCGCGTCTTTCTGATAAGTCTTGGTGATATCCAGAATCGGTTTCGGCATGGTCGCTGAGAAAAGTCCTGTCTGACGCTCTGCAGGCATCTCCTTCAAGATAGTCTCGATATCCTCCCGGAATCCCATATTTAACATTTCATCCGCTTCATCCAGAACCACCGTGTGCACATGCTCCATCTTAAGGGTATGCCTGCGCATATGATCCATCACCCGGCCCGGTGTGCCCACCACGATCTGCACCCCGCCTTTTAAGTTCTTAATCTGTCTGACAATATCCTGCCCTCCGTAGACAGGCAGTACCTTAATGCCATTCATATACTTGGAAAACTTTCTAAGTTCCTCAGCCGCCTGCATGGCAAGCTCTCTGGTAGGGCATAAAATCACCGCCTGCAAGGATCGGTCCTCCGGATTGATCTTTTGCAGGATCGGTATGCCAAAAGCGGCTGTCTTACCGGTTCCTGTCTGAGCCTGCCCAATGATATCCTTACCCGTCATGAAAAGCGGAATCGCCTGCTCCTGAATGGGTGTCATGTGCTCAAAGCCAAGTTCCTTGACTGCTCGTAAGATTCTTGCATCTATTCCCGCATCTTCATAACGCATCTGCTCCTGTTCTACTTTCTCCTCTCCCTGACTTTCCCCGTAAAGACTATCATACTTATGCTGTGTAAGAATCTCCTTTTCCAGAAATCTGTCAAATTGTTCCTTGTTCTTCATTTTACTGTTACTCATGTTCTCTCCATTCCTGTTTCCTTGGTGCGCCCAAATACGATTCTTCCCGGCACACACATTTGCATTTACATGATAAGAGCTGCCAGCCCCGTCACAGACAGGCATGGCAGCAGTATCATCCTATCTTATATATTTATATTGCCCGCAGCTCAGGCTGAATATATCCTGCGCAGTTTGCTTACCGCACGATTCCTGATCAGACATTCCCCATGCTCCTGTAAATACTGCAGGCGCTCTTTGGATACAACGACCAGATTGCCAAACTCCACCGCCGAAGCGCTGATTTTGTTAAACACCCTGTAAGAGAGACGATTCTTTTCCAATACCAGATAGTATGCCTCTCCTTCTTTATAAAGATGGCTTTTCACCGAATAATTCTTCGGAATCATCGCCGCATACTGCATCGCCTGATGCAGTGTCGCAAAGACAAACATCCTGCAAGTCTCATCATATTCCTGTGCCGGGGGCAGCGGACGTGACTGCCGCTGCACTTCGTCCTGATGAGACAGCTCCGCACTGACATCCTGCAGCACCTCTTTCAAATGCTGCAGCATTTCCTTAAAAGCAGCCGGCCCCTCTTCCGTAAAAGTCACCACCAGACCCTTATCCTTTAACGGCGTAATCTGCATGGCGATGTTACCGTTATTAATCTGATAGCCTACTTCCTCATGGGCCCGCTCGATGATGTCCCGCAAAAATTCCTCACCCTTCTCATTGCGTTCAAAAATGTCAGATAACGTAAGACCGTACTCTGTCATGTCGTCTTCCGAAATGATACATTGTACCGTTGCTTCATTGATCTTTTTATATTTCATTGTATATCCTTATCCCCTGTCTTCTTCTCTGTTTGTATGGCTGCACATTAGAATCCTATATTATAATAACACAAAAACACGCAATAAGAAAGAATCTTATCGCGTATCTTTCAAAAACTTTTTAAAACAGTTACTTTTCACACGTTAGCCAGGAGTGACACCGGAACGGATTGCTTCCAGCTTCCGATGCTGTGAGGGAGAATGAAGCATACCTTGCTCATCGATCCTTGGCTGCTGCAGCACAAACGCGGACTCCTGCTGCGGCTGGCACAGCACCTGCACGGTCAGAGGCCGCAGACCGTCAAACCATACCTCCGGCCTTCCTTCCAGCTTAAGTCCCACCGCCAGATGCATCACCACGCCCTCATATCCCTCATAAACGTTTCCATCGTAAAAGCTGCTGTCCAATTCAAAACCTGCCACATCAGGGCTGAGCATCACTTTCTCCACTTTCTGATCCTGATAAGCCGATATGTCTAACGGCGCAAGCACCATATCCCCATCATAGGTAATCAGCACCGCATCCTGTGACTCGCTCACGGTAAAAGAAAGGTTCTCCTCCACCCAGTCACGATACGCCCGGGCCGTCAGTTCTTCTATCTGCACCGTACCGGTATCATACCGAAAACCGCTGTAGAGACTCCAGATTTCTCTCTCGGACGTATTCTCCGCAAGGAGCTTCCAGACAAATCTCCTGGGAAGATTGTCTGCTGCTAACTCCAACACTCTGATATTATCTTCCTTCTCATTCATGGCACTGGGACACCAAGCTATATCATAGGTGTTCACATCTTCTCCGATCAAGGTCTTAATACCGCGAAATCCAAACTCTTCCGTGTAGAGTCCATAAAGAGAAATCTGCGCTTCCTCGTTTCGGCAGATCAGATACCAGCCGTTTTCCGGCGGACTGCCCGGTTGCTCATCCTTCTCATTCTGCTGTTCCTTCTGCTGATCATCATACAGATATTCATAGACTGCCTGATAATCTATCCTTCGGTCTAAAGCCAGTTCTCCGTCATCCTTTCCCGCCATGACGCCCTGATAATTGAGGACCTGGAAGAAAGCCGCTTCCTGTTCTGCTTCCCGCAATGCCTGCGCCTGCCCGTCAAGCGCCTCCTCATAGGCCTGATAGTCTTTCCGAATACGTTCAAATTCCTCATTGGATTCCTCTACCACCTGCTGCCTGTCCGCCTGCCCCAGCACAGTCTCCTGCACGCCTTCGACCTTTGCCGTCTGCCCGTCTGCCTGTTTCTGTACTTCATCGGCATTTGGGACACTTCCCGTAAAAGCACAGCCGCAGACTAAGAACATCGCTGCGATGACTGCCGCCACTGTCCATTTTTTCTGGCCGGTAGATTTCGTAAGCATCGTCACTCTTTCCTTCACCCCGCGTTTTTGCCCTTCCATCGTAAGTGCAGTTGTCGCACAGTTAATCTGTCCAGCGCCGCAGGAGAGCAGGTATACAAGAGTTCTCCCATAGGCAAACCGTTCTTCCTCTCCCAATAATCTGATCACTGCCTCATCGCAGGCCAGTTCACTGTCCTGCCTCGCTGCAAACGCCGCCACCCATACCAACGGATGGAACCAATAGAGAGCCGCCAGTGCACTCCGCAGAAAGGCCCACCATGTATCCTGCTGCAGCGCATGGCAATATTCATGTGCCAGAATATGGGAAAGCTTCTTTTCTTCTTCTGCCAGCTTTGTATCAATATAAATATTTTTTCCTACCAGGCAGGGACTTGCCAGACCTTTCACCTGATATACTTTTATCCCGCGCTTTTGCAATTTTTCCATCAGTATCGGGGAGATTTTTTCCTGACTGACCATATCGCGCCGGCGATACAGAATCCGCACAAAGCGAATCTGACTGATTCCCATGTAACCGCCCGCCAAAACAGTTCCTAACAGCCACAAAAGTAACAGGCTCTTTCGGGTTCCCGGACTATTTAATCCCCATTTCAGATTTTCCCCATCCGGATAAACGCTGTCAGCAGAAAATGTGGGACTGTCCGCACCAGGATTCCTTTGCTCTCCGGAAGCACCCGTCTCCGCTTTGGGGGGCGTCACCGGCTTCCCGGTTTTCAGATCAGCCTGCGCCCCGGAAACAGCCTCATCCGCTTCTTTTATCTCCGTCTCTTCCATCAAATAAAACTCTGTCTCCTGTTCCGATACCCGGCCTTGCACCAATCTCTCCCCAAGCCCTAGCGGTACCAGATTCATCACACTTAACACACTGCTTCCTATAGATATGGGCAGTATAAGCCGCAGAGCCACCGCCAGCCACAAGGCATAACGAAATCTCATGCTGATTCTGCCCTGTGTCACCTTGCGCAGTAGAAGGATGGCCAGAATGAGCACCGAAGAAGTCACCATCATCTCGATCATAAGGAATCTCCTCCTTCCCCGCTTCGCTCTTCCGCCTTTCTTAAGATCTCATACAGTTCTGCAAGCTCCTCTTTGGACAACGCCTGCTGTTCCACCATGGTGTTGAGCATCAACCCCATTCTGCCGTCAAAAACTTTGTCTAAAAAATCTTCCGTCTCCTGCAAAACCGCTTCCTTCCGCTCAATTTTAGGATAGTAAAGTTTAGCCCGGCCGCCTTCTTCATAGTAAACGGCTCCCTTTTCCTCCATCCTCTTTAAAAAGCTCATGACCGTATGCTTCGTCCATCCGGTCGTATTCTTAAAATGGCTGGTCAGCTGCATCATCGTCTGCGGGGCTTTTTCCCACAATAAACTCATAACCTTCCACTCCGCTTCCGATAATTTTACCCATTTTTCCATGCTTCCTTCCCTTTCTCTTTTTCGTTCTCTTATACCTGTACGGTCATGCTCTTTCCATCTGTCATGCATATAGGTTGGCAATTGCCTACCTTTAATATAGTCTGTTGGTAGGCAATTGTCAACCTTTTTTTGTGATATAGGATTCGGACTTGACCATCATTAATGATATTACAAATCAATTGTCTGATAACTTTGTATTTTTATTGTATTTTTAAGTTTTCTTATTTCATTTATTACAAAAGTCTGCTAAAATAAGGTTAAGAAAATGTGATTCTTGCCGATATTAATATCAGAACAAGGAGTTCGCTGTGCATTTTCTAAATACTGAAATACCATAGTAAAATGGAAAAGCGCAAATCTGAATCCAAGGAGGGATCACCGCAATCTATGCAAATGAGAGGAATTATAAAATTGAAGCGGTTATGGCGATTAGTCCGCTGAAAAAGAATAAAAATCACCAGTCCAAGCAGAACCCGTCCAAAACTATTGCGAGGAAATTTTTCTCCGAGGTATTGGATGAGGCATGTGAAAAGGAACAAAATCGAAATATCGAAATTCGCACCAACGGTTATACCAAAGATGCTCTTCCTTTTTGCAATTTTGTGAATTTGCGGGAATATATCTGAAATTACTGCAAATCATCATAGAGAGTGACGGTTTGGTTTACATAAATCAATCCGTCACTCTTTTATGTCGTAATAATCTTTCCCACACCATAAATTTTCTGTTTTTCCAAGGAAAGCCGTTAAGAAAAAATACCATAATTACGATATATAAGATAACAGGTGGGCATTTACATCCACTTTCCGTAAACGGATTTACAGATTATGCTAAGGAGGGCACAGATATGAACAAAGTAGTGGGATATAACACATTCCAAAACAATTATCTCAATAACAACGTACAGAATAAAAAAGAGACAGATAAGGCTGCAAAGACTGACGCATCGAAGAAAACTGACGGAACACAAAAGGCAGACAAAAACATGCCGAAACTGAGCGATAAGGCCAAAGCACTTTTACAAGATCTTAAGAAACAGTATGGCAACATGGATTTCTTTGTAGCCGAATACGAAACAGAGGAAGAAGCTGCATCCTATCTCTCCCGCGGCTCCAAAGACTACAGCGTACTGATCGATCCGGAAGAGTTAGAGCGTATGGCTGAAGATGAAGAAGTCAAGAAGCAGAATCTGGCACTGTTAGACGAAGCCGTAGGCAAACTTGATACCCTCAAGGAAGAGTTGAAAGAAACCGGCAAAGAGGACGAGGTTGTAAGCCTTGGCGTCTCCATCGGTAAAGACGGCAAAGTCTCCTATTTCGCTGAACTGGAAAAAGCCGGCGAGCGTCAGAAAGAATTCGTAGATAAAATCCGTGAGGATAAGAAAGAGGCTGCAAAAGAAGCTGCGGAGAAAGCCGCTGATAAGGGACAGGACAAATATAATTACGAACACAGCAAACGCACCACTGTCTACGCAGACAGCACGGAAGAACTGCTTCAGAAAATCACAGGCGTCAACTGGGATGAGATCAAAGAACAGACCAGTATTCCGATGCCTGGCGGGCATTTCGATTTCAGTGTTTAAAGCATCGACATATTATGGAGCCGCCCTCTATAACTGATTTTCAGTTATGGGGAGCGGCTCTCTTTATGTCCCTATATGCCCTTTCCAGCCCTCCCTGGCGTAGTAGTTTCCGATTGTCCGGCGGATTCTTTTATGCTATATTTAAGGTAATACAGGCAATTGCAAAAAGGAGGAATCCCTATGAACCAGGCCAGTACCGGACGATTGACCCTGCCCACAGATGTAGATATGGTGGAAGAAACCATACGCCTGAAAGAACTTCTGGGGGCTGATGCTTTAAGAGACTGTGACGGAACCGATATGCCAAAGGAACTTCTGTCTCAGGATGCCAAAATCTATGCCACTTACTACACCACCAGAAAAGACAATGACTGGGCCATGCAGCATCCGGAAGAAATCCA
Source organism: Lachnospiraceae bacterium UBA7086 (assembly GCA_002492525.1). Classification (GTDB taxonomy): domain Bacteria; phylum Bacillota; class Clostridia; order Lachnospirales; family Lachnospiraceae; genus UBA3282. The sequence goes on along the minus strand of DKZA01000010.1, from coordinate 65,135 downwards.
GCAGGAGTATTTGATCAGTGACCGCGTGACCGCCAAAGGTGACAGTCTGCGGATTGAACTGATGAAAGGATTTCACACGGAACAGCTTAAGGTAAACACCATCGACTCTCCCCGCCGATGGTGGGAAGTCATCGACAGGACTACCGGCGAAATCGTTTCTCCTGATCACTGGCGTTATGAGGAATCTTCCGGAGAAGTCGTCATCGACTCCGTCCCCTATCATCAGTATACGGTCAGCTTCTTAGCTTTCCTGATCTGGGATCCGGTTCACATGTACAATTTTATCACCAATGACTGGAAAGACGCTCCCCATCAGCTTACTTACGATGTACGGCAGCCTAAGACGCAGGCCTATGTCAAAGAGAAACTTAAGAGATGGTGTGAGGCCAATCCTCAGGTGGACGTGGTGCGCTTTACTACCTTTTTCCATCAGTTTACACTGACCTTTGATGACCAGAAACGGGAGAAGTTTGTGGAATGGTTTGGCTACAGTGCCAGCGTGAGTCCCTATATTCTGGAACAATTTGAAAAATGGGCCGGCTACCCTTTCCGGCCGGAATACATCGTTGACGAGGGCTACCACAATTCCATTTTCCGCATCCCTTCTAAGGAATTTCGGGATTTCATAGAATTTCAGCAGATCGAGGTCAGCAAGCTGGCCAAAGAGCTGGTGGACATCGTGCACAGTTACGGCAAAGAGGCCATGATGTTTCTGGGAGACCACTGGATCGGCACGGAGCCTTTCGGCCGCTATTTTGCCAATATCGGCTTAGATGCCGTTGTAGGTTCCGTAGGCGACGGCGTCACCCTGCGCATGATTTCCGATATCCAGGGTGTCCGCTATACCGAAGGACGGCTTCTTCCCTACTTTTTCCCGGATGTCTTTACCGAAGGAGGAGACCCTATCGGGGAAGCCCAGGATAACTGGTTAAAAGCAAGACGCGCTATCCTGCGCTCTCCTGTAGACCGAATCGGCTACGGCGGTTACCTGAAGCTTGCCAGTAAGTGGCCCGGCTTTATCGACCAGATTGGCAAAGTAGTGGATGAATTTCGGCAGATTCACGCTAACATGAACGGCACAAATGCCTACACGGCGCCCTTCAAAGTGGCCGTCTTGAACAGTTGGGGGAATCTCAGACGCTGGATGGCCAATCAGGTACATCATGCTCTCTGGTACCGGGAAATCTATTCCTACGTGGGCGTCATCGAAGCCTTAAGCGGTATGCCCATAGACGTGGAATTTATTACCTTTGAACAGGTAAAGGCAGGGCTTGATCCGGCCATTAAGGTGATCATCAATGCCGGCGATGCCTACACGGCTTTCAGCGGCGGCGATAACTGGAAAGATCCTGATCTGGTCTGCGCTCTGCGACGCTTTGTGGATCAGGGCGGCGGTTTCATCGGCGTGGGCGAACCCACAGCCTGTCAGTATCAGGGACGCTTCTTCCAGTTAAGCGATGTGTTGGGTGTGGACAGAGAACTGGGCTTTTCCATGAGTACAGACAAATATAACACCCTTAATCCCTCGCATTTTATCCTGGAGGATGTATCGACAGATATTGATTTTGGCGAAGGCAAGAGCCGTATCTACGCCCAGGGAGAACACTATCAGATTCTGAACATGGACGGCAAATACAGCCGGCTTGTGGTAAACGAGTATGGAGCCGGACGCAGCGTCTACTTTACGGGACTGCCCTACTCTCCCCAGAACTGCCGTATCCTTCTTCGCGCCATCTATTATGCCGCGCATCGGGAAGATGAGATGAAAAAGTACTACGTCACCAATCCCGAAACCGAAATTGCCGTGTTTGAAAAGACCGGTAAAATCGCCATAATCAACAACACCAAAGAGGCGCGCAGTACCGATCTGTATCTGGACGGCACCCTCAAAATGCAGCTTACCCTGGCCCCCATGGAAATGCGATGGATCAACTATAAGGAGGAACTATGATGACCGAGAATTCTGTCTGTGAAAAGATTCACGAAGTAATCGACGCCTATGCCATAAACGGTACGTTGACCTGCAAGGAACCCTACGGGAACGGTCATATCAACGACACCTTCCTGCTGACCTATGACACTCCAGGCGGTGTCCAGAAATATATTTTGCAACGGATGAATCATAGCGTTTTTAAAAATCCCCAGGCACTCATGGAAAACATATCCCGTGTAACCTCCTACCTGAGGCAGATAATCATCCGCCGGGGCGGGAATCCCGACCGGGAAACCCTGAATGTGATACGGACCGCAGACGACAGCCTCTGTTACAAAGACAGCGCCTGCAATTACTGGCGTATGTTCCTGTTTATCGACGATACCATTTGTCTGGAACAGGTGGAAGATCCCCGGGAATTTTATGACAGTGCCGTGGCTCTCGGCACCTTCCAGCAGATGTTAGCCGACTATCCGGCCCACACCCTGCATGAAACCATACCTAATTTCCACAATACGCCCTCCCGTTTTGAAGATTTTCGTAAGGCAGTGAAAAGAGATGCCCTGGGACGCGCCCGTCTTGTCCGGGAAGAAATAGATTTTGCGCTGTCCAAAGAAAGCGATACCCGTGTGCTGACGGATCTGGCCGCCCGGGGAGAACTCCCCCTCCGGGTGACCCACAACGACACCAAGATCAACAATATCCTTTTTGACCGCACCACGAAAAAGCCGCTCTGCATCATTGATCTGGATACGGTAATGCCCGGCCTCAGCCACTATGATTTTGGTGATTCCATCCGCACAGGGGCAAGCACCGGAGCGGAGGACGAACAGGATTTAAGTAAAATAGAACTGAATCTTGCCCTTTACGAAACGTTCACAAAAGGCTTCCTGGAGGGCTGTCAGGGAAGCCTTTCTGAAAAAGAAATCGAACTGCTTCCCATGGGTGCCAAACTGATGACCTATGAGTGCGGCATCCGTTTCCTGGCGGACTATCTGGATGGGGATGTGTACTTTAAGATACACCGGGATGGCCAGAATCTTGACCGGGCTCGCACGCAGTTTAAACTGGTGGCCGATATGGAACAGAAGTGGGAAGCCATGTGCGCTGCTGCAAAACACTAAACATCTTACATTGATAATATACCTGTAGATATCAATAACAGGTAACAGAATGGAGAGAATACTCATGAACCAACAAAGATTATCCCGCCTGTCGGAACTTTTACTGGAAATGACAGACACCGGCTATGTCTCCGGTGTCAACTGTCTGGTTATACAGGATGGAAAAGAACAATGCTACTATGAAGCCGGTATGCGTGACCTCACAGCACGGCTTCCTATAACAAGGGATACCATCTTCCGTCTCTATTCCATGACCAAGCCTATTACCGCTGCGGCTGTCATGTTTCTTCTGGAAGAGGGACGAATCGACCTGTATGATCCGGTCTCTGATTATCTGCCAGGATTCTGCAATCAGAAAGTAATGTCAAACGGAATCCTTACTCCTGTAAAACGCCCTGTCATAATACAGGATCTGCTGAATATGACTTCCGGACTGACCTACCCGGGAGAAGGTTGTACTTCCGAAATCCATACCGATCTGCTCATGGACGAAGTCATCACAAAGCTCTCTTCTCCCCAGGCTCTGACTACCTGTGAGATCATGAATCGTCTTGGAAAGATTCCTCTGGCTTTTCATCCTGGTGAAAAATGGCAGTATGGCATGTCTGCCGATGTTCTTGGCGCCATCGTTGAAATTGTATCCGGTATGCGTTTTGGGGACTTCTTAAGACAGCGTATTTTTGAGCCGCTTGGCATGAATGATACGGATTTTTATGTGCCGGCGGAAAAACAGTCTCGTCTCTCTAAGGCTTATCAGGACACCGGAAAAGGACTGGAAGAATTTCATTTTCCTCATCTTGGAATTTCAAACGATATGAAAACACCTCCTGCCTTTGAATCAGGCGGGGCAGGTCTCGTTTCTACCATAGACGATTATGCCCATTTCGCGCAGATGCTTCTGCATAGAGGAAGTTTTGATAATCACACGCTCCTCTCCCCGCGGACCGTTGACTTCATGACGCACGCTCATCTTGCCCCGGCACTGAACCCTTACGTCCGGCAGTGGGAAAGCCTGTCCGGATGCAGCTATGCCAACCTGATACGGATCATGACAGATCCTGGTGCCGCCATCTCCTTAAGCCGGGCCGGTGAATTCGGTTGGGACGGATGGATGGGTACTTATATGACCATTGACCCTGTGGATGACATGATTCTTCTGATCATGCTTCAAAAAACTGATACCGGCACCACCGCCTACACCAGACGTATCCGAAATGTGGTATTTTCCGCTTTAAATGAAAGCATACAATTTGCATAGTTGACTTTACCAAAAAAAGTAATCCTCCCTTTTTCATTTCGTTTTCTATTTTGGATTACTTTTTTTGATAAATCCCCTTGACATTTTATCATCCCTCTGCTATGATTTGATTACAGCATTGATATTCTAACGGAATTTCGTTTATTCTATTTTCTTTGAAATATCGGCATACGATATTTTATCTGTTTTAGAATCCTTGCTTACATTCACACAATTATATGAAGCAGGGAAACAGACCATCACATGTGTTTGCCTTTCTCTGCGCCACACAGGAAGGGAGAACATATGAAGAAAGAACACAAAACACAGGAACCCGCGGCTATTTCATGGGAAAGGGAGGGGTTGCTCTTGGCACTGACACAGGGAGATCTGCAGGCGATCGCTGACCTGTTGGATCAAAAACTAGAAGAAAAACTGGAAGAAAAGCTGGAACAAAAACTGGAAGAAAAGCTGGATCAGAAACTGGATCAGAAGCTTGACGAGAAGCTGGATCAAAAGTTGGATCAGAAATTCAAAAAAGAACTCGCTCCTATTTATGAACGATTGGATCACATTGATGCAAGACTGGACAACATGGACAGACGGCTGGACCGCGCTGACGATAATTTCAAGTATCTGGATGTGAAATTAAACAAGACCATCGACAAACTGGAAAGCCTTGACCTTTCTTTCCGGCTCTTCGCACAGAGCACCAAAAAAGATATCGCAAGACTTCAGGATGGTATGGATACCGTCACGGAAGTCCTGCGAATCAATAAACTCATTCCCGATCATGCCTGATTGGGTTTCTGCAGGAAGTATGTTAAAGCACCATAAAAAGTGTGCCCGCCGTGATCAGGATACTTCCCACAAGGGATTTGGCCGTAAATTCTTCGTGGAGAAAAACAAACGCAAGAACCAGGGTAATGACAACGCTCAGCTTATCAATGGGAACCACCTTAGATGCATCGCCAATCTGCAATGCTCTATAGTAACAAAGCCATGAGGCCCCCGTAGCCAGCCCGGATAAAATCAGGAAAATCCAGCTTTTTCTGCTTATCTGGGCAAGACCGCTCTGGGCGTTCGTCATAAAAACCATTCCCCAGGCCATCACTACGACTACCACTGTCCGAACTGCTGTAGCCAGATTAGAATTCACGCCTTCGATTCCCACCTTGGCAAGAATAGAAGTCAGTGCCGCAAACACTGCAGACAATATGGCAAACCAAAACCACATATTACTTTTCCTCTCTTTCCGCATTTTCTTTTCCATACTTCTCCGCTATCCTGACTAAGAGTTTCACGATTATTTCCATCTCATCCGCACAGGCATATTCAAACCGTCCGTGAAAATTCTGTCCGCCCGTACACAGATTGGGACACGGCAGGCCCATAAAGGAAAGTCTTGCCCCGTCCGTACCGCCGCGGATCGGCACTATCACCGGCTGAATCCCCAATTCATCCATAGCATCCTTTGCATTGTCAATCAGGTGCATATGCTCTTCTATGACCTCTTTCATATTATAATAGGAATCCTTCAACTCGATCACAAAAGTTCCCTCCCCATATTTCTGGTTCAGGTACTCTCCTATTCCAAGGAAGGCTTCCTTCTTTTTCTCAAATTTTACCCGGTCATGATCCCTGATGATATATTCTGCCACGGCCTCTTCCACGGTGCCGTGTAACTGATCCAGATGATAAAAGCCCTCATAACCGCAGGTATACATGGGATTCTCAAAAACAGGAAGCATGGACTGGAACTCCTGAGCCATCAGGATTGCATTGCGCATCTTATCCTTGGCATCTCCCGGATGAACGCTCCGGCCATGTACCGTAACTTTAGCTCCCGCCGCATTGAAGTTCTCATATTCCATTTCTCCCAGCCTGCCGCCATCCACTGTATACGCATAATCGGCTCCAAAAAGAGCTACATCAAAATGATCGGCTCCGTTTCCCACTTCCTCATCCGGCGTAAAACCAATCCGTATCCGGCCATGCACGATTTCCTTATGGTTCAGCAGATATTCCGCCATGGCCATGATCTCCGCCACGCCCGCTTTATCATCCGCTCCCAAAAGCGTGGTGCCGTCCGTTACTATCAGTCTTTTCCCCTGATAGGATGTCAGTTCCGGAAAATCCGCCACCTTCATGACGATCTGTTTTTCCTGGTGCAACACCAGGTCTTTGCCGTCGTAGTCTTCCACAATACGGGGCTTCACTCCCGTTCCCGTCACCGCGGGAGAAGTATCCATATGGGCGATAAACCCGATTACCGGCGCCTGTTCACAGCCTGCCGTGGCCGGCACCGTGGCATACACATAGCAGTGTTCTTTATCATAAGTAATCTCTTCCGCCCCCATCTCTCGCAGCTGCTTTTCCAAAACCGCCGCCAGATCATGCTGCTTTGACGTAGAAGGCGTACTGCTGCTCTCCTCCGAAGACTGGGTATCAATTGTAACATACTGCAAAAAATTCTCTATGACTCTTTCCATAATTTCCCTCTTTTCCATTCTCAAAGATATCCCTTACACACGTCTATCCATCCCTGATATCCGGAATACTTCTCCAGTTGTGAAATGGTAAGCTCTATGGCACTGTTGGCACTGCCGCAGGCCGGAAACACGGTTTCAAAACGCTGCAGGGATACATCCAGATATACGGTCACATCCTCCTTCACCGCAAAAGGACATACACCTCCCACTGCATGGCCTACCATCGCCTCCACCTGATCCGGCGAGAGCATCTTAGCCTTTGTGGCAAACTGTTCTTTGAACTTATGATTGTCCACCTTGGCGTCCCCTGCTGCCACCACCAGTACCGGATGATCCGCCACCAGAAAAGAAAGGGTCTTGGCAATCCTTTGCGGCTCGCACTGCAGAGCTGCTGCCGCCAGTTCTACCGTCGCACTGGATACATCAAATTCCCTGATTTTGTCTTCCATGCCATACTGTCTGAAATATGTTTTTACTGCTTCTATCGCCATCTTAATCTCCTTTCCTTATGACCCCGTTACGCATACAGCACATAATCCTGCATCTCCTTGCGGAAACCTGCCTGCTTAAGAGCTGTCTGTGCCCCTGCAGGGTACTCCTTCACCACAATACGCTTTCTGTCTGCAAATATCCTGCCCCGTTTCCATTCTGACACAAAAAGTATAAGGCACTCTTCCTGTAATGTTTCTTCCCAGATCCGCAGGATTTTGCCCTGTCTCTCCATCACGGCCACCGGCACACCGCCCAGACAGGCAACGGCTGTCCCCGGCACATTGATAAAGTTTCTGCCCTCCTTGTGGGGCAGTATCTTCCCCCAGCATTGTGCCGGATCAACCGCATTGACCCAGGTGAGTTTCTTCTCCGGTTTGTGCAGTCTGCGCACCACACTCTCATAATCTCTGCCGAGAATAAACTGTGCCCCGGAAAGCTCTCTGACAAAATATCCCCTCCTTGCCTGTCCGGTATACTCCCAGATACGGAGCACCGACAAGGCCTCCTGCCAGGGCAGGCCCCAGGCCGCCGCCGTCTCTTTGCAGATAACAGGACTAAACCGGGCACAGGCCTCCAGCTTTTCTTCTATCGTCCTCTCCCGTACAGGCCTGACCACATCCCATCTTCCTGCCTGCATGGCTCTGACCCGCACACCAACCTGCTGTTTTATATCCGCTTTCTTTGTTTTTTCCCGATTCAGCCACTGACGCACCGGCAGAAAGCTGTCCGCATAAACCAGTCCCTTTTCCATGAGGGAAAGCAGGGTGTCATACGGAGATTCTGCCGGAAGCAGGCCGTTTAACGCCTGCATAAAACAGGCTCCCCGCTTCCTGATCGCTTCATACACCAGACTTTCTTTCTCTGTCAGGCCCTCCTCCCTGCTTCCTGAATCCGCATCCCAGTCAATAGCTTCCTGATAGTCAAAACATAGACCACCCTTTTCCGCCATATGCCAGAACAGTTCCCCTTGAGCCAGAAAGCTGTCTAACAGCGAATCTCTGTAGTTTTTTACTCTGCCCGTCAGAAGAACCGTTTCCCAATAAGCCGCCGGCAATATCATGCCGGCATACTGCCTGAGCGTATTTTGCAGACATTCTTCGGCCGGTGCCGAAGATTCCAGCTGCGACAGCATCAGTGCCGCATAATTTTCACCGGGATAAGTCTGTATCTCTTCCCGTCTGTTTTTCAGTGTCCGCACCCTGGCACGGCTGTATAATTCGGCATGGTAGTACCTGTCCTCCTGCTTCACCGCCGCCTTCTGCCGACACAACTCTTCCAACACTTCTTTGGCCGTATCCACCGGCCAGTCATAACGCTGCGCCGTCTGTACTGCATCCGCTCCTCCTCTGTAACGGAGCATCCTTCTGACAATGGAAAGCCGCGCTTTCTGATCTCCGCTCATGGCTGCGCCATAGGCCGCCTCCTGTTCTGCGGCAATCCACAATCCCTGTTCCAGATATACTACCCGGCCGGCCCTGGCCAGATTTTCCAACCATTGCACCGGAATATCCAGTTCTCCCGCCGCCAGATCCCCCTCCGTCATCAACAGTGAATGTAACTGTTTCTCATCTTTGGGCAGCTGTCTGCGTTCCTGCACATCAAGCAATTCCTGACGGCCCGGCGGCAGTAGGTTTTTTTCCTTCTGTAAAGCCTCCTCCACCGCCCCATGGATCCCCCTGGGTGTAGGCGCATAATCATACATGACCGCCGCTTCCTGACTCCATTGCAATGGCAAAGACATGGGGGAAGGTATCTGCGTATATATCTCTCTGACTGCAATCGCACCGCTTTGAATATCCTGCAGGATTTCCTGCACGCCTGTGGCATCCCACAATTCCTGCATACATTCCCGTCTGGTCTCCCGAATCAGTGGATGCTCCCTGCTTCTTACCACCTGCTCTAACATTTCCGCGCTCTTTAGCCGCTGCATCCACAGAGGCTGCCGGCCATTTCTTCTGACGCCCATCATCAACGCCCGGCCGCTGTTATAGCGGAAAGCCATGTTAAAAAGAGGTGTGGCAGGCAGCAGAATTTCCAGCTTCCGTATGCAGCCATCCACATCTATCTGCTGTAACAACCCTTCCGGCAGACTCTGATTCCCATAAGAATACAGCAGAAACCCGTCCTCCTCATCCACACTCCCAATCTCTATCCCCATCCTCTCTCGCACCGTCTGTGCCGCCAAAAGGGATAAGGGTGCGTTGATTCGTCTGCCGAACACCGAATGTACCATCAACTGACTGTTCCCCACGGTATCTTTAAAATGCTCCACAAGAATGGTCTTATGATCCGGCAGGCCGCCCGTAGCTTTCATCTGCCGTTCCAGATAACCTGCCGCAAGTTCCGCCGCCGTCTCATCCAGCCCCAGATCCTCCAATGCTTTGCCAAGCCTTCCTTCCTCGTAGGCGCGCTGTAACGAATGAAACATGCGTCCAAAAGCTTCTCCTGTCCGTCTGTCTCTTCCCTTAATCTCCCCATGCCAGAAAGGAAGCCTTGCGCCTTCCATCTTTGCCTGGGTCACCGTCACGGTATCCTGGCTGATATTTACAATTTTCCATGCGTAAGAACCAAGAATAAACCGGTCTCCTTTCTGGGATTCGTAGACGAACTCTTCATCCACCTCCCCCAATTTGACCCCTTCTTCGTTCCTGACCGTATACAATCCTTTATCCGGGATCGTCCCCCCTGCGGAGATAGCTAACATCCTGCTGTAACCGTCTCCCTCTACCCGCTCATGAATCCTGTCATACAGGATTCTGGGGCGCGCCGGAATATCTTTCTCATGCTCATAATCCCCTGCCAGCATGGCAAGAACCGCCTTCACGTCTTCCCTGGTAATCTGACGAAAAGGCCAGGCCCGCGGCACAATCTCCATCACTTCATCAATCTCATAACTTCTGAAAGCCGCCATGGATACCAGATGCTGCGCCAGCACATCCAGACACTGAGCCGGCGGTTTCACATGTTCCACGCCACCTTCTCTGGCCAGCTGTGCCGTCATACCGCAGGACACACACTCTGCCGCCGTTCGCGGAAAAAGATACATCACGCTGACCCGGCCCGGATTGTGTCCCGCACGTCCTAACCGCTGCATGGTTCCTGAAACGGTACGAGGACATCCCACCTGTAATACCTGGTCTATCTCTCCCACATCAATACCAAGTTCCATGGAAGAAGTGGCACACAAAAGCCTTAGCTTCCCGTCACGCAGATGTAATTCCGTCTCCATCCTCTGCTCCTTGGAAAGACTTCCATGATGTACTCTGGCAAACCCATCGCCGCCCAATAGGTTTACATAATATGCTAATTTCTCCGCATATCTTCTTCCTTCCACGAAAGCAATCACACTGCGGCTGCCCTGACAGTACTGGTACACCATTTTCCCCAGTTCCTCCCACACCGGATCCTTCCTGGGACCCTTTGTGGCATCCGGATAAGGACTTAATATCTCCAGCCGCACCTGCTTTCTCATAGTCGGTGCGGCAATCTTCACTTCCTCCGGCGCCAGATACTGCGCCGCCGCCTCCAATGGCTCGATGGTGGCCGACAAACCGATACGCTGCAGCGGTCTGCCGCACAAATGATCCAGCCTGGCCAGGGAAAGCATCAGATGAGCACCTCTCTTGGTATCGATCAGGGCATGAAGCTCATCAACGATAACGGCTTTCGCTGTAGCCAGAATATTCTGTCCCGTCTTACTGGTAAGCATCAAATATAAAGATTCCGGCGTGATGATCAGAATGTGAGGCGGCTTTTTGACCATCCTCATCCTGTCCCTTTGAGGCGTATCTCCTGTCCGGATTCCCACAGACAGCATTTCCTGCGCTCCGATTCCTGCCAGAGGACGGTTTAGGTTCTCCCGGATATCCGCCGCCAGGGACTTTAATGGCGAAACATAGATTAACTGTAATTCCTGTTGCAAACACCCTGCCTGTGCCTGCCTTTTCATCCGATCAAGAAAAACAAAGAAAGCCGAGAGCGTTTTGCCCGTTCCGGTGGGTGCCGATATCAGCGCATGATGCCCTTTCGCAATAATCGGCCAGCTTTCTTTCTGTACCGGGGTGGGTTCACCCAATGTATTGACAAACCAGGCTGCTGTTTCCTGTTCAAAAAGAGTAAGTACGTTTTCCATGATTTCTATCCATCGTTTCCCAAAACTTCTGATTTTCCTGCCCTATCATTGTACACAGCTTTGCTGACGGCCGCAACCTATTCCTGTCTTTTTATTTTCCCGCAAAGAACAATTCCCAGCAGTAAAAGTACCGGAAAAACTATCCCTGCCAAAATCCCCATTTTCAGATTATCCTCCAACAGGCTGGACACCATGCCAACCACCGTAGGGCCGCCGGAACACCCCACATCTCCGCCCAGAGCCAGCAAAGCAAACATAGCTGTTCCGCCTTTTGGCAGGGCTGCTGCTGCCTTACTGAATGACCCAGGCCACATAATCCCCACGGAAAGGCCGCAGATTGCGCAGGCGGCCAGACTAAGCAGCGGAATCGGCAGCAAGGCGATTCCCAGATAAGATAAAATACAAAGACAGCTGCTGAAGATCATAAACTTATCCAGCTGAATCCGGTCCCCGTATTTGCCATAAAAAGCCCTGGACGTACCCATCAGAACGGCAAAGGCCATAGGCCCGGCCAAGTCCCCTGCGGTCTTAGAAATGCCAAGGCCCTTCTCGGCAAAAGTGGAGGCCCACTGACTCACCGCCTGCTCACTGGCACCTGCACAGATCATCATGATAAGCAGGATCCAGAATATCTTCATACGAAACAGATCCCGCAGACGCAATCCTTCCTCCCCCTCTTCTATCAGCTCCGCCATGGGAACTTTGGCAAATACAAACGCATTATAAAGCGGAATCAATGACCATACCGCCGCCAGCACCTTCCAGTTGCTAATACCGAACACACTGAAAAACAGCGTGGAAAGTAATACCACACCCACATGTCCCCAGCAGTAAAAAGAATGTAACATACTCATGGCTTTTTCTTTATTATCCGAAGGACAAGCTTCCACCACCGGACTCACCAGGACTTCCAGAAGACCGCCGCCAATGGCATAAATCATCACCGCGATTAAAATGCCTGCAAACGGAGAAGATAACACTTCCGGCAGAATGGTCAGAAGCATCAGGCCCGCCGCAGCCATCACATGGGCAATGACCATGGAAGCCCGATAGCCTATCTTATCCACAAATCCCACCGACAACAGATCTACCAACAGCTGTATGCCGAAATTAAAGGTCACAAGCAGCGTAATCTGTGAGAGCGGAATCCCATAAGTTCTCTGAAAAGTCAAAAATAACAACGGTACAAAATTATTTACAATAGCCTGCACGATATAACCCACGAAACAGGCCGTAATGGTTTTCCGATATTGGTAATTCATCTAATATCAATACTCCTCCTTATCCTGACTATGTTCCTTGACATCCTCTGCAGGTTGTTGTGTTGTAAGCCCCTTAGATTCGGGTTCCTCCGCATCTGCTCTGTCATCATCGTAATCCTTCGTTATCAGTTTATAACCCGATGTGGCAAGTATCAGACCGCCGCCGGCTATAAATACGATAATGGCAGCCAAAGACACCATCTGGTTCGTGGCAGTACCGTAATCCTTGATCAGCCCATATGCCAGATACAGGATATATACCGACACGAGTACGCGCAGTGATAAAGTAACTTTATGATCCTTTTTCATAAACAACCTCCTCCCTTTCCTATCTTAATTTTCTGTTGATTTCCCATTCGGATAAATCCGCTCCATTCTATCGTCTTCAAAATAATCATCCATGGACTGTTCCCACCTGTATACCGGGTCCTTTCCCGCTGCGCGTGTATCATAGCGTATTAAAGCCAACACAGAAACCAGGATATCCAACGCCATAAATACCATCAGAATTCCGGTCAATATCTGTCCGTTTTTCTTTAGGATCACTGCAATAAGACGCGACACTTTCGGATACAGTCCTTTGATCCATACTACTGCTGCAATTCCCCAGAAAAAACAATACAACAGATTAATCCTTCCGTCCAGGTTAAACGGCATATTGCTGTAATCCCAAAAGACTTTGCCAAACAATATTTCAGTAAAAACACTGCAGATATATTCATAAGCACCGCCCAGGAAAAAGCCTACCCAGAAAATATGCCTGTCCTGCCTGTCTTTATCCTTATAAAGCAGCACTGTCACGAGCGCAATCGCAAGTCCCCACACAACACTGAACGGCCCCCACACCAGACTGCTCCTGCTCATCCAGACACCCACAGTAATCCGGCAAAACAAAGTCTCCACAATATCCCCCGCCAAGGCGCCGATTACAAACAGCCAAAATACCTGTACAAGACCACATTGTTCTGTCTGTGCATCCTCCGCCCTCTTCTGCGAAACAGAAGGATATGATCTGCCAATCCTCTTTTCCACATATCCCGCAACTTTAACGGTAAGCCGGTAAGTATACCTTTGCAGTTTCTGGTTCCATCCAAGAAGCCGCGGCAGTTTCTCTTCCACATGATAGACCGCCATCAGAGTGCCTGCAAGATCCAGAAAGCCTATTCCCAAAAGGCACCAGACTACAATCTTCTTGATAATATCCGGCAATAGTTCATATCCGCCCAGCAAAATCGCATTGCCGTAACGCACCGCCAAAAAGCCAAGCAGCCCCCACAGCAGAGAATACTGCAGACAGACATAACCGTCAAAGTTCCACCTCTTTCCGGAATAATCCCACCACTTTTTCTGCCGAATCCTCTCCAACATTTTACCGGCAAACCACTGTACTGCGGTAGCCACCGCCATACTTCCTGCAAAGAGAAAGAAGGCGTCTTTTCTTAAATCCTGCAAAAAGACCGCTAAAAGTACGCCGGTAAACCCATACACAAAACAAAACGGCCCCGATAAGAACCCCCGATTTCTAAAATTCCCTACTTTAACAGTGGCAACCGTTGTTTCTGCCAGCCATGCCAAAAAAGAATAAACAAAAAAGAGCATGGCAAGCTCATAAAATGTATAATCCATTTTCTTTTCCTTTGTAACAGTATTTTATCCGCAATGCCTATACTGATAAGAATACCCCATCTGCAAAGAACTTGCAAACATAAGTACCTGCATAATGACAGCGCCTGCCTCCGCCATAACCTAAAAAACACAAAAACTCTACTCAATCTATTTTTTCTATGCTATACTTGATATCGGTCTTTTAACGATTTGGATTTCTGCACAACAGCCTGCCGGCCACTGTCGGCAAAAGAGTCCCACAGGAAGAATCCGCATGGAACCGGCTGTAAAAACCTTAAGATTATAAGCAAAGATTGGAGAAAACTTATGAAGACAGAAACAAAAAACATTAAGAAAATTCTGATTGCCATGATCGTGCTGCTTGTTATGATTGCAGCGCTTTTTAGCATCTACCAGTTTACAAAGAAAGCCACCGTTACCGGTGCAAAGACAATCACTGTCGATGTAATTCACAAAGACAAAAGCATAAATACCTTTACCTATCATACCGACCGCGAATATCTGGGAGAAGTATTGAAGGATGAAAACCTCGTGCAGGGCGAAGAAGGTGCTTACGGACTATTTATCACCTGTGTGGACAATGAAACTGCCGATGACAGCAACCAGGAATGGTGGTGCATTACCAAAAACAACGAAATGCTCAATACTTCCGCCGATCAGACACCCATCGCCGATGGGGAGAAATACGAATTGACCCTTACGATAGGATATTGATATCACTATGCAGCTAAATCAGAATAATCCTGCCAACAAAATAGTGCAGATTGTCACAATCGGAGTGCTCAGCGCCATCCTGCTGGTAGGGCAGCTTGGCCTGGCATTTCTTCCTAACATCGAAATCGTCAGCACGCTGATCATCCTGTATACCCAGATTTACAAAAAACAGGTTTTTTCTATTATTTTGGTCTTTGTACTTCTGGAAGGAATCATCTTCGGTTTCGGCATTTGGTGGATCAGCTACCTGTATATCTGGAATATTCTTGCCCTTATCGTTCTCCTCCTCCACAAAATGGATTCTGCTGTCCTCTGGGCTGTGGTCTCCGGTATATTCGGCCTGCTGTTCGGGGCGCTCTGTGCCATTCCCTATCTGCTATCCGGCGGCCCCGGAGCTGCTTTCGCTTACTGGAGCGCCGGGATTCCTTACGATATTCTCCACTGCTGCGGCAACTTTGCGCTGACGCTGATTCTGTATAAGCCGCTGTTACAGCTATTAAAATATTTACAATCTACCATCGAACAAAATAAATGAATGATTTCTGATCACCGAGACAAATTTGGCCATCAAGGGAATATAGGTGGCGGCAAAAACAATCGCAGAGATAATGCCTGCGTGTTTCTTATTCTTTTCCGGTATCTGTATGCCGACCAGAACTCCCATTGCAAAAAGGCAGAACTTCAGCAGTGCAAAATCCTTCCAGGTGCTTTGTTTGATATATTGGTCTGCGTACGTGAATAATTGTTTCATAAGCCAGTTCTCCTCCAATGCCATTAAAAAGTTATTATTCTTTCAATATTTCTTTTCAGTTCGGGCATATCATTCTGAATTGTATCCCATGCTGATTGATAATCTAAATTAGAATACTGATGTGCAAAAATATCCCTAATGCCACACCACTCTTTCCAAGGTACCATTTTTTCTTTTGTCTTTAGTTCCTCTGATACCACTTTACACAATTCACCAATCTGCAAAATACACATACAGCAGCGTTCTGGAAAACCGAACTGCTCTTAAATTTATTATAATCATTATCAAACATGTCACAGGCTTCTCTTACCTGATTACAATAATCCAAAATTTTCTTAAGAATAACCGTATCTCTATTCTTCATACAACAAAATCTCCCCATCTGCTATCTCATTCCTAAAATCTTCCTCCACCCCAACCGTGGTAACCAAATCGACAGAAAGATTCAATGCTTCCTCAAGCTTCTGTTTCATTCCCGAAAGTTTGAGTAAAGACATAGGCTTTCCTTTTTCTATTAACAAATCCACATCACTTTTCTCGTTCTCTGTACCTTTTGCATAAGAACCGAACAAATACAGCCTTTTCACGCCATAAAAATTTGCTATTGGTATTACGACTTTTTGAATCGTAGCAATATCTGTCATACAAATCCACCTCCACTATTTTGTGGTATTACAGTCGTACAAAATTATTTTGTATAATAATATCATGAAATTCTTTAATTTACTATATAAATATACTATTAGAATAACTAAAAAAGAGTTTAACCATCCCTTCCGATAAACTCCTTTTTAAATCAAAAAAACGATATCCTTTACAATATTCTATTTCTCTAATCTTCCACCTTACGTCCGCACTCCAAACACATGAATTGTCCCACCGGCACTTTGGCTCCGCAGATGCACTCCTTCATGGCAGGCGCCTGCATGGCCTGCGGTGTCTGCTGCGTACTTCTAATCTCCTCCACCGGCTTGCCACAAGTGCCGCAGAACTTAGCCGTCTTTGAAAGCTCGGCGCCGCAGCTGCAAATAATCACATCTCTTTCTACAACTTCTCCGCAGTTAGGACAGAAACGATCCTGAGGCTTTAATTTATAGCCACAGGAACAGATATTCTTTTTGGTAGTTTTCTTTTCCAACTCCTCTTTTTGCTTTTCCAGTTCTTCTATCTCACCATTCAGGGCATCCATTTTGTCCAGGTAAGTCTTAATCTCCGCAATCTCAATGCGGTTGTCTTTGGAAAGGTCATAGATTTCCATGCCGATAAAGCCATAAATCTTAACTTTCTCGTTCATCTTTTCTTCCAGTGTTTTCTTCACCGTTTTTAAATTGCCGGCTTCTATCTGGGTCTTAGCGCCCCCATGTGTCCCTTCCGGTACTTTTACCATTTTCATAAAACCTTTGATATTGTCCATTTTCCCTCATCCTTTACCTGTATTTTAACTGTTCCCATTCTTCCCGCAGAGTATCCCATCTGGCAGCCCCTTCCTGTTGAGCCGGTTGATCCGCATACCCTGTATCCATAAACAGACTGTTTAACACTTCCATATACTGCCGTTCATATTCCTCCACCGCATTTCTCATAACCGTATCCAGTTTCAGGAAGAAATTATTATTCTGTTGAAACTGTGACAGCTCCGTTTGCAGATACTCGCCGCATCTTTTACAGATTTGATGGTCACACCATCGTTTCAGGATTTTGAGATAACACCGATAGAGCACAACGATTACCAACACCACCGCAATAGACAATATGCCAAGGCTGGCAAGCAGTACCAATAAAAAACTTGCCATTGACTGCAAAACGCCCTCCGATACGGATTCGACTGTTTTCTTTCCCAAATCCGCCGCTATATCCTTTAACAGCGAATCCTCAGTTTCCTCCTGTTCGGCACTCTCCAAAGTCTGCCTGCTCTGTTCCTGCCGTACCACAGACGTCACCGTAAACAGACACAGCAAAACAATCAGCGGCACCCATGCCAGCAGTTTTCTTTTACGTACCAGTTTCCCGACAATTCCTTTCACCGTATCCTTTGTCCTCTGTCCAAAAGATATCAGATCATTGCCTCCTATATCCGCCGTCTGCACTTCTCCCAGTACTCTTTGATCGATGCCGCCTCGGCGGGCTTCATATTCCAGATAAAACTTTTCATTGCCCATACCTTTCTTGTAGCCGCCTATACTTTGAAACATACTCCTCATATGATCCAGCATATATCCATAATTGTTACGGATACTTTGTAATAACTCCCCGACCATCTCCAGCACATCTCTTTCAAAGGATATCCTGCACTTTTCAAAAAACAATAGATACAGATCCTCATTTTTCAATTCTTCCAGATGAGCTCTCACATGGCCGATTTCCGAAAGCTGCCCATACATCTTGCGGATAACGGTATTCTTTCGTTCTACCATACCCTCCACGGAAGAGAAATTTTCCGTATGGCATCTTTGCGCCATTTTTCTGACTTGCATTTTCACTTCTTCCACGGAAACTTCCTCTATGACATTCTCCTGTTGCACCTTGGCTGGGGCAAGTTTCCCCTGGATGCTCTCCAGCAGTTCTTCTATGGTACGATTGACCATATCCCAGTCTGCACGATTGGAGGATGCCAGTTGCTTACATTCTTCCAGCTCATCCAAAATCCGCATGGGCAGTTTTTGTGCCTTTGCATACTGTTCCAGTTCCTCGATCCAGGCAATAATTCTAACCTGTCTTTCGTCCTTCTTTATTCTCATTTTGATAAACCTGTTCCTTTCGCAACATAGGTATTTATGCTCTAAATAGTTTCTATTTTTAACAGTAAATTTTCCGCCTCCTGCATACGCTGTTCCAAAAGAGGAATCTTTCTTTCATCGATATTGACAGACATGCGAAACTCCGTAAAACAATTATCCACGTTGGCAAGTTCATTCTCAAAAATAGTGGTAATCTGCCCGGTGACCTGTTCGATCATCTCTATTCTGGTATGGTCTACCTCTTTTTTAAACTGCTCTATGCATTTCCGGGTATTCTCCTCCATCTTGTCCGCAGACTTGGGATCAAAAAAGCTCTTGGAAATATACCTAAACAACACTGCCCCGGCAATCACACCAATTACCACCAGCCCTGCAATCGCAAATACGCTTGCACCTGCCACAGCAACACCCGTAGCACCCGCAGCTGTCGCAGTACCACCCACAGCTGCCGCACCGCTACCCGCAGCTAGCGCAGTACCACCCACAGTTGCCGCACCACTACCCGCAGCTACTGCAGCACTACTCGCAGCCACCGCACCGCCACCTGTCAATAAATGTAGGCCTGCCAGTCCTATACCCGCACCTGCTGCACCGCCTAACGTACCACCACCTATATTAGATAAGGCTTTGTGCATTCTGATACTGGCATCATACTTCTTACGTTCATTCCAGATCTGCATAAACAGATTCTCCGATGCATCGCTTAGCGTGCGGTATAATTCTCCTGTGGAAACCACCATCTCCCTGGTTTCATCGGACATCTGCCTGCGGCTTTGGGAAAGTGTTCCGTAGAACTTGTCATTTAGCGCCAGGATATTTTCTCTTTTGTTAAAGTATCCTGTAGCCTCGTTAAAAACAATTTCCAAATCTTGCAGGCAGCTCTTGATGGCTTCTATGGTCTTACGATTGATGGAATCACTCATCATGGTTCTGTAATTCTCATTGACCATGTTCAGATAATCCTCAAAGTCTTCCCTTTTCTTAAATCGTTCCTTAATCTTATAGGGATCTAGCTTAGAAATAATCTCCCTCTCATAACTATCAATGTCCTTATTAATCTCTGCTGCCACTTTTCCGATAAAAGTATCCAGAAACTTCTTATGGTTAAGCATATAAGTATCCAATGAACGATTGATTTTCTGCAGGATTTCAAAGTCAGACACATACTGTTGCTTCCTGAGGGCAAAGGAATCTTTTAACTGGACGATGATTCTCTTCATCTCGGCCACATTTTCCATCTGTCTGTTCAGCATCGGATTGTTACCCACCACGTTATCCCTGATATAGGTACGCACCTCATCGATTGCCATGATGTCCCCGCGAATCTTTTTCTTGTGATGACTGATTGGGAACAGCGGCGCGGATATCCCGCTTTCTTCCATATAACTTTTGAGTTTTTCTACATTGCTATGTAAGTCCTTCCCGGAAAGCAGATCGCACTTTGTGAGGAAAAATATCATTCTTTTCTGCGGACAGCCTTCCAGAATATCCCACAGTTTCGGGCTCCTGATATGCTCTGCATCAAAAACAACAAAAACAGCACTGCTTCTTTCTATCTGTTCTTTTACTTTCTTTCTGGCTTCTTCCGTAAACCGATTGATCCCTTTGGTATCCACAATGGAAAGGCCCCTCATATTTTCCATGGTGACAAATTTCTTCTGGATACCGTCCACCGGGGGCGTTGTCAGATCCTGTTCTCCCCAACGGTATTCACATATTTCCCCGGCAAAATCATCCGCAAAAGATGTCATCTCCTGAAACAGCGCATTTAAAAGACTGGTCTTGCCAGCCCCTTCCTCGCCTAGAATCAGATACGTAGTATTGTCTGCCATTTTTTTGAGACTGTTTTTTACCTTTTCCTTCTCTTCCGCCGCATCGCTGTCCTGCAATAAAATCTTAAAATCCTCAAACAGATCATTAAGTATAATCTGTTCTCTTTTCTCACATAGTATATTTGGCGTTTCCATGATTCCCTCCGTTTCCCTTTTTTCTACAAAATACATTTCCGTTTTAAGTATAGCCCGATATCGGGCATTACGCAAGGCTTTTTTCGCACGTATCCTTATATCATACCTAACACAGACAGGACTTTTATGCGGTGCAACAAAATGATGGAGAGATAAAATGATCATATATACAAAACTCTGGGAAACTTTAAAGAAGCGCGGTATCTCACAATATAAACTGATTAACACCTATGGAATCAGTACCGGCCAGCTTGACCGGCTGCGCAAAAATGAAAGTGTAAGTACCAATACGCTGGATAAGTTATGCGATGTGCTGGATTGCGGATTAAATGATATTGCGGAACATATAAAGGATTCGCCTTAATGGCAATGCAAAGGGGCATGGTACACTTGACCCATGATTTATGATTTAAGCAAAATAGAAATCTCAATCTTGCTATAAAAATATAATACACTGCAAATAAAAATTACCACCAATATATTTATATTGGCATTATACTATTGACGTGGCTAATTGTTGTTTCTATGAATTTTTCATATTCTCTATACTGATTGACAGCGCTGATAACATCCTGGGATATCCTCCCTCTTTCCTGAAATAACTGGGACGGAACAATCAAATGCAGCAAATCATCTTCCTTGAACCTGGGATGCTGGCTCCCTTCTACTGCATTTGCAAAAACAGTCTGGGCTGCGTCAGAAAGCAAAAACGGCACTAAAAATGCAATGGATTCCTTGTTCCTTGCGCGAAGTACATAAAATTCTGTTGAAACACAAAGCTGCTCATCTGCAGCTATATCAACATAGGCAACCTGACGAAGATAAGGACGCAGACGAGATATAATAATATCTCCGTACCGGATATGCTTTTTATTACTGTTAAGTCTTTCCGGATTGGATGGAATCCTTAAATATCCCCCCATAGCATCCGATGTATTTATTTGATACCAAGCAGAAGAATTCTTTTTTGAAGAGACCATATCATTTTCTAAAGTAACAATTTCCGAAAGTAGTATCCCGTCATTTTCAACAGATAAATTCATACGCCTCTTCGGATTATATCGCTCTGGAGTTAATACAAACTGTGTCCCTAAATTCGTTGTTTTTTTTACAACACATATAGCCATTCTTATCACCATCCAATTTTTTCATGATTAATAAATGCCTGAAACTCTGTAATAATCTGATCTAAGTCGTGATCAACATTTTTCCAGGTTCTTGCGCTTTCATCCTTGAATAAAAGATTTCCCCG
This sequence comes from Lachnospiraceae bacterium UBA7086, assembly GCA_002492525.1. Lineage (GTDB taxonomy): Bacteria > Bacillota > Clostridia > Lachnospirales > Lachnospiraceae > UBA3282. Next base: position 43,415 of record DKZA01000010.1, on the reverse strand, counting down.
ACTATCCTTACCTGGAAGTTCACTGATAGCAAAAAAAATATTTTCGGATGAGTCTCTCTTCTTTTCTCTTTTTTTTAAGAATAAAATGCTTGTTTTGATCGCTGTATGCGGCATAAATACATTCCTTGGAATACCTACAACCCCAACAACACGGCATGTATCATATATCCAACGTCGTAAAGATTCATTCTCTTTACTGCCAAAAATATTATCCGGAAGAATGATTGCCATTCTGCCTCCCGGATTTAATAAATTGATACATCTCTCTACAAAAAGCACATCTCTTTCTATTCTTGTTTTTCCATAAGAGATATTGTAACTTTCCAGAATATCCGGCTCGATAATTTCACCTGCAAACGGCGGATTTGTAATAATGATATCAAATAAATCTTTTTTCTTTTCGATCCTTAAGATATCCTCTATTGTCGTAGAAATATCACTGATTCCTTTTTGATATAATGATACTTTTGTTTTGTTTTGTAAAAGGCTGTTGACCTTATGAATATGAACGCCTTCTACCCCGCCAACATACATCAATAGACGTGCCGTTCTGACAGCGGTATTATCAAAATCAAATTCCCACAAATCGGCACCATTTATTTTACCGTGCAAATAGGCATGATATAAAAAAGCTCCTGACCCAGCCGCCGGGTCCAAAATACTTTCATTGATTTTAGGATTGAGAATGTTGACACAAAAATCAACAAGATATCGAGGCGTGAAAAACTGCCCTTTTACTCCCTTTTTTTCACGGGAAATAATATATTCAAAGATTCCATCAATACCTTCATATCCATCTTCTATAAGCGAAAAGTTCCGGATAACATCAAAACATACCATAAACTGCTCTTCGGAAATATTAAGTCTTGTCTCAATAAGCACCCCGGGCCAAAGCCTGTCTATTAATGCTAACATATGATTGGCATCGTCAAGAGTACATACATCTGTAATATTATGCAAATCTTCCCACAATTTAATAAGTACAATTTTAAATATCTCTTCAAACTCATTCTCTCCAGAGTTTGCCAGCATTACTTCTTCCAGTCGTCGATATGCGGCTTCAAATGTTTCAATAATAGTAGAATTTCTTTTCGCCATAGCCATATCTCCTTTTAAAATTAATCATAGCACACTGATTTTCAAAAGTAAAGACGGTGGTCTTTGTCACATATAATATTCTATTTTTGAATATTCATTTTTGGAATATATAATGCATAAAAGGAGGATTTTCATGAAAAGCATATACACTGATGATTACATACAAATTATTTCTGTTCTGCGGACTATCCGCATAAACAAAAAGATTACACAAGTAGAAATGGCAAAATTGCTGAATGTAAATCAATCTTTTATTTCCAAAGTTGAGAACAGGGAACGACGATTGGATGTCATTGAATTACTATCGTGGATTGATACGCTTGGTATCTCGATTTTAGATGTTTTACCGGAAAAATATCTGGGAGGGAAAAAATAATGGCTTTTATGACAAAAGAAGAATATGAAGCATATGTAAAAAAACATGATTTTCAATCTGTCAGTGCTGAGAACATTAAAAATATTAAAAAGACTTTGCAGCCGCTAATCAACGCACCGTTCAATATCTTATCTATACCAAAAGAAATTTTATCAGCATTTGAGCCATCCCAAATCGGAACGATCATTGGCTCGTTAATGGATGCCTGTATCCCTCAGTTATCTAAAATTACAGAATCAAATATATTTGATTCTGTAGGACTGCGAAAAAATGACGGTATCCTCGGCGACAGAGAAGGATACCCTGACTATTTACATACCTCAGGCATAAGACTTGAGCTAAAACTGTTATTTGTTGACAACCCCAACATTAAAATGAAGAAGCCCTCCACACCGAGAGAACCTTCTGCCCGCCTAACACAAAAAGTAACCTTTAAAAACATTCAACCAGAAAAAGACCTGTTGCTGGTTATCGCTTATACCCTGTTGGAGAACAAAGAAAAAACAGGGTTCTTCTCTCCTACAATTATTGATTTTGACGTTTTCCCTGTATATGATTGTATTTTAGCCAGAGACCGCCGCATGTATAATTCTAACGGCGGTTGGTTTGGCCAGTTTGAAACACCAACCATTTTAAGCAAACAGGGAAAACAAAAAAAGGCTGCTAATGAACCGGTGGATTATTCGTCATATGGGCGTAAAGAAAATGAGGGAAAGGATTTAAACGAAGACACAAACTTCGGTAAATTAAAAAGGATTCCCTATAAGCCGCTTCAACAATATATCAAACCTGAAAACTTTTCTAAACACTTTGAAAAATAAACATAAGCTTAGGATAATCCCAACCCTACACCGCCTTCTCTTTCCACTTTCCCCGCTTATAAAATACAAAGGTAATCAATGCCCCAAGAATCCACGAAATCAACAGAGAGATAAAAATACATTCCTGCCTGCCGTTTGGAAGCTGCGGTGTCCTGGTCAGATAAGAAATCCCGTAAGCAACCGGTACCCGGATACAGATGGTGGTCACAATGGAAATCCACATCGGGGTCATGGTGTCGCCCGCGCCGCGCATCACCCCGGACAGGCTCTGCGTTACTGCCATGGCAATATAGCCCACCGCCAGAATCCCCATCATATCGCGGCTTAGCTCCACCAGTTCCGGTGTTTTCGTAAAGATACCCATGAGTGTTTTGCCAAATATCAGAATCAGTCCGGTGATCACGGCGGAAGTCACTGCCGCGATCAGCGTTCCCTGTTTCGCGCCGCTCTCCACTCTGTCATCCCGTCTGGCCCCCACATTCTGTCCCGCATAGGTAGTCATCGCCGTACCGAAAGAAAAGTTAGGCATCATGGCAAAACCGTCCACGCGCATGACAATTACGTTGGCCGCAATGAACATTTCCCCAAAACTGTTGGTCAGAGACTGTACCACGATCATGGCCATGGAAAGAATGGCCTGGGTAATCCCAGAAGGCAGTCCCAGACGGATAATCTTACCGCTGTACTCCTTCTGTACCTTAAGATGGTCTTTCCTCAAATCAAAATATTCTTTCATCTGCATCAGGCGCAGCTGACAAAGCAGTGCAGAGATAAGCTGGGCAATCACCGTCGCTAACGCCACCCCATTGACGCCCATGCCAAGTTTCGCCACAAACAAAAGATCCAGGACAATATTGATTACGGTAGAGACCAGCAGATAAGCTAGTGCCGACATGGAATCTCCCAATCCGCGCAGTATACCGCTCAGGATATTATAATAAGCCAGACCTGCCGAACCGATAAACAATATCAACAGATAGGAATGACACCAATCTATAATCGACGCCGGCGTATCCAGAAGCTCCAGAAGAGGCCGCGCTACCAGGGATGCCGCTACCATTACAAACAGCGTGGCAATGGCTGTCAGCGTAATGCAGTTTCCGATGGTTATGGACAGTTTTTCCCTGTCCTTCGCCCCAAAGTACTGGGACACCATAATACCTGCACCCACACTGATACCCACAAACAAAACAATCAGCAGATTCAGAATGGGGCCCGCGCTGCCCACCGCGGCCAGTGCGTTATCCCCTACATAATTGCCCACTACCACACTGTCCACTGTGTTATAAAGCTGCTGTGCAATATTACCCACCAACATAGGGACCGCAAAAAGAACGATCTTTTTCCAGGGAGAACCTTCCGTCATATCCACAGGCTCCAGAAATTTCTTGATAAGCTCCATACTCTGTCACTCCTCTGTCATATCCATTTCCACAAATAAGGCTCTATCTTACTCCCTGCTGTTTTTTCCGTCGTTTATCCTCATACATCATCCGGTCTGCCACATCCCGGAATCCCTCCTCTTCCACCAGACAATAACCAATGGCATAACTAATAGGGATCGGACTGGCCTGATTATATTCTTCACACCGTTTCTCTAAATTGTGTATAAAATCCAATGGATTTTTATTGTATAATACCGCGAATTCATCTCCGCCCTGCCGGTATGCCCTTCCGTCTTCTCCTACAGCATCTACCAGCAGATGGGCGAACCCCTGCAGCATTTTATCACCGGCGGAATGACCAATCGTATCATTCACAAATTTAAGACCGTTCAAATCAGCCATAAAGTAAAAAACACCTTCTGTTTCCTGCTTATCCAGATCCCGCTCCAAAGCGTTACGGTTATAGATATTGGTCAGATAATCAATATAGGCAAGCCGGCTGCCTATCTCCGAACAGAAAACAATGATATTGCGCATACAACTGTTTTTGGTAACCGTAGCATCTTTCGTAAGTATTTTCGTTTCAATATTTATGGTATCTTTGCCATATTTATTTTCCACATTATCCCGGATTCTCTCCAGCATGATTCTGGCTTTCTCTTCAGCACTGCTGATAAAAACGACGCCGTTTTCACCCACACGATATCCATACAAATGATATTGTTTTATCTCTTTATGAATATCATTTAAGATCAGCACATCCTGTTTCCAGTCCAGAGTATTCTCTGTCTTGCAAAAACAAAGAACGGCTATAACAAGCTTTTGTTTCTCAAAATCAAATTCTTCCAACACCTTCTCAAAAGAGTACTGATTAAACAATGTGGTCTTCTCATCCACATACTTTTCCGTATTCTCATTACTCAGTATCAGTCCCAGAAGAATCAATGTTGAACAGACCACCACCACTAAAGTTTCCGGAATCAGCATCTGAATCAGTGCCGTGACCGCATAAAGAGGCACCGCAAGTACAATCGCAAGCCTTTTATCCTCATCCATAATCTTCCAATAGCGAAGACTGTAATACAGAATCAAAAGCAGATAAATCACCAGACTTGCGTACAGCGCATATGCCTTGGGCCCCAAAGAATAATCTGTTGTTTTACCATGAACATAAGTGATGGGCAACAGAAAAATCCCCACAGTCGATACGATAAAAGGCAGGCTGTGAAGTATTTTTACCGCATTAGAAAATCGCAGATTTGTTTCCAGATAGCTTCTCATATAGATAAATAAAAGATAAACATATCCCAGAATAGACAACAGATATATAATATGGGCAGCCAGATTCAAAGAATCCGGCACCACATCTCTGCTGTTTACCGTACAGATGGTGATCAGATCAAATAAAGAACTCAATACCGCAGCAACAATAAGCCACTGAAATATTCTTGTAGACTTAATCGGAATATGTGGCTTCCTATAATAAAACCCTATCATATATATCATCATCAAAAGACATGCGGCCGATGTCTTCACAAGCACCAACATTTCACTTATTCCTTTCCATGAATTTATAACTACTATATCATATATTCGGAATAAGTAAAAGTGGTGTTTCCAGTCAATATCCTGTCGTTACAGGAACCATGCCTTCATCGTGTCCAGGACTCTGATCAGCTGTTCCTCCGATATAATGTAGGGAACCATGGCATACATACAGTTTAAGAAGGGACGGCTGAATACGCCGCGTTCATAGGCGAACTGCTGATATCCTTTGAGAGTGTCCGCCTCTTTTACTTCCACGCAAACACAGCCTCCCATAATTCTTACTTCCTTAATCTTATTGTGGCTAAATCCCCCCATCTCTCGCCTGGTTATCTCTTCAATCCGCTTAATCTTCGCCATATAATCCTGTTTTTCAAAAACCTCAATGGAAGCAAGCGCCACACTGCACGCCAGAGCATTACCCATAAAGGTCGGGCCGTGCATCAATGCCTTGTCCGCATCATCACTGTAAAATCCATCGTATACTTTCCGATTGGCTACCGTCACCGCATGACCGATATAACCTCCCGTCAGTGCCTTCCCCAACACCAGAATATCCGGCTGTACCAGATCCGCCACAAAACGATTGCCGGTACGGCCAAACCCTGTTGCTACCTCATCAAAAATCAACAGAACACCATAGCGGTCGCAGAGTTCCCTGGCCCGGACAAGAAAAGACAGATCATACATCCGCATCCCGCCGGCTCCCTGCAAAAGCGGCTCCACGATCATACAATTCAACTGCTGATGGTACTTTTCAAAGGCCTGCTCCAGAGCCGGGATCTGCGTCGGAACATGAATCACATTCTTCTTCTCTCCATAAGCTTCCAAAATAAAATGATAATCTTCATCATCTCCCACTTCCATGGTCTTAAAGGTATCTCCATGATAAGCATGAGTCAGAGAAAGCACCTTTGTCCTCTCCATTTCTCCTCGATTTACATAATATTGTAATGCCATCTTCAGGGCCACTTCTACCGCCACACTTCCGGAATCGGAAAAAAAGCAGTAATCCAGGTCGCCCGGCAGAAAGTTCTTTAATTTATCCGCCAGCTTTAACACCGGTTCATGGGTCAGCCCTCCCAGCATCACATGGGAAAAACAATCCGCCTGCTTCTTGATTGCCTCCGTAAGCACCGGATGCTTATACCCGTGAATCACACTCCACCAGGAAGAGACAGAGTCAATCATCTCCCGCTCGGGTGTCTTCAACATAACACCCTCGGCATCTATAATCTTATAGGGGTCTTTCATGGTTTTCATCTGCTGATAAGGATACCAGATCATACTATTATATCTCCCTTGCTTCTGTTATTTTCTACTCGTCATTCGTAACAGCCATGCACATTCATAAGTTGTCGGGCGTCCGCCCTATGAACTGTTACGCATCATACAACGCGGTCAGCTGCTCTATGTCCATATCCAGTCTGCCGCTTCCATCCTCCACGCAGGCTATGACCGGCAGCTTTGCTCTGTGCTCGCACATACGCTGATTATCCTCCTCCATCCTGTCTCCCGGATGAAAATGATTGAAGATAACACCCTTTACGGGAAGATTCTTCGCCCGCATATATTCCACCGTCAGCACCACACTGTTGATGGTGCCAAGCCCTGCATCCGCCACGATCAAACTGGACAGCCCCAGCCGTCTGATCACATCCTCCAGCCACAGTTCTCTCTCGTCAAAACAGATGGGACACAAGATCCCTCCGCTGCCCTCCATGGTCACATAATCATACTGGCGGCATATCTCCTCAAAACCCTTTACCACCTCTTCCATCACCACTGGATCTCCCTCGATGCGAGAAGCAAGATGCGGCGAAACCGCTGTCTCATAAATATAAGGACACATCTGTGCAAGGGGCTGTTCAATCCCCGATACCGTCTTCACATGCAGCGCATCTCCCGGAATCAGGACTCCGTCTTTATCCCTCTCGTTGCCGCTCATAGCCGCCTTATAATAAGCGGCGTTTATGCCATTTTCCTTTAACTTTTTTACGATCAGACCCGTCACATAAGTCTTCCCCACATCCGTGCCCGTTCCTGTAATAAAAATCTTCTTAGCCATTGCAGCGTTTCACCTCGAATCCTAAAGTATGTATGAGTTTCATGTCGGTCTCCACCGTAATGCCGGCCGTGGTCAACATATCCCCTGAAATGGCTGCGTTGGCCCCGCTTCTAAAACATGCTTCCCCTTTATCCCCCACCAGGCCTCTGCCGCCGGCCAGCCTGATCGACGCATCGGGAATCAAAAACCGAAACAGCGCCACGCATCTGCATGCTTCCTCATTGGATAAAGGCTTCCTCTTCTCATAAGGTGTTCCCGGAATGGGATTCAAAAGATTCACGGGAATCGACTTGACCCCCAGTTCTCTGGCCGTCAGCACCATATCAATCCGATCTTCCATGGTTTCTCCAAGCCCCAGAATCCCGCCGGAACAGATAGACAGTCCCGCCCGTTTCGCCGCTTTCAGCGTTTCTATTTTCTCCTCGTAGGTATGTGTCGTACAAACGGAAGGGAAAAACCGAGCCGAAGATTCCAGATTACAGTGCACCCGGGATGCGCCTGCCTCCTTAATCTTACGAAACTGCTCCTCATCCAGCAAACCAAAAGAGACACACACCTCTATGCTAGTCTCTTCTTTGATCCTGCGGATGCTCTCGCACACCTGCTCCACCTCTTTCCCGGAAAGGCGCTTGCCGGATGTCACGATGGAATACCGCAGTACCCCCTGTTCCTCATTGTGTCTGGCTCCCTCCACCAGCTCTTCTGTGGAAAGCAGAGGATAACTCTCCTCACAGGCCGTATGATAATGCGCGCTCTGAGCACAGTACTTACAATCCTCAGAGCACCTGCCGCACTTTCCGTTGACGATCGTGCAGATATCAAAACCGTTCCCGCACGCCTTCTTGCGAATCTCATCCGCTGCCTCCTGCAATTCGGCAAGCGGTGCTTGGGCAAGCCGGAGCGCTTCCTGCCTGGTAATCTCTTCCCCATTTAACACTTTGTTTTTCATTTTAGATACAAAACTCATGCGAACCTCCATTTCTCTGCTGCATCCTTGTGCCTGTCCACACCGGCCTCCGTCACATTCTGGCGAGCACCGGCTTAAGCCGTCTGGTCAAAACGGCCGTCACAAAACATAGACAAATATCTCCCGGCACCGGCAGTAAAAGACAATACAAAAATAACGGCCACAATCCGATGGGCGTATTGATCACATAATTACAAATGAGATAGTAATACACCATACCGGCCCCATAGACAATCGCAAGACCAACAAAGTTCGCGGCCAGAATCTTTCCAAAAGTCAATCCCTCCATCTTCTCCGTAATCCTGCCGATCACATAAGCCGCCAGGACAAATCCCAGAATATAACCAAAGCTGGGCTTTAACACATACCAGAATCCGCCGCCTTCCGCAAAGATAGGAAGTCCTGCCAGCCCCAGGAACGCATAGGCGCCCACGCTGACTGCCCCCAGCTTTCCTCCCAACAGAAGCCCTGCCAGCATAATAAATAAAAACTGCAGAGTAAACGGAACCACTGGTACCGGTATCTTGATAAAGGCTCCCACTGCCGTCAACGCCGTAAATAAACTGCACATGGCCATTTTCTGAATTTTGCTCTTCTGTTCCATTTCCCGCCCCCATCCATATTTTCTATAACATAACAAAAAGCAGTCCAATTGTCAACCTGTTATTTGATATGGTTAACAATAAGACTGCTTACAAAAATATGCGTTATCCCCAAAAACCTCTCCGGTCATAGGGACTGTTACAAAATCACTCTTTCTGCATATTCTTCACAACCAACAAAGTAAGAATCAGGAGCACAATTCCAACCGGCAGGGAAATCCATGCGCTTCTCGTGAATCCGGCCACAACATAGGTAACAAAAGAAATAGCGGCAACCACGATCACATAAGGCAGCTGCGTGGACACATGATTAACGTGATCACACTGTGCACCTGCGGATGCCATAATAGTCGTATCCGATATAGGCGAACAATGATCACCGCACACTGCGCCTGCCATACAAGCTGAGATGGAAATGATCATCAGCTGCGGATTGGTATTCATAAATACATTCACCACAATCGGAATCAGAATACCGAAGGTGCCCCAGGAAGTTCCCGTGGAAAAGGCCAGGAAACATGCCACCAGGAAAACAATGGCCGGCAGAAAACTCATAAACGATCCGGCACTCTTCTGAACCGCATCAGCCACAAAGACTGCTGCCCCCAGAGAATCCGTCATAGCTTTTAACGTCCATGCAAACGTAAGGATTAAAATCGCCGGAACCATCGCCTTAAAGCCATCGGGCAGACATTTCATGCAATCTGTAAAACTTAAGACTCTTCTGATCAGATAAATAATGACCGTCAGTATCATGGCACAGATACTGCCTAATGCCAGTCCCACAGAAGCATCAGAATTGGAAAATGCCTCTACAAAACCTGACCCGTCAAAGAATCCGCCCGTATAAATCATACCGATCACACAACATACGATCAACATGATAATGGGAATCAAAAGGTCAATCACTTTCCCTTTCGGGTTGACCTCTTCTTCCTCTTTTCTGGAAGTCCCTTCTTTCGTGGAAAACAAATCTCCCTTAAGGGCATTGGTTTCATGCGTTTTCATAGGCCCAAAATCCAGATTCATAGCCACAATCGCAATCATCATCACAATGGTTAATATAGCATAGAAATTATAGGGTATGGCACGAATAAAAATAGAAAAACCATCCTCCCCTTCCACGAACCCTGACACCGCTGCTGCCCAGGAAGAGATTGGGGCAATAATACAAACGGGAGCCGCCGTGGCATCAATCAGATATGCCAGTTTCGCCCTGGAGACCTTATGCTCATCTGTGACCGGTTTCATAACGCTTCCCACGGTAAGACAGTTAAAATAATCATCAATAAATATCAGAACCCCCAGCGCCACCGTTGCAAGCTGCGCTCCGGCGCGTGTCTTGATCTTCTCTTTGGCATAATGGCCAAACGCCGCAGATCCTCCGGCCCGGTTCATAAGACTTACCATAGCGCCTAATATCACAAGGAATATCAAAATACCCACATTATAGCTGTCCGATAACACGGCTACAAACCCATTATTAAAAATATGAGTCAACGTCCCCTCAAAGGAAAATCCGGAATAAAACAATCCTCCCACCAGAATACCAATGAATAAAGAACTGTATACTTCCTTGGTGATCAACGCCAACACGATCGCTACAATAGGCGGAATCAGCGCCCAGAAAGTAGCATACATGGCCGGCACATACTCCGCTTCCGTATCCGCCGCAAATACAGTGATTGGCACAAGTGCCAGGCACAGGATCAGGATGCCGATCCCCTGTAACAATTTTTTCTTTTTCATGCTTCCACTCCGTTCTTTTGTACTTTTCTCTGACTGCATAAATATGCAAAAAGGAATTTCGGAATTATCATATCACGAACCGACTGCAAAAGAAAGTCTTTTCTTCTTAAAACCCCTCTTCTTTCCTCTGCTCACGCATCTTACGCCTCCTGATTCCGGCTTCCCATTCCGCTTTCTCGGCCTCTGTCTCGACAATAAGCCCCGGTACCTCCACCGGATTGCCTTCTTTATCAACTGCCACCAGTGTCAGATAGGCCCTGTTTATAGGTTTCCTGATTCCATCGAGACTTTCTATATACGTATCCACCCGTACTTCCAGAGAAGTCCTGCCCACATAAGTCACTCTGCCAATCAGCACGATCAAATCTTTCAGATAGGCTCCCCGAATGAATTTCAGATTGTCAACAGAAGCGGTTATCACATCCTGCTGTGTATGCCGGATGGCAACCAGTCCGGCCAGTTCATCAATCCATTCCATCAATCTCCCGCCAAACAGCCTGCCGGCGCCGTTTAAGTGCTCCGGACGCACCTGATACACTTGCTCCATCCTGGACTCTGCCACTGTTTTTTTCATATACATATCCCTTCTTTTACATATCCCTTCTTTATATAAACCGAATAGCTATCTCCAACAAGATAGCACAAAATTCCTTCTTCCATTGCAAGAAATAACCAAAGTCTTATGGGGATGAGATATATCTATTATAAATTTCCACATGATCATAAATACACCGCCAGCCACTGGTTGAACCTGCTGTCACACAGATATACGGTGTTTTACCTGCAAAAGTGCCATAGCTCACCGCACAGTTTTTAGACTGCACAATATATCCGGTCTTGGCACAAAGCACCTCGCCGCCAGTATCTTTATCCTCTATTTTTCGCAGAAACCAGTTCGATATTTCTATCCCGTCAGGATGCTCTTGTGTAGGCTGGGTGGTATAAATATGCGCAGATAAAACTTCCCTGCATCGATCATTATGCACAGCCGCTTTCATGATAATGGCCATATCATAAACTGTGGTGTAATGCGCTTCATCATATAGTCCTACACAATTGGTAAAATGCGTACTTTCTGCTATTCCCAGTTCTCCCAGCTTCTGATTCATCATTTCCACAAAGGCTTCCTGAGAACCTGCCGTATATACTGCCAGTCCTACTGCCGCATCCCCGCCGGAATGTAATGCCGTTCCATAGAACAGATCCCTTACCGGCACCTTTTCTCCAGCTACGAACCCCACGGAACTACAATCGTTCCTGTATGCATAATCCACGATTTCCTGCGTCATGGTAAAAGTATGCCCCAACTCTTCTTCCGGAATATGTTCTGCCGCTACCAGCAAGGTCAAAACCTTGGTCATGGATGCCGGCAGGATTCTTTCTCTTGCTCCCTTTGACGCAATGATGGTATCTGTGCTCTCATCCACCAAAATAGCATGCGTGCTGATTACTTCCTCACAGGCAATAGACGCCGTATCCTCTGTTTGTGTAAAGCTATAAACCAGCACTTCCTCTTCTGTCTCCGGTTCCTCCGGCTGCGTTTCTCCGCTTTGTTCTTCTATTATCTTTTCAAGTTCCGCTTTGTCGAGTGGTTCTATTGCCGCCTGCTCCTGCTCCTGTACCGGGGCCTCATCCTTTCCTGCTCTCCTGCAGGATTTGACAGAAACACAAATAACAATCAGAATGACTCCAAATACCGCCAGACACAAAAGTCTTTTTTGCCTGCGCCGCCGTCTCATGCGCCGCTGTCTTTCGCGCCGCATACACCGTCTTCTCTCATAGCGGATGCGCGCTTCTCGGTCTTCCTCCCTATCATCAAAATAGGATTCCGCCATCACACTGCCTCCCGAAAATCTCTCTTATTTACTCTCCCCAGATGCCTTGGAGTCAACTGTCATTTACCGTTAATAAGCAACCGCAATTCTCTTCTCCTTGATCCCAAATGTCAAATAATGCTCATATAAGGCATTTTGGTCATAACCAAAAGCTTCCTTAATATCCTGATATCTGTCTGCATAAGCCTTATAATCAAATTCGTCAATACTTCCGGTAAAGGGAACATATTCTGCGTTTGCCGCCGTCCATGTACTGCCAAGTCCGTCATCCGTCGGATCCCACATCCTATAAGGGGATTTTTCATCTATTTTTATCGTGTCCGGCTTCTCAAATCCTCCAACTATTTCACTGCCTGAATATACGATTACCATAGTGCCCGGCTTACAATTATCATAGATCCATTTTGCATCTTTGACAGATAATCGGACACAGCCCAAGGATGCGTTTTCACCCAGTTTATTAAACTCTTCCCATTCTAAAGTATCCGGAGACTCCTCCATATACGGTACGGAATGAAAGAGAATCTTCCCGCGGAAACGAACTGCATATCTGCCATAAGTATTATCCACCATTTTACGCCACTCATAATAATCTGAGGTATAAAAAGTACCTTCCGGCGTGTCTGAACCTTCCAGGCCGCAAGAACAAACCATTACCTTTACCGGCGTCAGCACTTCCTGCACATTCTGCATGACTGTGACACAATTCAATGTTCGGTTTACATAAATCACATAATCGGGTCTTGTATCAACGATTACGCTTTCACTATAATCCTCTGCAGATTCCTCTGCCTTAACCTGCATGACCATACCGCCTGATAATAACACCATACATACTATGCCTGCCACTGCTTTTCCAAATTTATTCATCATACTTTCCACTCACTTGCCTTATATTTTTGCCTTCTTACCAGTATGAAGGAAACGTCCTTTGCTGTCAACTTCTCCATCTGCCTTTTATATAATCGATATATGTTCTAAATCAAATAAAATCTCTTTTTTCAGTCTATCGGAAATTCTTTCCTTCCTCTGCTCCATCGTATCTTTGATGAAGTCTGCCCATTCTCTTGTAATCCTGGCATAGACATTTCGGGAACTAAGCGCCTTATATATCCACAACTGTATATCGTCGGCCGTATGCCTATGAGGTTCATAAAGAGACAACAAATATGGCAGACGCTCCCAGGAAGGCTCCTTTGCCAGCAGTCTGATCAGATATTTTCTGGTATTATCATTTGCACAGTCCACAAAAGTACGGTACAGCTTATCAGAGCCATAGGAAATTTCACTTTTATCAATGGCATTGTATGCCGCTTTTGCAATCGAGGCATCCGCATTGTTTAAATAGTCCCAATAAATATCCGCAAGGTTGACCTCCCCGGCCTTTACTGCCCGCAAAGTACTTAGGGCCTTCAACGCATTTTTCACAAGCCTTGGCCTGTCGGCATACAGATACTCTGCCAGGATGTCCGCATCCTCTGCGCTGCCATTTTCACCCACTCCCAGTATAGCCACCGCCTCCTCGCCGGTGTGAAGCCTTTCCCTGTAATAAGAGAGAATATCAAACTTTGTATGCCTGCGCAGAATATAACAGACATCACTACGTATGCCCCTCGCCGTATCTAGCAGATATTCTTCTATCCCATCCCAGGCACTGCCCAGGCGGTCATATTTCACTTCCAATGCTTTTTTCCGTACAATAGGGCTTTTATTATGCAGATAGGTTTCTATCTCTGTCTCACAACATTCGTATTCTTGAAGAATGAGACGGATCACTAACGCCTTTTCATTTCCGTTTCTTTCTCTCTCCAGAAGCCTTTGCGCCTCCTGCTTGGAAAGCACCTTGGGCGAAATCATAATTTTATATAGAAACCGCTTTGTAGCAGGCGGATAAGTTCTGATTGTATCAAGAGAGATTTCCTCCCGATGAAGCAGGATCTTTGCCGACAGTTTCTCTTCTATCTCCTGAAACTGCTGATACCCATACCGCTCTCCTTTTTTCGTACGGCTGATAAAAGGAAGCAACCCCACTGCGGTGTCCACTTTGATCTTATCCAACCGCTTTGACAAAATCCTATAGGCCGTCTCCCTGATCTGTAAAACCCAGTCATTCAGGCGAAGGGCTATATAGCCAAAGGAAGCTTCATCACCCGCAATTTTTTTCATACACTTTTCCCTGAAATAGCCATTGGGATGCAGGGTGCCAAGCCGCAGGATACTCAACCGCATCCCGGAATCCTTGATACCTTTTGTAACGTCCGCCGGCGACAGTTTCTCCCAGTCATAACTCCATTCCATGGAAGTATACTGCCTGAACACTCTGTCTAATCTTATGATGTGCGGAGCATCCAGACTGCACATATAGGCATGAATCGCCTCCGCCGCCTTGTTTACAAGCGCTGCATCCCTGGACAACAGCATAGGATACCAAACTGCCAGATCATTTATTTCCATCCGTTCTCCTCCTGTCCACCGTGAAAAGAATCCATATTTTATTATATATTTCCGTCTGCCGCCTGTAAATATCAAAGCTTGTACTGCCATACCGCCGAAGACGGCACATTTGATTTCACACGACAATCTTGGGATAGCCATACTGAAAGGAATATGATATCATTTGATAGAATCACTGAAATAAGCATGAAGCAGAATTGATGGAGCCTGTCATGAACTTACTGTTAGATTTATTTATAACCTTTTTCAAAATCGGCCTTTTCACCTTTGGCGGTGGATACGCGATGATCGCACTGATTGAAAATACCTGTGTGGAGAAAAAGCACTGGATTACCCACGAGGATATGATGAACATCACCGTAATTGCGGAATCCACTCCCGGGCCAATCGCCATCAACTGTTCCACGTTTGTGGGATTCCGGCAAAAAGGATTCCCCGGCGCTGCAGCGGCTACTCTTGGCGTCACCCTGCCATCCTTCTGCATCATCTTCCTGATTTCCATGTACCTGGATCATTTCCTCGAAATTGCCTGGATTGCCCACGCCTTTTGGGGAATCAAATGTGCGGTTGCCATTCTGATTCTTGATGCCGCCCTCAAAATGATCTCCAAAATGTCCCAAAATGCCCTGTCCCGTCTCCTTACGGCAGGTTCCTTCGCTGTCATGCTGCTCATTGATATCTTTTCCCTGCACATATCAACGGTGGCTCTGATGCTCACTGCTGCTATCGTAAGTCTTTCTGTTTTTGCAATGAAAAAAAGAATGGAAAACGGAGGTAACAAGACATGATTTACCTGCAATTGTTCCTCGGTTTTCTGAAAGTCGGTTTATTCTCTTTCGGCGGAGCCTATGGGGCGATCCCCCTCATCCGCGATGTGGTCATCTCTTATGGATGGCTGAATGATGAAATGCTTTCCTATATGATTGCTGTCAGTGAAAGCACGCCAGGCCCGATCATGGTCAATCTGGCAACCTATGCCGGAAGTTCCCAGGCCGGACTCCCAGGTGCCCTAACTGCCACCTTTACCGTCATCCTGCCCTCATTCCTGATCATCCTGCTTATCATGGCATTGTTAGAAACTGCCCTGAGAAACCCCTGGATTCAAGCCGTGCTGCAAGGTCTGAAACCCTGCATTACAGGTATCATCCTTGCAACAGGAGTCTATATGATTCTGCAAAACTGCACTGCAGACACAGAACACGCTGCCTTGAATATCCAGGCGGCCGTCTTAACCCTTTTGCTGGCAGTGTTATACTTTGGTGCCAAAAAAGTATTGAAAAACGGGTTGTCTCCCATCCTGCTCATTTTGCTCTCTGCCGCAGCCGGTATCCTCATATACGGGATATAACAGATGCCCTCTGCTCATCTTGTTTCCAACATGGCTTTCTTAGCCTCTGCCACCACCCTGCTGTCTGTTCTGAAAATACTGTATTCATCCATAACCGGAAGGCCCATAGGCACATCTTTCTTGCGGTATCGCATACCGCTGTCCACTATTTTTTTAGCCGACAGATGATAACTGGTAATATTCGTCTGCGCACGGAACCGGCGGATCACATCCGGCGTCACGCCCGCCCCCGCCATGATCCGCGGTGCATCTGTTTTTTGCTGCAGCTCACATAATTGTTGTAACAGCGACATTCCTGCCAGACATTCCCTCTTCTGTCCCGATGTGAGAATGGTATCAATCCCCAGTTCCCCGGCCTGTTCATAGGCCCTGAAGGGGTCTACGCACACATCAAAGGCACGGTGCAAAGTCACTTTCATATTTCCCGCCTGCGCCATCAATTCCCGCATCTGTTCCATATGCAGGCTGCCGTCTGCCTTAAGAGCGCCGATGACCACGCCCTCGGCACCCGCTTCCCGGAAAAGTGCCACCTCTCTTTGCAATATCTCAAACTCATACTCTGAATAGAAAAAATCTCCAAACCGCGGCCGCAGCAGCACACGAATCGGCAGATCGCAGCATGCTTTTACCTGTTCAAACAGTGCCAGGCTCGGGGAGATACCGCCAATCACAAGCGCCGCACATAACTCCAGGCGGTCCGCTCCGCCTTCTTTGGCCGCAAGGGCCGATTCCACACTGTCTACGCAACATTCTAATATATATTGGGGCATGGGGTTTCCTCCTTATTAATGCGTTTTTCTATAAAAAAACAACTGGTACATACACTTAAGATGTTCCAGCTGTTTTTTAACTTCATTGATCCATATTACTCCTAATAAGATACCATGACGGAATAGCATCTAAGTCTATTCTCTGTCTCTGCTACTGCTTCGACAACACGCCTTACGTGATCATCTCCGTATCTATAGATAGTATATGCGTTCCCATTAAGATTGTCAATAAGTATTTATTTCCATTGATTTTACTTGATTTTTGACAATTTCCCGATTTGCTCTTTCAGTTTCTCATTTTCTTCTACCAACCTATTCTTTGCATCATGGAGCTGTTTATTCTTTTTCAGCAAACCATTTTTTTCTATTTTAATAGCATCTAAAGACCTTTTTAATTGTGAACGATCATTTTCCAATTCTGTTAAATGCTCAAAATCATATGGAAGATATTTCATACCAAAATAGGAGCGTAAATCTTTTTCAGCAACATCAAAATTTCCATTGTACAATCTTTCCGCAATTTTATTTTGAAATTCTGTCATATTATTATCCTTAAAAAATGATTTAACAGCCGTTGTATTATATGCTATAAAATCTGCCAACTGCAATCCGGCTACATTATCTTGTTTACTAAATATGCTCAAATAACGAATCGTTTTTGCAATCATACTCTGATTCATAAAAGAAATACCTTTATTACCAGATTTTATCTGACAAAAATTTTGATACATTTTAAAATCCGGAGATCGATCAGTTTTTGCTTTCTCATCATTTCGAGATTCATATACAACGCTTCCAGTTCCATTATTCTTATAAAGAAAATGAGCGTAGTTTTCCATAGTCTCCTGCATTGCTACTTCAAAAAATAATTCTGAATTTATTTTAAAATCTTCCCCATATAAATATTTAAATCTATTAATATCAATAGAACATCCTATTACTGTGCCATTGATACTTTTTAACAATTTACACAATTTACCATATACATTATTATATATACTTTTTACATCGGAAGTACTTCTGCCTTGTAAATGTGAATATTGAGAATGACTGCGCACATAAGAATAAAGATACTGACTATTCCAACAACAATTCTTTATCGTCGTAAGTTCAACACAATGCAATATTGGTTTAAAATCTTCAATATACACATCATCCCAAATACAACGCTTTGCCTCTGTTATTCCTGTATTTAATGTATCAATATCTTCATTTTTTATAATGATTCCACCAACAGCAAAATAGGTTCCTTCATCATTTCTGCTTTCATCTAAATATAATGTATATTCATTCATAAAAATATTCTCTCAATCGTCAATATTTTGGCATATTTCCCCAATATCGACATTATACTACACATTATACGTCAATACCATACGGAACATAAATTCGGGCATATATTAAAAATCAATCTTACGTCTTCTTATTCACACTCTACCATACACTTCTGCAATTCTTCCCTGCTCCCCCGAAAGACATTCATATCTATATATTTTTCTGAACCTTGATACCCCGCTAAAACCGCAGTATCAGTATACTGCCAGAAAGTCCATTTGTTTCCCGCTACAAGCGGCTGATAATAGACGTTTCTGATCCACAGAGGATATTCCGCGAACTCATCCTTGATATAGCGATGGTAAACCTGATAGGTGGTATAGATAACCGGCTTCATCTGATAGCGCCTCTCTAACGTCTCAAGCATCTGTCGCAATTGTTCCACGACTTCGTCTTTGGAAGGCGGATTGCTTTCTTTGTCCCCATAAAACTCCACATCCACCACAGGGGCCAATTTCCCTTGCAGGCTGCCCACCGTATCTATATAAAACTGTGCCTGTCTTTCGCCCTCACTGTCAAAACTGAAAAAATGGTAGGCGCCGATAGAAAGATCCGTCTTCTCAGCCTCCTGCCAATTATCATCAAAACATTCATCTACATGACCGCTTCCTTCTGTGGCCTTGATAAACGCAAAATCTATATCCTGTTTCGCCAGTGTTGGCCAGTCGATGGTTCCCTGATAGTGGGATACGTCAACACCTTTCGTCTCAAACTGTCCGGCTAATACCGGCGTAATCTTAATTTTCTTTTGAAACACCAAAATGCCGATGATTCCTATCATCAGCATTATGCATGTCAAGATCAGATAAATTTTTCTTTTCTTTTTCATCATCACCTGCTGTACTGCCTGACCTTTCCGGCATGACTGAACATTACTGTTTATTTCTTTTTATCATATCACAATTCCTTATTATATTCCAACAGATTACCGATATGCTCTTTCTCAAAGAACATTTTCTTGTTTGTCAGCACAACCACGACTGCTGCCAATAATACAACAATCGTCTCCACACATTTTGTCTGAGGCGTCATAGCAATTTTTTCCTGCATCGTGTTCACAAACAAATGGAATATGATACAGGCAAGCATACTGCGGTTGTTTTTCACGTATACCCAGGTCGTCAAAAATCCCAGCGGATTGACGCTGATAAGAAAATTCAGCACATAGCCGATTCCCAGCTCTTTCAGTCCATAATGATAAGTACCCTCAATCCAGAACAGAGGCAGATGCCATATTGCCCAGACAAACCCAAAAATAATCGACTCTGTAAACCACGAGAAATAGGACGCCACAGAATCCTCTCCGTACCCCCGCCAGCCCACTTCTTCTATCACTGCCGCAAGCAGAATCGTCAACAGGGCGGAAGTGCCGCCGATAGAGAAGGAAAAGTCTTCTGTAAAAGCAAACTGGTTCAAAGACTGCCCTGCCAATAAAGAAAGCAGAATAGAGAGCGCAACAATGCCCATGAAAACAACAACCGCCGCCACAATATTCAGAGGCCTGATACGATAAAATCCCACCAGTTTCCTTTTTAAATCTTCTTTCAATGCCTTATTCCCTGAAGTCAATACGGTAATCACTGCCGTGACAGCAGGCGAAATTAACCCGAACAACATCAGCAGGGAAGATATCCCATTATCATGCTCCGATCTGCTAACAAACGCTGCCGTAATCCAAAATGCCCATGTAACCGCAAAGCAAGTAACATAAAAACGCACTGGTCTGTATTGATACTGTTCCATATCATACCTCCCTGGCGGCGCATATGATAAGCTCGCTCTTCATGCCGTTGAGTTCGATCATATTCTCTGCATCCGGCGTATCAAATCTTTCCGCCGGTTTTCCATCTCTTTCATAAGAAATGCTTGTGCCGATACCCTTTGTAACTGCTGTGAAGGCTGTACCGTCCGGAATACGTATCTTAGAAGTTGCCGAAACCTGGTTGATCGCAATTTCTCCATGCAGGGAATGACAGACCACTTCCATATCGAGATTGCAATTAATCTCCACCGTGCCGGAAACGTCCTCCAGAATAACATTGGGCGTTTTTACATCAAGTTCGATGCTGTCACTCTCCAACGAACAAATTTTAACACTTTCCGCATTGACCGCACATTCCATTTTTCCCGCATACAACGTTGGGATCTGGACGAAAATACCGACCGCCTCTTTTGCTGTCGCCTCGGATACTCCGTTCCTGCGGCTTACATCTACATCAATCCGCTTGCGGATATCGTCAATTTTGACCTTAAAATCCTTCTGGATTTCCGCATACGTATTGGATACCAGACGGACACGGATTTTCTCACCCTCATAGCCCGACAATACAAATTGTCTGGCCCCGCCAAACTTCATATCATAGCGTTTCGGCTCGTCAATATCATACTCCGTAATACTCTCAAAGAGATAGTCTGCCGGTTTTTTCGCTCCCTTCTCATTAGAGAGCAGTTCATCAATAGAAATATCAAACAGCGCAGAAACCGCCATGATATTATCCATATCCGGGATACCGGCATCCGTTTCCCACTTGGTGACTGCCTGTCTGGATACCCCCAGTTTCTCCGCCAGCTGTTCTTGCGACATTCCTGCCTGCTTGCGGATAGATTTCAATTTTTCTGCAAATGTCATGTTCTTGACCTCCTTGTTTTGTTATCCCGAGTATAGGAAAATACATGTTACATTACAAGCAAACAGAGCTTACATTTTGCTTTTTTCTGCTACGCTGCGTGGCATTTTGCCTGACTATTGATTCTTTCAATCTTCTTTCCTTTTTCCCTTCTCATTTTTATAAAAATAATCTTGCTTCTTACCCACTAAAAATAGTAAAATATAAATAAGTATATCACCAAACAAAAACCAAATAAAAGATACCTTATCTGAAATCATCCTTTACAGGGGGAAGGAGATGATTCCATGGGAATTGGCCGTGTAGCTTCTACAAGCAATCATATGGCAGTCATACAGATGACTCCGGCAGATTTCAAAGACCAAAAGAGCAAGAATATTCAGAATGAAATCACCAATACGCAGCAGCAGATGCAGAAGCTATCTTCAGAAGAAGAACTTTCTGCCAATGAAAAAACAAATGAACGAAAGAAACTTCAGCAGGAATTATCCAGTCTCAATACGGAATTAAAACAGCATCAGGAAGAGCTCCGCAGATCCTATAAAAGAGAAATTATGATAGCGGAACTACAGGAAGATACAAGACCGGCAAAGGAAGACGAATCCGAGGATAAAACAAAGACGGAAAAAACATCCGATAATACAGCGGATGAAAAAAGTCAGCCCGCCGGCGAACAGCAGACCCCGCAGCCCGGAACCGTCATAACCCAGGACAGTGACGGCGTTGTCGTACTCAAAGAGGCTCTGAATATGGATAACCCCCGCGCCGCAGACACAGAAAACAAACAGACGCCGGAATCCAGAGCAGAAGAAATCTTTACCGAAGAAGAGACGATTCCCACAGACAATGATACGGTTGCAGATGCCGGTTTGTCCGGCAAAGAAATGCAGGGGATGATATCCGCCAGCTCTTCCTTACAGCAGACCGGCTTCCAAGGCACGATAATAACCAAAACCAGTGACGGCATTGCTATTTTAAAGGGCGAAATAAAGCAGGATGAGAAGCGTGACGTAGATACAGAAAGGAAACAGGCCGAACTGGAAAAATTAGAAAAGCAGGAACAACGGGCAATGTACTTCCAATTCTCTCTATTGGGTGACGCAAATAAAGCAATGAAGGCAGCGACAGAAACCAGTGAATCCGCAAAAGAATCTCCGGCTGCTGCCGAGAAAAATGCCTATATCAGCGCTTTGAATCTATCACAGGAAGCGCAAGCATCCCAACAGAAGTTTTACGTATCTGTCAGCTGACAAATATTTAAAAAGCCTTGCAGGAACAAATCCTGCAGGGCTTGTTTATGCTATAAGAAACTTCTCAATTTTTTATCTATCTCCAACGTATTGATGCACGGTTGCTTTAACAGCGCCGGGCCCTGCAATCATTTCACGAAACATTGTTTCAATCTTTTCTCCCAGACCAGTCTCATAAAGATTAACAAAAAAGATCCGTTCATTGGAGAGAATTGCTTTCAACTGGTCGGTAAACGTTTCCGGCTGTCCCACTGCGATCCCCTTTAACTGCTCCTGTATCTCCTCATTCATGGGATCCGGGGCCAGTTCATATGGTTTCCCTTCATCATCTACCGCCAGCATATACCGGAGCCAACCGGCAATTCCCAACGGGATAGCCGTAAGGCGTGAAGCGTCTCCATATTTAGCTACATAGGCCTTGATGGTTTCCCCGAAACGGATTCCTACCATCTGGGATACATCTACGGCAAGGCGAAGATTGGTATCCCCCAGATATTCATTGGGGAAGCGGTCATTAAAAAGTTCATCCACAAATTCCTGCGGGGAAATGATTCCCGGATCCGGCACCACGGGAAGTCCCTCGTCATAGGCTACCATACGGGCCATTTTCATCATATCTGCATCCCTATTCAGCATGGGCGCAAACAGCTCATATCCCAACGCCACGCCAAGAGGGCCGGTGGCAGAATGTACCGGATTCAAGCAAACCGTTACTTTCATACGCTCGGACAGATTCACGGTTTCCCTGTCGGCCATATATACGCCGAACCCTTTTTCCAAAGCAGGCCGGCCATTCGGAAAACTGTCCTCAATAACAAGGTACTGCGGCTTCTCCGCATTGACAAAGGGAGCTATGTAAGTCTTCTTCCCTGTAATCACCGGCTGCATATCTTCTACGCCCAGTTCTGCAAGATCCTGGGCAATCTGCTCACTGGGGCGCGGCGTGATTTTATCAATCATGGTCCAAGGAAATGCGACCCTTTCTTCATCCCTCACATATGCCGCAAATCCTTCGTCCACAAAACCTGCCTTCTGCCACTGTTTCGTCATGGTCAGCACTGATTCCCGCAGCTTCGCCCCGTTTTGGGAACAATTATCCATGGAGACTAACGCCAGAGGATATTGCCCGGCCTGATACCGCTCATAAAGCATAGCCGTCAGCACCGCCATGGCCCCAACCGCTTTGTCCGGTCCATTATGAATATCGGCCTCCACAAAAGGAAACCATGTGCCGTCCGCCTTATGCAGGGCATATCCCTTCTCGGTGATGGTAAAAGAAACCAACTGCAAAGACGGGCTTTTGAAAATTTCTTTCAGCCGGTTCCACTGTGCCGGCACGAAAGACTGTGCCTTTACTGCCTCTGCCATAGATCCTAATACCTTATATTCTCTGGTTCCGTCCCCGTGCAGGATCACGCTCAGTCCCAGATTATCATAGGGCTCATAAATTTTGTCCACCACATCATAATCAAAGGTCTCCACGCAGGTAATCCCCCGGTCCATCTCTCCCTCTTCCAGAAGGCCATCTGCAATACCGCCGATAAAGATGCGGAAAATGTTGCCGATTCCAAAATGTACCCATTCCGGTTCCATCCTGGCTTTGGCCGAAACCGCCTCCACATCGTAACCTGGAAGTGCGATACCTGCTTTCTGCCACGGCGCCCAATCTTTCATTCCCTTAAGTGTTAGTTCCATGCTGTAATCTCCTCAACTATTGTTCGCTTCCGACTTACATTTACTCTTATTGTAAGTATACTATAATATCTTGTACGCGAAAATAATTTCCTTTTTAAACACCAAAAATTTCACATGCCCTCTGCATATGCTCCATAATTTTTACGCCAAATGGACAGCGTTTTTCGCAGGCGCCGCACTTGATACAGGAATCCGCTTTTACCGCCATGGCATTGTAATGTTCCCGCACGGTTTCCGGTACCATCCCTTGCGCCTCACAAAGATCGGCAAATTTATTGACCGATGCAATATCAATCCCCACAGTGCAGGGAGCACAATGTCCGCAGTACATACATTTATCGGTAAACCGGTGCGCGGGAGTACTGCCAAGAAGTGCCGCAAAATCTTTCTGTTCCTCAGGCAGTTGTGAATAAGCGGCCGCTTCCAGAAGCTGCTCCTTCGTATGCGCTCCTGCCAATACGCACGCCACTCCGGGACGAGTCAGACAGTAATGCAGGCACTGGGGCACCGTCATTGCCACCCCGAATGGTGACTCTTCTGCATCCAGCAAAGCACCGCCCCCATAGGGCTTCATAACGGTCAGCGCCACACCCTCACTCTCACACAAGCTGTACAGTTCCAGCCGCTCCGGATCTGTACTGGACAGCACGTCCGGCGCTTCATAGGTTGATTTTTCAAATAAAGTATCCACATCTTCGTTGGGCGGCAGAATGTCATAAGCCGGATTCACACTGAACATGATCACATCAATCTCTCCGCTCTTCACCGCCTGAATCGCCACCCGCGGATTATGAGTGCTCATGCCGATATGGCGGATTTTCCCGGCACTTTTCAGTTCTTTTGCAAACTGAATGACAGGGCCTGCGAAAACCTCATCAAAATCCTTCTGCTCATCCAGATAATGTATCATGCCCACATCCACATAGTCTGTCCGAAGACGACTAAACAGGTCATCGTAAGCGGTTTTCACCATTGCAATATCCCTGGTACGTTTATACTGTCCGTCTATCCATGCCGTGCAAAGATGCGCCTGTAAAATGAAACGCTCCCTGCGTCCTTCCATGGCTTTGCCAAAACTGTCCCTGATATAGGGTTCCGGATTATACAGGTCAAAATAATTAATCCCCGCCTGCAGAGCCGCTTCCAGAAGTTCCTGTGCGAAATCATTATCCTTACCTACAAACGCCTCACTTCCCAGGCCGATCTCGCTAACCTTCATACCTGTTCTTCCCAGATTTCTGTAATTCATAGATATCCTCCTTCCCTTCCTGAACTCTTATCCTTTTGATCGCTTATTTAAATAGTTTTACAAGCTGCTTGTCTGATACTGACGGAAACAGCTTTTGGATATATGCATACACGGCCTGCCTCGACTGCTCCGTTTCCTTTCTGTATTCCTCATAAAAGAAATCTTCCCCGGCCAGCCTCTCCGGCGTGGAGTACCTTGCCACTCCCCATCCGTATGTAGTCCCCGTCTTATCCCGCAGATATTCAAAATCCTCCACCACAAGGTATGTCTGCATCTGCAGTCTTGTAATGACCGTCTCAAACCCTTTGTTTCCGCCTTTTACATAATTACACTTTTTCTTCAATTCACCTGTCAGAAGGCTTCCATCCTTCACAACCGTATCATAAACATATTTATCCTTTCTGGCCGCCTTTCCATCGTCATAAAGAGCGTCAAAATCATAACCGTCCCGACGGTAGTTTGCAAAAGCAGGAAACCATTCCTTGCTGATATAGCCTGCCTTCCCCGCAAAAAATTTTCCATAAAAACAATCGCCCATCCGAATGACCGGGCCTTTCCACTCCCACGGGCCTGGCTCAGTATCCGAAAACCAGAGACTGGAAGGCGTATGTTCCTCAATGGAAAATCCTTTTATCTCATTTTGAAACAGCGGCAAAAATCCCATCTCCTGTACCAACACCCAAATATCTTCTGCACTATGAATTTTCCGCAATACAGCTCCTCCTTACTTGCTTTTATTTTCATGAAGCATACAGGCATATCCCTTTTTTATGACACTCCCCCTTCTCTGCCTGCTCCTGTTCCATCGCCTTTTTCAAAGGATTCCTCACTGCAAAAACCAGAATCAGAAATCCCATGCAGACAACCCAGATAATCGGTTCTGTCAGGCATACCCAGAGATATCCAAATGCCGGGATCAGAACGAAACCTGCCACTACTTTTCCCGCCAACTCGAAGCCGCTCGAAATAACAGGCACCACTTTGCTGCCCATTGCCTGCAGGCTGGTCCTTAATGCCAGCAGGATACCGAGCGCGGGATAAAAGATGAAATGGATACGGATGCTTAACACTGCGTTCCCGATCACTTCCGCATCTTTTGTATTCGTGAGGAATCTGATCGCCAAACCGCCAAACAGATACACAAGGATACAGGAAAATACACCCCATAAAACTTCTAATTTCAGCACTTTCCTGATGGACTCTTCAATGCGCCCGTACTGTTTGGCCCCAAAATTCTGACTCACGAAAGTAGAATTGGCCGTGGCAATGGAAGATAACGGCATCATCAGTATCCCAATAATCTTCCGCGCCGCTGTGTGGGCAACGATCAGGGTATCTCCCAGCCCGTTGATTGCCCGCTGGTAAAGAACAGAACCAAAATCCACCACACACAGCATGACTGCCATGGAGAATCCTGTTCCCAGCATTTCCTGTAAGAGCGGCCGCTCAAACCGGAAATGCCGCTTCTTTGGCAGGATATCCTGATAATACTTCATAATGTAACCGCCTGCCAGCAGAGCGCTTACTCCCTCTGCAATCACTGTCGCTGCCGCCGCCCCCTGTACACCCCAGCCAAATCCCATGATGAACAGTACATCGATCACTAAATTTAAGATACTGGAAATTATCAGAAAATACAAGGGTGTCCTGCTGTTGCCGACTGCACGGAGGATGCCTGCACACATATTATACAGAATGGTAACAATCATTCCTGCCACGATGATAACAAGATAGTCATATGCATCTTCAAATATTGTTCCGGGAACCTTCAGCCCTCTCATCAACAACCTTAAAGGAAACAGCGCCCCAACAGATATCAGAGCTGTCATAACGGTATTCAGTATCATCATGGCGGCAATGCTGGACTTTAATCCTTCTTCGTCCTTTGCCCCGAATTTCCTCGCCACCACAATTCCAAAGCCGCTGTTTAACCCCCACGCAAAATTGACAAGCAGACCATACAAAGAACTGGTAGCTCCGATTGCCGCAATAGCCTGGTCGCCAAGATTATACCCCGCCACCATAGTATCCACGATATTGTAGATCTGTTGAAAAATATTGCCGATAAACAAGGGAATTGCAAAGATCAGGACATGCCTAACCGGACTTCCCTGCGTCATATCCGCCATACCGGATTTTGGTCTGCTATTGACTTTACGCTGCCTTTCCATAGAATCACGCTCCTCTTGCTATTTTTATTCGTGTTGTTGAGGATACGATATCATAGTTTTGACTATAATTATTGCATATCTGTTGGAAATATGGCGCATCTGTTGTGGGAGAAGCTTGCTTATATGATAACTTTAACGGAAATACACCTTATTATCAATGTTGTTCAAAAGCTTCCCCTGACATGAAAAGTATGATATAATTTCGTCGGTTCAGGAACCATTTACGACCAGCATCTGTAATATAACAGGAATCAATTAAAATAAATCATGATATAACTCAGGAACATAAGACAATGAGCAAAAGAACACACAGGATGATCTGTTTATTTTATATCGCATTGCTGCTTTTAACGGGAATATATATGGATACCATCCCGGAAGAGGCTTTATCTGTGTGCAGTCAAACAGGAAAAACCACAGCAATTCTCGCTCCACTCCATTCAGATATAAACTGCGCCACGATATGTCCCAAAGAATTCCCAAATATACTTGATATGAAACTGCAATCGCGCGGAAAGTTTCAGGAACAGCATCGGGAAGTCAACGAATGTCTTTATTTATCATGCTTTGGTTCCGGTTCTTTATCCCATGGAAAATCTTATAGATATCATGCGGCAGCATCCTTATTTTTCCACTCGCAAAACGATCTTGTCACAGAATATATGCACCAGTCAGACGGGAAAAAACGAGTCTAAAACTGTTTTCTGAAAAGGAGAAGTGTACTGACACTAATAATAACAGTTTTAGAAAGAAGGGAAATATATGTTGGCACAGATTGTTGCAGTAATGATTTTTATTGCAATGTTTGTTCTTATTGTGACCGAAATTTTGGAAAGGCACGTTGTTTCGCTTATTTGTGCACTGCTTACCATTGTTTTCGTCTTTGGTCTGGGCATGCATAGCATGACGGCAATATTTGAGACGATAAATCTCAAAAGCATTTTTACGATAGAATTCTGGTATTTGTCCGGGGAGGTATCCGGCGGCAGCGCCGGCATCAACTGGGAGACGATTCTGTTTATCTTTGGCATGATGGTCATGGTAGAAGGCATGGCGCGCGTCGGCTTTTTCCGATGGCTCTGTATGCGCATTGCCAAACTTGTAAACTATCAGGTAATACCGCTGTTTATTACTTTTATGATTTTGTCAACCATACTGGCAATGTTTATTGACAGCATTACCGTTATTCTGTTTTTGGCAGCCGTAACGATTGAGCTTTCACAACTTTTAAAGTTCAACCCCATTCCCATGATCTTATCCGAGATTTTTTGTGCAAATCTTGGCGGATCGGCTACCATGTGCGGAGACCCGCCCAACATTATTATCGGTACATCGCTTGGATATTCCTTTACGGATTTTGTGACAAATACCGGCGTAATTGCTCTTGTGTGCCTGATGGCTGTACTCACCTATTTTTATCTGATATTCCGGAAAGAACTTAAGAGCGATACATCAAATTCTG
The DNA here is from genome assembly GCA_002492525.1 of Lachnospiraceae bacterium UBA7086. Classification (GTDB taxonomy): domain Bacteria; phylum Bacillota; class Clostridia; order Lachnospirales; family Lachnospiraceae; genus UBA3282. The sequence goes on along the minus strand of DKZA01000010.1, from coordinate 14,608 downwards.
TAAATTACGGCAACATGCCGAGTCCGGAATCCACAATCACTGACAAAAAAGGCTTTGCGGTAAGCTGCGTTATCTTTGCCGTTGCAATCATCCTGTTGGTGACCCATGCCCAGACGGGACTTACCGTCTCTACGATTGGATGCATTGTCGCACTTGCCACCTTGGTAACTTCACGGAAATATGCTATACTGCTATTGAAAAAAGTGGATTATAAGACACTGCTGTTTTTTATTGGTCTGTTCGTAGTAATCGGCGGATTGGAACAGACAGGAATCCTCGAAATCATGGCTGCCTTTATTGGCAAAATCAGCGGCGGAAATGTCATGGTCATGGTTGCCATTATTATCTGGCTGTCCGCAATTGTCAGCGCATTTGTTGATAATATTCCATTTGCAACAACGATGATCCCAATTATAAAGAGTCTGTCTGCCGCATATGGCGTTGACTTGTCCATGCTTTCCTGGACACTGGCCATGGGAACGGATATTGGCGGAAGCGCTACGCCCATAGGTGCGTCAGCAAATGTTGTCGGCGTTGCGACAGCATCCCGGGAAGGCTATGTGATAAAATGGGGCCTTTACTGTAAGAAAATGATGCCGGCAACTGTAATGGCTGTCCTAATAGCAATGCTTCTGATTTATTTCCGATATTTATAAAGGAGGTGGAAACGGATGGAAAAGCAATTGATTATTTCCGTAGGCAGAGAATATGGAAGCGGCGGTCACGAAATCGCGGAAAAACTTTCACAACATTATGGCATCCAACTGCTGGATCACAATTTCCTGGATGAAATTGCAGCAAAGAAAAACATGAATATGGATCATTTAAAAGAACTGGATGAGAAATATAAAAATCCATTGTCTTCCAGGACAGTAAGAGGCTTCAGCAGTTCACCGGAAGAAAATCTTCTATACCTCCAGTTTGACTATCTACGGGAAAGGGCAGACGCTGGAGACTCTTTTGTGATTGTAGGCCGATGCAGTGAGACGATTTTAAAACAATATGACAATATGATATCTATATTTATTCTTGGCGACCTTGACAAAAGAATCGAACGGATTATGCGCTTGTATCATCTGACAGAAAGTCAGGCCGTCAAAAAGATTCGTGAAAAAGATATGAATCGCAGACGTTACCACAACAGCTTTTGTGTCAGGAAATGGGGGGACTGCAGAAATTACGATATTTCCATAAACAGCAGTAATCTTGGAATTGATGGAACAGCAAAACTGCTGACATACTATATTGACACAAGACGACAATAATTATACTAAATCATTATGACAGATACATTTCGTCATACCGCAAAAGGGCAAAGGGAGATTTTCCTCTTTGCCCTTCTTTGCACAATCACCGGTACAGTTCCTATTCCGATAAAAACGCTACTCTTTACGTGAAATATTCATATTCAAAAGAAGCCCTGTCTGTCTCAAAAGCAAACAGTGTACAGCCCTTTTTGCAAAATCGATAAAAAGCCCGGCAGGAGGCACTTTCGTGAATTGTCCTTACCATATTTCCTTTCACCGGAGCCTTTAGAGGCCGTCCGGATTCCCCGAGCAGCCGGGCTTCCAATTCCATATTTCCTTGTTTGACCCGCACCATTTTATTTTGCATCCGTGCGACTCTGGCTCCCAGATAAGTTGCGATTCTATACTCCTTCTCCTGCCATAATATGACGCCGATAATACCGGTAAAATGAATACCCGCCATAGGGATATCCGCTACGGACAACATCATCGACCCGCCTTCAAAACAACATTGCGTCCATAAATACTCTTTTGGAAACGACCGGCCCCTGTCCCCTTCCCAATAGCCCCAGGAATTTTGAAAAGATAATTTTTGTCCATTGATATACACCTTTCCCATGACCGAATGACACATACTCCACACGCTGTGGCGACATTCCATAAATGGAATGAGTGTAAACGGTCCCATGATATCATATTTTAATGGAGAAAGCGGCCCAAAATCCAATTTCCCCTTAATGGTCAGCTGCGGCGTATGCATTGCCAGACGAATCCCCTTTTCCCCAAACCGATTCTCTCCGATAACAATATTTCTCCCTGTCCGGCGAAAGGCATCTGCCTGAAATGTAACAGTCCAGGCATCCTTATCCGTGATAACCTGGATAGAACAGGCACTTTTGTTCGCCGTCTTATGAACGGCAGGTATAAGCGCCAACGTCTGTGTAGCAGACTGACATTTCAAATACCATCCGTAAAAAGAATTCACCATGTATTTATCTCCACACCAAAATAATATTTATTTTTCCACAGGTAATCTATCTTTATACATGCCATTTGAAGCGTTTGTCAACCAACAGTTTACAAAAATATAACCATACTTTGTTGCAGTCTGCCTGCAATATCAGTAAAATAAAAATAATATTGATTCTGTTCCACAATAAAAAGACGAATCCCCCTAAGGAGAAAACACCATGCGTAAATATATCAGAATACTCCTGGCTGCCATATTGTTAACCACTATGACCTGTTGCGGATCTTCCTTACCGAAATTTAGTGACAACATTCTTTTTTCTATCAATGCCGGGGCATCCGGTTACGGAACCAGAGCGGAATGTACCGATGCAGAAATCATTGTTTACACTGACAAAACCGTTAAAATCTTTATGGTGGAATCAGATTACAGTACCATAGCCGAAATCGGTTCCGTTACATTATCTGAAGAAGATTATGAACAACTAACAGTACTTGCTGACAGAGAAAAAATATATCATCTTAATGTCACAGACGGCGAAGCTGATGACGGCACTTTCTACCACATAACACTTTATGACGAAAATGACGAAACGCTTATTTCCAAAGGCGGCTATATGCCTGAAAACAAGGAATTTATGGAATTGTATAAAAACATTCATGAAATCTTTGCTCTCTATGATATCGACCAGATCGTGGAAGACCACAGAGAACTATTAGACAAAGAATAATCCAAACAGGAGAATCTATATGACAATCGGAGAAAGAATACAGGAACTTCGACGGCAGCATCTTCTGTCTCAGGAAGAAATGGCACAACAGCTTTCCGTCAGCAAACAGTCTGTTTCCAAATGGGAACTGGATAAAGCTGTTCCGAATGTAGATAAGATCATCAGTATGTGTAAACTTTTTGGGATAACAACAGATTCCCTTTTATTGGCGCAAGAAGACATGAAAGAGCCAGCTGCGGATATGTCTCCGATACCACCGGAAAGAAGAGACGCTATGACATCTCCCCAATCCGGCATAAGAGAAAGACAACAGCTGACAAAAGTATATGCCTTACTGCTTTGCGCCAGTCTTCTGGCTGCCTGTGCCGCTCTGATATGCTTTGGTAAAATTGCCGTTTCCTATTCCGGTTTTGTAACCGCCCGTGAACAACAAACCGTCTGCGTAGAACGGATTTACAGACAGAATACAATCGCAGACGTTATGTATATGACTGCCGACGGCGCGTTTGCTACCCAAAAAGTATATCTGGATGAAAAAGGGGTCCGGGAAGGCGATTGGATTTTCGCAGATGTGAGCGGCAAAGACCATCTCAGCTTTCCCTATGAAACCAACAGACTGATGGCACCAGTGATAACAGCCATCTTCTTTTTCGCCTTAGCATTGTTATGTTCCATCCTCATTTATCGGATACAGAAAGTGGCGAAAACACAATAAGACAAAGGCAAGACTATATTGGAGGAAACATGAAAAAAACGAAAACCATCCTGATTGTGCTGATCAGTATTTTGATAATTTTTCTTATCAGTTTAACCGGCCTTTTGCTCTTCCTTTCAAACCATTCCCCAAAAACAAACGACGTACTGCCGTCACAGGAAACAGACTCCGATAAGAATCCGGAAAATACCTTCACAGACGTCAAAAGACCGGTTATCTACAAAGGCTATGAATTTCTAATCCCTTTAGATTACGGTTGCATGATCACTGAGGATCTGGGCCCGATCATTTATAGGAGCGGTGTTTTCCAGCTTCGTCTTCGTGTGGAAGATAAAAATTACGAGTCCTATACCAAGGATCCGGCCCGTGCCATGCAGAAGGTCAAAGATGCCGGTGGCCAAATCACACAAGAGGTATCTGAAACCCAAATAAATGGACATACTATTGCATGGTTTCGCACAGATCTGCTGGGAGACGATATGGCCGTGCTGTGGTCCGCAGCAGATGAAACCCGTATGTTCGTCGGTCAACTAGCTATCCTTTCACAAGATATGGAGGAAGAAGATTTCTTAGCTGTTTTTGCACAGATTATTGAAACGGCACAAGAATCCGACATGCCAAACAGCACCGAAGAAGATCTTTTGGCATGGGAACCCGAAATCAATCTAGGAAAAAGACGGCCGCAGGGAACCATTGAAACCGATGCCCTTTGTCTCACGTTCCCCGTCCCCGAAGATTACTATGCCCAATCCGATGAAATATATATTTCCGCAAGGCAGGATTATTATGCCGATTCCTACATGACCAATGATTATGTAAGCGTCTCCTGTCGGGTGACAAAGAATGATTATGAAAGCGCGGAAGAAGAAATTGTGAATGACTGGAATTATGAAGACGCCAAGATTAAAACATTGGAAATTGCCGGCTACACATACTATTATGCCGAATCACAAAAAAACAACGATGGGAAGCAGTTTCAATATGTTCTGGCTATCTGTGAACTTCCTGAGAGCGGATGGTTTTATGCCGTGGAGGCTGTTGCCATAGACAATGAACGTGCCATCAGCATCAGCGATATTGAAGGATTCCTTTCTATTGAGGTTCTTCCTGTTGAATCCTCTCCTATGACATCCTCCCAGCCTCTAAAGGAGGAGCATCCGGTTATGTCAGAGGAAAGTATCTCCCATATCTCCGACGCGCTTACGGACGAAACCGTAGAAAACCGGCAAAAATATGCCTTACAGATTGCGGAACATTTATATCTCTCCTCTCTGCCGGTAAGTGATATCGTAAAAGCAGAAATCGTAGAACAAGATGACCGTTTCGGAGAATCACAAATTCAGGTAACCGACTCCCAGGACAGGACCTATGTGGTCGTGGTAACAGACAAATATTATCTGGTGGGAATTAAAGCTGACTCCAAAGACGGCGAATGGGTTTTTATCGTCACACGGGATTAAGAATTCCACCGTACCATTGGCAGGCCATGCACAGGAAAACATTTCCCGCAGGCTTTCATTATCATGTCTTTTCTACATCCTTTTAGTCTATATTTTTTTCTCCATTTTTCAATAGACATACCACCCTCGAATGTTCAAAAACCAGTCAAAAGTATATTCATTGTCTATTTTTTAGATATTTTACCCCTATTTGTCCATTTCAAGGCATTAAAAACAGGCGTATGGTATCAGCATAAAATATGTATCGCAAAAGGAGGTACTTATTATGCACGAAATGTTTGTTTCTTTTTTCAGCAGCGGGATATGGGCCCTTATAAAGGCTGTTTTACTCTTACTTCTCGCATTTATTACGGCAGCGGTTGTAAAATCCCTTGTTGTAAAACTGTTTACCAAAACAAAACTGAATACTCTTCTCAAACAAGCTGATAACGCCAATGGAAAAGAAAGGTCTGCAGACTTTATCGGAAAACTTGTCCATCTGTTGGTTTTTCTGCTTTTTGTCCCTGGAATTTTTGAAAGTCTCGGCATGAGAGAGGTTTCTTCCCCCATATTAAATCTTCTCAATACCTTATGGGGATACCTTCCCAACCTACTTGCCGCAGTTCTTGTCTTATGGGTGGGATTTTTTATTGCCAGACTTGTCCGTGAACTTCTGGTTCCGGTATTTGGCCGCCTGAAAGTAGATACGTTGCAGACAAGAGCCGGAATACAGGTTTCCGACACAGGCAGGCTCTCCAATACGCTGGCATACATCGTATATGTACTGATCCTGATTCCGGTGATCATTGCCGCACTCCAGGTATTGAATATCGAAGCTGTTTCCGCCCCGGCAATCCAGATGCTTGACACCATCTTTCAATTTATTCCCAATATGCTGGCTGCACTGGTCATTATCATCATTGGCTGCACAGTTGCAAAGTTTGCCGGTAATATCGTGGAAAGTCTGATCGCCTCTGCCGGTTTTGACGTAAAACTGAAAGAGCATCTGGGCGAAAAAGAAAATAACTTCATTTTATCCAAAGCAATCGGAGAAACCGTACATATCATCATGGTCGTTTTCTTTATCGTGGAAAGTTTCAGTGTACTGCATCTTTCCGTCCTTACAAATATCGGGAGCGCCATCATCGGCTACATGCCTTATATACTGGCATCTGCGCTGATTCTGCTTATCTGTTATATATGCGATGGACTGGCTGGCAAAGCACTGCTTAAAGGAAACCATACCGTTTTCGCTATGGTCAGCAAAATTGCTATTTATACAATTGGTATCTTCATGGTATTAAACGAACTGGGCATTGCAAAAGAGATCGTGAACACTGCCTTTATCCTGATCATTGCCGCTCTTGCCATATCATTTGCCATTTCCTTTGGTATCGGAGGCCGGACCTTTGCAGAAAAAGTCCTGAAAAAGCTTTCTGATACCTGCGGATTGGAACGTGAAGGGAAAATCAAATGACAATATGGCAGTTTGGGAGGTGACAGCCTTGCAACAGATAAAATTTGCCAAAACCGGGTACATCCTGATTTCAATCCTGTTTTATCTCTCGGGTGTACTCTGTCTGATAATACCGAATATTAGTGGAAAATCCGTTGCTATAGCAGGTGGAATCATCCTGATTGTTTATGGCATCATCAAAATAACAGGATATTTTTCTAAAGACCTTTTCTGCCTTGCATTTCAATATGATTTAGCCTGCGGGATATTCCTGCTCGTACTCGGAATTGTAGTATTAATCGCGAACCAAAAGTTTAAGGAACATCTATTGTCTGCAATTGGCGTTCTCATTTTATTAGACAGCCTGTTATGCATACAGACTTCCTTAGACGCAAAAAGGTTTGGGCTTTCTTCCTGGCCCGTCATGCTGGCTTTCTCCATCCTTTCCGGGGCATTAGGAGCCGCGTTGATTGTAACCAATACTCAGATGATAGCAGGATGCGGCCTTCTGGCAGAAGGACTTATGCGTCATTACATCATCCATTGTACTGTATATCTGTCACCAGACTATAGCCCATCCTCAAAAGAAAATTCAGGCAATAGCCATATTTAAAAAGGAATCGCTATGAAAAACAAAGAAATCACAGTATCGAATATCAACTCAAAAAATATAGCAGAATTGATACATCTTGCCTGTCATTTTAACAGTGAAATCATCATCGAAAATGAACAGCATCGGGCCAATGCAAAGAGCATAATGGGTATCATGGCATTTGACTTTACAGAAGGAGCGCCTATCAACCTTATAGCAAAAGGCACTGATGAGCAAAATGCACTGTCTGCAATTGAAAAATTTTTTACCTCATGAGAAAAGGAGAGAAATACTATGAACGCAACTACAACATTGAAAAAATTTGGTCTGGAACAGGCGTTCCACTACATCTACAAAGACCCTGAGAAAAACATGCTTAAAATCATGGACTGGGCAGATAAATTTGCAGGCGGTAATTTTGTCTCCCAAAGAACAATGATCCGGGAGGCAATTACAAACCCGAATCATCCTTATTACACCTATGTGCGCCGCCTCTTCACGGATATTGACCCAAATGTCACACAGACTCTTGCCGTAAACTTCTTTATCAATGCCAGTCTGGCAGGTTGGAAAAAGGAAGAAGAGCTGCGGCAAAAATACGACTGCAATATTCCGTATGCAATCCTTCTTGATCCTACCTCTGCCTGCAATCTCCACTGCACCGGCTGCTGGGCCGCAGAATATGGGAACAAGCTGAATCTGTCGTATGACGAAATCGATGATATTATCCGCCAGGGCAAGGAGCTTGGTGTCTATCTGTATATCTATACAGGCGGAGAACCTCTTGTGCGCAAAAATGACCTGATCCGGCTATGCGAAAAGCACTCTGACTGCGTATTCCTCTGCTTTACCAATGCAACCCTGATTGATGAAGCCTTTACAGAGGAAATGCTCCGGGTCGGCAATTTTGTGCCTGCCATTTCCCTGGAAGGTTTCGAGGAAGCAACCGACGGCAGGCGCGGAGACGGTGTATACCGGAAAGTGGTGGATGCTCTGGAGCTTTTGCGAAGCAAGAAACTGATCTATGGCATTTCCTCCTGCTATACCAGCGCCAACTATGAATCCATCACTTCGGAAGAATATCTGGATAAAGTAGTTGAAATGGGTGCCTGGTTCATCTGGTATTTCCACTATATGCCTGTGGGAAATGATGCTGTGCCGGAACTGATGCCTACCCCAGCCCAACGAAGGAGAACTTATGACAGAATCCGCCGTTACCGTACTGAGAAACCGTTGTTTGCCATGGACTTCCAAAATGATGCAGAATACGTGGGCGGATGTATCGCCGGCGGACACCGTTACCTCCATATCAATGCAAACGGTGATATCGACCCCTGCGTATTCGTCCATTACTCCGATTCCAATATTCGGGAAAAAACTCTTTTGGAAGCCTTACGCTCTCCTATGATGATGGCATACCATCAAAGACAACCATTTAACAAAAATATGCTGCGCCCCTGCCCGATGCTTGAAAATCCGGAAAAGCTACGTGAAATGGTTGCCTGTGCCGGCGCTCATTCTACGGATCTCCAATCACCTGAAAACGTTGAGCATCTTTGTGCCAAGTGTGACCAATATGCAAGAGACTGGGAACCTGTTGCAGACGAATTGTGGGAGAATAGTCCAAGGAAAGACAAATATACGAGGGAGATGCGTTGATGAAAACAGCTATCGTAACCGACAGTAATTGCGGCATTTTAAAAAAGGAGGCAGATAATCTGGGACTGTTCATGATACCAATGCCCGTCTGCATAGAAAATACATTTTATTATGAGGGAATTGACCTTGACCCCAAAAGCTTTTTGGGCCATCTGGCAAACCATGAAAAAATCCATACCTCACAGCCCTCCCCGACAGACCTGCTTACCATGTGGGAGAACATATTAACGGATGGATATGATGAACTGGTATATATCCCCATGTCAAGTGGTCTTTCCGGCTCTTTTGACACCGCCTGCCGGATTGCAGAAGAATTCCCAGGGAAAGTTTACGTCACGGATGTCCGCAGGGTTTCCGTCACACAGCGTCACGCCGTGGAAGATGCCTTATATCTTGTAAACCACGGTTTTGAAGCCGCATCCATAAAAGAAAAGCTGGAAAAAAATGCCCTTCATTCCATTATATTTGTCGGGGTCGATGACCTTGATTATTTAAAAAAGGGCGGGCGCATCACCCCTGCCGCTGCAGCAATGGCATCTGTCCTAAATATAAAGCCCCTGCTTATCATAGGCGGAAATAAAATTGACGCCTATGATAAGACACGGGGAATTAAAAATTGTGAGAGAAAGCTTTTGCACGCAATCAAGGAAAAGGCCGCTCATTTCAAAAGCCAGGGATATGATATCCGGATTGGCATAGCCGGAAGTTTTCTGAATAATGCTGACTTATCAAACTGGTATAGTCGTGCGGCAGAATCATTCCCGGACGATGAACTGCTCTACGATCCATTAACCTGCAGTGTCAGCAGTCATGTCGGACCAAACGCATTTGGTATGGGAGTCAGTGTAAAAATCACACTGTAGTATGCATTAGAAAAGCCCTTTTCCCAGAACCTTCAAAAAGATCCAAAATTTTTTCACAAGAAGCGGAAAGGTCATAGGATGCCCCATTGTCAAGCCAGTCAATAATCGCTCCCACAAATGCGCATTTATAACCCCATGTTAAGACCAAACGGTCCTCTGCAGGAACGTCAACATCCTTTGTTGCCTTATCTATGTAAAATTGCACAATATGCTGACTGATTTGATTTAAATACCGCATGAGAGATTCCCGATTCGCCGAATTATAAAGATGGATAAACGCCGCTTTACGATTCATAAGCTCCTGCGTAACAGGAATGATACAATTGGCCGGCGAATCCAACTGACAGTTTTTGTCAATCACCGATTCTGTCCACTCCTGAATGGAACACTCCACAAGCGTGGGAATATCCTGAAAATGATAATAAAAGGTATTCCTGTTTACCTGACAGCGTTCTACAATGTTTTGCACAGTGATTTTACTGTACGGTTTCTCTTCCAGGAGCTGCCAGAATACGTCCATGATGGCTTTTTTAGTCCGGTTCATACGCCCACCCCCAAAATGATATTGAGGCTATTATACTAAAAGCCGACTTTTTTTTCAATCATTACTCTTATTTGAATTGACTGGAGGATTCCTATGATGCCACAAAGGAACAAGAAACTGATCACTCTTTTGAAATCATTACCGCTCATAGTCTGTATACTATTTGTTGTTTTATTTCTTGTATCAGGCAATGACATAACTGTTCAGACTGTCTTAAATTATACCCCGGAATCTCCTGTTGCAGCAGCTATAGTCATTTTACTTTTCTATGCTTTGAAAAGTGTATCATTTGTTTTTCCAATCGCTGTACTTCAAATTGCGACCGGACATCTTTTTCAAACACCTGCTGCCCTGTTGATAAATTTTTTAGGAAGAGCTGTCACACTCTCTATTCCTTATTGGATCGGGCGGTTTTCCGGTTCTGACCTGATAAATAATTTGCAGACAAAATACCCCAAATTAAAACAGATTTGCAACAAACAAGGTCAGCGTCCTATTTTTATTTCTTTCCTGTTACGCACATTCTGTTTTTTGCCAGGAGATGCGGTAAGCTTGTATCTCGGCGCCACCAGGATACCCTTTCCCTATTATCTGACAGGCGGTATCCTGGGCACCACTTTAGGCATAGTACTGGCAACCATTCTCGGTTCCAGTATAACAGAACCCGGTTCTCCTGCCTTTTGGCTTTCGGCTTCCCTGATGGCTTCTATGGCTATCATTTCCTTTATATTTTATCTGCATAACAACAAGCACAAAAGCACTGAGAATTTATTATCCACATCAACATCCGACAATCCCACATAAACCGGAAATGCGATAAGATCTGCCAGCGCTATATCATCTTTTTCTGTTTCATAAGAACGGAATATCAGTATCCGGGCAAGTCCGCCAATCACAGGAAGCTCGCCTGCCTCTTTTGCAAATACCGGATTCGTATTCAAATCCGCTTGCTAGATTTTTCTGACAGTTGAAAAGTTTCAAAATTTTATGGATTTATCTTAAAAAATAAAAAGGACACAAATACTGTCAGAAATTCGGCGGCCGGAACGGCAAGCCAGATTCCGTCCATTCCCCAAATTTGGGGCAACAAAACAAGAAATAAAAGCAACAGCGCAAAAGAGCGCAGGAAGGTGATCATCCCGGAAAAATGCCCTTTTCCATAAGCCATCATACGGATAGCCGAGAAGATATTGATCCCGGCAAAGAGAAAGCCAAGTCCATAGATTCTCATTCCGAATACCGCCAGGGAAAATACAGGGCTTGCAGAAGGTGCAAAGCAGGAAACACTAAGCGGCGCAAAGAAATATGTCAGCGTATAGATGATAAACGGCGCGATAGCGAAGAACCGGTAAGCATAACGCTCCAGAATACGGCAGACATCTTCCTTTTTATCCCCATAGGCGTAGCCAAGCGGTGGCGCGATTCCCATAGAGAAACCGAAATATACGCCGATAAACAAAAATTGCAGATACATAATAATGGATACCGCCGCAACGCCATCCTCTCCGGCAATGCCGAGGGCTGTACGGTTGAATACGATGGTCGTAACGGCAATGGCCAGCTGATCCACAAATTCCGATGCTCCATTTATCATGCAGCGCACCGCTTCCCGCCTGGACAATCCATGCAGTGTAAATAAGAGAACCTTCCTCTTTCTTAAGAAGTAATATATCCCCATACCAAAAGACAGAAGCATCCCAAGCATCGTTGCAAGCGCCGCACCCAGAAGTCCCATCCGAAAACAGCCGATCAGAATATAATCCAGAACAATATTCAGAACGCCTCCAAAGAGCGCTGTGGCAAGGCTGTAAGCAGGAGCCCCGTCAACCCGAATAAAATAGGTAAACAATTCTTTTCCAATGACAACGGGTGTTCCCCAAAGCCACCAAAGCGCATATATTCTACAGTCAGCCATAGTCAGACTGGTAGCGCCAAGCAGATTCAGAATACCGGACAGGTTCAGAAGAACGCCAAGAGACACCAGACTGCCCAACAGAACAGATGCCGTCACACTGACCGAAAAAGAACGGCTTGCCTCCTTCTTTCTGTTGCCTCCAATATGCAATGCACAAACAGCACTTCCGCCAGTTGCAAAAATCAGCGCAATGCCTGTGAGCACATTGACAATGGGATAAACGATATTGATGGCAGCCAGAGCATCTGTACCCACATAGGCTGAGACAAAAATACCGTCAATGATAGTATATACCGTATTGAACAAAGAAGTCAGATAGGCCGGAATGATATAGCGCAACAGCTTTCCAAAACGGACTTCTTTTTCTGAATGGAAGACCAAAATATTTTCCATAAGACACCTCCTGCATATAAGATAAACCTTCAAGGTACTTGAAGGTCAATTAGAAATTTGATATTCTGTTATCATGGAGGAATAAAGTATGGCTTTTCATTTTCAAATCGGAGAAATCTCCCGTTTTTTTGATATACCGGCATCTACCCTTCGCTACTGGGAGGATATGGGCGTTCTGAATCCGTTAAAGGATTGTGAAAATCATTACCGGGAATATACGGTGGAAGACTTGATGACGATTTCAGACATCATCTTTTACAAAAATCTCGGCCTTCCGCTAAAGCAGATCCGTGAAATGGAATCTGCCACGCCAAAACAGCACCAACATTTATTTATGGAGAAGTTGTCTGAACTGGAGCAACAGCAAAAACAACTTAAACTGCGCATAGAAAAACTGCACCGTCATATGAAAGCGATTCAGACAATGGACGAATTGATGCAGAATCCTTATCGGGAAACGGATATTGATACGGACTGCATTGTTTCCTTTGACTTAATCGAACGTGACAAACTGCGTCAGTACATCGACAATCCGTATCTTTACTCCCGGGTACAACATTCCGATCATCCCGAGTGGGAACAAAGAGGGCTTACTATTCCATCCGAACAGAAAGGACAATTTCCGGATTCTCAAATTCTATGGAAAAAACAATGCAGCAGATATATCGTCTTTTTGATGAAGGAAGAGATAGCGGATGGTTTTCCAAATGATTTACAGAAACATTTACAATATATTCAGGACCGTCACAAAACGGGCGCTGTCATCAGCCGATTCCTTCTGTGTGCACAGGAAGATGGGAAAATATATGATTTTTACAAAACTTTTGTAGAAATTTTATGCTGACAAATCCCCCATTTGCTTTACCTGTTTTTAAAACCAATGAAACAAAAAGCAGGGGGTTTTTTCTTCCCCCTGCCTGTTACCTGTTTCAGCCGGTTACTCAATGGCAATATATTTCTTTTCTTCGATCTCCGGCTTCTTCTCTTCCGGCTTTGGAATATTCAATTTCAATACCCCGCTTTCATACTTTGCATGAATATCTTCCTGTTTTACATCTTCCCCTACATAGAAAGACCTGCTCATGCTGCCTGCATAACGTTCCTGACGGACAAACTTCCCGGTTTTCTTTTCCTTCTCGTCCTTATCAAGCCCCTTTGCTGCAGTGATCATCAGATAGCCGTCTTGAAGTTCCAAAGAAAGTTCCTCTTTCTTGAAACCAGGCAGATCAATATCTACCTCATAATGGTCATCGTGTTCCTGTACATCTGTTTTCATCATGTTCGCCGCATGACGCCCATACAGCTTCCTCTGTGCTTTCTCCATTGCTTTGTCATCAAACACAGGAAAATCAAAAAAGCCGTCAAAGAAATCGTCAAATAAGTTCTCTCCAAAAATACTAGGTGTCATCATAAATCATCGCTCCTTTTCTATTATAAATTATAAACAATTTGTTATTTGGAACTTTGGAGATTGGGAAGAAACTTCCATACTTATGATCTGTTCTTCCCGTTCCATCTGTTCTAAATATGTTATAACACCATTATTGGCACTCGTCAATAGTGAGTGCTAATAATTTTTGTGAACTTTTTGTGTCCTTTTTCTTTTCTCTTAGATATGTTTTAACATCCATCCAATAAAGTAATTCATTTGCATAAAGTTTAATCCTAGTAACCATATCTCTTCCTGTATTTCAAGAACATAAATGCAGACAATGCAAGCGCCATCAGTTCCGCCGCGGGAGTTGCCAGCCAGATCCCATTCACGCCCAAAATGAGCGGGAGCACGATCATCGTGATCAACATAAACACAAATGACCTTGAAAATGCCAAAATAGCAGAAACTACTCCGTTGGATAATGCGGTAAACATTCCACTGGCAAAAATATTATAACCAATAAACAAAAGCGCTATGGTACATATCCTGTTTCCAGTCACTGCCAGATCATACACCGGATTATCCGGGCGGGCAAAAACGGATACAAGCGGCCTTGTCAGAAAAAAGGAGGCCACAACCGTCACAAGAGAAATCTCTGCAATCACTCTCATGCTGACGGCCACTAACTTCTTCAGCTTTTCATGGTTCTG
>DKZA01000019.1:6716-13307 GCA_002492525.1 Lachnospiraceae bacterium UBA7086 | reverse complement strand
AATATATAACAGACGCAGGCTCAGTAGCCTGCGTCGCAAGAATTACTGCGTAATTCTTGTTGAAGTTGCCAATGATTACTGCATCTGTGAATATGATATACAATTATAAATAAGTATACACTCTTTTTCTGAATTGTGTAACCATAACATCAGACTTATAACAGGAGTTAAAGCTACTTATGAAAGTATCAGGACGCGGGAAAATATACTTATATATTTTATTAAATTATCTGATTTTATTGATTTGTGTTGTCGGGTTCAGCGGCGGCGCTATAACGGATCTTACTTTACCTGTGTTTCAGCTGGGCTTATCCTGCTTTAATTATCAACACAGCCAAAAATGGCAGACAGTTCTTATGCTGCAGGTTCATTTATTGATTTCAACAGTTCTGGGGCTTTATTTTGACGGATATCTATATTATAGATACATTTCCGATGATGCGGAAACTATTCTGGTGTCCCGGGAGATATTGAAAATCGGGTTTTTCCTGGTTTGCGGTTTGGGCATTATAACCACATTATTAAAGTACTTTTCAACAAAGGGAAAAAAACAGGCGTAAAAATATAGCAACTCATAAATCTTACATAGAAAGGTGTTGAGCACCCTTGTTTAAAAATCGTTCCAGACTCATAGAAAAATCCAACGAGACGCTGCGTGCAGTACTCCCTATCATTCTGATCGTACTGCTCTTAAGTTTTACCATTGCCCCTATTTCCCCGGATATTCTGATGGAATTTCTGATTGGGGCAGTCATGTTGATCGTGGGCATGTTATTCTTTTCCATCGGCGCGGAAATGGCCATGACACGTATGGGTGAACGGGTGGGTACCACCATGACCAAGACCAAAAGTCTGCCTGCCATGATCCTGATCAGTTTCCTGTTGGGATTTGTCATCACCATCTCCGAACCGGATCTTCAGGTACTGGCACAGCAGGTTGCCTCCATACCCAACCTGGTATTAATCCTGGCCGTGGCAACAGGTGTGGGCCTTTTTCTGGTGTTTGCGCTGCTTCGTATGCTGCTGCGTATCCCGTTGGCCCCTTTATTACTCTGCTTTTATATGATTGCCTTTATCCTGGCATTTTTTGTACCCAAAGACTTTCTGGCGGTTGCTTTTGACTCGGGCGGCGTGACCACAGGTCCCATGACGGTTCCTTTCATCATGGCCTTCGGTGTAGGTATCTCCGCCATCCGAAACGACAGACATGCGGCAGAAGACAGCTTTGGTCTGGTATCCCTTTGTTCCGTGGGACCCATTATTGCTGTGCTGATTCTGGCCATGATCTATCACCCGGACTCCACAGAATATCTGTCTGAGGCCATACCGAAAATCTCAGATTCTGTTGCCCTGGGCCGTTTATTTGCCGGTGAGATTCCGGTCTACCTGCGTGAAATGGCTGTCTCAGTTCTGCCCATTGTTTTATTTTTTGGTGTATTTCAGTTAATCTCACGGGATATCAAGAAAAAGACACTGATTAAAATATTGATTGGTCTTATTTATACCTATGTGGGACTGGTTCTGTTCCTGACCGGTGTGAACGTAGGCTTTATGCCCGCTGGTAACTATCTGGGGCAGATCATTGCCGGACTGCCCTATGCCTGGATCATCATCCCCATCGGCATGGTCATAGGTTACTTTATTGTCCAGGCGGAGCCGGCCGTATTCGTCCTCACCAAACAGGTGGAGGAAATCACCTCCGGCGCCATTTCCGCCAAAGCCATGGAAATCAGCCTCTCCGTGGGTGTCGCAACTTCCATCGGTCTGGCTATGACCCGGGTGCTTACGGGTGTTCCTATTACATGGTTCATTGTACCAGGTTACGCCGTGGCCCTGCTCTTAACCTTTTTTGTGCCAAAAATATTTACCGCCATTGCCTTTGACTCCGGCGGCGTGGCATCCGGTCCCATGACGGCGACCTTTCTTCTGCCTTTTGCCATGGGTGCCTGCAATGCGGTGGGCGGCAATATCATTACTGACGCCTTCGGCGTGGTCGCTATGGTTGCCATGACGCCCCTGATCACCATCCAGTCTCTCGGACTGATCTATCGCATCAAAGAAAGCCGCCTTTCCAAAGAAGCCGGCGGATATGTATCAATCGACCGCTATGGAGATATGGATATTATTGAATTATAATACATTTAGAAGAGGTAGCAATGTATGGGAAAATTGTGCATGATGACAACCATTGTCAGCAGAAAACAGTTTAAAAAATATTTTCGTCTTTATCAGGAAGAACAATTACAGGTTATGTTTGTCACCTTAGGCGCCGGAACCGCTTCCGGGGACATCCTGGATTATCTTGGGCTCGAGTCCACGGAAAAAGCGGTCATGTTTCATGTACTTGAAGAAGATGCCTGGAAGGATGCCAAAAAACACCTCCGGCAAAAGCTTCAGATAGACGCCCCCGGCGAGGGAATTGCCTTTGTTGTCCCCCTAAGCAGCATCGGCGGCAAAAAGACATTGCAGTTTTTGAGCGGAAATCAAGACTTCCAGAAAGAGGAGGAATCTGTTTTGAAAGATACAGTCTATGAACTTATCGTGGTAATTGCCAATCAGGGATATACGGAACTGGCTATGGACGCTGCCAGAAGCGCAGGCGCTTATGGCGGAACCGTCATCCATGCCAAAGGTACCGGCATGGAACAGGCTGAACGATTTATGGGCGTCTCTTTGGCTTCTGAAAAAGAAATCATTTTCATCGTAGCCAAAAAAGAACAGAAGAACGACATCATGAAAGCCGTCATGGAACAGGCCGGCCTGCAGTCCAAGGCAAAATCCATCGTCTTCTCCCTGCCCGTCACAGACACGGCCGGCCTGCGGCTGATGGAAGATAATTAAGGATACAAAGCAGTACAAAGCAGAAGTTATATAAAAATAATGCGCATGTCCCTTCTGTATGGTATACTGATAGCATATATACAAAATCCGAAAAGGGAGAAGGAATGTTTATGGACAAAAGTGCTGCAATCAGAAAACTATGTGAAGAAAAACAAATCCGTATGATCGACTTCAAAATGACGGATATTGACGGACGCTGGCGTCACATCACCATACCGGTGGAGCGGTTTGATGATAATGTCTTCGTCTACGGAATCGGCTTCGATGGTTCCAACTATGGGTACGCTCCCATCGAAAAAAGCGATATGGTATTCTTACCTGATCCGGATACCGCCTATGTAGATCCTTTTGCACAGGTTCCCACATTAACCATGTGCGGCAATGTGTGCGTCATCGGCAAAGGAGAGAACACTCCCTTTGATCAGTATCCAAAGAACGTAAGTCTGCGGGCCATGGACTATATGAAAAAAACAGGTATCGCAGATAACATGATCATTGGGCCGGAATTTGAGTTCTATCTTTTCGATTCCGCCCGCTATGAAGTTTCCCCCAGACAATGCGCTTATCAGATTGACACCAGACAGGCCGAATGGAACTGCCGTCTGGATACCCCCGGCAACAACGGTTATGAAGTTACCCATGGAGGCTACCATATTGCCGCACCCCAGGATGTCGGCTATGACTTGAGAAGCCGCATCTGTATGGAAATGGAAGACTGGGGCATCAAAGTCAAATATCATCACCACGAAGTAGGCGGCCCCGGCCAGATGGAAATCGAAGTAGAGCTTGCCGACATGCCCACCATGGCGGACAACACCATGATTGTCAAATATATTATCAAGAACATGGCCGCACGGGAAGGCATGACTGCCACTTTCCTGCCAAAGCCCATCTATCAGGAAGCCGGAAGCGGTCTCCATGTACATATGCTGCTCACTAAGGAGGGAAAACCTGTCTTCTATGATGAGAACGGATATTCCGGTTTAAGTCAGACTGCCCACTACTTTATCGGCGGGCTGTTGTCCCACATTGCATCCCTGTGTGCTTTCACGAACCCATCCACCAACTCCTTTAAGCGTCTGGTACCTGGATATGAGGCTCCTGTTACTATCGGCTATGCAACTTCTAACCGCAGTGCTGTCATTCGGATTCCTGCTTACGCAAAATCTCCTGAGACCAAGAGATTCGAGCTTAGAAATCCTGACGCTACCGCAAATCCTTACTATGCTTATGCCGCTATCCTGATGGCCGGCTTAGACGGTATCGAGAAAAAAATCGACCCTGCCGCAAACGGCTGGGGTCCTTACGATTTCAATCTCTACACCCTCTCAGCGGAAGAGCAGAAGAAAATCAAAGGTCTGCCGAAATCCCTGGAGGAAGCCCTGGATGCCCTGGAGAAAGATCACGACTATCTGACCAAAGACGGTGTCTTCCCGGAGCGTCTTATTGATGTATGGATTGCCCGCAAACGCGCTGAGGCAAAACAGGCCGGAGAGATACCTACGCCGGCAGAGTTTATGATGTATTATGACCTCTAATTTTCCAAAAACAGGCGGCACATTTATGTGTCGCCTGTTTTCTCGAATCTTAAACTCTACTATTATGGTATAGTTTATCTATTACATCCCCTTCTTTATTACACCCTGATCACGCATTACCTTTTCAATAGCCGTGCCGCTGATAAAATGAAGCAGAAGCTTCTTCATAGGATTCAGGGGCCCTAAGTTAATCTCCAGCGGTGACTTGCCATCCATCAGCTTCACACTGCTTGACAATAACTCCCTGATATCGTAGACACTGCCCCACACCTCCGGCACGCCGCGATCCACACCTAACAGTCCATACACAGCCTCCATGGCTGTCCTCACAGAATACTCGGTGGTAAAGACGGTGTCTCTGGGCGTCTGGGCAAACTGTCCTAAGAACGCGAAGTTCACACAGCCATCGGGAATCACGTCCGGACGGTCACCGGCAGTCCTGGGCATAAAGAAAGCAGTGATATAAGGCATCATGGTAGGCACACTGACTGCGCTGTGCTCCGCCAATTCCTCAATCTGCTCTTCCGGCACACCCAAATGATAAAGCCATTCTTCCGTAATTTCCTTACCGGTACACTCTTTCATAGGTTTCTTCACATAATCACCCGGCACATCCGTAAAGAGTCCATACACCCATACACAAACCTGATCTTTATCCTGATTCTTAAACTGTCCCTGTCTGTTGATGGTCCAGCTAAGAAGCCATGCCGAATCCTGACAGCTTACGATACCGCCGGTAACCACTCTGCCGCTCTTGGGATCGCGCTTACAGATATTCTCGATATAGGGAAGAATCTTGTCATCCAGTGTGGTAATGGTAGCAGACTCCCAGTTTGTTTTCGCCACATCGGAACAGAATTTCTCCGGACGCCCAAAGGAAGGATTCTGCTTCGCAATATTTTTCCAAAGACTCCAACAGCCGCTGGTGCGTACTTCCGCATCGCCGTTGGGAGCATGATTCTGATCGCCGTAGATGGTTCCTTCCGTACAGCTTCCGTTGGTCACAAACACCAGATCATTCTCGGTTAACATAATACCTTTTTCCACGCCTTTGACCTTACACTCGATGGCCTTGGCAATTTTCTTATCTTTCTCAAATCCAAAGATTACATTGGTCACTTCCGTGTTAAACTGGAAGTCCACACCAGCCTCCTCAAGATACTTCTGCATAGGAAGAATCAGGGAATCATACTGATTATACTTGGTAAATTTCAGGGCACTGAAATCCGGCAGACCTGCAATATGATGGATGAATCTTTGGAAATAAAGTTTCATTTCCAAGGCGCTGTGCCAGTTCTCAAAAGCAAACATGGTACGCCAGTACAGCCAGAATGTGGAATCAAACACTTCCTCGTCAAACACATCCTCGATGGTCTTATCATAGAGATCCTCATCCTTGGTCATAAACAGTTTCATAATCTCCATACAGCCCTTCTGGCTTAAGTTAAATCGACCGTCCGTATGGGCATCCTCTCCCCGATTCTTGGTTGCCCGGCACAGAGAATAGTTGGGGTCTTCTTTGTTCAGCCAGTAGTACTCATCTAACACGGACACGCCAGGTGTCTCTATGGAAGGAATACTGCGGAACAGATCCCATAAGCACTCAAAATGATTCTCCATCTCTCTGCCGCCCCGCATCACATACCCTCTGGTAGCATCATAGATACCGTCGCAGGCACCTCCGGCAATGTCCATAGCCTCTAAAATGTGAATGTGGCTGCCAGGCATCTGTCCGTCACGTACCAGGAAACATGCCGCTGCCAGAGACGCCAGGCCGCTGCCTACGATATAGGCGTTTTTCTCGTCTACGCCTTCCGGCTTCTTAGGTCTTGCAAAGGCTTCGTAGTTGCCGTTGGTATAATAGATACCCTTGCTGTTCTTATCAAATCTGCCTAGTTCCGTATTGCGATAGTCCAGATCCGTATAGGCCGTCTTCTTTGCTGTTCTTTCCCCTCCGGCCTGCTTATGATTCTTTACCGCCAGTGCTGCGCCCGCACCTGCTGCCGCTACTGCCGCTACTCCTAATCCAACACTTTTCTTGTTTGCCATAATGTATTCCACCTTTCTTACTAGTTTATTGTTCACTCATTATGGCTATCATAAACATTCTTATCAGCACTTCCAATTTACAAAAAAGGGAAAATGATAAGTTTTTTATCATTTTCCCATCTTTGCATAAAAGTTAATTTGCTTCGCAAATTAACTTTGCGAG
>DKZA01000019.1:0-6419 GCA_002492525.1 Lachnospiraceae bacterium UBA7086 | reverse complement strand
ATAAAAATTAACTTTGCGAGATCCACTTCGCGGCCTCGGATTAGCTATTCAACCTCAAAATTATGGATTGACTGCGCTATATTACCGTGCAGCATTACGCTCATTTTCTCTACGATGGTTTCATAGTCCTGCTTCATACCACGGCTGATCCAATCCAACATGATACCCACAAACCCATATTTATAAAACTCTGCAATAAAAGCTTTGTTTTCCTGTGCCAGCTGGCGTCCTGCACACTTCTCTTCCACCACATCCGCTAACAAGCCATAGGTAAGCTTATAAAGGTAACTTTCAATCTTCTCCCGGCTGATACTGCGATATACATTCTGTATAAATGCCTTGTTCTCCATAACCGCCTCAAAGATCTGACACATCCCCTCCTGCCAGGTGTCATAAGTCTTTTTCCCCTGTAATGCTTTGGTACCATCCTCCACGCATATCCATTCCACCAGGTCATAAATATCCCTGAAATGATAATAAAAGGCCATTCTACTGATACCGCAGTCCGCCGTAAGGTCATTGATCGTAATCTTGTCTAACGGTTTGGTCGCGAGGAGTTTCTTAAGTGATGCCTCCAACGCCAATTTCGTACTGTTTGTATTGGTCATATCCTACCCCCTGTCTACAATAATACCCTAAAGCAGTCCCTGTATCAGCAAAATCAAAATAAGGACGGGAAGCACTATCTGAAAATATGGTTTCAGCCATTTCTTCAGTTTAATGCCGCTGCCTGTATTGGCCTCCTCAAAATACTTGTCAAAGCCCCAGCCCCAGCGAGTAACACAGAATAACAAATATACCAAAGATCCAATCGGCAAAAGAAGATTACTGACCAGAAAGTCCTCGCTGTCAAGCACATCCCGGCCTCCTATGATATGCAGACTGCTCCATACATTATATCCCAGTACACATGGCAGACTTGCCACCGCAATGAATATGCCATTGATGAGAGCCGCTTTCTTCCGTTTCCAGCCAAAAGTATCTATACAAAATGAAAGAAGATTCTCAAACACCGCAAGCACTGTGGAAAAACTGGCAAAAGTCATAAACAGAAAGAATAAAGCGCCCCACAGTCGTCCTCCGGACATATTGATAAACACATTCGGCAGTGTCACAAAAATAAGTGACGGCCCTGCATCCGGTTTTACGCCAAAGGAGAAACAAGCCGGGAAAATAATAAGACCGGACATTAACGCCACAAAAGTGTCCAGGGCACAGATTCTGACAGCCTCTCCCGCCAATGTGTTCTCTTTATTCATATAACTTCCAAAAATCTCCATCGCCCCCACGCCCAAACTCAATGTAAAAAACGCCTGGTTCATGGCCTCAGAAATCACGGTGCCAAGCCCCCGTTTGACCACATTTGCACTGTTTGGCATCAGATAAAAGGTCAGACCCTCTCCCGCTCCCGGCAGCATAAGGCTGTGCATCCCCAGCACAAGAATCAGGATTAAAAGTGCCGCCATCATATATTTGCTGATCCGCTCCAACCCCTCTTGTAATCCCAGACTGCACACCAGAAATCCCAGAATCACTACCGCGAGCATCCAGCCTCCCATCTCAACCGGCGAACCTAAAAGATCGGAAAACACACCTCCTGCGGTCTCCACATCCATGCCTGCATGAAAAGTACCCGTAAGGAACTTAAAAAAATAACCTACCATCCAACCGGAAACCGTGGTATAGTACATCATCAAAAGGCAGCATCCAATCATACAGAACCACCCATGGATATGCCATTTGGTTCCGGGCTTTTCCAATATCTGATACCCCAGCACCGCACTCTTTCTGCTGGCTCGGCCTACGGCAAGTTCCATGGTCAGAACCGGTACCCCCATACAAAGCAAAAAAAGCAGATAGAACAACACAAAAAAGCCGCCTCCGTTTTCCCCTGCCACATAAGGAAATCTCCACACATTACCAATACCGATCGCACAGCCGGCACTGACTAACAAGAATCCCAGACGAGATTGAAATGATTCTCTTTTCATACCTGATATCTTCTCCTCATAATATAATCATTCGTATTTACCCATATGCTACTTTATCCTATCTTTTGCCCATTTGTCAAGATAAAGCGAATCATCCTGTAGCGCTATTAAATTGTTTTATATATGTTATACCGATTTACAGCCAATCATATTGCACTTTGAATACGAGATGATATAATGAAATTTAGGTATAGGTCAAAATAAATAATAATATCTGTTGTCATGAATATTTCTATCCCTGTTTTGACCCCGCGATGTATCGTGATATATATAAGAAGGGAGATCTCAGGTAATGAACGAAGCGGAAAACAATCAACGGGAAACTATTGAAAGGAAACTGACAGTCTCTATTTTTAAAATTTGTGCTATTACGGCAGCGGCGGCGGTGTTAGGCGTCATTGCCCTGATCGTCATATCCTCTCGTTTCTCCTATGCATTACATAATTTTGGTTTTGCACAGGGAGACATAGGAAAAGCCATGTTTGAATTTGCAGACATACGCTCCTCTCTGCGTGCGGCCATTGGCTATGACAATCAGGATGCCATCGAAAATGTGGTAAAACAGCACAATGAATCGATTGCTTTATTTAATGAATATTTTGCGGAAGTCGAAAATACAGTGGTCTCTTCTGACGGCCGCGCAACCTATGATGCCATTCAGGCGGAACTGGAAGATTACTGGACACTGGATGCGCAGATTATGGAACTTGGTGCCACTACGGATCGTGAACTCTGTGTTCAGGCTCAGGAGCTTGCCCTCAACCAACTGGCTCCCGCCTACAACAGCATCTATGAGAAACTGGAACAATTGTTAAATGTTAAAGTCAATGAAGGAAACCGTCTCGCTACAACCCTGACGGTCGTTGAATGGGTTCTGGTGGTGGCAATCCTTGGCGTAATCGCCTTTGCACTGCTATTATCCATCCGGATAGGAAAAAAGATTGCCAAACGAATTTCAGAACCGCTCGGGAAACTGGGTGAACGTCTCAAAACTTTTGCAGAAGGCGATTTATCTTCCCCCTTCCCTCTTATAGAGACCGGGGATGAAGTGGAGGACATGGAAAAAGACGCACGGGAAATGGCGGAAAATCTTGATGCCATCATCTTTGATATCGGAGAAGTCCTGGGAGAAATGGCTAACGGAAATTATACGGTAAGATCCAAAGCCGCCGAACGCTACACCGGGGATTTCCAGAAGCTCTATGAATCCATGCGGGGATTAAGGGATCAAATGACAGAAACCTTGTTATCCATTGGTGACGCAGCCAACCAGGTATCCGCCGGCTCCGATGAACTGGCAACCGCATCCCAGTCCCTGGCGGAAGGCGCTACGGATCAGGCCAATGCAGTAGCCGAACTGCATGCTGCTATTTCTGGTATTACCACCACTATGGAGACCAGCGCAGAAAATGCAGAAGAAACTTATGACAAGGCACAAAAATATGCGGATGAAGCGGACGCCAGCCGTCAGCAGATGGATACCATGATGGCCGCTATGGAGAGAATCAACGAATCCTCCACTAAGATTGGCGACATCATCACGGAAATCGAATCCATTGCCGACCAGACCAATCTCCTGTCTTTAAATGCTACCATCGAAGCTGCCCGGGCAGGCGAATCCGGCCGCGGCTTTGCGGTAGTGGCAAACCAGATCAGAGAACTTGCTGACCAGAGCGCCAAAGCTGCCGTAGATACAAGAGATCTGATCGAAGCTTCCATCCGCGAAGTCTCTAAAGGAAACACTGTGGCCAACGAGGCCGCAAGCTCTATCGAATCCGTGGTAGACGGCATCAAAGAGATTGCCGATTTTTCCAGAAGTCTGAAAGACATTATGGAGGAGCAGGCTGAGGCCATGCGCCAGGCTGAAGGCGGTGTAAACCAGATTTCAGGCGTAGTACAGAGCAATGCGGCTACTGCGGAAGAAGCCTCTGCAACCAGCGAAGAATTATCCGCCCAGGCCACTATGCTAGATCAGCTTGTAAGTCAGTTTGAATTGAAAAAATAAGACGGCTTCGGCAAACGATGCCTGCTGCAACTGAAAATATCCGATGATACAGCGCCTGGCAAATATGTCAGGCGCTCACTTTATTATATAGGAAATTCCTTTGCTTATCCCAAAAGCAAAGCCTCGGTTTAATGGATATTCCTACCACAGAGCATCTTCACAAATGCCGGATCATCATGGTTGACAATCTCGCTATGGCCCAAGTCTTTCGCCGCAATCTTTGCCATCTCGTCATCCGTAAGTGTAAAGTCCCAGATGTCGATATTCTGTTCCATTCTTTCCACATGCACCGATTTCGGAATGATAGACACGCCGCGCTGTACATTCCATTTGAGTACCACCTGAGCCACGCTCTTGCCATACTTTTCCCCAATAGCCACAAGTTCCGGATCCGTAAAGATACCATGCTTTCCCTCTGCCAGAGGTCCCCATGCCTGCGGTACCACGCCGTATGCTTTCATATTCTCAAGGGCAGCCTCCTGTACAAAGAACGGATGCAGCTCTATCTGATCGACTGCCGGAATCACTTCCACATTTTCACAGAGGTTGGCAAGAATTGCCGGATAAAAATTCGCCACGCCGACTGCCTTTACAAGACCATCCTTATATGCTTTCTCAATCCCCCGGTATGCCGCAAAATAATCGCCCATAGGCTGATGCAGCAGAATCAGATCAACATAGGTCATATCAAGCTTTGACAGGGATGCTTTGACAGCTTCATAGGCCGTCTCTTCACTCTTTGCATCCTGCACCCATACCTTTGTGGTTATAAAAAGTTCGTCTCTTGTGGTCAGTCCGTCCGCAATCGCCCTTTTTACGCCTTTGCCCACAGCCTCCTCATTCATGTAGGAAGCCGCGGTATCCAACAGACGATAGCCTGTTTTGATCGCATCGTAAACAACCTGCTCGCACTGTGCCTCATCCCGAATCTGAAATACGCCAAATCCCTCAAGCGGCATTTTTGTTCCTGTGTTCAGTGTTAAAAATTCCATGGTGTTTTCCTCCTTGTCTGTTATGATTTTTACCGGAAAGTGTCCTCTCCCCACTGATTATTTGCGTCCACAATTTCACAGATACTGATATGCTCATTCCTGTATCTTGCTTTCGGGTTCTTTTCCGGCATCCTCATCTGGATCGCCATCATCGGACAGGCGTGGATGCAGGCCATGCACATCATACAGCCTTCCGGATTCCACACACTTTTCTGCCCTTCCATATGCAGACATTTCTTCGGACATACCTTCGTACAGATTCCGCACCCGATACATTCCTCTGTAATCCGATAAGTCCTGGAAAAAACGTCATCCGACATCTCTGCTGTCCTGTCCAGATATTCCCGGTGGGCCGCCCTGTCCGTATCTGTCACCGGAGCGATATATTCTTTCCCGGATACAATATCCTGTAGAATCCGTTCCATTTGTCCGTCCACATTTTTATCCAGTGCCTTCTGCTCGTTCATGTCAAATCCGGGCAGAAAAATATCAGCCATCAGCACCAGATTGATATAAGACGGATGTATCCCCAAATCCTCCAGCAGCTTCTGTGTAAGCTCTGCCGCACCGCCATGTCGGTTCCCATAAGTCAGTATCATATAGAAATAATCCGTCCTGAATGTTGATCCTGCCAGGAACTCCCTGACTAGCGGCGGAACTTCATGCCCAAAAACCGGGCAGACGATACCGATCTTATCAGCCGTATAAATCTTCTCCCTGTCGTGTATCGCCTGAGCGATGCTGATCCGTGTCTCATTTAACTGTTTTGCCACGTACAAACTGTTGCCAGTGGCTGTAAAATAAAAAATCATATTAATTTACCAACGCAGTAAATGTAAACTGGATCAGTTTCCATTCACCGTTGCGGTTTTGGTAAACTTCTGTGGTCATAAAGTGGTGGGTAGTCTCTTTGCCGTCTAACAGCAGACTATAATCCACATCTGTCATACAGATAGAAGTATCGCCCCATTCCCTGACTGCCTGCCCGTGAACCTCAATTTGGGTAGGCTGAAAAAGCTTTTTATCAAAAGCGTCCATTTCCTCATCCAAGCCGCAGCTCATACCAATGTGGACAAACCAGCAGTCCGGATCACAGACCTCACGCATCCCTTTGGAGTCTGCCTTTTCCAACGACTTCCAAAATTTTTGTGATTGCTCGATAATTTTGTCTTTCATGTTTCTCCTCCTTTACCATTTCCTCCCTTTCTGCTATAATCAGCATTAATATATCAGGGCGTATGAATTACCTTTTATGTGTTTGTTTCTGACTCTATTTTACTGTCTTTTTGTGAAATGTACACTGCTAATAATGAATACTGCTATAAATAGAAGTAATAGGTAACTGCTAAACTCATTTCTTAACTGTCATATATTGTGCAAATAGTATAATCATAAGCAGACCCTTGAAAAACGCCAGTACTTGGCGTAGGT
>DKZA01000022.1:192528-192691 GCA_002492525.1 Lachnospiraceae bacterium UBA7086 | reverse complement strand
TTCGAGTCCCCGAAGGTCCATTTATAATCTGCAAAAAGCGGATTCCGTAGATATCCGGGAAGGAACAAATTCCGCGAGGAATTTACTCCATTGACAGAGGCTGACTTCCGGATATATAATGTAATAGCCAAAACAAAAAGGCCTGGTGGCTCAGTTGGTTAGA
>DKZA01000022.1:61499-192245 GCA_002492525.1 Lachnospiraceae bacterium UBA7086 | reverse complement strand
TGGTTAGAGCGCCGCCCTGTCACGGCGGAGGTCGTGGGTTCGAGTCCCATCCGGGTCGTTTCAAAGACAAACTTCATAAACAGATTGCTGCAATTTGCCGGCGTGGCGGAACTGGCAGACGCACAGGACTTAAAATCCTGCGGGACTAACCTCCCGTACCGGTTCGATTCCGGTCGCCGGCACTATCTTTTGAGAAGAGGAAATGTTGATGTTTACAACATTCCTCTTTTTTCTTTTAAAATATTTCCCTTGTTCCATAAAGCCGATTAGACTTGCGCGTAAAACAGGTATCTGTTATTATGTGAATATATGTGGGGGAATATATGAAATCATTTAAAAAGTTATCTTTTCTTGGTAAAATCTTTACGGGAATGATCATAACGTCTATTATACCGATGCTGGGCGGCTATCTGTTATTGCTCCAGGTGCTGAATCTGACTTATCAGAATCATCTGAACCGGGAGGCGGAAAGTACGCTTGCGCTGGCGGAGGAATCTTTAGAAGAAGCATTTTCAGATATTTTCACAGTGATAGGCAGATTGAGTGAGGATGAGGAAGTCCGATTGTTTTTGACAAAGGGGGATGGAAAATTATCGGAAGTTATTTACCGGAAACTTTATGCAGCTTCCGGGGAATGTGGCAGTTATGCCAGCTTTTCCATCTATGACGGAGAAGGGATCAGAAAGATGACCATAACGGACAATAAGTTCATCAGCAGGAAACTGTCCCTGAATTGGAATATACTTTACACGGCATCCAGACATCCGGGAGAGTACGTAGTATGCAATGCCAGACTTTATGAGGGAGAAAAAAGGGTGGAGTATCTGCGTGTGGGACGGACGGTCCTGGGAGAAGATGGTGAGGTGGAAGGCTACGTGATTGCTACCATTGTCAAGGAGAATTTTGATAACATGCTCAAAGGGCTTGGAAAGGAGCAGGAGGGTGTTATCTATGTGATGGATGATTTCAGGGAAATCGTGTATTTTTCCAGTGAAAGCTACTCGGAAGAAATCGTCAGTGTGGGGAAATCCTTATTTAAGATGGAAGCACCCTGCATGAGTATGGAGAAAGACAGTTTCTACTATCTGGATTATAATGAGGACTGTAATCTGTATATCATGCATCGTCAGCCCATGGCTTTTCTGAATCATCTGAAAAAATATGTGTTAGGAATTGCGATGCTGTTCGGGGCAATCAGTACACTTGCCTGTCTCTTTTTGTCATATTATGTCAGCCGCCTCATCTATAAGCCGATACAGAGGATGCAGCTTGCGATTGGCGAGATTAAGAAGGGAAATTATGAAACGCATATTGAGGTCAACAGCGATGATGAGCTGGGACAGCTTTCGGAGAGTTTTAATGTGATGTCAAGGCATCTGATCGATAATACGCAGCGGCTCATCCAACGGGAGAGAGAACTTAGCGACAGCAATATCAAGATGATGCAGGCCCAGTTAAATCCGCATTTTCTATATAATACACTGGATACAATGAAGTGGATGGCAAAAGAGAATGATATGCCGGAACTGGTGTCCATGTCCTCGAATCTGGCGCAGATTTTCAGAATGAGTATTTCCGCCAAGCCGATCATCCGGCTTTCCCAGGAAATTTCTTTAGTGGAGGCTTACACGGAGATTCAGAAGATACGTTTTGCGGATAAATTTGAACTGATCGTAGATATACCGGAGGAACTGGAAGAATGTATGCTTCCTAAGCTGACGCTGCAGCCTATTGTGGAGAATGCCATTATTCATGGGCTGGCAGAGTGTGAGACAGGAACGGTGCTGGTGCAGGCCACAGAAGTGAACGGGGATACCCTGCAGATTCTGGTCCAGGATGACGGTATTGGTATGACAAAGGAGGAAGTACGGCGGCTGAATGAGACGGGACAGACATCGGAGGAAAAACCGTCCGGGCATGAAAGTATCGGCTATAATAATGTGGATGCGATCATCAGGCTGCATTATGGGGAACCCTACGGACTGCATGTGGAATCCGAAAAAGGAGTGGGAACCAAAGTGTATCTGACAATCCCCCTAAGCCGTGAATTGTAGGAAACAAATGATTGGGAATGGAGAAGGTATGTATAAGGTAGTTGTGGTAGAGGATGAAAAGAGGGTACGGCAGGGAATCATCATGGGTACGGACTGGTCCAAAATCAACTGTATCGTGATGGGAGAAGCAGGTAACGGAGAAGAGGGCGTGGAGATAATCCGTAAATGCAGGCCGGATATTGTGGTCACGGATATTCGGATGCCTAAAATGATGGGGATTGAAATGATTGAACGGGTTTATGAATATGGGTTGGAGCCCTATGTGATCTTTCTCACGGCTTATGATGACTTTGCTTATGCCCAGCAGGCAGTGAAACTGGGTGCGGCGGATTATCTGTTAAAACCGTTTAAGGACGGGGAACTTGAGAGCACGATCAGTAAGATCATAGAAAAGAACAGGCGGGATGCGCAGCGCAAAGAACAACAGAATCAGGAGCTGCGTCTGGATCCGGGAGATAAGAGCAAATATATCATGGATGCCATCGCTTATGTGGATGTAAATTATGCCAATCCCAATATTTCTGTCAAGGCGGTAGCGGACAGTCTGGGAATCAGTGAGGGGCATTTGAGCCATTTATTCCGCAAGGAGACGGACTCCACGCTGATGGTTTTTGTGACTAAGAAACGTATGCGGGTGGCGATGAGTCTGCTGCAGGATTATCGGCATAAGGTTTATGAGGTGGCAGAGCAGGTGGGCTATCGCAACATTACATATTTCAGTGCGACATTTAAGAAATATGTGGGGGTTTCACCCTCCGAATATCAGAATCGGTATAGTCCGGAGTGAAACATGTCAGAATTGTGAAACATATAAGTGTATTGTCGAGTAGACTCCTTTGTGCATGTTGTATATAATTTTATTGTAAGCCAATAAAAAGTTGCATGATTTCACATATTGCATCCGGGGAATGACATACGGGAAATCGGCAGAGAACATGTGAAGGAGGAAAAAGTTATGAGAAAGAATGTCATGAAAAAAGTGACAGCGGCGATTCTGGCAGCGTCAATGATCTTTTCGTTGACAGCCTGCGGCGGTTCCGAGGCACCGGCAGCAGAAGCACCTGCGGCAGAGGCACCGGCAGCGGAAGCACCTGAAGCGGAAGCGCCGGCAGCAGAGGCACCTGAAGCGGAAGCGCCTGCGGCAGAAGAAGCAGGTTCCGCAGCGGATGATCTGGTAGCGGCAGCACAGGCGGAAGGGTCTTTGGTGGTTTATGGTTCCTGTGAGGAAGCATATCTGTCAGCGGCATGTCAGAAGTTCGAGGAAATGTACGGCATCAAGGTGGATTATCAGAGACTTTCCACTGGTGAGGTATATACCAAGATTGAAGAGGAAGCCGGCAATCCTTCCGGCGATGTATGGTTTGGCGGTACCACAGATCCTTATAATGAGGCAGTGGCAGCCGGTCTGTTAGAGCCTTATGAAGCGAAAAACGCTTCTCACTTACTGGGAGATATGTACAAGGACGCAGATGGCCACTGGTACGGCATCTATAAAGGTATCCTTGGTTTCATGGTAAATAAGGAAGAACTTGATCGTTTAGGTCTGGAAGTTCCTCAGGATTGGGATGATCTGTTAAAGCCGGAATATAAAGGACTGATCGGTATGTCCAATCCGTCTACGGCAGGCACGGCGAAATTAGTCATCAACACCATGGTACAGACCAAAGGCCATGACGAGGCTATGAAATATTTCCAGGAACTTGACAAGAATGTATATCAGTACACGAAGAGTGGTTCCGGCCCGTCCAAGATGGTAGGTCCTGGCGAGTGCGTGATCGGCATTGGTTTCTTACATGACGGTATTACGCAGATCCTTTCCGGTTATGACAATATCGAACTGGTTATTCCGGCATCCGGAACCAGCTTTGAAATCGGTGCAACCGCTATCTTTAAGGGATGTAAACATCCCAATGCTTCCAAACTCTGGATTGAGTATGCGCTGTCTCCTGACTGCGTGAACATCGCCAAGGAAAATGAATCTTATCAGTTCCTGGTACTCGACAATGCACAGCAGCCGGAAGAAGCTGCCCAGTTTGGTTTGGATCCTGACAATGTAATTGAATATGATTTTGAGGATGCGAAACAGAATACAGCACAGTATGTGGAGGATTTCTTTGCAGCAGTGACAAACGGTTCTGCGGATGCTGCGGACAGCAGCAGATTCCTTACAGAGTAATCATAACAGCAGGTTATAAAAGGCTGTTACGGATACTCATCAGTGCAGATTTGTAAAACCGGGAGATGGTATTCGTACCATCTCCCATTCATTCAAGAAGGAGGAAGTGGGGATGGCATCTAAAAGCAAGAGTGCGAGTCTGGATCGCAAGAAGCTGCTTTCGGATCCGGTGTTGGTGGGGATGATCGTTATTCTGCTTGTTTTTCTTGCCCTGTTTATCTGTTATCCGCTGTTTGTACTGCTGATAGACAGTGTGTATACGGAGGGACAGTTTACACTGGATGTTTTTAAGCGCGTCTTAAGTATGCAGAGGTTCCGCAAGGCGTTTGGCAATACGGTGGTATTGGGATTATTGACGAGTATTTTGTCCACTTTGATAGGGTTGTTATTCGCCTATGTGGATGTTTATGTGAAGGTTAGAAGTAAGCTGGTCGGGAGACTGTTTAATATTGTATCTCTTTTGCCGGTGGTTTCACCGCCCTTCGTCTTATCCTTGTCAACCATCATGTTGTTCGGGCGAAGCGGTATTATTACCCGGTCTTTGTTACATATTTATGATTCTAATGTGTATGGCTTAAAGGGAATCGTGGTGGTGCAGACACTGACCTTTTTCCCGGTCTGCTATATGATGTTAAAAGGTCTTTTGAAAAATATCGATCCATCTCTGGAGGAGGCTGCACGGGATATCGGGGCATCCAGGATGAAAGTATTTGCTACGGTGACGTTTCCGCTGCTTTTACCCGGAATCGGAAATGCTTTTTTAGTCACCTTTATCGAATCGGTTGCGGATTTTGCAAATCCGATGTTGATCGGCGGCGATTACGATACGCTGGCGACGACGATTTATTTACAGGTAACCGGATCTTATGACTCTACGGGTGCCGCGGCTATGTCGGTGGTACTCCTGTCATTGACACTGATCCTGTTCTTTATACAGAAATATTATCTGGAAAGAAAAACGGCAGCGACTCTCACCGGTAAGGCGTCCAGAGCAAGGATGCTGATCGAGGATAAGAGCGTGACGATTCCGCTTACTATCATATGTTCCCTGGTGGCGGTGTTTGTTATCGTCATGTATATCATGATTCCCTTCGGCGCGTTGTTCAAGCTGTGGGGACGTGATTATTCTCTTTCCCTGAAATGGTTTGAGTATCTGTTTAAATATAGCGGTTTTAAGGCATTTAAGGACTCCTTTGTCTTATCCATCATTGCGGCGCCTGTCACGGCACTGTTGTCCATGGTCATATCTTATCTGGTGGTTAAGAAGAAATTTAAATCCAAGGGATTTATTGAGTTTGTGTCTATGCTGGCCATGGCTGTACCGGGAACGGTACTTGGTATCGGTTATATCCGCGGCTATGCCAATGGTATTTTCCACACAGGCATTATGAGCGGGTTATACGGTACAGGACTTATCCTGATTATCGTATTTATCATACGAAGTCTTCCGGTGGGCACCAGAAGCGGTATTTCCGCTCTCCGTCAGATTGACAAATCCATCGAGGAATCGGCTTATGACTTAGGAGCCGGCAGCGGTAAGGTGTTTATGACGGTGACACTGCCTTTGATTAAGGATTCTTTCTTCAGCGGATTGGTGACTTCCTTTGTGAGAAGTATTACGGCAATCAGTGCCATTATCCTGTTGGTGACACCGCAGTTTCTGCTTATCACCTGTCAGATTAATGAATTTGCGGAGAAGGGATATTATGGTGTGGCCTGCGCTTATGCCACAATCCTGATCCTGATCGTATATTTCTCGGTACTGTTGATGAATCTGTTTATCCGTTTCTTTGGAACGAGCAAGAAGATTAAGGAGGAAGATTAATATGTTGGAATCAAAAGGAATACGTCTGGAGCATATTTCAAAGATATATCAGGATCCCAAAACCGGCAAGGACTTTAAGGCAGTAGACGATGCCAATCTGGTCATTGAACCGGGAAGTTTCGTGACGCTGCTCGGACCTTCCGGGTGCGGTAAGACCACTACCCTCAGGATGATCGCAGGCTTCGAGAGTCCGGATGAAGGCGAGATTTATCTGGGTGACGAGCCCATCAACGAACTGACGCCCAATAAGCGGGATACGGCCATGGTATTTCAAAGTTACGCATTGTTTCCCCATTACAATGTGTTTGACAATGTGGCATACGGCCTGAAACTGCGTAAGATGGATAAGGATACGATTCAGAAAAAGGTGATGAGTATTCTGGATCTGGTGGAACTTGGCGGTATGGAAGCGCGCATGACCAATCAGCTTTCCGGCGGGCAGCAGCAGAGGGTTGCCCTGGCAAGAGCTTTGGTAGTAGAACCCAGTGTGCTTTTGTTTGATGAGCCCCTGTCCAATCTGGATGCCAAGCTTCGTGTCTCTATGCGGACGGAGATCCGCAATATCCAGCAGCGTGTGGGTATCACGGCGGTCTATGTAACCCACGACCAGAGCGAGGCGATGGCGCTTTCCGACCAGATCATCATTATGAACAAGGGCGTGGTGGCACAAATCGGGACGCCGCAGGAGATTTATTACCGTCCGAAGGATGTCTTTGTGGCGAATTTCATCGGGGAGGCAAATTTCCTGGAAGGCAGTCTGATTTCCAAAGAGGGAAATAAGGGTGTTATGCGTATTTATGATCATCAGGTGGAAGTGGAGAATGTGGAAGATTTTGCGCCAAATGAGAAGTGTACGCTGTTACTCCGCCCTGAATCGGCTGTGCTGGATAGCGAAGGACAGCTTCCCTGCGAAGTGATCATGAGCTGCTTTATGGGCTCTTATCAGCATTATCATGTGAAAGTGGGAGCCGTGGTGATTCAGATTACAGATTTTAATCCCCGTTATAAGAGGATATTCCAGGTGGGAGAAAAGGCATATGTAAAGTTTAACGCCTGCGACAGCCATCTTTTAAAAGGATAAGCAGCTGACGGCGTTTAGAAGAAAAGAACAGGAGGCGCGCTATGCAGGGATATTTAGAAGCGGTCGGCGCAGAGACCAGAATTTTACTGGTTTTATCCATCATACTTTTTGCCGGCTTTATCATGACCAGGCTGACCAACACCCTGAATCTCCCCAAAGTCAGCGGCTATATTTTGGCGGGTATTCTGATCGGCCCCTGTGGGCTTAATATGATTCCGGCGGATATGATTGACAGCCTGAGTTTTGTAAGTGATCTGGCTCTGGCGTTTATTGCCTTTGGTGTAGGAAAGTTTTTTAAGAAAGAAGTGATCAGGAAGACGGGCAGCAGGGTTTTGATTGTCACGTTTTTCGAGGCGTTGACGGCGGGGGTGCTGGTGACGGTATTTTCCAGGGCGGTCTTTCATCTGGACTTGGATTTTGCCCTTATCCTGGGAGCCATAGCCACGGCCACGGCTCCGGCCAGCACCATGATGACCATTAACCAATACAAGGCCAAAGGAGAGTTTGTCAATACGCTTTTGCAGATCGTTGCGCTGGATGATGTGGTATGTCTGCTGGCTTTTAGTATTGTGGCGGCAATTGCGGGGGCGACCGGCGGCGGAGGCGTCGCGGCCCAGGAGATTGCTTTGCCCATCGTCTATAATTTGTTTGCCCTGCTTTTAGGTTTTTTCTGCGGTTATTTTTTAAGCAGATTGCTGATTCCGGCCAGGAGCAAGGATAACCGGCTGATCCTGGCAATCGCCATGTTGACCGGGATATCGGGGATATGTACCTCGCTGAATATTTCACCCTTGCTTTCCTGCATGGTGTTTGGGGCGTCATATATCAATCTCACCAGGGATAAGAAACTTTACAGGCAGCTGAATAACTTTTCACCGCCGGTCATGTCATTGTTCTTTATCGTGTCCGGCATGAAGCTGGATGTGACAGCCTTATCCACTGTGGGCGTGATCGGCATCAGTTATTTTGTGGTCCGTATTGTCGGTAAATATATAGGTACCTATGTGGGATGCGCGATTACTGGTATGAGTAAAGAGGCGCGTAAATACATGGGGCTGGCACTGGTGCCGCAGGCAGGCGTGGCCATCGGTCTGGCTTTTTTGGGGGAAAGGCTTCTGCCGGGAGAACGGGGGCAGCTTCTGCTCACCATTATCCTGTCTTCTTCGGTGCTTTATGAGATGGTGGGACCGATCTGTGCTAAACTGGCGTTGATCTTCTCAGGCTGCATCACTTTAGACAAAGCTGTGAGCGCAGAGATGGGGGAACAGGAAGAGAGCGAAAACACGGAAGCGGCCGAAGCGGCTAAGCTGGCGGAAAAGGTGGTAGAGACGGGAGAAACAGACACCATAAAGAGCGCGGAAAAAGCAGAGGAGACCAAGGAAACAGGCGTTGTGGAGGATGGAAAGGAAGAACAGACGGTACAGACGGAAGCAGAGGTTTCTCTGGTGGAACATTTTGAGGAACTGGAAATGGGCGTTGAGAACCAGGAAATTGATGATATTGAAAGCGTTGTCCATCTTGGCAGGGAGGAACATGCCGAGAAGCCCATTAAAGCGTCCAAGTCAGATAAAAATAAGAAAAAAAATAAAAAGAAAACTGCGGGGAAACACTGAGCCCGCAGTTTCTTTTGAGAAAAAACAAATCACCTCTAAAGTCTTTGGAGAATTATCCGATACAAATAATGTAAGGTTTTGAACAAGAAGAAGG
This sequence comes from Lachnospiraceae bacterium UBA7086, assembly GCA_002492525.1. GTDB lineage: Bacteria > Bacillota > Clostridia > Lachnospirales > Lachnospiraceae > UBA3282. The sequence continues at coordinate 183,402 of DKZA01000022.1, read as the reverse complement.
AGGAGTCCTATATGCGTATTGAGGCTTATACACAGGTTCAGCAGATATACGGCGCCAAGAACCGGGCGAAAACACAGAAAACAGCCAAAAATACGGCTTCTGACCAGATTCAGATCTCCAGTATCGGTAAGGATATCCAGACTGCCAAAAATGCAGTGGCAGCAGCAAACGATATCAGGAGTGAACTGACAGCTCCTCTCAAAGCAAGTATTGCGAACGGGACGTATCAGGTGAGCGCAGAAAGTTTTGCAGAGAAATTGATGAAGCAGTATGAAGAAATGGAAAGTCTGTAGACACAGTGAAAGGTGAGGTTTAGGTGTGGCAAGTTTAATGGAGACCCTGATCGAGGTTCTGGAAAAAGAAAATCTGGAGTACAAGAATCTGTTAGAGTTGTCTATCAAGAAAACACCGGCCATTGTGTCTGAGGACTTACAGGCATTAAACAAGATCACGGATGAGGAGCAAATCATAGTAAGCAGGATCAATCATCTGGATAATCAGAGAAGTGAAGCTGTTGATGATATTGCAAACGTACTTAACAAGGATGTTACGAAGCTGAAAATTGTAGATTTGATCAAGATGCTGGAGGCAAGGCCGGAAGAACAGGCGAAACTGGCGGCAGTATTCGATAGTCTGCGCGAGAATGTCCGCGCAGTCAAGCGGATCAATGAACAGAACAGAGAGTTGATTGAAAACGCTTTAGAATTAGTCCAGTTTAATATGAATATTCTTCAGTCCATGAATAAAGCACCGGAGACAGCCAATTATAACAGGGGCGCTTACAATACCGGTGATATGATCGGGATGAGCAATAAGGCCTTTGACGCCAAGCAGTAGAATTGTTGAGGACGGTAGATTATGTCATTAATGGGAAGCCTTTATACGGGCGTTTCAGGTTTACAAACATCAAATAATGCGCTCAATACAACAGCGCATAACATGTCTAATTTGGACACCATAGGATATACCAGGCAGCAGGTTGCTCAGGGAACGAGAACATATGTCACGATTTCCAGGAGCAACAATACGAACTGGAAACAGATAGGTCTCGGTGTCAATTATACCCTTACCAGACAGGAAAGAGATTTAATATTGGATAAAAACTATCGCCGCGAGTCGGGACGGATGGCTTTTTATGATGTCTCCGCGGGAGCGTTAGAGGAGATAGAATATATTCTGGGCGAGTCCAACGAGGGCCATGAGTTCTCGGAGGCGCTCAGCGGTGAGAACGGATTTTGGGTTGCTGTGGAAGAACTCAGCAAAGATCCGACTAATTCGGTCAACCAGAATCTGTTTGTGACCAAGGCATATGAATTTATCACCAGGGCCAAGGCTGTGTATGACAGCTTGCGGGAGTATCAGCATAATCTGAACAAGACAGTTGCCACGGACGTCAATAAGATCAACGCTTATGCCAAGGAGATTCAGGCGCTTAATGAAAGAATCGTGAGAGTGGAAGCTGGTGTGGAGAATGCCAACGATTTAAGAGACCGCCGTAATTATCTTCTGGATGAATTAGGTAAACTTGGGTCTATTAAATATTCTGAGGATCCCACCGGCTATGTGAGAGTGAGATTTGAGGGCATTGACTTGGTGCAGGGCGATGTGGTGAATGAAATCGGGCTTTATGAGGATCCGGCGACCGGTTTCTATACGCCCTTTTGGAAAATGCTGGCTAACGGCGGTTATGACAAGGACGGCAATGTGGTATTTGATGAGAAGGCAATTGCGGGCGCCAGGGTGTTTGACCTGACAGCCAGGATTTCTTCGGAATATGATACAGATATTGGTTCTTTGAAGAGTACCTTATATGCCAGAGGCGATCATTATGCCACTTATCGGGAAATCAATGATATTAATAAAGATGGCGTGTATGAGGAAGGCTGGTACAGAAGCAATATCGAGCAGTCAGTCGTCATGAATGTGGAGGCGGAATTTGATCAGCTGATTCACGCTGTGGTGACAAAGATTAACGATATTCTGGCAGATGCTGCCAACAGAGAGGGGCAGCCGCCGGAATCTTACTATCTGAGAGATGAGAACGGGGAGCCCTATCAGCTCTTTGAGAAGATTGCGGAGGGAGAAGACTGGACGGTGAGCAATATCATCATCAACAGTGAGCTCAGACAGAATCCTTCTCTTCTGACTTTCAGACTGGGGGAACATTCAGAGGACAATATAACCACAGAGCAGTTAAAGAAAGCCTTTGAGGAGGCAATCTATAAGCTCAATCCCAATGTACAGACGCCGGTGTGTTTCAAGGATTATTATAAGAATCTGGTGGAACAGATTGCCAATACAGGATCTGTATTCCGGGCTGTGCAGGCAAATCAGACGGTGGCCACCGATGCGCTTTCGGGCGCAAGGGAGCAGATTGTCGGGGTGTCTTCTGATGAAGAACTGACCAATATGATCATGTACCAGAATGCATACAATGCATCCAGCAGATATATCAATGTCATCAGTGAAATGTTAGAGCATATTCTGACGTCACTGGGACGTTAGGAGTAAGAGGTGAGAATATGGCATCAACTTTTTTTGGCTTGACAATTGCATCATCGGGTCTTCGGGCAGCTAATGCAGCCTTAAATACCACAGGCAATAATATCAGTAATGTGAATACTGCCGGTTACAGCCGTCAGCAGGTGACCCAGGAGGCGGCAAACGCTCTTCGTGTATTTGCCACCTATGGCTGTGCGGGCGCAGGAGTTGAGACCATAGCGATCGAACGTGTTCGGGATAAATTCTATGATAATAAATTCTGGTCAAACGAGACCAAACTTGGCGAGTATGATGCGAAGGCATATTACTGCAAGATGATAGAGGATTATCTGGAAGATGATAACAAGACCGGGTTTGTATCGGTGTTCGGACGGATAGAGACTGCCTTGCAGGACATCACAAAGGACGCAAACAGTACGGACACGAAGGCAACTTTTATTGCTGCGGCTAAGAGTCTTTCTGACTATTTTAATAATATGTACGGCGATCTGCAGAATCTGCAGTCCGATGTCAACGATGAGATTAAGATTCGTATTGACCAGATTAATTCGATCGCGCAGGATCTGGCAACGGTGAACAAGCAGATCAATACCATTGAGCTGACGGGTACTACGGCCAATGAGCTGCGGGATAAAAGAGATATGCTGATCGATGAGCTGTCCGGGATTGTAGATGTGGAGACCAGTGAGACACCGATTTGTGATGAAAATGGCAATGCCACCAAGGCGAATAGGTTTATGGTGAAGATTGCTGGCCGTCAGACCCTGGTAGATACAAACGATTACAGACAGCTGGTATGCGTGGCCCGTAAAGACAGTGAGAAAGTCAACCAGACTGACGTGGACGGTCTTTATGATATCTATTGGGATAACGGTCTGGAGTTTGGTTTATATAATGCATCTATGGGCGGGGCCCTGCGCGGACTGATTGAGATGCGTGACGGTAATAACGGCGAGTATTTTCATGGTAAAGCAGAACAGATTTCCTACCGCGGTGATACCACCAAGCTGGTGATTAAGACGGAGGCCTCTTATCTGGAGGGGATGGCCAAGTGCAATCTGTCTGATACAGGCGGTATTATCAATATCGGAGATCAGCTCTATTACTATACGGACTGGTCCTATGATACGGATACCGGACGTTATACGTTTATCATAGATAATAATGCCAGCGATGAGGCACTTACACCGGTGAAGAACCGTCAGGATGTCTCTATCGGCGGCGAAGTGAATTATCAGGGAGTTCCTTATTATCTGAAGCAGATGAATGAGTGGATCCGTGATTTTTCCAAGAAGGTCAACGATATTTTTTCGGCGGGTATTACAGCGGAAGATCCGCCCCAGGATGCAGGTATCCTGTTTACGGCTGATAAGGCGACTTCGGACGAACAGTATTCGGAACTTGAGTTGAATGATTACCGGCATAACGGTAAGGGCTATTATTATATGACGGCAGGCAATTATGCCATTCTGGATGCAGTAGTTAAGAACCCGGATCTTCTGGGGACCAGAAGTGATGTGGATCTGGATAAGACTGACGATATACAGGATCTGGACGGTGTGGAGCAGTGCAGACAGGTACATGCGGTGATTTCCATGATAAGCGATAAGAACCAGTTCAGCTTCCGCGGCAGGGATGCGGGCGGCTTCCTGGAGTGTATTTTGTCAGATGCGACCTTAAATGCGGGTAATGCCAATACGTTTTATGCCACTTATTTAAGCCTGGAGACGAATATTGACAACCAGAGAACATCCATTTCCGGCGTGGATGAGGATGAAGAGGCATTAAACCTTGTAAAATATGAAAATTCTTATACACTGGCGTCCAAGATGATCAATGTGCTGACAGAGGTGTATGACAGACTGATTTTACAGACGGGCGTATAAAAGTACGAGAAGAACTTCTAGAGCTCACGCCAGTGGGCGTTTCGCTAAGAAGTTCTACGAGTTGCTTCGCAACTCCGTCTCGTACAAGAGAATGTCCAAAGTACGGACATTCTCTGTATAGAGTAGTGATGGGATAATAGCAAAGAGAGGAAGATGCATTATGAGAATGACGAATAAGATCATGCGGAATAATTCCATTTATAATATCAATCAGAATAAGATTCTGCAGGATCAGCTAACGAACCAGATGACCAGTCAGAGCAAGATTGTCAGACCTTCCGATGATCCGGTGGTGGCAATCCGTGCACTTCGTCTGCGCAGCAATGTGACCACAGTGACACAGTATAATGACAAGAATGTGGAAGATGCGAAACAGTGGCTGAAGCTGACGGAGGATGCGCTTCTTACCGTCAATTCAGTGTTAGACGGTCTCTATGAGCAGGCGGAAACGGGTGCCAATAAATATCAGACTTCCGAGGATGTAAAGATTATCATGGAGCAGATGAAGTCTCTTACCAATGCTTTCTATGACAACGGTAATGTGGATTATGCCGGTCGTTTTATCTTCTCTGGCTATAGGACTGATACACCTGTCACATTTACACAGGAAGATATTCTGGAGATGGAAAAACATCCGATTTCTTTTGAGATTGAGGAGACGATAGACTATAAGCAGATCAGTACAGTGAACTATACCAATTATGACGTGGTAGATGGGCCTAACATTGTATCTGATGTAACATCCTATGAGCAGGGGGTTACCAACACCGATATTTATCGGTTCCGTTTGTCTTATGACGGACTGGATTCCATCGATAAGACGAACAATGGCGGCAATAAAGGTACGATGGCCGGGGCCATTCAGATTCAGGATAAAGACGGAAATACCATACGGTTGGATGATACAGGGATGAGTTGGACGAATCGGTTGGGGAATCCGCTGCCGACAACCGATCCCCTGACACAGATCAACATTGTGGAAGAGATGGATCCGGAGGCGGCCTACAAAAAAGTGGCGGATCCGAGCTTTAAAGGAATGATTTATTGCCCGACCAGTGGAGAACTGCTCTTTGGGCAGGAATTCTATCAGAACAATTTTAAGGAAGGCGATAACTTTACCATTACCTATAATAAGAGTACCTGGGGGGACGGGGATGCTAATCCAGTACACTATTTTAAGTGTATAGAGACTAAGGATGTGGCTGACGGCACTATGACTAACGTGAGAAAGACAGCCTACAATGTCAGAGAGAAGATGGAAGGCAAAGACCAGGATATCTATTATGATGTGGGATTTAATCAGCAGATTCAGGTCAACAGCCGTGCGGATGAGGTGTTTACCCATGATGTCAGAAGAGATATGGATGATTTTGAGCACTGTCTGAAGGAACTTGAGGCTATTGAGACCAAGGAAAAAGAAATGGAAGATAAAATGAATGAGTTTGCGGAAGGAACGCCCCAGTATGAGGATTATAAGAAGAGACTTGAGGCGGTAAAGAAAGCCGGGACTTATATCAGAGAGAGTATCCATAAGAAGTTTGAAAACCAGATTACGAAGTATCAGAAATATCAGGATGAGACCAGAGTGGCTATGACGAATAATGCTACGAGAGGCAGCAGACTGGATCTGATTTCCACTCGTCTTACGAACCAGAAAGCTACCTTTAAGGAACTTCAGACAGATAATGAAGGTATCGACGTTACAGAAGTGGCAGTGGAGCTGACCAGTTCCGAGATGACCTACAGTGCGGCACTGATGGCTACCAGTAAGATCATGCAGACAAATCTGATGAATTACATCTAATTTGAGGAAGGCGGTTGCAAGGGTATGCAGATTACAACAAAGGTATTTGGAGAGATTACGATCGACGATGAGAAGATCATACATTTTCCGAACGGTATCATAGGATTTCCGGAATTGACAGATTTTGCACTGATTCATGATGAGGAGAAAGGGACGGATACGATTCACTGGATGCAGTCCCTGCAGGAGCCGGCTTTTGCGATGCCTGTGATGGATCCGCTCATCGTGTGTCCGGATTACAATCCGGAAGTGGACGATGAACTGCTCAACAGTATTGGCGAGATTGTACCGGAGGAACTTCTGGTGATGGTTACGGTGACTGTGCCGAAAGACATTAAGAAGATGACGGTCAATTTAAAGGGACCTATGGTGATCAATGCGGCGCAGAGAAAAGCGACACAGGTGATTGTGGAGGGAGATGAGTATCCGGTTAAATTCCCGATTTATGATATTCTCAATCAGAACAAAGAGAAAGCAGGTGAGTAAATGTTAGCTTTATCCAGAAAAAAGAATGAGGCGCTTGTGATTAATAATAATGTAGAGATCACGGTTCTCGAGATTAAGGGTGAACAGGTAAAGCTAGGCATTACCGCCCCGAGGGAAGTACCCGTATACCGTAAAGAAGTCTATATCCAGATTCAGGATGCCAATAAGGAGGCCGTGGATGTGGACGGCATGGAAGCCTTGAAGAATTTGCTGGGATAGACAGGAGAACAGAATATAGAAATACAGAGGCAGATGTGACATTGGTGTCATGTCTGCCTTTTAGCTGTCTGGAAGATTTTCCGTCAGCACCTGAAACATCTGCGCCAACCGTATTTCATAAGTGTGGTGTTTTGCCACCTTTTCGTATCCGTTTATGGCAATTTCCACCCGTTCTTCTTCGTGGGTCAGATAGTATTGTATCTTCGATTCCAGCTCTTCCATGGAATCGTACGTTTCCAGATCTTTTCCGATTACAAAATAGTCTGGGATTTCTGCCTGGTAGTTGGTGAGCAGAAATCCGCCGCAGCCTAAGATATCCCATACTCTTAAAGAGAGACCGGTCTCAATGGGACGGATGGTCATATTCAGATTGATTTTGCTTGCCTGAAAGACCTTGGGCATTTCGGTCAGGGTGCTTACGCCGCCTTTGCAGTGAACCTTAGGAAGGGCGGAAGTATCGCTTCTTGTATAGAGCGTCACCTCAAAGTGCTCCGCAAGACGATTGAGCGTCCGTTCCCGCTCCACGGCGGCCAGTTTCATGCCAATATACTGGTGGGCGGTCAGATAACGGTCTGTGTCCCCATAAGTGTCCTCACCTTTATAAAAGTTCGGATCCGCTGCGGCAATTTCCTGGATTACCCGGTCGGTCAGGTTATCCGGTATCAGGTTGCAGCCGTAGATTTTAAGCTGGGCTTCTATCAGGCCGTCCACAAATCCCTGGGTGTAAGCAGAAAGTGAGCGGCGAAGGGTATCATAGGGGCATTTTTCCGTGTAGAGAGAACCCACAAAGGATACATCTGCCCGATAAGTTTCATAGTCCTCATCGGTCATGGCAAGAACAGTCTGTTCCCAGCGTTTCACATTCGTAGCCAGGGGCAGATAGTAGATGCAGGAAGGATTGACGGGAGAAAAGAACTCATATTGCGTCCGGTCAAAAAGAAAAATGCGGTTATAGGAGTTCTTCAGTGCATTGGAAAAAAGCTCCGGTACCGGAGAATCCACACTCCAGCAGACATAAGGTACTTTCAGACGCTCACAGGTGTAGGAGATGGCAGGGAAAAAATTAATGCTGAACACGAAAGCAAGGGGATGGGACAGGATATGCTGTGTCACTTTTTCGGCGCATTGTCTTGGAGTGACACTCTTGTCATATATTTCTGTAGCTTCCACATGCACTGTGATGCCGAAGTCTGTGAAAACTTTCAGGATGTTGGGTTCGCATATGCTGTTGTAGCGGTAGAATAATATTTCCATGGAAATCACCTTATCCGAATTGGTCAAAATTCTGTTTCTATAGCGGGAAAGAAATCTTGTGCCGCAAGGGAAAGCTTGTCAGAGTAACCCGGGTGGTCTGTCTTGTCTGACAATCCTATATAATAGTCCATGACTGCCTCTTTGAGGGTATTGGCATAGACTGGCAGCCGGCAATCTTCCAGATAGTCGTATATGGCCCACAGCGCTTTCTCCGTTCGGGCAAGCAGCTTGGCCGCATATAGACAGTCTTCCGGCTGACAGTCTCCTTGCTGGATATTCTGTATAAGAGATTTCAGTTCCGCAATCTGTGTAAGAAGCTCTTCTGTATAGGTCAGAACAAGAGCTTCGGAACTATAAGGATAGATCAGATCGCAGAGCGCAGGTTCTATGGTAAGAACATAGAGAGCAGAGGAAGAGAAGACTGTTTTTGCGGCATGACTTAACAGTGTGGCCACGTCACCGGCGGGGGCATCCAGGGCTGTATACAGTACAACGATTCCGTTTTTTCGGATTTTTGTCAGCACATCACAGATGGTACGCAGGTCGCAGCCAGCATCCAGGTCAATGATTGCTGCATGAAAGGAACCGTTGGCAAGTCCGGAAAATACAAAAGGATTGGGGGACAGCCCGACAAGGCTGCTGTCCGGCTGTAAAAAGGTCATGAAATCTTCCAGAAAAGAAAGAAAAAAGGCCGCGGATTCCTGACCATAGTACAGAACGTTCTTAGCCTGGCTGTTGGAGAGCAGGGCCGGATACAAAGCACTGAAGGTCATGGCATAGCAGTCATGGTGGACATCATCTGTGCAGTGTTTGGCAGTGTCCTGCACACATTGGCAGAAGCGATCCCAGATAGTCTCCTTGATAAGATGGTATGATTTCACCAGTGGTCTGGTGGTGACATTACTGTAATCTGCAATATCCGGCTTGGTCAAGAGGATATGGGAGGCTGTGGCATCATCCGTTTGCAGTATGATATGGGTGTCGTTAACAATAATATTCATAAGATTTCCTTTTCTGAGGCGGCATCCTCTATGATAAGCCGGAGTCGTTCGGCAATATGGTCGTAATCAAAATAATGATGGATATATTCTCTGATAGCCGTAAAATTTTGTTCCAGATAAACCTGATCGGAACAGAGCGCGGACAGTGCCTGGGCATAGGCAGGAATGTTTTCGGAATCTTTTACAATCCTCCCCAGTCTTTCGTGGTCAGTCATGTCCTGCGCACAGTCGATATCCGTGGTAAGTATGGTACAGCCAAAGCCGGCGGCCTCGGCGTATACGTTGGGACTGCCCCCTTCCATCTGGGAAGTGAGGGCAAAAATTTTGGCCCGTCTGTAATAAGCATGAAGCTGCGCCTTATCGGAGATACTTCCCGTCAGATGGACATGAGGGGCAATCTCCGGAAATTCCCGGCAGAATACATCGTAAATCTCCTGAAATTCTGGCGTGACAGAGCCAATCATAACCAGATCCCAAGGCGTTGTAAAACGCAGATAGGATAAGGCATAGGCATATAAAAGTACGTGGGAGTTTTTCTGGACGCTGCCGATTCGTCCTACCGTAAGAATGAGATTGTCCTTATTCTCATAGACAGTATCTTCCATGGATGGATAGAGTGGGTAATAGAGACCGTTGGGGATATACTCTATGGTTCTTTGCCATTTCTGACAGATAAGATGCTGTAAGCGGCGGGCTTCGCAGCTGATGATATCGCAGGCGTCAAGAAAGGCGGCATAGGGCGTATGATCTAAGGGCAGAGCGTTGGCCCAGCCGGAATTCATGTCCAGTTTCAGATAAATGATGCCGTCAGGCCGCAGTGCTTTGTACTGCAATGCCAGTTCGGTATATTCCAGCCGTGCACCGAATAAAAAGAGCAGGTCGATTTCTGTGTAGTTGGCTGCTACATAGGATGCTGCGGCTTCCATGTGGGACAGGGATTCTGAACAAGGCAGAACATGAAGCTGTGCGCCTTCTAAGTATGTCAGATAAGGATAGTCCTCTTTTTTCTGGGTAACAATGGTCAGGCTGTTCCCAAAATGCCTGTAACATACATAGGGAATCAGTATCCGGTCTTTTAACAGCTGTACATTTTCCAGGGGATAGGCCGGAATAACGCAGATATTATACTTTTTCATGGCAGGGCATGTAAAACTCCTTATTTATGTGATATGATTGATTATACCTTAGATGTGTTTTTTTTTCAAACTTAAGTAAGAATAGAGAAAATTCTTTGACATTACAGCTAAATTATTGTTGCTTTTTTCCGATATAAGTTATAAGAGATTGCGTCTGTTCCTGTGTAAAGGGGAGGGGCGTTGTCAAAAGACGATTCTATTAATACTTTACTATATCACATGGAGGTGATTGACAATGGCAATTGAACCATTAAACAGTGCTATGACCTATCAGGTACAGCCGGCAGCAAAACCGCAGACGGTGACACCAGTGAACACGGAAGTTCCTGCAGATGGACAGACAGTCAATGTGGATGAGACAACGGCATCCGTAACAAAGCCGCAGGCTGAGGATGATACGAACAGCGGCAGTGACAGTACCGGAAGCCAGCAGCAACAGGCAGCCGGCAACGCACAGCAGACAAAGGGCGTACAACAGAAACAGGCAATGCCCGAACATCTGAAGAAGGCTATCGCGGAGATGAACAGGAAGATCAATAACAGTAATGAAGAAGCTGTTTTTGGTGTTCACGAGGGAACCAACCGGATTATGATCAAAATCATGGATAAGGACACCAAGGAGGTTATCAAAGAGTTCCCTCCGGAGAAGACATTAGACATGATTGCCAGAATCTGGGAGATGGCGGGAATCCTTGTGGACGAAAAGCGTTAGACAGCTAGGAGGGAAATAAAATGGCTATCAGAATAACAGGTATGTACTCCGGACTCGATACCGAGAGTATTATCAATGAGCTGGCTTCGGCTCAGAGTTATAAAAAGACAAAACTGGTAAAGGCGCAGAAGAAGCTGAGCTGGAAGCAGGATGCATGGAAGGCATTAAATACCAAGATTTACAGTTTCTATCAGAAACTGGATGATATGCGCCTGCAGAGCTCTTATATGAAGAAGAAGACTACCGTATCCAATCCTAATGCGGTGAAAGTGGTAAGCGGTGAAAACACGGTTGATGGTGTGCATACACTGACTGTGGATAAGATGGCAAAGAGAGCTTATCTGACAGGCGGAAGTCTGCAGACCGATAATGGTACGTGTTTTAAAGGCGAGGCTTCTCTGAAGCATCTCGGATTTACCGGTTCCGGCAGTATTAGTGTCAACGGTGCGCTTGGGCAGTCCGTGGAGATCGCAGTAGATGAAAATATGACGATTAATCAATTCGTCGATAAGTTAAAAAGCGTGGGCTTAAATGCCAACTTCGATCAGGATAACCAGCGTATCTATATGAGTTCCCAGGATACCGGTAAGGATGCGAACTTTACCCTTTCCGGTAATGACTCGAAAGGCTTTGAAGCACTTGCAGCACTGGGACTTCTTACAGCGCCTCCTGCGGATAAGGATTCCGAAGCATATAAGGCTTATATGAACACTGCGGAATACAAGGAATATGCGAAGTGGAAAGATTATGCAACCAACGATGATGCAAGAAATAAGCTGATTGCGGATACGGTTGCGGCGCGCGCAAAGGCTTACAAGGAGCAGAATGATGCGCTGACGAAGGATAACGAGACATTAAAAGGCGCCAATAAATACAATGAAGACGAACTGAAAAAGCTGGAAGGCTATGATACCTATGGAAAACTGCCTGCTGATAAAACCTATGCTGATTTAAAGAAGAGTCTTTATGATCAGATTTATGGGACGGAGACAGAGGTTGTCAAGAAAGATGAAAATGGCGATCCGGTGATGGAAGACGGCAAAGAAGTCATGGAGAAAGTTCGCCAGGGCGGTCTGGTTCAGAAGCTGGAGGAGAAACAGAAGGCATATGAAGAATTAAATGCCAAGGAGGGCGCCGACCGGGATGAGGCCGCTATTGCAGCAGCTAAGGCGGCGGTAGAGGACGCAGAGAAGGAAATTACAAAGGCGAAAGACTGTTATAGCTATGTCAATGCCATTGCAGCCAATGAAGCCACCATTAAGACCAATCAGGATACGATTGATGAGAATCAGAAGTACTTCACTGCGACAGTAGATCCTAATGATTCCAGTAAAGTGGAGATAAAAGGAACCCAGGATTTAATAGACGATGTGACTGCTGAGGTGAATGTGAAGACAGTTGCGGCGATTAGGTTCCTGGATGGCGAATTTACCAAAGATCTGTCGGAGAATAAACAGGCTCATAAGATTCAGGGCAGCGATGCGGAGATCACGCTTAACGGCGTAAAATATTCTTCTTATAATAATACCATCTCTGTCAACGGCATGACTATTACGGCGTTGGAAGAGACTGACAAAGAGGTTACTTTATCGACTACCACCGATACAGACGGTATTTACGATATGATCAAAGGACTCTTTACCGAGTACAACAAGTTGATCAATGAGATGGATTCTATGTATAATGCAGAGTCCTCCAAGGGTTACGAGCCTCTTACATCGGAAGAAAAGGATGCTATGACGGATGATGAGATCGAGGAGTGGGAGAAAAAGATCAAGGATTCCCTGCTTCGCAGAGATTCCACATTAAGCACGGTAGCTTCCTCAATGAAGAGCGTGATGCTCCAGGGCGTCAATGTAAATGGTAAGAATATGTATCTGGCGGATTTCGGTATTGCCACTCTGGGATATTTTGCAGCCAAGGATAATGAGAGAAATGCGTATCACATTGACGGGGATCAGGATGATTCGTCTGTCAGAGGAAAAGATGACCTGCTCCGCAGTATGATCGCATCCGATCCGGATACGGTGATGAACTTCTTCGTAGGTCTGACCAACAATATGCATGATGAGCTGAATAAGAAGATGTCGGCTACTACGATGAGCAGTGCGCTTACCGTCTATAACGACAAGCAGATGAAGAAAGAGTATGAAGATTACACGGATAAGATCAAGAAGCAGGAAGAGAAGCTCAACGCGCTGATGGATAAGTGGTATGCGAAGTTCTCAGCGATGGAGACGGCCCTGGCGAAGATGGAGTCCAAGAACAATGCGGTATCCAGCATGTTCGGCGGTTGATTGCCGTAAGCAATGCGGTTCGCAGTATGTTAATGGCAGGTTGGATCAAGGAGGAGAATGGCTATGCCGGCACACAATCCCTTTGCGGAGTATACGAATAATAAGATTATGACGGCTTCCCCGGCGGAAATTACGCTGATGCTGTATGAAGGTGCTATCAAGTTCTGTAATATAGCGATTGTATCTATAGAACATGGAGAGATTGAGAAGGCGCATCTGAATATCAAGAAGACGCAGCGTATTATTGAAGAATTCAGAAATACACTGGATCATAAATACGAGGTGGCGAAAGATTTTGACAGGATTTACGTCTATCTGTTACAGAGGCTTTTCGAGGCAAACATGAAGAAAGATGCGGCAATCTTAGAGGAAGTTAACATGCACTTAAGGAGCGTCAGGGATACCTGGAAAGAAGTTATGAGGAAAAACAGACAGTCATAGAAAGGTTGTGCGGCATGGGTCAGAGCAGTGTACAGATACTGGTAGAAAGCCTTGAGAAAAAGAACCGTCTTTTGGATGATATTATCCGGGAAAACGAAGTCCAGGAGGAGATTCTGAAACAGGAGGAACTGGATATGGATGCCCTGGATGCGTCCTCAGACCGGATCGGTTCTCTGGCGGAAGCGCTTGAAAAGCTGGATGACGGCTTTGAGATTGTGTATGAGCGCACCAGGGAACAATTGATGGCTAATAAATCTGCGTATCGCAGTGAGATAGCCCATATGCAGGAAATGATCGGCCAGATTACGGATAAGGTGGTTCGTATCAATGCAGTCAGGATGCGCAATAAGATGAGGGCGGAACGGCAGTTTCAAAAGAGCAGGAACCAGATCGGCAAGGCAGCGTCTAAAATGAAGGTGAGCAAGAACTATTATAACAGCATGAATAATCTGCATCAGGTTTCACCGCAGTTTTATGACAGCAAGAAGTAGTACTTACGGGCGGAAAAAAATTTTTAAAAAATTTTCAAAACGGCCCTAAAGTAAATCGGAGAAACACCGATATATAATACAAGTAAAGTAAGAAATTTACTTGAACAGCTGTAGAGATATCAAAGTCAGCGGACGGGACTGAGATATCTTTACAAAAACAAAGTGGCGGCAAGGATGCCGCAATAAATTCAAGGAGGAATATATTATGGTAGTAAAACACAACATTACAGCAATGAACTCTAACAGAATGTTAGGACTGACAACAGCTTCTCAGGCTAAATCTACTGAGAAATTATCTTCCGGTTACAAGATCAACCGTGCAGCAGATGATGCAGCAGGGCTCTCCATTTCCGAGAAGATGAGAAGACAGATCAGAGGTCTTACTCAGGCTTCCTCTAATGCACAGGATGGTATCAGTGTTGTACAGACAGCTGAAGGTGCATTGAACGAAGTTGAGGATATGTTACAGAGAATGAACGAGCTGGCTGTTAAGGGTGAGAATGGTACTCTTACAACATCTGACCGTGCATCCATCCAGGCTGAGATCAGACAGTTGATGAGCGAAGTTGACCGTGTACAGAGCACGACCACTTTCAATGAGATGAACCTCTTAGACGGTTCCTTCATTAAAGGCCTTCAGGTTGGTGCAGAAGCTGGTCAGCATATCGACATCTCCATCCAGAATATGAGTATGGCAGGTCTTGCAGCAGGCATCGACAACAAGATGTATACCAAGATTACTTACAACAATCTGGTTAAGAATGAGGCAGCAAGCTATACAGCTACCACATACAGCAGCACAAAACTGTCATCCGGTCAGAGCGTTATGATTGGTGCAGCTGGCAGTAAGACAACTACAACATTCTCTACGTTGAAAGGTACTGCATATTCATCTGCAACTATGACCAGTGCGGTTGCTTCTAAGCTGATCAACTCCTTCATGAAGTTGGATGGTGGTAAGGCTGCATCTGTTGCAACAGCACAGGATTTCAACTCTCTGAACGCTTTCATTAAGGGCGCGTTGGTATTAGTATCTCAGCAGAGAAGTGACCTCGGTGCAATCCAGAACAGATTAGAGCACACAATCAACAACTTGGATAACATCGTTGAGAACACCTCTTCCGCAGAGGCAGCTATCCGCGATACAGATATTGCTACAGAGATGGTTCAGTACTCCAACAACAATATCTTACAGCAGGCTGGTACTTCAATGCTTTCACAGGCAAATCAGTCCAACCAGTTGGCACTGTCCTTACTTGGCTAATTGTCACAGTAGAGAGAAATTGCAAAGTGAACTACCAAAGCCCACCCGAAAGGGTGGGCTTTTTTCTGTCAGATTATACGCTGAGTCTCGCTAGCGCCTCTACGGCCGGGGCATAATCTCCGCAATTCAGATAATGCGTTCTGGCGATATCTTTCTTGCCGAAATACTCATAGAGATAACCGATATAATAAGAGGGAATCCGCGGATCACTGGAATCTCTTGTGGGAGCAGTCAGCGCCTTGACGAATTCCGGCAGGGCCCTTAAAGGCTGTCCTACGAACATATAACTTAAGCCGATCATACACAGATAATCTATGTTATTGTCATAATATTCATAATAGGAGAGTAATTTGATAGCTTCTTCCGGTCTGTTCAGATCGATCAGGATATTTCCGTAATTATTGACCAACATACGAGTGTAACTGTCTGCGGGGGAAGGATTGCGCGCTATGGCTTCCCGAAAGTAATCACAGGCATGTTCATGATCCCGCATCAGCAAGTAGCTTTGACCAATCTGAAAGTAAGGATAGGGATCATCAGGGGTTTTTTCCAGTTCTTTTTTAAGCAGGGCAAGATTCCTTTCCGCCTTGCGCTGCAGGGTATCCTTATCGCCCAGGTAACCGATATGGTCTACGGTGACGGGGGTTTCGTAAGATTTGCAGGAAATGGCGGTCGTGGGAACAATTGCTTCGTGAATGGGTTGTTCATAATGATAATAGTTCCGGTTGTAGATTCGTTCAAGCATCTTATCATAGCATTTGGTTTCTGAATCCGTTTCAAAATAATCCAGATGCCGGATGCATCCTATGCCTTTGGGATTATCTGCAATCACGGACTGCAAGGCTTCCCAGTCAAGAGATCTGATAAGTTCATCGGTATCAATGGAAAAAATCATGTTATGAGAAGCACATTTGGCGGCATAATTTCTGGCGGCGCTGAAATCGTCAATCCAGGTAAATTCATAGACTTTATCAGTGTATTTTCTGGCCGTTTCCTTGGAGTTGTCTGTAGAGCCGGTGTCCACGACCACGATTTCAAAAGGATAGGGCTGCAGCGCCTGAAGACATTGTTTTAAATGCTCTTCTTCGTTCCTGGTAATAATACATACGGAAATAGGTATCATGGGAATCTCCTTGTATTGATAACTCTCTGTCTTAGAGTAACTGGTCTGATACAATGCTAACACGTCCCGGTCAGAACGGCCAGCCGCTCTTCCGCGAGCGGATAGTGGTAGGCGGCGGATTTCTGGTAAAAGTTTATGGCGGCGGGAGCATTGCCCAGCATTTCATTGATCAGTCCCATATTGTAGTAGGGTATAAAGGTGTTGGAGCCTTCTTCCTGGGCCTCGGCACACTGGGAGGCCTTTACATATTCCATCATTGCCTTGAGAGGCTGCGGATTGGTCAGGTTCAGATAAATATTACCCATACTGCAATAAAAATCAGCTGTGTTGGCAAAATAGCTGTAAAGCGGTTCAAAAAATTCCAGAGCTTCGTCGGAACGGCCGGTATGGGTCATGGAGTTGATGAAGGTAACTGCCATAAACTGCACCCAGAGTTCTTCTGTATTCAAGGGGAATTCAAACGCTTTTTTATAGTAGATGTAGGCATTTTCATAGTCGTCAATCAGATTGTAGGACTGGCCCACCTGAAAATAGAAGTAGGGATCGTTCGGATGCTTCTCAATTTCTTTGAAAAGTAATGCATTGTTGCGTTCCGCTTTCAGTCTCTTCTCCTCATCGCTTCCTATATAACCGATATGATCCAGAGTGAGGGGAATATCGTAGCGCTCACAGTAAGTACTGTTCGTGTTGATATCGCATACCTGTTCGTGTATCGTATAATTATAGTGATAATAGCGCTTGTGAAACAGGCGTTCTACACGGTCGGGAGAGACCGTCATCTTACCGTTTGATTCGCACTGGTTGATCCGCAGTACCAGACCGATGCCGCGGGGGTGTTCCTGAATAGCCTGTTCGATGCCGTTAAGATCAATGTCGGTCAGAAATTCATCGCAGTCAATGATCAGCACATAGTTATGGGATGCCTTTTGCAGAGAAAAGTTTCTGGCTGCACTAAAGTCATTGATCCATTCAAAATCATAAATATGATCGGTGTATTTGGCGGCAAGTTCCTTGGTGCGGTCTGTGGATCCGGTATCCACATAGACAATCTCGAAACCATAGGGAACAAGCGGCGCAAGACACCTCTCAATATTCTTTTCTTCATTTTTACCTATAATACATACAGATAGAGGAATCATGGGGTTCTCCTTTTATTTATTACTTGATTAGTAGAGACAATTGGAATCAAGCCGCGCAAGACCTTCAGCGGCCGGGGCATAATCTTTGCCGCAGTTTAGATAATGCGTTCTGGCAATGTCTTTCTTGCCAAACAGTTCATAAATATAACCGATATAATAGGACGGTTCACGACGGTCTGTCATGTCATGTTCGGGAGCCGTCAGTGCTTTGACAAATTCCGGCAGGGCCTTCAGGGGCTGATTGGTATGCAGATAGTAAAGCCCTAGCAGGCAGAGGTAGTCCATGTTGTTACCGTAATATTCATAATAAGCAGGCAGGATGGCGGCCTCTTTTAACAGTCCTTTTTCCAGAAGAAGGTGCCCGTAGTTGTACAAAAGCACATGGGTATAGTCGGCATGGGGGTCAGGCTGTCGGTCCATGGCCTGTTGGAAATAAACAAAGGCATTATCCAAATCACGCATCAACATATAGCTCTGGGCAATCTGAAAGTAGTAATAGGGTTCCGCAGGATTCTGTTCCACCTCTTTCAAAAGCAGTTCCATATCCCGTAACGCTTTTTCTTTCAGTTTATTGCCGGGGCCCAGGTATCCCACATGATCCGCCTCGATGGAAGTAGTATAAGAGATGTAGGGGATACGGTTCAGGGGCGTCAACACTTCGTGAATCGGTTTGTCGTAACAATAGTATTTCCGGTGATAGATCCTGTCAATGATACAGACCTGACAATGGGTCTCACCGTCTGTCTCGAAATAATCCAGCCGTTTGATACTGCCTACGGACTTGGGATTTTCTTCTACTAAGGCTTGTAATTCTTCCCAGTCCAGCCGGGTGATAAATTCATCCGTATCAACGGGGAAAATCATGTTGTGGGAAGCCTGCTTTGCGGCATAGTTTCTGGCGGCGCTGAAATCGTCCACCCATGTAAAATCATATACTTTGTCTGTGTATTTGCGGGCAACTTCTTTAGAATTATCGGTAGAACCGGTATCCACCACCACTAGCTCAAAAGGATAAGCGGCAAGAGCCTTCAGGCACTTATCCAGATTGCCGGCTTCATTTTTGGTAATAATACAGGCAGATATGGGAATCATAGATGCTCCTTTATGTTAGGTCGCCTTGGTATCCGATGTTGCGGCGTGTTCATTTGCGGCCTTATTTGCTGCATTGATCAGAGCCGCCAGTTTCTCGTCGGCGGGGGCAAAACCGCCGCATTTGCCGTAACAGGCGGCGGCGGACTCTATATCGCCCAGGGCTTCAAAGATAATGCCGGACTGATAGACAGGCAGGAAGCTGTTGGTGCCGTTTTGTTTGCCGGGAGGCATACCGATCGCTTTTTGATACTGCGTAAGAGCCTGTTCGTACATGCTGTTTTCCCGGTATATATTACCCATCAGATAGACAAAGTCGGTCACATTGCCAAATTCTTCGTAGATGCCCTCAAAGCCGAGAGCTGTTTCGACATTGCCCGAATACAGCAAAGCATTGCCGTAGGAGACCACCATGGCCTGCACATAGGCCAGTTCCGGGTCCAAATCAAAGGTAAGACCTTTATCATAATATTCACAGGCCCGGGAATAGTCTTTGAGAATCTCACAGGTTTTGCCGAGTTGGTAATAGAGATAAGGATTCTCCGGCTCCTGATCCAATTGTTTTAATAAAAGATTGTAGTTGCGCTGATATTTGGCATCGCGTTCCGCATCCGTCATGTCGTAGCCGGTGTGCAGGAGTGTCGTCTTGAGCAGATAGTTAGGGAATTCATGCCCCCGGATGGGGGTGAGCTGCTCGTGGATAATGCCTGTATAGCGGTACAGCCGTCTGTCAAAGAATCGCTCCGTATAATCTGTATTGTTTAGTGTGAGGACGCCCTTTTCTGTCACCAGGTTTTCCCGGGAGACTGTGCCGACACTGTCTGAAAGGTGCTTGCGGAAGTAGGTGAGTTCCTCCAGATCCAGATATTTGACAGTCTCATCGCAGTCCAGCATAAAGATCCAGTTGTTGGAAGCCTCCCGCAAGGAGAAATTTCTGGCAGCACTGAAATCGTCACACCATGTAAAATCCAACACCTTGTCGGCATATCTGGCGGCAATCTCTTTTGTCCGGTCTGTGGAACCGGTATCCACCACTACGATTTCAAAGTCATAGGGCTTGACGGATAAAAGACAGTGCTCGATTCGGGATTCTTCATTCTTGGCAATAATACATACGGAAATGGGCTGCATAGCGGCTCCTTAATAATTTAACGATATTTCGTTTATATATTTAATAAAATAACATTGACAATATTACAGTGACTTGCTATAATCAGTTCATAAAGCATAAGTTCTGTAGAACATTGGGTGATCACCTGTCTATTTTATCTTATTTATCTCAGAAAGTCTATGCTTTGGAATCAGATAATAACTAATAAGCAGAAGATTTTCTGAAAATAAATGAGCCAGTGGATGTTGAAAGTCCAGCCGACGGGTTGGAATGGGTAACTGAGGCGGATATGTTTTCAAGAATCTTCTGTGATACACGAAAGGAGATTATTGATGCAGGAAAACGTAGTGAGGAAAGAGTTTATGGAGACAGAAGAAAGAATATATACTATTAAGGACATCGAGGCATTACCGGAAGGGGAACGTGCGGAGTTGATTGACGGTGAAATGTTCAGGATGGATTCACCGGAACTGGCCCACCAGGATATTCTGGGGGAACTGTACATCGTGGTCAGACAGTATATTCAAGGACGCAAAGGAAATTGTAAGGTATATTTTTCACCATTTGCTGTGTATATCAACAAAGATATATACAATTACGTGGAGCCGGATTTACTGGTGATCTGTGACTTGGATAAGCTGGATCGGAAGGGATGCCATGGGGCGCCGGACTGGCTGGTGGAGATTGTATCGCCGGGCAGTAAGAAGATGGATTATGTCCGGAAACTTTTTAAATATCGGACCACAGGTGTACGGGAGTACTGGATTGTGGATCCCATGAAAAAAGCGATTAAAGTATATGACTTTGATTGCGGTGTAGAGACAGACTATACTTTTGAGGACAAAATTCCTGTGGGAATCTACGACGATTTTGTAATCGACTTTGGGGCCTTTGACAAGAGCCTCTGGGATTGAACAGGTTCCGATAGTTATGGGAGCTGACTGAGCATTTCCCGTACTCTGTGCCGGTAAGTGTGGGAGGCGGCTATCTTGTTATGGCCGCTTCCTGCGATGGCCCGGCGCACATCATCATGAGCCAGATAATAATCAATTTTGGCAAGCAAATCCTCTTTGCTTTCATAATAATCAAAATCTTCTCCCGGAATGAAATCGTCCAGAAAATCGGCCTGATAATTACTCAGGAGAAATCCGCCGCTGCCCATGATGTCAAAGGCACGCTGCGGGATCCCGCTTTTGATACTGCGCAGGGAAATGTTCAGATTTATTTTACTTTGTTTAAAGACCAGAGGCATTTGTGTCACATTGTCCACGGGGCCGTGGTTGATCAGGTTTGGCAGGGAATAATTCTTATCGTGGGTAAACAGGTCGAGAGAGTGGTGTTCGGTGATAGCCTTAAGCAGGTCAGCGCGTTCAAGCCCGGTGATCTTACGGTTGATCACATATTGGGAATAGAGGTATTCTCTTGTCTCTACACCATCCGTGTTAGGGTCCATGGGGAGTGAATGATACAAGTCTTCCATAATAGGAGACAATGAGTCCTGAATGAAGTTATAACCCTGAACCTGCATCTGCATGGACATCAGAGCATCCAGATAGCCCTTGGTATAGTCACTTAGGGTAGTCATACGCTCAAAGAAGTTATGTTTTTCGGTATAAAGGGAACCAACAAAAGAAATCTCGTATCGGGCGGGACTCTGCGGCAGTGTAAGTGCAGAGGAAACAACAGGTTTCCTCTGTGCGGGTTCCGTACAGGCGGGAGACAAACGATCCAGTCTGTCAGTATTGGCGGCCATGGGCAGATAGTGTACGGTAGAAATACCGGATTGGTTAAATTCCTGACACAGGGCCTTGTCGAACACATAGATGGTATTGCAGGGATTGATGACCGTGTAGGAATAGAGCATCACGTAAGGACTGTCATAAATCCAGGAAATATAGGGGATATCCGCTTTTTTACAGACATTAGAGACCAATGGGAAATAATTAAAAGAAAAGACGATATCAGGGCTTTTGTGCCGCAACACTTCCATAAGGGAAGACTCTACCATCTCGTCATGCCGGCCTTCTTTATTGGAGAAGGGAAAACAGATCAGAGTATGGCCTTCTGCCTGAAAGGCCTCTTTCATGTCTTCGTTGCCAAAGCTGTTCCATTCAATGTATAATATAGTCATAACAGGACTCCATGGTGGTATGTTATCTATAGTGTCATGCAATCAATGCAGGATTTGATGAGAAATGTGCTGTATACAGTTTATCATAGATTTGGTTGATTGGACAGGAAAAAGAAATGTAAATGTATGTTGGGTTATGAAGAGCCAGACATAATATACAAAATAGGATATTATGTTGTTTTGCACAACAAAATGATATGCAAGATGCGACAAATTACATATAGATGATAATATGTAAAAGGTCTCCTGGATTTCAGGACAATAAGAACTTTATTTTACATGGCTGATAGAGTTGCGGAGTTTTAACAGTTCATAATAATCCAATAAAGCGTTGGTATTGCGTCGATCAAGTTCCAAGGTTGTATTCATGAGATCGCTAATTGTATAATCGGCAGATAACCGTTTGTTCAGAGTGCGGATACTTGCTTTATACTTGGTTCTCTGTAAGAGATAGTCTGTAGATACGTCATAGAAGTCAGCCAGTTTGACGAGCGTGACAAGGTCGGGTAAGTGTACGCCTTTCTCATAGTTGGAAATCGTAGCGACAGTCACATTCAGATAAGCGGCAACTTCTTTTTGATAAAATCCTTTTTCTCTGCGCAGTTTAGCCAGAAATTCACCAAATTCCATAGTTTTCTCCGAAAGTAAAAATGTAGATAGATAAATAATTGTGTTAAGGTTACGGTTTATATACGTTTACTTAAGTAATGTTACTTTTAACCTTACATTATTTAATAGTAAAAGGAATAGAAATAAACAAAAAATATAAAATTGGAATAAAATGGAATTTAAAATTAACGTAATATGAAAAACGTAAAATGTCATGTTTATGGCGAGGAATACATTCAGATTGTCATCATGGTTTCGCGGATGCTTGACATAGCAGTATTTCAACGTTTACGCGATATGATATAAACGAATTATGTATTATTGTATTCTTTAGAGCTACTCAGAATTATCACCTAATATTTTCAACTTTTCAGTCGATATATAATATGATAAGATTTGAACAAGGATTGTGGAATAGTTGCATGGATGCAGAGATAGGTTAGTTTGATCATAAAATCTGTTATTGCATTTATTGCACTAATGGATTTTTTTGATTACGGACTTTGATTTGTCGGGAGCAAAACGTTTCGAGAATAGGGGTAATCCATGAGAATAGCGCAGAAACAGCAGGCAGAGGAGCTGATTAAGCAGATAGAGGAAGCACATAATCAGGTTAAAAACGATATTAGCCAGGGAAATATACGGTCTGCAGCGGAACTTTTGGAAGATTGTCAAAACGGCGGGATTGCCATTGGAACATTGATTGAAGAGACAGAGGGTGAGAAGCATCCTACAGTTGCAGTATTGGAGGACTACTGTGAGTTGATTTATCAGATTCACAAGGATTTGACAGAGCTGAAGGATGTAAACGCCAACAAAACATATAAATTGTTGAGACAGAAACTGATCCGGGTACAAAACAGTTTAAAAAATGACATTGTGATAAGAAAAGAGGTTGTGTTTTTACCTTATAAGGCAAGTATGTGGGACAGCTTGGAAAGTGTTTGGATGGCGGCTGACGAAGATCCGGCATGTGATGCTTATGTGATTCCGATTCCCTATTATGATAAGAATCCCGATGGCAGTTTCAAGGAAATGCACTATGAGGGAGATCTGTATCCGGATTATGTTCCGATTACGAAATATGATGAGTATGATTTTGAGGGGCGGAAACCGGATATGATATTTATTCATAATCCTTATGATGAATATAATTTTGTAACAAGTGTGCCGCCGTTTTTCTTTTCAAAAAATTTAAAAAAATACACCTCTAATTTAGTATATATACCTTATTTCATATTGGCAGAAGTTCGACCGGAGGACGATGAAGCAATAGAGAATATGAAGCATTTCTGCAATGTGCCGGCCATATTTCATGTAGATAAAGTGATTGTTCAGTCAGAAGAGATGAGGCAGGTATACATTAAGGTTTTGATGGAGATGATGAATGATCATAGCGAGGCAGTTAGAAAGTACTGGGACACAAAAATTTTAGGACTTGGCTCGCCGAAAATTGATAAAGTGATGGGTACTCAAAAAGAAGATTTGGACGTGCCGCAGGAATGGCTGAAGATTATCGAGAAACCGGATGGAAGTTGGAAAAAGATTATTTTCTACAATACAAGTATTACGGCGTTGTTGCGATATGGCGAGGAAATGCTGACCAAAATGGAGTATGTGTTTAATGCATTTAAGGCAAATCAGGAGGAAGTTGCTCTTTTGTGGCGTCCACATCCCTTAATAAAGGCAACTGTAGAAAGTATGCGTCCGCAGCTTTGGATAGAATATGACAAGATTGTCACAAAGTATCGCGAAGAAGGATGGGGAATTTATGATGATACCAGTGATGTTGATCGGGCGATTGTGTTGAGCGATGCGTATTATGGGGACGGAAGCAGTATTGTGCAGATGTATGAGCAGACGGGAAAGCCGATTATGATACAGAGCATGGAAGTCGTTGAATAAATGTAATGGTATTCGATTACAGGGAATAACAGAAAGGACATATATTGTGACACAAAATATAAGACAGACATTTAACAGGCAGTTTCAAATAGAAAACAGAACGATATCGGAGCAGGAAAGAGTTTTTATTATTGCTGAAGCGGGAGTAAATCATAATGGGAATATGGAGATTGCCCGGGAAATGATTGATGTGGCATCTGAGGCAGGAGCAGATGCGGTCAAATTTCAAACTTTTAAGGCGGAGCATCTTATCTTGCAAAATATTGAAAAAGCTCCCTATCAAAAAGTTACCACGAATAGTGGGGAGTCACAGTATGATATGCTGAAACGCCTGGAAGTGACCAAAGAGCAGACCAAAGAATTGATGGATTATTGCAGAAGGAAAAATATTATATTTCTTTCCACACCGTTTGAAAAGGTAAGCCTTGATGAATTGGATGCGTTAGGAGTATCTGCATTTAAGGTAGCAGCAACTGATCTGACAAATATACAGTTTTTAAGGCAGGTAGCAGAAAAAGGAAAACCAATTATTCTTTCAGCAGGAATGTGTTATTTAGAGGAAGTGCAGCGTGCAATAGAGGCGATATATCCCCTTAATAAGGATGTTGTTTTGCTACAGTGTACAGCGAATTATCCAATTCAGGATGTTGAGGCAAATATAAATGTAATCCGTACATTTAAGGAGACATTTGATATTTTAGTGGGTTATTCGGATCATTCACAGGGAGTGGGGGCTTCTCCCTATGCTGTTGCAGTTGGTGCAAAGGTCATAGAAAAACATTTTACGCTGGATAAAAACATGGAGGGACCTGATCATAAGGCATCTGTCACACCAGAAGAGTTAAAGCAGCTGGTATCGGATATCAGACGTGTTGAAAGGTACTTGGGTGATGGAGTGAAAATGCCGTCATATTCTGAACAGATGACAAGAAAGTCATTACAGAAATGTCTGGTTGCATCAAAGCAGATAAGAAGGGGAGAACGGTTTGATACTGAAAATATTGTAGCAAAAAGGACGAATGGGGTGGGGATTTCAGCTTTGTATTTTGATTGTGTGATCGGACAAACTGCCGAGAAAGACTATAAAGTCAATGATATTATAGGCGTGCATTAGGAGGGATAAATACATGAAGGCAGTTGTTTTTGGAGCAACAACATCGGGAAGAACAATATATGAGGAGATAAAGAAAAAGTATCAAATAGTTGCGTTTGCAGATAATGATGTGAATAAACAGGGTGGGAATATTGATGACATACCAATTATTGGCTCCAATGATATAGAGAACTTGATCTGGGATCAAATAATCATTGTTTCCACTTCGGCGATGGAAGCAATCAGGAATCAATTACTGGAACTGGGAATACCGGAACAAAAGATTAATACACAATATATTGATTTGAATGTAATCCCAAGAAGAAAGTTTTGTGAAGATTTTGCATCAATTATATATAAAAAAAATATTGCAGGATGTGTAGCTGAGGCGGGGGTGTTTCAGGGAGAATTTGCCTCATTGATCAACAAGAGTTTTCCGGATAGGAAATTGTATTTATTTGATACTTTTGAAGGATTTGACCAGAGGGATATTGTTTTTGAAGAAAAAAATTGCTTTTCCGATGCACGGGCGGGGCATTTGAATATTACTTCTGAAGCGCTTGTGCTTAATAAAATGCAATATCCGGAAAACTGTATTATTAAAAAGGGATATTTTCCGGAAACCGCCAAAGGGATTCATGATAAATTTTGCTATGTGAATTTAGACATGGATTTATACAAGCCCACGCTAGAAGGCCTCCGTTTTTTTTATCCTTCCATGGTAAAGGGCGGAATCATAACAGTTCACGACTATTTTTCTCAAGGATTTGACGGTGTGAAGGAAGCAGTAAGAGAATTTGTCGATGAAGCGTCAGATGATATTATTCCATTTCCAATAGGAGATCATGTAAGTATAGCGATTCAGAAGAGGTAAATTATGATATATGTTTCATCATCCTGTGTGAAAGAAAACAGTATTGCTGAGGTTATCCATTGTTTGGCAGAGAAGGGGATTCAAAATATAGAACTGTCAGGAGGAACTGATTATTACGATGAGATAGAGCATGATCTTAAGATGCTGAAGAAGAACTGTTATCTGCAATATGCCTGTCATGCATATTTCCCTCCGCCGAAAGTTCCGTTTGTAGTCAATCTGGCTTCCTGTAACGACAGGATTTACCGGCAGTCTATAGAGCATTACGAGCGTTGCATTGAGATAATGAAAAGATTAGATTGTAAATCGTTATCTATACATGCGGGGTTTTTAGTAGAAATTAATGAAAATGAAGTCGGTAAAAAGCTAAGTGGAAGCATTGTATATGATGAGCTGGAGGCGTATGACAGATTTTGTAATGCTTTTTGTCATATATCCGAATTATGTGCAGCATGTGATATGGAGCTTTTTTTGGAGAACAATGTACTGAACGCAGAAAATTACAGACAGTTTGCATATCACAACTATATGATGATGACAGACTGCGAATCCATCATGAAAATGAAAGAAAGAATGGATTTTAATCTGCTTTTGGATTTAGGGCATTTACATGTTTCGGCGAATACGCTGGGATTAGATTATGCCAAAGAGTGTAATCAATTGAAAGAATATGTCAGGTGGCTACATATAAGTGAAAATAATGGTATCTATGATGAACATAAACCATTGAAGGAAGACAGTGAGATTCTGAAAGAATTTTATAAATTATACCATTCGGATCTTAACGTAACGCTGGAAACAGTGGGCGAAATAGAAGACATTGTGCAAAGTATGACATTGATACAGGATGTGAGGGTGTAATAAGGAGAAGAAAATGGATTGCACGAAACTGATTTGCAGTAAAAATTCAATGATAAAAGATGTAATGACATGCATTGATAATAGTGCAAAAGGTACGGCATTTATTGTTGATGATGATAAAAAGATAGTTGGTGTAGCTACAGACGGGGATATCAGAAGGGCACTGCTGAATGGAGCAGGGCTCAAAGAAAATATAAAAACATATATGAATCGTAATTTCATATATGCATCAGATCCGGTAGAAGCGCAGAGAATATTTCAGCAATATGAGTGGAAAATCAAAGTGATTCCATTGGTTGATGGGCAGATGCATATTAAAGATTATGCAGAATGTAATGATAGTCAGCACATGGCATTGGCCCAGCCGCAGCTAAACGGAAACGAATATAAATATCTGATGGATGCATTTCTTTCCACATGGATATCAAGTACCGGGAAATATGTGACACAGTTTGAGGAAACCTTTTCAAAATATTGCGGGGTCAGATATGGCGTTGCAACATCAAATGGTACGACAGCATTACATTTAGCGCTGACTGCATTGGGAATAGGAGAAGGTGATGAAGTAATTGTACCGGATATTACTTTTGCAGCAACTATTAATGCCGTAATTTATACCGGAGCAACGCCTGTAATTGTGGATATTGAGAAAGACAGTTGGTGCATTGATCCAAATGAGATAGAGAAAGCAGTTACTTCTAAGACAAAGGCAGTCATTCCGGTACATATATATGGACAGCCCTGTGATATGGGAAGAATTTCTGATATTGCAAAAAAAAATAACTTATATATTGTTGAGGATTGCGCAGAGGCACATGGTGCGGAATGGGATGGAAGAAAAGTCGGGTCCTTTGGAATCATATCGTGTTTTTCCTTTTTTGGGAATAAGGTCATTACCACGGGCGAAGGCGGCATGTGCGTTACGAACAGTGATGCATTGAATGAGAAAATGCGTATACTGCGTGATCATGGGATGAGCAGAGAGAGAAAGTACTATCATGAAGTGGTTGGGTTTAATTACAGGATGACAAATCTACAGGCCGCCATAGGGTTGGCACAGTTAGAGCATATAGATGAAATCCTGAATTGGCGTTATTCTCTTGAGGAAGAGTACCAAAAGGTATTTCTGGAGATTCAGGGAGTGTGGATGCAGAAGAATAATTTTAAGGATAGGAAGAAGATAGCCTGGCTTGTTTCTGCATTGGTTGATGAAGATAAGAGAGAAGGAGTATTGCAAAAGCTTAAAGAAAACAATATTGATGCAAGGCCTTTCTTTACACCGCTGAGCGAGATGGAAATATACAGGGAATATGCAAAGGACTGTGTAGTAAGCAAAAGGATTTCAAAAATGGGGCTGAATCTGCCTACCACCTATGAGATGAATGAGGACAAAATCAAAAAAATAGCGGTAATTATGAATGAACTGTTATGCAGTCAGGAAAATACCTGAGAATACGAAAAGTATTTTATTTTTAGATTGGAGAGGACTATGCGGGTTATATTGTGCGGATATCACTGGACGGGGTGTAAGGCACTGGAACTTTTATTACAGGAAGGGCATGAAGTATTTGTTTACACGCATGAAACCCAAAACTGCATTGCAGATTTAGAGGGTTTGTGCATTAAGAAGAAGATAGCCTACAGCCTGGAAAGAATAGATAGGGACAATATGCCGTTTATACCGGATATGATATGTTCGGTCTATTATCGGTGGCTGATCAAGCAGGATGTCATTGATTCCGTGAATGGAAAAATATTTAATCTGCATCCGGCATTACTTCCAAAATATCGTGGATGCAGCAGTCTGACATGGGCAATCATCAATGGGGATGAGGAGTGCGGGTTTACTTATCATTATATTGATGCAGGATGTGATACAGGAAATATTATCCTTCAGAGGGCAGTTAAAATAGAAGATTTTGATACCCAATTGACATTATATAACAGGGTCATGTTTGAAAGTATGCAGTACTTTTTGGAAGCGGTGCATCTGGTTGACAAAGGGTATCAGGGAGAGAAACAGGAGGGAACGGCCACATTTTATAAAAGGGGATGTCCCTTTGATGG
The DNA here is from genome assembly GCA_002492525.1 of Lachnospiraceae bacterium UBA7086. Taxonomy (GTDB): domain Bacteria; phylum Bacillota; class Clostridia; order Lachnospirales; family Lachnospiraceae; genus UBA3282. Next base: position 153,907 of record DKZA01000022.1, on the reverse strand, counting down.
GAAACTGGATGATGCAATGGATCAGGAGATGCAGGAGAGGTTCCTTAGGGCAATGTGCTATCCTCCCTATCCGGCGGCGAGATATCATGGTCAGGAGATACAGACCCTGAAAGAGTTGTTTGATGTGTGTAGGGGGGGTAAAGTAGTTGTATTTGGATGTGGTGGGCATGCCAGAAGTATCATCAATATAATCTACAACACATATGGCGTAAAAGATATATTACTCGTGGATGAAAATCTAAGTAATGGAGAAATGATATCTGACGCCAGGGGAGTACGCAAGTATGATTTGAGTGAAAAAGATATGTTTATTGTAGCTGTTGGGGATAATAACAAACGAAAAGCTTTATATTTGGAATTAAATGGGTATCATAAAGGACATTGCATTTCAGTGGTATCAAAGGATGCTCAAATTGGAATAGATGGAAAAATCGGGTGGGGGACATTTATTGCACCTTTTGCATATGTGGGTCCAGAGGCTAAAGTAGGAGATAATACAATTATTAATACAGGCAGCATCATAGAGCATGAAGCAGTCATTGGGAATCATACACATATTGCGCCTCATGCAACTGTTTGCGGGCGCTCTAAAATAGGAAATAATGTTTTATGTGGAGCGGGAAGTACGGTAATTGATAAAATAAATATATGCAGTAATGTCATTATAGGGGCTGGCTCGGTTGTAAAAAATGACATTGTTGAATCAGGAACATATGTAGGTGTTCCGGCAAAGAGGATTCGTTAAGTATATGGTTATATAAGGAAAGAGGCGGTTACGTGAAAATCTGTGTTATAGGCTTAGGCTCCATGGGCAGGAGAAGAATACGACTCTTAAAGTCTCTACTGGAAGATTTAGTTGTTGTTGGAGTAGACAGCAACATGGAAAGAGTAAAAAGTGTCTCGGCCGAATATGGAATAGATTGTTATCCCGTTTTATCAGATGTTCCGGAAACATTTGATTGTGCTTTTGTGTGTACATCGCCACAGTTTCATGCAACCATTATTCAAGAATGTCTTGAAAAAAACCTTCATGTTTTTTCGGAGATTAATCTGATCAACGACCGATACGAGGAAAATATGCAGTTGGCGAAACAGAAAGGGAAGGTATTATTTCTTTCTTCAACATCGCTCTATAAAGAAGAGATACAGATTATTGACAAAAAGATTAAGCAGAATGGTAAGCCTTGTGCATATCAGTATCATGTGGGGCAATACTTGCCGGATTGGCATCCATGGGATAATTTAAAGGATTTTTTTGTGAGCAGAAAAGATACAAACGGGTGCAGGGAATTTTTGGCAATTGAACTGCCTTTTATACAGAATACATTTGGAAAAATTAAAAGGGTACATGCAGTAAAAACAAATTTTACGAATTTAGAATTCGATTTTCCGGACACCTATTTTATTCAGGTGGAACATGTAAACGGCAGTATCGGTAATTTGCTGATAGATGTTGTAAGCAGACAGGCAGTTCGTAAACTGGAAATCTTTAATGAAGATTTATATATTATGTGGGATGGAACACCAGAAACATTGTATGAAAAGGATATTGTATCGGGTGAGCTGAGGAAAATACCGGCAGGAAAATATATTCACCTGGAGGGATATAACGAATCCATCAATGAATATGCATATATAAAGGAAATGCAGGAATTTTTTGAAGTGCTTAAAGGGAAAGAACCTATATATGGGTTTGAACAGGATAAAGAGATTTTACAGATAATTGATGAAATTGAAAAGTGAGGTAGCGTAATGAACAAAAATGAGGAATATGGGAAAAAGGCACATCTGCTGATTCCTGCCGGGGCACATACCTATAGCAGGACAGATGAAGTGTTTCCGGGTAATGCTCCTAAAGTGATAGAGCGCAGTAAAGGAGTATATACGTGGGATGTGGATGGAAACGAATATATTGATTATGGAATGGCATGCAGATCGGTAACAGTTGGATATGATTATGACAGGATCTCAGAGGCTGCAATCAGACAGATACATAATGGGAACACAGCTTCCAAAGCGTCAAAAATTGAGGTGGAAGCTGCGGAAATGATGTGCAGCCTGTTCCCATGGGTTGATATGGTGAAGTTTGCGAAGAATGGTTCTACTGTAACATCGGCAGCCACAAAACTTGCGAGAGCTTATACCGGAAAGAAGTATATAGCAAGATGCAGGGAACATGCTTTTTTCTCTTATGATGATTGGTTTATCGGCAGTACGGTTATGAACGCAGGAGTACCTGAGGAAATACAGGATTTAACATTGCAGTTTAGCTTTAACGATATTGAGTCGGTACATAATTTGTTTGAACGGTATAAAGGAGAAATCGCCGCATTGATTATGGAACCATGTGATACGGAAGAACCGACTGATCATTTTTTACAGAAGGTAAGGGAATTGTGTACGGAATACGGTGTGGTATATATACTGGATGAGATGATTACGGGATTTCGCTGGGATTTACAGGGAGCTTGTAAATACTACGGGGTGGAGCCAGATCTGGTCACTTTTGGCAAAGGAATGGCAAATGGATTTTCGGTTGCGGCATTGGGTGGTAAACGGGATATTATGGATTTGGGCGGCCTGACACCCGGAAAGGAAAGAGTCTTCCTTATTTCCACCACACATGGCGCAGAAATGAGCAGCTTGGGAGCTCTTGTGGAAACGATAAATGTATACAAGGAACTTAATGTTACAGATCATATATGGAATATGGGAAGAAGGCTTGTTAAAGGTTTCACTGAAATTGCAAAGGAGTATTCTTTACAGGATTATATTTATGTGGAAGGTGCAGAATGCTCGCCGAATCTTGTGGTATGCGGTAAGGATAAGAAAGCATCCTTTGAATACAGGACGGTTTTCTTGCAGGAGATGCTCAAAGCAGGAATCCTTATGCCATATATAGCAATTGCGTACCAGCATACGGAGAAAGAGATTGACAGGACATTAGATGCCGCCAGAGGCGCCATGAAAGTGTTAGGGGATGCATTAAACGCTGATGCGGCTCAATTTATAGAGGGTAATGTCATCAAGCCGGTTTTCAGAAAATATAATTAGGGGCAAGGTTATGAAAATATTATTTGTGGTTACGGCAAGAGGAGGCTCTAAAGGAGTTCCAAGAAAGAATATAAAGTTGCTTGGCGGGATGCCGCTCATAGCATATAAAATTATTGCTGCACAAAAATGCAGATACGAAAAGAGGATACTTGTATCCACAGATGACGAAGAAATCGCAAAAGTCGGCAGAAAATATGGGGCAGAAGTGCCTTTTATGCGGCCGGCCGAGCTCTCTACAGACTCAGCGAGCAGTGTGGATGTTGTATTACATGCTATGAACTGGATAAAAGACAACAGTAAAGAAAAATATGATTATGTGTGCCTGTTAGAACCTTCATCGCCTTTTGCAAGTTATAAAGATTTTGATAAAGCGTTTGAGTTAATACAGGAAACTGATGCAGATACGCTGCTTGGTATGAAAGAAGTAGACGTTACTTCAAATTTTATTCATTCGCTTGATAGGGATGGAAAGTTATCAGAATTTTATTACGCTATAAAAGATTTGAAAAGTATCAGACGGCAAGATCAGGCAAAGGAATATACGATGAATGGCTGTATGTATATTGCCAAATGGGATTATTTTATGAAGAATAAACTGTTTCATTCGGAGAATTCTGTGCCGTATATTATGTCTGAGGAAAATTCAATAGAGATAGATACCATGTTGGATTATGAGATCGCTTGTCGAATTGTTGAAAAGGGTTTAATTGATATGAGTCTGTGGGCAGAATAGATAAGAGACGACTGGGGAGATGCAAAATAAAGCAATGAAGATAGCGTTATATCAGTCCCATATTATTTGGGAGGATAAGGAGAAAAATTATATTCATCTGGAAGAAAAGTTGCAGGATGCAAGTAAGAGAACGGATCTATTCCTTTTACCGGAAATGAGTTTTACCGGTTTTTCCATGAATACTGACATAACAAAAGAAAGTAATATGGAAACAGTGGGCACAATGGCAGAGTATGCCCGGAAATATCATATTGCAATTGGTTTCGGATGGGTGAAGGACTGCGGGGAAAAATCTGAAAATCATTACACAATCATTAACAAAGAGGGAAAGACTATTTCCGATTATGCCAAAATCCATCCATTTTCTTTCGCAGGTGAAGATAGGAAATTTCAGGGCGGAGACAAAATTGTATTTTTTGATTTTTGCGGTATTCCGTTTGCAACGTTCATATGTTATGATTTGCGCTTCCCTGAAATATTCCAGACGGCATCTAAAGCAGCACATGTCATTTTAGTACCGGCGAACTGGCCTCAGAAGAGGCGTGAGCATTGGAAATGTTTGCTTCGGGCGAGGGCAATTGAAAATCAGGTATATATTGTTGCCGTGAATTGTATTGGGGAAATTGGCGGAATAGCCTATTCGGGTGACAGCTGTGTTATTGATCCGAACGGGGACATCATGATGGAACTTTCTGAACAGGAAGGTATTTTAGAATATGAGCTGACAGATGATGTTTTGGAATATAGAAATGGATTTCAAGTAAAGAATGACAGAAGAGAAGATTTATACCGAAGCTGTTTTTAATATAGGTGTAGTTCGGTATCATCAGACATACTGCAAGAATGAAAACACTGGCATATTGATATAAAGGAAGGTGGGCGGTCAGAAATTGGTTAAAAAAATTATTTTTGTATTTTCAAAATTTTTTGAAACGAAAGATTGGAACATATTCGGCTGTCCTTATTTCCTGGAAGAAGGGTATGGTATTGAAATCTGGTCCCTGGTCCAGATCTGTTATGCAGGTAAGGCAAAAAAGCCATTGCATTTGTTTAAAGAGTATCAAGTGCAATATTTTAATGAAATCAGCCGTTTTCAAAATAAACTTCAAAAAGTGGATCATGAGCAGACCATATTCATAATATATCCGAGCCTGGGAGAAGATCCGTCAACGGGACGGCTGATACGCAGAGAGATAAGGAAATCAGGCGGACGATATTGTGATTATTTCTATCCCCTTTATTTTATGGACACGATCAATGAGGTGATTCCAAGTACCCGAGGAAATATTACAAGGTATTATTTAAAGAATCTTAGGGATAAAGAAATGATTAAAAACTTGCTCTTTTCTTTTGTTTATCCTCCAACATACATATTTATAACTGGACATGCTAAGTTCAGGGAACTGGCCAACAGATATGATGTTTTAAATCCGCATAAATTAAAATATATCAATGCTCAGGATTATGACCGGTTTCTTTTGGAAGACGGAAAAGAGGATCTGTCGATATTGGAGAGCGAAGGACTCTGGGCAAATGGATATGTTGTCTTTTTGGATGAAGCGCATACACATCATTCAGATAATATGAATTTGGGATTGAAATCTTGGGTAACAGAAGAAGTATATGGAAAAGAAATACGCGATTTATTTGATTTCATAGAAAAACAGACGGGATTAGATGTAGTGATTGCATTGCACCCCAAAGCCGAGTATCAGGATTCTTCTCTCTACGGCGGCAGGAAGATGATATACGCAAGGTCGCGGGTTTTAATTAAATACAGTTCTTTTGTTATTACAGATATCAGCTCAGCTATTTCCTATATTATGTTGTATCACAAAAAAATGTTACTATATACAACCAATCAGCTTCTGCAAAGCGAGGGATATCAGAAACAGGAACAATTAGCATTGGCAAAGTTTTTAGGTTGTGAAATTGTAAATGCGTCAAAAGAATTACCTTCTAATCTGTCGGATAAATATGTTAAGCAGGCAGATGAGTCTAAAAGACAGATGTATTTAAAGGAATTTGTCTGTAGTAGAAGAAAAAACAGAAAAATGACATCGGCGCAGATAATCAATACATGTTTGAAAAGGCTGTAAGAATAGCAGCATCAAATGAAATAAATGGAAAAGGAATAGAAAAATAGTGAGAGATTCTATAGATTTTAGGTGGAGCGGTCATGAGTGGCATATTGATGAAGATAATAGAGCTTGGTTCATTGATGCGCAGCTGGATATGTTGTGTTGTCTGAACATGCAGACAGGGGAATGTGATTGTATTGCACAGCTCCCGAATGTAGGTACAGATAAATTTATGCTGAATACAAGATGTATTAAAATTGATGATGAAATTTTTTGTATGCCATGTTATGGGGACAAGATTTGGATATACAATATAGTCCATGATGCATTTCAGTGTTTGGATTTGGCAAATGAGAAGCAAGACAAGCTTTTTATGGATTCTTGTTGGAGATATAACGATAAATTGTTTTCTGTTTCCAGAACTTTAGGACAGGTTATCGTAGTGGATATCCATGAGAAAACAGTCATGTATTATTCAATGAATGTGACAAGCGAGGATACGTTACTGTCATGTTGTGTCAAGGTTGACACAAAAATATATTGTACATCCTATAAGTCAAATAGAATCTATCAGTTTGATATGGATTCCAAAGAAACTGTAGTGTATGTTGTTCCAGATATAAATGAATGTATAGCTACCATATGTTTTGACGGAGATAAGTTTTGGCTGTGTGGATATAGTAAAAAAATTTATGTATGGGATAGGGATAAGAATACGGTTAAGACTATTGAAAATTTCCCGAAACAATTTGGAAATTATTGCTTTTCTCAGGATATGGAGCAGTTAATTGATTGTGAATCGGAAAGATATGATACACAGTTATTCTGCAGATTAGAAGCCACAGAAAAATATGTATGGGCGATACCCTACAGGACGAATTTGGTTTTGTATATAGAGAAAGAGACATTTGAAGTACATGTGTTACCGGTAAGAGATGAAGAAGAGGATCGGGACAGCCTGTCAAGAAGCTGGCAGTTTAAGTATTTCTGGCAATATGTACGGGATGGAAGATATCTGGGTATTTTCTCTCTGAAAAATGATTATATATATGAGATTGACACAGTGGAACTGCAAGAAACACCTCAAAAATTCTGGTTGAGTGATGAGTGTTTGAAATTATTGTGGAAAAATGTAATTTTTGAGGAAGGCAGGAAGGGACATAAAATGTTATTTGAGAGGTTCATTAAGATGAATAAGGATGAGAAGGGGACGGCTGCTATACGTCAAAATACAATAGGAGACAAGATATTTAGCAGCTTAAAGTAGAAACGCTTGGAGGAAGAGATGAAAAATCTTATATTAGTGCATTTGGAAAGCGTAAGCGAATTGATCCTGAATACAAATTTGAAACTGTTTCCTAATATAAGCAAGATCATACAGGAAAGCAGTTACTATAAAAATTATTATTCGTCAGCAACATCTACATTGATGGTAATTTCTGATTTATGTTATGGCGGTATGTATAGGGAAAAGTGTACAAGATTGGAAAGCAATTTTAATAAAATAGGAAATTACAGTACTTTATTTGATGAGTTGGAAGTGCGTGGATATTGCACGAAAGGGATAATCTGGCCCAGGATCGTTACCTATGGCAAGATGGTCAATGGACATATATTCGGAAAAAATATGAAAGTTGATGCCATGGAGAGTTATGCAAAGTTCATTGAAAATATTGAAAATAGTATCAAAACAGAAGAGCCATTTGCATTGTTTATCGCAAATTTTGCCTCTCATATTTCTTATAGAGGCGCAGAAGAAGTAAAAAACCGTAATTCCTATGAGAGATGGAAAGAAGGATATCAAAAGATTGATGATACATGTGGCAGGATTTTTGAGTTGTTAAACAAAACAGGAAAAGAAAAGGATACAGTTGTTGTTTTGTATGGAGATCATGGTGACGATTATTGGGGACACAGACTTCATAATGGGTATACACATGCCATTGAACCGTACAGCAGCATTATACATACGCCGTTGATCATATGGGATATGGAGGGGGAAAAGAAAACAGAATATAAATTAACTTCTTGCCTGGATGTAAAAACAAAAATAATGGATTTATTGTTTGATAAGGAGAATGAAAATAGCAGACAGTATATATTCTCAAGGAATATATTCGCAAATCAGAAAAACGATGTTATGTCTTTGAGTAAAGGATATGCGGTCGCAAACGAGGAGTATATTTTATTGGTCTCCATAAGAGGGCTGGAATTATATAACATGGATATGGACCCGGCTAATACCTGTAATTTACTGGAGTTTTTCAGTATGGATCCGGAAGGCAAAATTACATATTGTTCTAATTATACAGATATAAGAAGTATGCATTTTCGAGACTTTTTTACGGATAAGGAGATACGCCATTTAAAACAGGTTTATAGACAATTAAGGAAAAATCTTTTATATGAAACACAAAAAATATATGAAGAAGCGGAAAAAAGTGTAAAAGAAAGAGATAGAGAACTTAATTTTAAAAGGATAAACAGAAGTCACTATTTTAACATGTATAATAAGGCATTTATCGATAAGATAGAAAAGTGGTTCGATAATATTACATTTATGCGGTGAAAAGTGGTATCGGGTATGCGACTAAAATATAAGCGGTTTTGAGAAGGAGTTGAGAGAAAACGTGGAAAAAGGAAATCTTTACTGGATAACGGGTCTGTCTGGAGCAGGGAAAACGACAATAGGAAATAGACTATATTATCGGATGAAAGCTCAGAAATTAAATACGATAATTCTTGACGGTGATATTTTAAAGAAAATAGCCGGGAAAGATCTGGGATATAAAAAAGAGGATCGTCTGGAAAGAGCTTACCGCTATAGTGCACTATGCAAATTGCTGACAGATCAGGGAATCAATACGATTATATGTACGATAGCTATGTTTGACGAAATCAGAGAATGGAATCGTAAAAATATAGAGAACTATGTGGAAATATTTTTAGATGTTGATTTTGATGTACTTAAACAAAGAAACAGAAAAGGATTATATTCCCCCAAAAGTAATGATATAGCAGGTATAGATGTAGAAGTGGAATATCCCAAGGACCCTGACATTGTTATTAAAAATAATGGGGAACAGTTATTGGAAGAGAGCATTGAAAAAATTCTCAATTACACGGTTCGTCCTGACCAAAAATGGAATCGTGATGAAAAATATTGGGATAAATATTATGCAAATAAGTTGTCTGATAATAATATAGCACTGGCCCCCAGTTTATTTGCCGGTCAGATGTTTGAAAAGTATATGGAGCCTGGTAAGAACCTGATTGAATTGGGGTGCGGTAATGGAAGGGATAGTTTATTCTTTGTGGCAAAAGGGCTGAATGTTACAGGAATAGATGCATCAGAAGTAGCGATCAAAGAGTTAAACGAGAGAGATTTACCAGATCATTGTACTTTTGTATGCGACGATTTTGTGAATGTGGAAACCATTTATCAGATTCAATATGACTATTGTTATAGCAGATTTACATTACATGCAATTAACGAGCAGCAGGAGTCTAAAATTCTTTCAAAGGCATACAATATGCTTCCGGCTTCTGGCTATTTGTTTATTGAAGCGCGTTCTATTCATGACGGGAAATATGGATTGGGCCAAATGGTTGAAAAAAATGCGTATATTTATGATGGACATTATAGAAGGTTTATTGATTTAGACGAATTAGTACAGAAGTTGAAAAAGATAGGTTTTCATGTTATAGAGCAGGAAGAAAGTGATCAATTTGCACCGCAAAAAGGAGAAAATTCGGTATGCCTGCGTGTGGTTGCAAAAAAGGAGACGTAAATGTTAAAAACATTAGCTTTTTATTTACCACAATTTTACAGGACGCCGGAAAATGATGAGTGGTGGTCAGAAGGATATACGGAATGGGTTGCTGTAAAAGCGGCTGAAAAGTTGTATGAGGGACATAATCAGCCAAGAGTACCGTTAAATCAAAATTATTATAATCTGCTGGAGCATGACACGATGGCATGGCAGGCGGAACTGATGGAAAAGTATCACATACATGGAATGTGTATGTATCATTATTGGTTTGAAAACGGGCGAAAGGTTTTGGAGAAACCGGCAGAAAATTTGTTGGGGTGGAAAGATATCGCTATGCCTTTCTGCTTTTGCTGGGCGAATGAGACATGGGTTAGAACGTGGAAAAAGTTGGAGGGTTCCAACAATTGGACAAGCCTTTATGAGCCTAAAAGGAAATCTGATGATAATGGCATTTTGATAAAACAGTGTTATGGAAGAGAAAAGGACTGGGAGGAGCATTTTCAATATTTACTGCCCTTTTTTAAAGATGACAGATATATTAAGCTGAACGGTATGCCGTTGTTTCTTATTTTAACGCCGAGCAATATTACTCCTTTGTGGAATATGCTGCATTATTTTAGAATGAGGGCCGGAGAAAACGGTTTGCCAGGTATCTATGTTATCGGTATGGAAGACAGCCGGATACCAGGGATGGACGCAACACTTATAAAGCAGCCGGTTCATGAGATGATGAGTTTTATGCAGACGCATAGCCAATGCCCAATCATGCATCCCTATGATGTCATGTGGGAGGGAATACTCAACAGAAAAATAAAAAGGGATAAAACTTATTTGTGCGGGGTGGTTGATTTTGATGATACGCCCAGAAAAGGAAGAGATTATGGATATATCGTAGAGGGTGCTTCACCGGAAAAGTTTTATCAATACTTTAAAAAATTATATCGGAAAAGTTTGTTGCTTGACAATGAGTTTGTGTTTGTAAACGCATGGAATGAGTGGGGAGAGGGAATGTATTTAGAACCGGATGAAGCTCATGGTTATGGATATTTGGAGGCTATACGCCAAACGGTTACAGAATGTGAATCAGAAAGTTTGTCTAAAGCAGAGGCGGAATCAGAAGATTTTTATGAAACGGAATCTGAGAGCGATTCCTGGAAGGTAGAAAAAGCGTTTGGAGCTCTCCGGCTGCATGATAAGTTGTTGGAAGATTGGATGTACATAAGAGATCACGAAATTAATCTTTCGCAGTTTTTTAGGAAATACGGTTATTGTAATGTGGCAATATATGGTATGGGTAAACTTGGCAGCCACCTGTTATATGAATTGCGTAAAGGAGGAATCAACGTATCTTTTGGTATTGATAAAAATGCTAAGGATTGTAAGAGTAAGATGGACATAGAAATATACAGTCCTGAACAGAAAATGCCCAAAACAGACGCGGTTGTGATAACGATTCTCAATCACTATGCAGATATCAGTGAGATGCTTATTCCAAGTATGAAATGTCCTATGATTACGATGGAAGAGATCATACAGGAACTTATGCCCGAGCAGTAGCAGGATAAAGAGATAAAAAATCAGGAGGTATGGAAAATGTTTGTTTCTATCATTATTCCCACATATAATCGAGCACATAGTATTACGTATACACTGGACAGTTTTTTGCAGCAGGATTATCCCGAGGAGCAATATGAGATTATCGTTTGTGATAATAATTCGACGGATAATGTAAAAGAAGTTGTTTTGAAGTATGTGGAGAAATACGGTGAGGCAAGAATCAGATATATGTTTGAGGGCCGGCAGGGAGTCCATTATGCCAGAAATACGGCGGCAATGACCGCAAAGGGGGATATTCTGTATTTTACAGATGATGATATGTATGCAAAGCCTGATTTATTAAAAAAGCTGATTCCTGTATTTGAACAAAACAGCAGGGTGGGGTGCGCTACGGGGAAAGTGCTTCCTAAATGGGAAATAGAACCGCCTAAATGGATAAAGAAATATTGTAATAATGCGCTGCTTAGCCTAAATGATCTGGGAAGAAAAGTTATTATAAAAGATTATGATATGGGAGTGTATAGCTGCCACGAAGCAATACGACGTGAGACGTTTTTTGAAACGGGGGGATTTCCCCCAGAATATACGAAAGACATTTATTTGGGTGCAGGAGAAACCGGACTGAATCAGAATATTCTCAGGAACGGGTGGATGATGGCCTATGTTGGCAGTTCAGTAATTTACCATATGATTCCGCCGGCGAGAATGACACAGAAACATATCAATAAAGTGATGGCAAATACTGGAAATACTGTGAGCTATTTGGAATATAGAGAAAAAAATTTTGGTAAAGGAGATTTACGTTTACGCTACAAGAGGTATTTCAAACAATATTTAAAAGAATGTAAAAGGATTTTGGGAGAGACATTGCAGGGAAAAATGACACTAAGATTTATACCTGCATGGGCAAGTTATTACAGGGCAAGGGCCTTATATGATTATCAAATTGTTAGTAATGAGAAGTTTAGAAGAATGGTAATGAAAAATAACTGGTTAAAGTAAATAGGAAGAGTCAGTGTAACGATCTTTAGGAAGATAGTTTAGATGGAATAATTATCGGAGGAAATCAGATGAGTAAGGTTAAAATCGTAGTTTTTGGATTGGGAAACAGGTATAAATCGTTTATGAGATGGTTTGATGAGTCAAAAGCAGAAATTATTGCAGTAAGTGACAATAATAATGAGGTATTAAAAACGAAGGGCGGAGAAAAGGCAGTAAATCCAAAAGATATTAGTAATTTAGAGTTTGATTATATTATTGTCACATGTGTTTTTTTTAGCGAAGTGAAAGAACAACTTAAAGAATATGGAATAGGTGAGGAACATATATTAGATTTTAATCGAATCCTAGAAAAAATAATTGTTCGGGGTAGTCAGGAAGAGAAAATTACAAATGTCCTTAAGGACAATATTCCTTTGCAGATTACATGTGAACTGGAATTTGAAAAGACGCAGACTCTTGAGGAAAAATCTTTGTTTCTAGCGGCTAAAAATCTTATTAATTATAATAAGGACAAAAAGATTACATCTCTGGAGGAAGTAGAATTCAAAGTCTATTCACAGTTCGGTGAGGATGGAATAATACAATGGCTTATACATAATGTTGAGATAGCACAGAAAACATTTATAGAATTTGGATCGGGTGATTATTTTGAGTCAAATACAAGATTTTTGCTGATGAATAACAACTGGTCGGGGTTTGTGATGGATGGTAGTCGTGAAAATATAGAATCGCTTATGCGATGGGGAGATATATGGAAATATGATATAACGGCAAAAGCCGCATTTATCAATAAAGATAATATTAACAGGCTTATTACAGAGGCGGGATATACAGGGGATATAGGGATATTAAGTATAGATATAGATGGGATTGATTTTTGGATATTGAATGAGATTGTTTGTGTTTCGCCTCGAATATTAATCTGTGAATACAATAATATATTTGGAGCTGAAAAAAAGGTATGTGTGCCATATGATGAGAATTTTGATAGAACAAGGGCACATTATAGTGGACTTTATTGGGGAACATCAATTGCTGCATTTCGGCATTGGGCCGAAGATAATAATTATTACTATATGGGAAGCAATAGTGCAGGGCATAATGCATTTTTTGTACGAAAAGATTGCATAGCGGCAGATAAAGTTCCACAAGATGCAGAAGCATTTGTTACGTGTAAATACAGCGAGAGCAGAGGAGAAGATGGGAAATTAACATTTAAGAGAGGCATGGAAGCGTTAGAATGTATCAAACAAATGAAAGTGTTTAATTTAGAAACAGATAGTGAAGATACAATAGAAAATATATATTGTATTTGATTAAAAATAATACGCAGGTATAGGACATCGAAGGGAGTGATTACAGATGGAAATGATTAAGAAGAAGAATAAATTATTGGCTATGATTATACGTAATGATTACACTTGTGAAGGAGTAGACTTTATCACTCCCAGTGAATACTCGCAGCAGGTAGCTTATATGCATCATCCTACAGGAAAAGTAATTGATGCGCATGTACATAATTTGGTGCATAGGAATGTGGTAATGACGCAGGAAGTGCTTTTTATTAAAAAAGGTGTGCTGCGTGTAGATTTTTATGATGAGTATGAAGATTACCTGGAAAGCAGGGAGTTACATGCAGGGGATATGATTCTGTTGGTTTCGGGGGGACATGGATTTCAGGTACTGGAAGAAGTGGAAATGGTTGAAGTAAAACAGGGGCCGTATGCAGGAGAAAATGACAAGAAACGTTTTGTAGGAATTGATGGAAGTGAGGCTGTGTATAAGGAGGTAGAGTGATATGTTCACTGCGGTAATTATGTGTCAACAGGGAATTCCTTTCAAATTATCACCTGCAAGAACACAGATTGTTGAGGAGCTAAATAAAAGAGATGTAAAAGTAGTTGTCTTTTTCCCGGGAATTGTTAGTGAAAAGACGATCAGGACGAAAGGTAATAGAGTTATAAATACCAAAGCAATGAAGAGTACGGCGATAAGAAAGAGGATTAGAAAAATAAATCCTGACATTGTTATATGCACAACAATAGAAGATGCGCAGATATGTTACTCATTGCCATATGTAATGAAAAAAACTGATTTTTATTATTATAATCTTGAAATCTATGTGCGGTCCAGAAGATGGGAGAACAGAAATTTTCTATATAGGTGTGCTAATAAAATTGATTATGCGAAAAATAAGATAAGGGAGATCATATATGTAAAAGGCTGTACAGCAATGGTAATTCAGGATAAGTTAAGAAAGACGGTTTCAAAGAGGTATGGGATTGCACATCCGGTAACATGGTTGATTCCGAACTCTTATTCGTTAGGATGCAATAAATGTGAGGTGCCGCACAAAGATGGGGTGATATATTCAGGTTTAATGAGTAATGACGTATTAGAGGCCTTTATACAACAGGCATCCTGTATCAAAGATTTTCAATTGACAATGTCCGGATGGGATTGTTCTGAGCGGGAGAGACTGAAAGAAAATCCTAATATCATCGTTATGCAGCGACAACTTTCAGAGGACGATTATACCAGATTTTTAAGTGCATATGATATAGCACTGATATGGTATGAATCCAGGGAGGATGCAAATATTCGGAATATCGGCTTATCATCAGGTAAATTTTTTAAACATTTAAGTCTGGGACAACCGGTCATTGTTAATGATGCACCAGGGTTAGCAGAAGAAATCAGAAAATATAAATTAGGTGTAGTAATAAATAGTTTGAACGAATTAGCAGATGCAGTGAAAACTATTTATGCCAATTATGATTTTTATGTAAAAAACATAGAACGAGTGTATAAAGCAAAGTACGATTTTAGAAAAGTATCGAAACGGTTCTTCGATGCAATCGTGAGTGAAGCGAAAAGGGAATAGATGGAAACGAGTTATACATAGAGAGACGAGGAAAATATATGTATAAAGTTGCGATTTTGATACCGGCATATTATAATGTTTTTTCTCAGACGGAAAAATGTGCAGTGCAGCAATGCCTGAAAATTTTGGCCGGATATCCTGTGTTTTTTATTATTCCCAACACGCTTAAAATAGAAAATGATTTAGTGTGGGAAAATGTAGAATATGTAAGAGTGCCGGAACAGTGGATGGATAGTATTGATTCTTACAGCAACATGTTATGCAGTGTTGAATTTTATAAAAAATTTACTGCATTTGAATACGTTCTGATTCATCAATTAGATGCTTTTGTATTTGAGGACAGGCTGCAGGAATTTTGCGAAGCCGGATATGATTATTATGGTGCGCCATGGATATATGGTACATTAAATGGGAAGAAAAGGTTATATGTGGGGAATGGCGGCTTTTCATTGAGAAGAACGCAGGCGGTGATAAAGCTGCTGGAGACGAAATACTACGAAGGGGGACATGAAGATGCGTTTTTTGGGGAGCAAAAAACGGATTTCTATAGGGTTGCGCCTATGGATGTTGCGCTAAGATTTGCGTTTGAGACAGAAGTGAGAAACTGTTATTTCATAAATGATAAACAGCTCCCATTTGGGTGTCATGCATGGGAGAAATGGGATTATAGCTTTTGGAAATCTTTCATAGAACGAGAAGGATACCATCTTGAGGAAATGGAAGAAACATGCGAAATTGCATTTAAACGGTGGACAGCCTGGGATTTGTCGAGAGAGGTGCTTCAAGGTTGTATAGATTTGAAAGCGGTGTCCGATAGAGAAATTTTTATATGGGGAACAAAAGCGGAAGGATTTGAGTGTGGTTATTTTCTGCGCAAAATCGGATTAACACAATTCCGTTACATAGATAATGATTCTAAAATCTGGGGAGAGAAATTATGGGGAAAGAATATCATCTCGCCGGCTCAGTTTGAGGAAGAAAGAGGGAATGGTGTTGTAATAATAGCGGCAAAGAGATTTGAAAAAGAAATAGCTGCTCAGATTGAGAGTACGAGTCGGGATATATTGTATTACAGTATGATTGTGAAGAATATTGAGTCATATATTCAACGGCATTTTTTTATATAGGAGAAAAGGTATGAGAGTTTTTGGCTGGGGGACTGGTAAAATAGCAAGATATTTATTTGATATGTTTGATTTGGAAAAAAGCTTTACCATATTGGGATTTATCAATTTTATATATGATCAGGATATCTTGAATTATTATGGATTAAGAAAATGCTTACTCTGTACAAAGGGCGTCAAGGTAGTTTAACATCGGGGGGATAATCTTATTGTCACAGTTATGGCTGTCTGCTATAATTGTGAAGGGATAACTAAATAAACAGTATTACAATTTTATATTATATATATCTTATTACATATATCGAATTATTATAAAAGGCAGTAGCGGGAAAGAGTTTTCAGGTCAAACTGTACAATTGAAATGGAACAGGTGGAGCATATGGATTTTATACCGGTCAATGAACCATTGTTGAATGGAAATGAAAAAAAATATTTGTGCGAATGTATCGACAGCGGGTGGATTTCCTCTGAGGGACCGTTTGTTAAGGAATTTGAACAGAAGATGAGTGCCACCGTTGGAAGACAGTATGGAATTGCCGTATCTAACGGAACGGCAGCTTTGGAGGTTGCGGCTCAGGCCCTTGGAATTGGGGTGGGTGATGAGGTTATTATGCCGGCATTTACCATTATTTCCTGTGCTATGGCTGTCACGAAGTTAGGAGCAGTTCCGGTACTGGTGGACAGTGATCTGCATACATGGAATATGAATGTAGAAGAAATAGAAGGAAAGATAACAGATAAGACGAAGGCTATCATGATTGTTCATCTGTATGGCCTGCCGGTTGAGGTTGATCCTATTATGGATTTAGCCAGAAAGCATAACCTGAAAGTTATTGAAGATGCGGCGGAAATGCACGGACAGACATATCATGGAAGACCTTGTGGAAGTTTTGGAGATATCAGTACCTTTAGCTTTTATCCGAATAAACACGTGACCACAGGGGAAGGCGGAATGGTCGTTACAGATGATGAAGAATTGGCGGAAAGATGTCGTCTCATAAGGAATCTGTGTTTTAGAAAAGATGTCAGATATGTACACGATGAAATCAGCGATAATTACCGGTTTACGAATCTACAGGCGGCAGTTGGTCTTGCGCAGTTGGAAAGACTTGATGAGTTTATTAAGCGTAAAAGAGCGATGGGAAGTTATTATACGGAAAAATTACGGGGTATAGATGGGTTATTGCTGCCGATTGAGAAGACGGATTACGCAGATAATATTTACTGGGTGTATGGGTTGGTTCTGGACAGGCATATTCAGGCGGATAATAAAGCAGTACAGAAGATGCTGGCAGAGGAAGGTATAGGAACGAGGACGTTTTTCTGGTGTATGCATGAACAGCCGGTGTATAAGAAAGAGGGCTTATTTGCAGGGGAGACTTATCCTAATGCAGAATATCTGGCGCGCAAAGGGTTCTATATTCCCAGTGGACTGGCTTTGACGCAGGAGCAGATGGAACGGGTAGTAGATAAAGTGAAAGCTATGATGGAAAGAATAAACTGATATATATAAACGGGTTTTTAAGGAGGCAATATGCAGACATTTCAAGATTATGCGTACTATTATAATGCGTTTTACAAAGATAAGGATTATAAAACTGAGGCTGGAGTAGTAGATAAGCTTTTAAAGAGATATAATCCTCAGATTAATAGGATTATCAATTTTGGCTGCGGTACGGGAAGGCATGATCTTGAGCTTGCAGAGCTTGGTTATCAATGCAAAGGAATAGATTTAAGTCCAATGATGATAGAGATTGCGAAACAAAATGCCCAATTAAGCGGATCTGGAATTGAGTTTGAAGTTGCTGATGTCAGAGAATACGAAACACAAAAGAAGTATGACGCCGTTATTTCCTTGTTCCATGTAATGAGCTACCAGAATACAAACGAGGATATTTTGAGGGCTTTGAAGTCAGCCAGAAAATTATTAGATAATAACGGATATTTTTTGTTTGACGTATGGTATGGCCCGGGAGTTTTAAGTGATAAACCCTGCGTCAGGGTAAAGGAAATTGAAGACGAAGAGAATAGATTGATCAGGATAGCAAGACCAGTTATGCATGATAAAGAGAACGTGGTAGATGTGAATTATGAGGTACTGATTATAAATAAACACAGCAGTAAAGTACAGATGATTAACGAAGTACATAAAATGCGTTATTTTTTCAGACCTGAGTTGGAATTCCTGTTAAAAGAGGCGGGATTTGAACTGCTTGATAATATGGACTGTCAGACTCTTGATGAGACGGATTATGATTCGTGGACCAGTTATTTTATTGCAAAGGCAATAAGATAGAAATTGGTTTACACAAAGAGATGAGAACAAGGAGAGGACTTTCTATGAAAATAGCTGTGATAGGTGGAAAAAGAGCTATAAGGGAGTTGGATAAATTATTTTGTAAGAATGTTGAAGTCTCTTTTTTTATTGATAATAATTTACAGATAGCAACAAGACTGATTGAAAATAAAAAGGTATATTCCCCTTATGATTTCCCCAAAGGTGTTGTGGATTATATTGTCGTTCTTGTTTATGAATATGGGGTTGTTTATCAGGAACTGATGGATTTAGGAGTTGATGCCGCTCAAATTATTAATTTGAATGATCCGGATACAGATTTGTTTGCATATGGAAATATTTTTCATATAGATGCCGCTGAAAGATTAAAATTAGAACTCAGAATGGACTATATGGATAGAAAAATCAAAGCGCTAGAGGACAGTCAGCGATATTTTGAACAGAACTATTTATATGAGGCTGTTGGTATACTGAAAGACAGGGAAATAAGACTTCCTCAAATTGACAGTGTAGAGAATACTTGTGCAAAAATCATAGCTGACAGATGTTCAATCAGTAGATATGGGGATGGAGAGTTTGAAATAATCTTAGGAAATAAAGCGGTATATCAACATGGCAATGCGCAGTTAGCGATACGCTTAAAGGATATTTTGACCTCTGATTTGGAGAATCATATCGTAGCCATTGCAGATGATTATGGCACTATGAAAGGTTTGAGGAAAGAGAACAAAAATGTAATCAGAAAATATATGACAGAAGAAAAAAGAGAGGAACATTATACGTTATTGGATATGGATAGAAAGTATTATAATGCGTATATTAGCCGGCCTTATGTAATCTATCCCCATGATGAGACTGAAAAAGCGCGAAAAAGATTTGATGATCTGAAGCAAATATGGGATAAACAAGATATTTTGTTTGTAGAGGGTGATAAAACCCGTATGGGAATCGGAAACGATTTGTTTGATAATGCTCGGAAGATTGAACGGATTATCGCGCCGAACGAAAATGCATTTGATGTGTATGATGAGATATATGATGCGGCACTGGAATATGGGAAAAATAAGGTTATATTGATCGCACTGGGACCTACGGCCACAGTGCTTGCGTATGATTTGGCAAAAGAAGGATACTGGGCACTGGATATCGGCCATCTGGACCTGGAAT
Organism: Lachnospiraceae bacterium UBA7086; assembly: GCA_002492525.1. Taxonomy (GTDB): domain Bacteria; phylum Bacillota; class Clostridia; order Lachnospirales; family Lachnospiraceae; genus UBA3282. Next base: position 134,236 of record DKZA01000022.1, on the reverse strand, counting down.
ATGAATGGTTTTTGAAAGGAAAAGGTTATAGCTATATTCCCCATAAATATAATAATGAAATGCTGGGCGATACAAGAGTGGAGGAAATTTTTGATAAGAGTTATGAGGCATCTATTCTTGCCCAAATTTTATCAACACATGAAGGATTATCATAAAAAAAAATGAAAATTTCAATCATAACCGTCTGCCGCAACAGTGGCGAAACAATTGAACGGGCTATCAGAAGTGTGATATTACAACAGTATAGTGATCTGGAATATATCATTATTGACGGCGGTTCCGAAGATGCTACCTGTCAGGTGATACAAAAATATGAGAACAATATCTCGTATTGGGTAAGCGAGCCGGATGAGGGTATATATGATGCCATGAATAAGGGCATTTCTGTTGCAACAGGAGATGTTATAGCGTTTTTAAATAGCGATGACTGGTATGAGAAAAATACATTTAACTGTATAGAAAAATACTTCAGGGAAAATGATGTTGATATGGTAAGCGGGGGCATTTGCCTTGTGAAAGATGGAAAAGCCAGCATAACTGACAGTGAGAAGTCAGAAAATATAGATGACTACTTTTTCAATATTGGATTTCCGCATCCGTCATTATTTGCGAAGGCATATCTTTTTCAACGGTATGGTATGTTTGATGTTACATATAAAATTGCGGCAGATTATGATTGGATGTTGAGAGTATGTCTGGCAGGCGCCAAAGTATTGACGGTGAAGGAATGTCTGACAAATTTTGCTTATGGAGGCGTGAGCACAGTAAGGAAATATGATGCGCTAAAGGAACAATATAAGGCTGCGCTTCATTATATGGAATATTATGGGAAAGAATATCTTCGGGAAAGCATGAAGGAATATTATGATAAAGAGTTGCGTATTGCCCAAAGGGATGCAGCATATAATCGGGCTGTACAATATCATATGGATAGGATCAAGGAGTTATTGAATAGTGATAAAAGCTATTATATATGGGGAGCCGGTAACAGGGGCATGGAATGTATGCAGCTTTTTGAGAAGATGGGTCTTCGGATAGCAGGATTGATAGATTCTTACATAACAGAAACAGAGATACAGGGTTATCAGGTGATTAGTCCTGAGAAAATAGACAGTAAAAATCCCATATGCATTACTCCGAAAGGATATGAGGAAGAAATAATAGGTAATTTAAAAAAAATGGGGCTAGGTGACACGGAATATTTTACCTATACAGATTTATTGAATCAAATTATTAGTCTGGGCACTTTGGAGACATAGATTTTCGGCAGAAATATTTTCTTTTATTTATTCATCAAAGTGAGTATATGGATGGTATTTTTTCTTTACTGATATCATGACAACAGAAAAGTCATTTGATTATCTGAAGAAGCGAACTTTAAATGGTCTAAAATTGAGAAGTGGAAAGGAGAAAAACAATGAAAAAAGGAGCAGGCAAAATGGTAACATCGTTGATTGGAGGTATTGCAGGAGCTATGGCAGGAGGTGCTGCAGTAAGCAGCGTATATCTTAAGAAGATGGATGTTGCCGCGGATAAGCATAAAAAGATTATCTCATATTATCAGTTGTTTAATCAATGGCTGATGGTCAGGCAGGAGGGCAAAACTTTAGCAGAATATTTTGAGCGGAATGGTTATAAGACGGTTGCCATATATGGAATGAAAGAGTTTGGAGAACGATTATTTGATGAATTAAAGGATTCTGATATTACGGTAAGTTATATTATTGACAAGAATCCGGATGCCATATATGCAGATGTTGATGTTATTACGCCGGATAAAGAGTTGTCCCCGGTTGATGTCATTGTTGTTACAGCCACATATTATTTTGATGAGATTGAAGAACAGCTGTGTGAAAAGGTAGACTATCCCATTGTTTCATTAGAAGATATTTTATATGAAGTATGATATGGGATTTAGGAGGCGGCATGTCATATCAAGCGGAAGCTTTGGCCCAAAAAATAGTATCTGGTGATTGTAAAACAGTGCTGTATGGGGGAGGGAAAACAGGAAAACAGGCATATACTTTTTTGAAGAGTAATGAGATACCTGTTTATGCATTTTGTGATTCCAACCCGGCATTATGGGGGCATGAACTGATAGATCAGACAGTCTGCATAAGGTTGGAGGAGTTATTACAGATCCGGCAGGAGGCAGTCTTTATTATAACAGCGGCCCATCGGTATTATAACGATATTATTCGGCGGTTAGAATCCTGTGAAGGCGTAAATTATATTATATGGGAAGATTTTTCCGGCAGCATCGCAGCAAAGCGTTGGATATACGGAACGGATAAGATATATAATTATGCAACAAAGAAGGCTGCCATATATACTTGTATAACGAACGGATATGATAGGTTTGAAGAACAAAAAATAGCAATGCCTGATTGTGATTATTTCGTTATTTCTGATAGGGCTGTGAAATGTAGTAGAGGTACGGAAAATATACATATAGATGAAGTGATGCCGGATAACATTAAGAATCCCAGATTACAAAACCGATATTGTAAAATGCATGGACATACAATTTTTAAGGATTATGAGTATTCCATATATCTGGATGGAAATGTTTTGATATTACAGGACATATCAGGTTATCTGGATCTGGCAGGGGAAAGCGGCGTTGCGTTTTATAAGCATGAAGTGCGAGACTGCATCTATGATGAAGGTATCGCTGTGATGTTTTTAAATAAAGCAGACCCGAGACAAATAAAAATGCAGCTGAGGGAGTATGCAGACAGCGGCATGCCTGCCAGATACGGGCTGTTATACGGCGGAGCAATATTTAGAAATCATAAGAGGATTTTGGGAAATCAAATTATGGAAAATTGGTGGAAAGAGTATGTTAAATGGCCGACCAGAGATCAGCTTAGTCTAATGTATGTATTATGGAGTATGGGGATAGGAACTTTGGATATAGGGATAGTCGGGGAAGGGAAAAACCGTCTTCAGGACAATAAAATGTTTTGGAGTGAACATTTTGCATTATAACAGAGTATATAGTGGAGCGTGTAGAAATGGTTAAATTTATGTCATTTGAAGATAATTATTTTGACATATGCAAGGCATTGGGATGTAAAACCGTAATATATGGGGCAGGTCTATACGCAAAGAGGGCTTTTCCCTACCTAAAGAATGTATCCTATATATGTGATATACGTGCTGAGGAGATAAAAGAACTAAATGGCATACCAGTAATTCCGCCGGTAGAACTTCAAACGATAGAAGAAATATTATTAATCGTTATCTGCGTGAAATCCGAGGACGTCAGGAAGGAAATAAAAGCAGAGTTAGAAAAGCTGTCGATGAATGCATGTGTTTTTGATTATTTTGATAATGCAGCATTTCAGCATTTTAAAAACAAGACACTTGTAAATCCTGAGGAAAAGAAGGATTTACGCTATATCCATATCGTATGTGAAGACAAGGGATGGATTCTGAGAAAATTTGCCGTCAGGATGCAGGAAGAGTTAGCGGCACAGGGATATGCATGTTCGATCAGCAGTGTAGCGGATCCTTCGGCAGATATCAACCATTATATTATTTATGATAGTTATAATCCGGTGACAGCCTGTAATGATACCGTTATGATAACGCATATTGATTCATACAATAAGCTGGAACGGCTTAAATTTCAGCTAAAAGTGGCAAAGATGGGAATCTGTATGTCGAGGGAAACTATGGAACGGCTGGCGGCATATGGTGTGCCGAGAGAAAAACTGTGTTATGTCAATCCGGCGCAGGACGAAATCATAAAGCCGAAGAAGTATGTGTTGGGAATAACGAATAAGACGCATAATGATCACAGAAAAAATGAAAATGTACTGATTGATTTGTGTAAGGTGTTAGACCCCGATTATTTTTCATTTAAGATCATGGGATCGGGATGGACGGATATTGTTGCAACCGTGAGAGAGATGGGATTCCAGGTAGATTATTATGATGAGTTTGATTATGAGGAATACATCAGACTTATTCCAACGCTTGATTATTTTCTTTACTGGGGATTTGACGAGGGATCCATGGGGTATTTGGACGCACTGCGTGCCGGTGTGGGAACCATTGTTACGCCCCAGGGCTTTCACCTTGATCTGAAAGATGGAATCACATATGAATGTCGGACGATACCGGAATTTAAGGATGTACTCTTGAGACTACAGGAGAAGCGGGCCAAAATTGTAAAATCCGTGGAGACATGGACATGGAAAAATTACGTGGATAAACATCTTGAGGTATGGAATTATCTGCTCGGAAATGAAGAAGACATATATAAGAATCAGCATATATACGAGGATGGCATTTTTTCTGTATTAAGGTACGATGTATAGGGAAGATGTGAGGCCGTTATTATAAGTTGGGGAGATGCGGAGAAGGTTCATGAGCGGAAAAAACAGCAATAATTTGAAATGGCGAAACGGGACGATATCTGCCAGGGTCGAAACAGATAAAAAGTACATGATATTGCGAATGGGAAGTTCACTATTGTCTACTGCCGGGCTGGGGTGGTATATTCTTCATACTTTCATAGGGATTGAAATTGCTCTGGAAAACGGTTATATTCCGGTAGTGGATTGGGAGAGTTGTAAGCTTCCGCAATATCCGTATGGACCATGCAGAAAAAATGTGTGGGAGTTTTTTTTTGAACAGCCGTGCGGAGTTGGCCTCAGAGAAGCCTATGAGAGTGAAAATTATTGGATCATAGATGATATCCTTGCTATGAAAGGCAGCAGGGATTTCTTTTTAAAGGACTATACGGATTTTTATGCGGTGCAGGACAGGCGGGAAAAATTTAGAAGCTATGTCCGTTTTCAGGAAGATTTTCGGAAGAAAATAGATGCGGCTGCCGGAGAAATGATAGACGAGAGTAGTCTTGGTGTGCTGATTCGGGGAACTGATTATAAGAATTTAAAACCGATGCACCACCCCAGATGTATTTCATTGGAAAAGATATTAGGAGAAATAGACGATTGTTTGGAACGGGGAAGCTGCAATAAGATTTTTGTGGCTACGGAGGATCAGGAGATTCTTGATGTGCTGAAAAAGAAATATAGCGGTAAGTTGTCATATCTTGAGTCGCCAAGATATGAACAAGTAGGCGGCCAGTCTTTAAATCTTTACCGTGCGGGTAAGACAGACGGTGAATACAGGGACAGTCAATATTTATTGTCGTTAGCTATATTGGCCGGATGCCCTTCGTTGATTCTCTCGCCATGCGGCGGAAGCGTAGTTGCATCTCTGCTTCATGATGAAGTGATTCGGGATTACCGGTTATGTTTTGACGGTTATTATTCCCATAAAGCTTATGTATTCATCTCGAAGCTGGAAGCGGAAAAAGGTGAACTGATTTATCTTAATGATCGGCCGTTAATATACTATTCCCTTAACACATTATTTCTCATGAAAATAAGAGATATCACAATTGTAACTCCCTTTTTGCTAAGGGAAAAGTTAGATTCTGTTTTGCATGATTTTGCAGGGAAGGGAATAAACATTCGTTATGTAGAAGGGAACGAGAAGAGTGTTTGTTCTGTTTTGGTTAATGATATGGCATATTATCAGGAGGATTCTGTCTGCCTGTATTATGAAGATAATATATTCTATGGCAGTTACCTGGGAAAGGAAATGAATCAAAAGGCAAAACAGTTTGACGGGGCATATGTGTGGGGGAAAAAGGCAGATGTGCAGTCGAGGGATTGGGAAACTCTTGCGGGGTGTTTTCTGTTTGATCAGGAAATGAGCAGCATTGTAAGACAATGTGCAGTGAAAAATAAAAAGTTTAGTCCAAATGATATTTTGAATTGTTATAACGATAAGAAGAAACTGATTTGTACTGATTTACCTCGAGGGGCTATGTGTGTAAAGATTCAGGATGAAAAAACGGCGGGAATGATATCTGCATTGTTTGGCCTGTTGGAAGAAGAAATGGGACAGACGATAGGAGATGCGTTAAGTACGGCGGCTACATTAAAAAGGATAATCAGACAATCGGAATTGGATGGACAATAAATGAAAAAATTTGATGAAATGATTATATATGGCTCGGGTCAGAGGGGAAGAGGACTATATACATTACTTAGAAGCTGCAATATTAAAATTAAATATGTTATTGACACAAATGAGAAGAAGTGGAACAGTTCATTTTACGAGGTAAAGATTTCTCCCCCGGAGGTCCTGTTACAGGACAATGAAACGCCAATCTGTATAGCGATTGCAAAAGAAGAAGATGCAGCGTCCGTGCGGAAAAAACTGCGGAGAGAATATGCAGTTGAAGAAGAACGGGAAGTAGGATATTTTGATTTACTTAAGGGTTTGTATCGGATAGAGGAAAATATACAAAATGCATTGCGCAAAAAGGCAGTATTAGGACAACCGAAGGTGTTTTTTGAGTGTGATTATGGACTGGGGTTAGGCGGAATTGAGGCCTGGACGAAAAGTATATGTCGGGAATTGATTGCGGGTGGACGTGATAATGTTTGTATTATATCGGATTGCGGGGACTATGACATAGACCCTGTTTTAAAAGAAAAAGTTATAATGCTTCCTATCAACCACGATGAAATGTTTGGCCCAGAGACGATCGTTTCGATTATCCGTTTTCTCCTGCGGCAGCTGCCGTGCGTTGTCGTTACCGGGCAGTTCTATGCGACGCTGTTAGCTTCCTGTCTTGTGAAACAACATTATCCGGACCAAATTAAGATTGTCTCGACCATTCATTTTGGAAAAGAGGAATTATACCGACAGTACGCATCGGTGGATGCTTACGTCGATTTATTTATCGGCGTAAGCAGGGAAATTACAGACGGACTGGAAAAGTATGGCGTTGCGAAGTGTAAAATCGATCATATGACTTGTCCTGTAAAATGCGATGAAATTTTGGAGAGAGATTATGCGACAGATCCGGCATATCCTATCAGATTGGGATTTGCCGGCAGGGTGAATGTAAAACAAAAGAGGATGGATTTGGTTCCGGCGTTAGTCGGTGAACTTGAGGCGCGCAAGGTAAACTATTATCTGGAGATTGCTGGTGAAGGTGATTATTGCGAGAAGCTTAATACATTTATCCAGAGTAATGGTTTGGAAGACAAAATCAGACTTGTTGGCAGACTGGAACGAAAAGCGATCAGTGATTTCTGGAAGAGGCAGGACGTATGCATAAGTCTTTCTGATTATGAAGGAAGGAGTATTTCGATGATGGAAGCGATGGCGAATGGAGCGGTTCCTGTCGTCACAGCGACATCGGGAGTCCGTGAGGATATATCTGACGGAGAGAACGGATACATTATTGAGATACAGGATGTTTATGGAATGGCTGAACGGATAGCACTGTTGGAGCGTCATAGGGAAAGATTGGCGGTTATGGGTATGAAAGCGCATGATGATATTTTTCCGAAATGTCAGATGCGGGATCATGTAAGTTATTGGGAGGCAATTTTGGGCAAAAGCATAGGAAACTATGATGATTCGGCGTCATGATAGACAGGGAGATGAGTGTTATGACATTGTCTAAACTTACAGATGAAAATATAGATAGTTTGTCAGGTAAAAAAATTTGCTGCGTAGAAAAGGCAGTCTCTTATTTGGAAGAATTATGCAGGAAGTATGATGTTCTCCAACAGATTTCCTGTATTGCAGATACAAATAACAGAAATTTAGGACAGTTTGTTTTTCATGGGCAACAAATTGAAATAGTACATATATCTTATTTAATAAACATGAATCTGCAAGAAACGGCGATAGTAATAACAAGTGATTATTACAAAGAGGTCTTTGAGAATATTGTTGCTGTATTAGGAACATACAATCCGGATATAACAATCTATTATTTTGCAAACCGGGAAACAGAATATGAAGAATTTTACCGTGCGAAGTATGCCGGCGTACCGTTAGAGAATATGATCGTTTTTCGGAGCGGTCCTCATGCTTCTTCCTATGTAAAGGGGATGGATTTTGGGGACAATGCCAGGGCTTTATTTGAATATGCGTTGCAGATTGGTCTGAATCGCACTTATGAGCTGGTGTGGCTTGTGAAAGACCCGGAAGATTATAATCGGTATGCGTCTGTGGAGCACTTGTGTTTTCTGGCGTATGACTGGTCGGTTTCTGAAAAGCGGACGGAACGGGATGCGTATTACCGGGCCTTATGTCTTGCGAAGTACTTTTTTTTTACGGATGCCTATGGATTTGCCAGAAACTGTAGAAAAGATCAGATCAGGGTACAGTTATGGCATGGATGCGGGTTTAAGACAAGGGTTAATTTTGTGCGCTGCGAGAAGCGTTATGAATATACAACGGTAATCAGCGATTTGTATGCAGATATTCATGCAGATATTTATGGCCTGAAAAAAGACCAGGTCCTCGTGACAGGTTACGCGAAGCAGGACTGGCTTTTTCATGCCCGAAAAGAAGATATTTTAAAGCTTAAGATACCGGATGCCCAAAAGTATATATTCTGGCTGCCGACATTTCGGTCCACGGAACGTAAGCTGGCACAGTTAAATGAATATGTTCTGGAATCGGAGACCGGATTACCAATCGTCAGTACAAGAAAGCAGCTTGAGGCTCTGGATATGTTTCTGGCAGAAAAGGATATCGTTTTGATCGTTAAGCTGCATCCTTTTCAGAATAGGAATGAGGTGTTTTGTGAAGGTTGCAGGAATATTCATCTGGTTGAGAATGAGGATCTGGTGGAAGAGGATATTCCGATTAATCGTCTGCTAGGGCAGGCGGATGCCCTGATCAGTGACTATTCTTCTGTGGCAGTGGATTTTATGCTGTTAGACAGGCCAATCGCGTTTATGTTAGAGGATGTGGAGGAATATGAGAAGAGCCGGGGATTTGTTTTTGACAATATTAGGGAGTGGCTTCCGGGAACGGAAATATTTACATTTGAGGATGTCTTTGAGTTTGTTAAGGAAGTGTCAGCCGGACAGGATTTAACAGCACAGAAGAGGCGATTACTCAAGGAAAAGATGCATTGTTTTAACGATGATCAGAGTTGTCGAAGGATATTGGAAGCATTGGGCATATTGACGAGCATGTGAAAAGGTTTTTTTGTCACGAATATTTATGGGTATAATAATATGTTTGTTTACCAGTCAGATATGTGTTATTCTGTTTATGATAGAAACTATAGGATATATATTAGTAGGTAAAATAGAGTGTGAATGGTGTACTGATATTATTTTGTATAGGTTTTTAGTTTGCGAAGGAAGAGGTGAACAAATGAAATTTGAACTAATGGCCTCTATGATGTGTGCCAATTACGGAAATCTGGAAAAGGAAGTAAGGGATTTGGAAGCCGGAGACATTGATTCTTTCCACATAGATATCATGGATGGCCGTTACGTCCCCAACTTTGCCATGTCATTAAACGATATGGCTTATATTGCGTCTGCTACCAAGAAACCGTTGGATGTACATCTGATGGTAGAACATCCCAATCACACGGTAAAGTTATTTACGGAACGTCTGCGCGAGGGAGACACAATCTATATTCATCCGGAAGCGGAGTACCATCCTTCCACTACATTACAGAAAATCATTGATGCCGGCATAATACCGGGGATTGCAATTAATCCGGGCACCAGCGTGGAGACAGTCATGGAAATGCTCAGGATCGTGAAGAAGGTTTTGGTGATGACGGTGAATCCTGGTAACGCGGGACAGATGTATATGCCTTATGTTGGTAAGAAGATAACGAAGCTGTTGGCCTTAAAAGAAGATATGAATTTTCAGATTTACTGGGACGGGGCATGTAGTGCGGAGAAGATTGTTGAATATGCGCCAAAGGGTGTTGACGGTTTTGTATTGGGGACAACCCTTCTTTTTGGGAAACAGAAACCTTATGGGGAGACTCTGGCGGATATCAGAAAACTGAAATTTTGATGGTTTCACTGTCCAAATGATTGAGACGTAAATTTGTGCCGGAGCGACACAAATTTGTTTGATGGCGCATGAAGTTTGAGGGTTACATATTAGTTGAGGGTCGCGCCGCCCTGTCGCATAAACGCTCCGGAATGGAGATTTATATGAATATAGCGCTGATCTTAGCGGGAGGAAGCGGTGTCAGGCTGGGATCTGACATCCCCAAACAGTATATTTCAATCAATGGCAAGGCAGTGATTACATACTGCCTTGCAGTATTTGGAGCCCATCCGCAGATTGATGCGATACAGATTGTCGCACATAAGGAGTGGCAGGAAAGCATATCCAGGGAGATGACTAAGGCGGTTTTGGATAAATTTATGGGGTTCTCCGCACCGGGAAGTAACAGGCAGTATTCCATCTTTCATGGTCTTCAGGACATTGTTCAATATGCCAAAAAGACGGATATTGTGATTGTCCACGATGCGGCCAGGCCGTTGGTTTCCGCTTCGTTACTTGCCTCCTGTATAAATGTATGTAAGGAACATGACGGGGTGTTGCCGGTCCTGCCGATGAAAGATACGGTATATTTGGGAGATGGCAATCAGATTACATCCCTTCTGGAACGGGAAAAGGTTTATGCAGGGCAGGCGCCGGAAGCTTTTGTGTTAGGGAAATACTATGAAGCGAACCGACGGTTGATTCCGGATGGGATAGAACGGATCAATGGTTCCACGGAGCCGGCCATCATGGCAAGAATGGATGTTGCAATGATTCCGGGTGAGGAAGGGAATTTTAAGATTACGACGCAGGCGGATTTAGAACGTTTTAAGACACTGCTGAATGGAGAGTAGAATGAAGGCATATGTTTTAGAAGCAGTAGGACAATTGGTTTATAAAGATGTGCCGGTACCGCAGCTGAAAGCGGGAGAGGTACTGGTAGAAGTGGTCAATGCAGGAATATGCGGGTCTGATATCCCGCGTATTTTTAAGACAGGGACTTACCATTTTCCCACAGTCCCGGGGCATGAATTTGCAGGCATAGTCAGACAGGCAGCATCGGAAGAACATAACGGTCTGATTGGTAAAAGGGTGGGAGTGTTTCCGCTCATGCCCTGTATGGAGTGCGAACAGTGTCAGAAAAAAGCCTATGAAATGTGTCAGTCCTACAATTATTTAGGCTCCAGAACAGATGGCGGATTTGCTGAATATGTTGTGGTCCCGGTCTGGAACTTGATTGAGCTGCCGGATGCGGTCGGTTTTGAGGATGCCGCCATGTTAGAGCCGGCATGTGTCGCTCTGCATGCCATCAGGCAGGCGAATATGGCGGATGTTCAGTCGGCAGTGGTATATGGCTGCGGAACCATTGGGACATTGGTATTGCAGTGGCTTACGGCCATGGGCGTCAAGGATTTGTATGCTGTCGGGACCAGAAAAGAACAGCAGGAGTTGGTGACAAGGGTAGCAGCATGTACTTTTTGCAATTGTCATGAAAATGATCCGGTTGATTATATCAGGCAGCAGACAGAAGGTGCCGGCGTGGATGTTGTTTTTGAGTGTGTGGGCGTGAGTGAGAGCATCAACAATGCTGTCAGCCTGTCAAAGGCAGGCGGTCAGATGGTACTGGTGGGTAATCCTGCGGGGGATATCGCATTTGATAAGCAGATTTACTGGAAGATTCTGCGGCAGCAGGTTACCGTATATGGCACTTGGAATTCTTCTTTTACGAAAGAAGAGGCGGATGACTGGCACACGGCTGTCAGAGCGATACAGGAGGGTAAAATCCGTCCGTCGGTGCAGATTACGCAGCGTTTTTCCTTTGACAGGCTGCATGACGGATTACAGGCGATGCAGGATAAGGAAGTATTTACGAATAAGGTGATGATCAGCAGGGAATTGTTATGATTTATATGTTTTTACATATGTGAGCCTGAACAGAAATAAAATTCCTAAGGAAGCCCTAGAATAGCACCAGCACTTAGCGAGGTTTTTCACGAGCTTAGTGTCTGTTGTGCTATGAAAGGAGCGGAAGCGTGCTGACGGGGAATTTTATTTCTTTTTTTCCTTGCTAAATTATCTATAAAATGTTATCATTTTTTCAAAGCATATATTCTATAATTCAGGTGAGAGCCTTCTTATTTTTCTAATTTATTTTCAGAAATCTATGCTTTTATCCACAAATTTATGACAAGCAGGAGATTTCTGAAGCCTCCTGCACGGGAGGAACAGAATATGGGAAAAGACTTGCAGGAGAAGGGATATCTTTATGCATCAGAGCGGTTCGCGGATTTGATTAATGGTGTTGTGTGTGGAGGCAAAAAGATTCAATAAGCTGTACGAATTGATTACCAATGACCCGGTTTATCAGGAATTGGAAGAGGAAACATACGATGTGATAGCAGAACATATTAAAACGGTGGAACTTTTTAAAACAAAAGAATACAGCAGGGAGGGAGGAAAGGTAAATATGTGTAATGCCATAGCACAGTTGATACAACGGGGACGTATGGAAGGATTGAGTGAGGGAATAGAACAAGGGGTAAAGGCGTTGATTGAGATGAGCATAGAGTATCACAACACCAGAGAGGCTACACAGGAGCAGTTGGTAGAGAAGATGTGTATATCTCCCGAAGCAGCACAGAAATATATCGGACAGTACTGGCACTGATTCAAAGGCGTATGGTCAGGATTCCCATTCTTTTGTACAATATCCTGTGCAAACCTTGACAATCAGTGGTATTCATACTAAATTGGTACTGGTAATAGTTTTTATATGAAAGGATCAGTCAGACATGGCGGCAATGATAGAAGTGCGCAATTTATCTAAGACATTTGTGACCAGTGAAGCCAAGGTGGAGGCACTGCATGATATTAGTCTGTCCATACAGGCAGGTGATATTTATGGAATCATCGGCATGTCGGGAGCGGGTAAGAGTACTCTGGTGCGGTGTCTGAATTTCCTGGAGAGGCCCACATCCGGTACGGTGGAGATAGAGGGCAGTGATCTGAGCACTTTGTCTGAGGCACAGCTTCGGCAAAAACGCAGGGAAATCGCCATGATCTTTCAGCATTTTAATCTGCTGATGCAGAAGAATGTGATTGACAATATCTGTTTTCCGCTGTTAATCGGCGGCATGAAGAAGAAAGATGCCAGAAAGCGGGCGGAACAGCTTCTGGAGATTGTTGGTCTGACGGAGAAGGCGAAGGCTTATCCGGCGCAGCTCTCCGGCGGGCAGAAGCAGCGGGTGGCGATTGCCAGGGCTCTGGCGGCCAATCCGAAGATTCTGTTGTGTGACGAGGCCACCAGTGCGTTAGATCCGCGGACCACGCAGTCGATTCTGCAGCTTTTGAAGGAAATCAATAGGCAGTATGGTATCACGATTGTGATTATCACGCATGAGATGTCGGTAGTCAGAGAGATTTGTTCCCATGTGGCGATTATCGGGGAAGGACATCTGGTAGAGCAGGGCCGGGTGTTTGACATTTTTTCCCATCCCAAGACGGCGGAAGCGAAGGAATTGATTGTTAAGGGCAGCGGGACAGAGAGGCGGACTCTGGAAAGCCATCAGAAGGAGTTGATGAAAGGCAAATGCTGTATCCGTATCGTTTTTTCCGTCAATTCTTCTTTTGAGCCTGTCATTGCCAATATGGTATTAAAATTTGGACAGCCCATCAATATCCTGAAGGCGGACACCAAGAACGTGGAAGGGATTGCCAGAGGAGAGATGATTTTAAGTCTTCCCGATGATAAGGATATGCAGGAGGATATGAAGGCTTACCTGACCGAGAGGGGCCTTGCGGTGGAGGAGGTGAACGGCTATGTGGACTAGCGATCTTACGATGATGATGTTGGAAGGTATCCGGGACACTTTGCTTATGACACTTCTGTCAACTTTGTTTGGCTATCTGTTTGGACTTCCTATCGGCATTACGCTTGCCGTGACGGATAAGACGGGAATCAAACCCAATGCGGCAGTATATAAGGTGCTTGACGTGATTGTGAATATTGCCAGAAGTATACCGTTTTTGATTCTTTTGATCCTGGTTATGCCACTTACCAAGGCAATCGTGGGTAAGACTACGGGATCTATAGCTACCATTGTACCGCTCACCCTGGCGGCGGCGCCTTTCATCGGGCGTATGATAGAATCTTCTTTAAATGAGGTGGATCATGGGGTGATCGAGGCGGCGCAGAGTATGGGAGCCGGTACGTTTACGATTATCTGGAAGGTGCTTCTGGTAGAAGCAAGGACTTCCATTCTGGTGGGTGTCACCATCGCTATCGGCACGATTCTGGGATACTCTGCGATGGCCGGCGTGGTCGGCGGCGGCGGCCTGGGCGATATTGCCATGCGCTATGGGTATTATCGGTATGAAACGCTTATCATGATCGTATCGGTGGTGCTTCTGGTGCTTTTGGTACAGATATTTCAGACGCTTGGCATGAGGCTTTCCGTGAAAGTGGACAGGCGTAAGAGATAGATAGAAACGGGGCGGTTCTAAGTACAGGGTATACATAGAGACTTCCGGTAAGGAATCTTTGTATATAAATATAGAAGGGGCGAAAGCCTTAACAAGGTAGGAGGAGAAAGTTATGAAGAAGAAATTTATTGTTGGTGTGGTAACTGCGGCTTTGGCGCTTGGTACGCTTACGGCCTGTGGTTCTTCCAAAGATGACAGTACTATTACGGTGGCGGCTTCCGCGACACCTCATGCTGAAATCCTGGAGCAGGTGAAACCTATTCTGGAAGAGCAGGGATATACCTTGGAAGTGACAGTGTTCAGCGATTATGTTCAGCCCAATCAGGTGGTAGAGAGCGGCGAGTATGACGCCAATTATTTCCAGCACATTCCTTATCTGGATTCTTTTAATGAGGAGCACGGTACTCATCTTGTCAATGCGGGCGGCATCCACTATGAGCCGTTCGGAATTTATCCGGGAACAAAGAGTGATTTGAGCACACTGGCAGAAGGCGATGTGATTTCGGTTCCCAACGATACTACCAATGAGGCGAGAGCGCTTCTTCTGTTGCAGGACAATGGTATCTTGAAATTGAAAGACGGCGTGGGTTTGGAGGCTACCGTGCGTGATATTGTGGAGAATCCCTACAATGTGGAGATTCAGGAGCTTGAGGCAGCACAGGTACCCAGGGTGAAAGACGAGTCGGCTTTTGTGGTCTTAAACGGTAACTACGCGATGGAGGCAGGCTTCTCCGTATCCAAGGATGCAGTTGCCTATGAGCAGTCTGATTCTGAGGCGGCCAAAACCTATGTGAATGTGATCGCGGTGAAAGAAGGCAATGAGAATAATGAAGGAATCAAGGCTTTGGTTGATGCCCTGAAGTCAGATGCGATTAAGGAGTATATCAACAATACTTATGACGGCGGCGTGATTCCGTTTGACTGATTATGAGAACATAGAACAGTTCAGGAAGAGAAAAGGTGCTTTCCGGGTGGAAGGCGCCTTTTTATACTATAGGAAATTCTTCCGCTTATCCGAGGCCGCGAAGCGGATCTTGCAAAGTTAATTTGCGAAGCAAATTTACTTTGAATAAAAGGGGCGACAGGTGGAATAATATTTTGAACAAAACGCGGAAATATGAAATAATAATGTTGAACAAAACGCGGAAATATGAAATAATAGTATAAAACAAAGTGCGGATTTTCGGTATACTCATGTGAAACAAAATGCGGAATAGGAAGGAGCTCCTATGTTCAAAAGGAAAATATATGACAGATTACTCCAATGGAAGCAGGAATCGGATGGAAAAACGGCATTATTGATTGAAGGAGCACGCCGTGTGGGAAAGTCTACGGTTGTGGAGGAATTTGCCAGAAGTGAGTATGAGAGTTATATCCTGATTGACTTTTCAAAGGTATCAAGAACAGTACGGGAGCTGTTTGAAGATGTCTCGGATTTGAACTATTTGTTTTTGCAGTTGCAGCTTCAGTATAGGACAGATTTGCATGAGAGAAATTCTGTGATTATTTTTGATGAAGTGCAATTGTGTCCCATGGCCAGGCAGGCAATCAAATCCTTGGTACAGGATGGACGGTATGATTATATAGAGACAGGTTCTTTGATTTCCATCCGTAAGAATGTTAAGGATATTCTGATTCCCAGTGAAGAGAGAAAAATCAATATGTTTCCAATGGATTATGAGGAATTTCAATGGGCGGTTGGAGACATGACGACGGTACCATTTCTCAGAAATCTTTATGAATCCGGCAAGGGCGTGGGAGAGCAGGCATGCAGGAAGCTGCTTCGGGACTTCAGATTGTATATGCTGGTCGGTGGGATGCCGCAGGCGGTAAAGGAATATATTGAAACCAATAACTTAAAAAAGGTAGATGCGGTCAAAAGAGATATACTCTCTCTTTATGAGGATGATTTTATGAAAATCGATCCTACCGGGCGTTTATCTTTATTATTTGATGCGATTCCGGCTCAGTTGAACAAAAATGCATCCAGATATCAGATGTCCAGTGTACTGGCAGGAGACAGGACGGATAAGGTTCTGGAGTTAATCACGCAGTTAAAGGATTCCAAGACTGTACTGGTGTCATATCATGCTAACGATCCTAATGTGGGAATGTCCAATAGCAAAGATATTGCCCGTTTTAAATTGTTTTTGTGTGACACAGGACTCTTTACAACGTTGATGTTTAAGGATAGGGATTTTACGGAAAATGTAATATATGAAAAGTTGTTAAATGATAAACTGAGTGCCAATCTGGGTTACTTATATGAGAATGTTGTAGCGCAGATGCTTGCGGCAAACGGAAATCAGTTGTTTTATTACACGTTTTTAAATGAAACATCAAAACATAATTATGAAATTGATTTTATCCTTGCCAGAAAAAATAAAATTTGTCCTCTGGAAGTGAAATCCTCAGGTTATAAAGCGCATACATCGCTTGATATATTCCGGGAGAAGTATTCGGACAGGATTTTGCAGCGTTATTTGATATATACCAAAGATTACAGGAAAGAGCAGGATATTATTTGTTTGCCGGTGTATATGGTCATGTTTCTTTGATGGGATAGCAACAGATGAAATCACCCCGCCCGATATGATATACTTTTAACAGAACAAACAGGAAAGGACGACTTTTCGTGGCTTTACAATTCTATTTCGGCGCATCCGGCGCCGGCAAGAGCAAACAACTGCATAGGGACATCATAGATGCCTCCCTGAAACATCCGGAAACAAATTATCTTCTGATCGTGCCGGATCAGTTTACCATGCAGACCCAGATGGATCTGGTGGTGGAACATCCCAATCATGCCATCATGAATATTGATGTGTTGAGTTTCGGCAGATTGACGCATCGGATTTTAGAAGAGGTGGGGGCTGTACGGCTGCCGGTCTTAGACGACACGGGTAAGAGTCTGGTGCTTCGCAAGGTTTCCCAGGAAGTGCGGGACAAGCTTACGGTGATGGGCAGTCATCTACATAAGATTGGTTATATTCATGAGGTGAAATCCGCTATTTCGGAATTTATGCAGTATGGCATCGGCATCCGGGAATTGGAGGAATTGACGGTTTATACGAAGAGCCGGGGAGCCCTTTATTATAAATTGCAGGACCTGGGTATCCTGTACCAGGCTTTTCTGGAGTATATCCGTACCAGGTTTATCACCACCGAAGAGACATTGGACAGGCTGCGGGAGGCATTGCCGAAGTCACAGATCATCCGGCAGAGTGTGATTGCCTTTGACGGGTTTACGGGTTTTACACCGATTCAGAACCGGGTTATCCAGGAATTGATGAAATTGACCCAAAAGGTCATTATTTCTCTGACAATAGATGATCGAGAGAATCCTTACCGTCTGGAGGGGGAGCAGAAGCTGTTTTATCTGACCCAGAAGACGGTGGCGGATTTGCAGAAACTGATGGGGGAAGTGGATGTATCACAGGAACAGGCAGTCTGGTGCAGGGAGAGGACAGACGGGCAGCTGCCCCGTTTTACTGGCAGTCCGGAGCTTGCCCATCTGGAGCATAATCTGTTTCGCTATCCGATAGTACCTTATGAAAAGAACGTAGAACATATTCATCTGCTGGAAGCTTCTACGCCCCGGGAGGAACTGCATCAGACCTGTATTGCCATCCGCAGGCTCATGCAGGAAGCGGACAGGCAGAAAGAGGGGCTGTGTTATCGGGATATTGCGGTGGTTACCGGCAATCTGGAAGTTTATGGACGGGATGCGGCGGAGGAGTTCATGAAGTTTGGGATTCCCATTTATCTGGATCAGACCAGAGGCATCCTGGGCAATCCTTTTGCTGCCTATCTGAGGAGTGCGTTACAGATTGTGTTACAGGATTTTAGTTTTGAGTCGGTCTTTCACTATCTGCGCACCGGTCTTACAGGGTTTACGAGGGAGGAAGTGGACAGACTGGAGAATTATGTGCGGCGTTTTGGCATCAGGGGGCAAAAGCGCTGGAACAATCTGTTTATCTATAAAGAGGATGATCCGGAAGGGGAGGAAGCGGCGCTTTTGCAGTTGGAGGCTTACAATGCCATGCGTGTCCGGTTGCTGGAACAGTTGGCGCCTTTGCTGCCGCCTCATCATAAGACCGGGGAGCACGTGCGGGCGCTCTATGAGTTTTTGACAACGAATCAGGCACAGCAGAAGCTTGCGGATCTGGAGCGGGGGTTCAAGCGGACGGGAGATTTGGCCAGAGCCAAGGAGTATGGGCAGATTTATCCACTGGTGATCGATCTTCTGGATCAGATTGAGGGGCTATTGTCGGATGAGGAGATGGATTTCCAGGAGTTTGCGGACATTCTGGATTCCGGACTGGGAGAGATTGGCGTGGGCACGATTCCTCAAAATGTGGATCGGATTCTGGTGGGCGATATTGAACGAACCAGGCTGAAGCAGGTAAAGGTACTCTTTTTCCTGGGAATCAATGACGGCAATATTCCTAAGGAGACGGGAAACGGCGGTATCATTTCGGATATTGACAGAGAGTTTATCAGGGAATCTTCCTTTGAACTGGCGCCCTCTCCCAGGCAGCAGATGTACATTCAGCGTCTTTATCTGTATCTGAATATGACCAAGCCTTCCAAAGCGCTTTATCTTTCCTATGCCAGAGTAGGGGCCGATGGGAGAAGTTTAAGGCCGGCCTATCTGATCGGTCTTATGGGCAAGCTTTTTCCGGCGCTTTGTGTGGAACAACCGGAGACTTATCCGGCAGTCATGCAGGTGGTAAGCGGGCAGGACGGCATCAGCCTGATGGCAGATATGCTGCGGGAGTATGCGGCAGGCCGCCTTAAGGAAAAGGAGCAGAGACAATTATTTACCTTTTATCACACTTATCATAAAGACCCTGTCTGCCAGGATGAGGTGGATGGTCTTTTGGAGACAGCTTTTTACCGTTATCAGGATACGCCGCTCTCTGCCATGGTGACAAGGGCGCTCTACGGTGCCGTCCTGCATAACAGTGTCAGTCGCCTGGAAAAATATGCGGCCTGTGCCTATGCTCATTTCCTGCAATATGGTCTTGCCCTTCGTGAGCGGGGGGATTACAGTTTTGAGGCCGTGGATATGGGCAACGTATTTCACGGTGTATTGGAAATCTTTGCGGCCAGGCTTTCTGAGAAGGGATATACCTGGTTTGATTTTCCGAAGGAGGCGGCAGAACAGATGGTGGAGGAGGCCATCGAGGCTTACACGGCGGATTATGGCGAGACAATCCTCTACAGCAATGCCCGCAACCGGCATCTTTTGAAACGGATCGCAAGAATCTTAAACCGGACGGTGATGACTTTGCAGACGCAGCTTTGTAAGGGGAGCTTTGTGCCGGAGCAGTTTGAGATGTCTTTCTCTGTGCTGGAAGATCTGGATGCGCTCAATATTGCGTTGAATGAGCAGGAAAAAATGCGTCTGCGGGGACGGATTGACCGGGTGGATACCTGTGAGGTGGAGGATAAGGTTTATGTGAAGGTAATTGACTATAAATCCGGCGACAGGAAATTTGACCTGGCGGCGCTTTATTACGGACTGCAGTTGCAGCTGGTGGTTTATATGAACGCGGCGGTGGAGATGGAGCAGAAGAAGCATCCGGACAAAAAGATTGTTCCGGCGGCCATGCTTTATTATCATATTGCAGACCCGATGGTGGAGGACGGCGCGGCATTGACACCAGAACAGATTAACAGCAAAATATTGCAGGAACTTAAGATGACTGGAATAGTCAATCAGAATGACGAAGCTGTCAGATTGTTGGATACGGAATTTCAGGACAAGTCCGATATTCTGCCTCTGGAGCGGAAAAAAGACGGTTCTTTCTCTGCTTACTCCAGTGTCATAACGGAGGAAGACATGCAGACGGTTTCAAATTATGTAAACCAAAAAATCAAGCAGTTGGGGAATGAGATTTTGGCGGGGACCATTTCGGTCAATCCTTATGAGCAGAATGGAAACCAGGGTTGTACCTACTGTGCTTATCAGAGTGTCTGTGGGTACGATGCGCGGATAGAAGGGTATCAGATGCGTAAGCTTCCAAAGATGCGCCAGGACGAGGCCATGGAGCGGATTAGGGAAGCCTGCGGAGAAGAGGATGGAGACAGAGAAGCCTGTCAGGTGGCAGACGAAGATTAGCTTGTAACATGCAGCTATGGATTAAGAAGTTATTCAATGGGCAGAAGAAAGAACAGGGGAAGGGTATGGCGATTTCTTTTACAGACACACAAAGACAAGTGATTGACACCCATGGATGTAATTTGCTGGTTTCAGCGGCGGCAGGGTCGGGTAAGACGGCGGTTTTGGTGGAACGGATTGTAAATATGGTAAGTAATGGGGAGCATCCGATGGATATTGACAGACTGCTGGTGGTGACTTTTACCAATGCGGCGGCGGCAGAGATGCGGGAAAGAATCAGCAAAGCCTTGCAGGACAGGCTTTCGCTTGATCCGGAGAACGAGCATTTGCAGCGGCAGGTGACGCTTCTGTATAATGCCCAGATTACCACCATAGACAGTTTCTGCCTCTTTGTACTGCGCAATCAGTTTCATACCATCGGCCTGGACCCTGGATTCCGGATCGGGGAAGAGGGAGAAGTGCGGCTTCTTAAGAAAGATGTGCTGGCACAGGTGTTGGAGGAGGCTTACCAAGAAGCAGATCCCGCCTTTTTAAACTGCATGGAGTATTTCAGTGTGGGCAGCAGGGATGAGGCGGTAGAAGAAGTGGTGTGGAAGCTGTATGACTTTGCCATGAGCATGCCTTTCCCGGAGGAGTGGCTTGCGCAGCGGAAAGAGGATTACAGCTTAGAAAGTATGCAGCAGGAGGACAAAAATCCGGAGTGGATGCAGGATATGATGCTGCATGTGCAGCGTCTGTTGGCGGATTGTGCAGATAAATTACAGGCCGCCGTCCGGCTTGCCGAAGAGCCGGACGGCCCCTATCATTATGGCCCGCTTTTAGAGAGGGAACGGGATATGGTGACAGCCCTCAGGGAAAGATGTGATCTGGACTATGACGCTTTATGCAGCGCTTTTGAGAAGATACAGTTTGACCGTCTGCCATCTAAGAAGGATGACACCATTTCCCTTGTCAAGAGGGAACTTGCCAAACGGCTCAGAAATGATGTGAAGGAGCAAATACAGCAGATACGCAGTGACTTTTTCTTTCAGACCAGGGAGCAGATGGAAACCCAGATGGCGGTCTGCCAGGCGGCGGTGGAAGCATTGGTGGATTTGACATTGCGGTTTAAGATGGCGTTTGAAGAGAAGAAGCAGGAGAAAAATCTGTTGGACTTTGATGATATTGAGCATCTTGCGTTGGAAATCCTGCTTCGCCGGGAGGGAGAAACGTATATGCCCACGGAGACGGCGCTTTCCTACCGGAGCCATTTCCAGGAGATTCTGATAGACGAATATCAGGACAGTAATCTGGTGCAGGAGTACCTTTTGTCCTGTATTTCGGGAGAGGAGGAGGGCCGTTACAACCGTTTTATGGTGGGGGATGTGAAGCAGAGTATCTATAAATTCCGTCTGGCCAGACCGGAGTTGTTCCTGGAAAAGTATGAAGTTTACGCGGAACAGGAGCAGGCAGGCAGGGCCATGAAAATCGACCTGCACCAGAATTTCCGGAGCAGAATGGAAGTGCTGACAAGTACCAATGGGGTTTTTGAACAGATTATGGGCAAAGAGGTGGGTGGCATTGTCTATGACGACCTGGCGGCCCTGCATGAGGGGGCGGTATATCCCGATCTGCAAGCCGAGACGGAGCTGCTTCTTTTTCAGACAGCGGATAAGCCGGAAGAGATTTCCCAAAGAGAACAGGAAGCCTATGGGGTGGCGGCTAAGATTAAGCAGCTGCGGAAGGAGTTTCAGGTGACGGATCAGGAAACCGGGAAACTGCGGAACGTGGACTTTCGGGATATTGTGATCTTACTGCGTACGGTATCCGGCTGGGATGAGGTCTTTAAACGGGTGTTGGAGGAAGAACAGATTCCGGTGCATATGACCTCACGGACCGGTTATTTTGCGGCGCCGGAGGTGCAGGGACTGCTGCATTTTCTGCGGATTCTGGACAATCCCTTGCAGGATATTCCGCTCTATGGGGTGCTCCATTCTTATCTGGGCGGCTTTACGGAGGAGGAGATTGCGCAGGTGCGGGCGGCATATCCTAAGAAAAAGTATCTGTATGATGCGCTGGAGTTGTGCAGGGAAGATGGGAAGATTAAAGATTTTCTGGCCAGGCTTACCCGTTATCGTGACCTTGCCGTCTATTTAAGTGTCCACGAACTGTTACAGATCATCCTGCGGGAGACCGGGTATCTGAATCATGTGGCGGCCCAGCCTGAGGGCAGCAAGCGCCGGGCCAATGTGGAGATGCTTCTGGTAAAGGCGGCGGATTACGAAAAGACCAGCTATTTCGGCCTTTATCATTTCCTGCGCTATATGGAACAGTTGGAAAAGTATGAGGTGGATTACGGGGAAGCGCTCCTGCAGGATGAACATGCCGATGTGGTGCGCATCATGAGTATCCATAAGAGTAAGGGGCTGGAGTTCCCGGTCTGCATTGTGGCGGGGCTTTCCAAGAAGTTCCAGACCAGAGACATAAACGGACATCTGGTGGTGGATGTGGATGCCGGGATCGGTGTGGACTATGTGAATCCGGATCTTCGTGTGCGTGGGCGTAATCTTCGTAGAAACGCCATTTCCGCCAGACTGAAGAGGGATAATCTGGCGGAGGAAATGCGGTTACTCTATGTAGCCATGACCCGTGCCAGGGAAAAATTAATATTGACTGCTACAGTCAAAGACGCGGAAAAGACAGCCGCAGACCTTCTGGTCTTACAGAAACGGGAGGAATTGACGCTTTCTTACGGAACACTGCTTGCACAGGACAGCTTTCTTTCTCTGTTGCTGGCGGCCCTGGCCAGAAATAAGTGTCTGGATGAATTTTACGGTGTCTGCGGTCTGGAACCTTATAGACAGGGACCTTATTATGACAAGGACATGTGTTTTAAAGTTACTTTGAGCGGTTGGGAAGCGGTGGTGGAAGAGAACGTGGAGGAAACCTGGCAGAGAGAAGAGGCCAGACGGCGGCTTCTGCTGTCGGATTCCCGCAAGGATGTGGATGAAGAACTCATGGCACAAATGTCATATCAATTTGCCTACCGATATCCGCATGATAATCTGAAAGATCTCTATACCAAGACTACCGTGTCAGAATTAAAAAAGGCCGGTATGCAGGAAGAAATGGACTTTTCTTTCAAGCTGTATGAGGAGGAACCGGTGGTGCCTTATCTGCCGAAGTTTATGGAGACTGACGAGCATGTCACAGGCTCTATGCGGGGCAGCGCGTTTCATAAGGTGATGGAACTCTTTGATTTCTGTAAGTTGACTAAAGAAGTCAACAAAGATAAAAAGGCGGCGGAAGATTTGCTGCGGGAAGAGCTGGAACGGATGCGGCAGGAACAAATGCTCTCGGAGGAGTACTATCAGGTACTTTCCCTTCCGCGTCTGGCAGGATTTCTACAGACAAAGGCAGCCCTGCGAATGGCCCAGGCGGCCCGGGCGGGACGGCTTTATAAGGAGCAGCCTTTTGTGATGGGACTTTCGGCAAACCGGCTCAAAGATACGTTTCCGGCGGAGGAGACTGTGTTAATTCAGGGAATTATTGATGTGTTTTTCGAGGAAGAGGACGGTTATGTGGTATTGGATTATAAGACCGATGCCGTGGATCGCCCGGAAGAATTGGTGAAGCGCTATCAGGTACAGCTTGCTTATTACAGTGAAGTGCTGGAACAGCTTTCCGGGTATACAAAGGATGGCACGGGAAAGAGAGTGAAGGAACAGATTATCTATTCTTTCCGTCTGGGAGAGGAAATTTTGCTGCGCGGCCTTGGATGCGAGTGAGAAGTTTCCTATAATGTTTGGGGTGTCAAAAGGTGTTTAGGATAGACTGAGAGGGGAAATTGCACAAAATGTTCTCTCGAGTCGGGCTTCGTCATATGGATTTTCTAAATATTCCGGTAAGGTCGAGACAGACGGACGCAACCGCCCATTACTCGCCATCCGGGCTCGAAATGGGCTTTCCGGGACATCCATGTCCCGAAATTGCTGGATGTTTACGGAATATTAAGAAACTCTCATATGACTGCGCAGGACATCTTCACGAACATTTTGTGCAATTTCCCATTTTCAATTTATTTAAGCACCTTTTGACACCCCGATCCTATAATAAAAAACAGGAGAGAAATCATGCAGCAATGAAAGCAGGTGATTTCCCTCCTATAAAAATGTTTCTCTTTAAAAGCAATTAATTCTTCTTGTAATACTCATCGTAATTGACAAGTTCGTCAAGCAGTTTCGGGAGCTGTTCGTCCATGGTCTCATTGGAGAACTGGCAGGTACCCACAGCCATATGGCCGCCGCCGCCGTATTTTAACATCAGACTGCCCACATTTACATGAGAAGTACGGTTTAAGATACTGTAGCCTACCGCCGCGGAACAGCCCATGCCGCCGCGTCCATTGACAATCCAGACGGAGATGTTCTGTTCGGGATACATGCTGTAAATTAAGAAGCGGTTGCCGGAATAGATGGGATCCACACCTCTTAAATCGGAGATGATAACGTCTTTTTCTATCCGGGTATGTGCTTTGACCATTTCTCTGAATTTCTCATCCTGTTCACGGTAGACGGCAATGCGTTCCTGGACATCAGGCAGTGCCAGAATCTCTTCCGTATTCATGGTGCGGCAGCACTCCATCAGCTTTTCCATTAACTGATAGTTGGAAATGGTAAAATTACGCCATCTGCCCAGGCCGGTACGGGGATCCATCAGGAAGCCTACCAGAATCCAGCCGGTGGGATTTTGAATTTCATCGATGGTAAGATTGCCGGAATCTACCTTGTCCACTGCAGCCATCATTTCGTCAAAATGGGAGAAGCGTTCTTCCCCGCCGTAATATTCGTAGATAATGCGTGCACAGGAAGGGGTGATGCGGCTCTCGCCTTTATATTTTCCTTTCAGTTCGTTACGTTCGTGTTCGCTGGAGTGATGGTCGAACCACAGTCCGCATCCTTCGACGAAAGGCACATTTGCCAGGACATCATTTTCGGTGACTTCCACCAGGCCGTCCTGTAAATCCTTGGGATGCGCGAATTTCCAGCTGTCGATCAGCCCTACTTCTTTTAAAAGCGCGCCGCAGGCTAAACCGTCAAAATCAGATCGTGTCACTAATCTCATGTCATATTCTCCTTATCCGTTTAATTTCCCCGTAGGCAATTGCGAAACTTATCTTTTAGCTGTCATATATTATGCTATTTGTACACATCTTATTAAAATTATATAAGATGTGAACTGCCTTTTCAAGACAAAGATTTCGTGGTATTATGGGTAGCGTATAAAAGTAATACGATAAAAAAAGGAAAGACCGTTATTATGACGGCTTTGAAGGCGTAAAGCATGAGGAAAAAGCAAATTAAAAAGAGACTTTCCTCTTCCCGTATCATTTTGCTGGGATTTTTGGGAGTGATTCTTTGCGGCACTCTGCTTCTGATGCTGCCATGGGCTACGGCAGGAAGCGGGGGAGCTTCTTTTTTGGATGCATTGTTTGTGGCTACTTCCGCTACTTGTGTGACAGGACTTGTGACACAGGATACGGCTACTTATTGGTCTTTGTTTGGCAAGACGGTGATATTGATTCTGATTCAGATTGGCGGTCTGGGCGTGATTACCATTGCGGTGTCTGTAGCCCGCTTTTCCGGACGAAAGATTGGGCTCATGCAAAGAAGCACCATGCAGGAAGCGATTGCGGCACCGCAGATGGGCGGTATTGTCCGGCTTACCGGTTTTATTTTGAAAATGGTGGTACTCATCGAAGGGATTGGAGCCTTGCTGCTGCTGCCGCCTATGGTTGCAGAGTTCGGCGTGATAAAGGGAATGGGGTATGCCCTTTTCCACTCTGTCTCGGCTTTCTGTAACGCAGGGTTTGACCTGATGGGGGTCAAAGAAAAATATTCTTCCCTGACTGCTTATCTGGGACATCCGCTGATCAATATAGTGATCATGGTTTTAATCGTGGTGGGCGGTATCGGTTTTTTGACCTGGGATGATATCAGGAGGAATCGGTTTCGGTTTCGCCGGTACCGTATGCAGAGTAAGGTAGTCTTGTGCGTCACGGCGCTGCTTCTTCTTTTGCCGGCTTTGTATTTTTATTTCTGTGAGTTTAGCAGAGCAGCCTGGGATGGGATGAGCGTGCAAGAGAAGGTGCTGGCATCGGCATTTCAGTCGGTCACGGCCCGTACTGCAGGATTTAATACGGTGGATTTATCACAGCTTACGGAGGCCGGGCAGATGATTTTTATTCTGCTGATGCTGATTGGCGGTTCTCCCGGTTCTACGGCGGGCGGTATGAAGACAACCACTTTTGCGGTGCTTTTTGCTACAGCCATAGCGGTATTTCGCAGAAGACCCAATGCGCATATTTTTGGCAGGAGAGTGCCAAACGATACGGCACATTATGCAGCGACGGTTCTGATTATGTACACGGTGCTCTTTTTGGCCGGAGGAATCTTTATCAGTTACAGAGAGGGAATACCGGTCATGCCGGCTTTGTTTGAAGCGGCGTCGGCTATCGGTACAGTGGGTGTAACGCTTGGCATCACACCTACGCTCGGTGTATCTTCCAAGCTGGTGCTGATCCTTTTGATGTTCTGGGGCCGGGTGGGCGGTATGACCATCGTTTATGCGGCACTGGCAACGAAACATCCTTACGTGTCAGAATTTCCGCAGGAGAAAATTACCGTAGGTTAGGAGGATAAGATTGAAAATTAAAATTTTCAATCGCGAGATTTGTGTCTGCGCGTTGCTTGCCACAAACTCGATATGCGCAAAAAGCAGCGCAGAAATGAGGATAAGTATGATGAAATCAATTTTGCTGGTCGGATTGGGGCGGTTTGGCTGTCATATTGCAGAGAAATTAAATGAACTGGGCCACCAGGTGATGGCGGTGGATAAGAAAGAAGACCGTGTGGAATCCATCCTGTCTTTTGTGACCAATGCCCAGATCGGGGACAGTACCAATGCGGATTTTCTGGTATCCTTGGGAATCCGTAACTTTGATCTGTGTATCGTGGCAATCGGGGATGATTTTCAAGGATCGCTGGAAACCACATCCTTGTTAAAAGAACTGGGGGCAAAGATGGTGGTCTCCCGCGCCGCAAGCGGTGTGCAGGCAAA
Organism: Lachnospiraceae bacterium UBA7086; assembly: GCA_002492525.1. Lineage (GTDB taxonomy): Bacteria > Bacillota > Clostridia > Lachnospirales > Lachnospiraceae > UBA3282. The sequence continues at coordinate 106,665 of DKZA01000022.1, read as the reverse complement.
GTTTCTCTTAAGAAACGGGGCAGATGACGTTGTCTATCCGGAAAAGCAGCTTGCCAATTGGACAGCCATACGTTACAGTGCGGATCATATTTTTGATTATATTGAGCTGGATGAAGATCATGCGATTGTGGAAGTGTCAGTGCCCAAAGAATGGGCCGATAAGACCATTGGCGAACTGGATGTCCGCAAACATTACGGGCTCAACATTATGGCACTGAAAAAGGATGAGAGGATGAATCTGGCTATCACGCCGGACACTCGTGTGTCCAAAGATCATACCTTGTTAGTCCTTGGAGCGATGAAGCAGCTGCAGAAAGTGTTCCATACGTAGGTACGGTGGGAGATAGATCGTAGAGGAGAATGTTATATTGAGTAAAGAGCAGTCATCAGAGAAAAGAAAATGGAAACAGAATCCGAATACCTGGATTATGCTGCTTACGATTGTCTGTGTGATCTCGACTGTTGTGATAGCGGTTTATGTACTGTGGTTTTATCACAACAGCTACCATGAAGAGACGGAGCAGACTACTTATGACAGATATTATATGATGATTACGGAAGATAATAAATCTTCTATCTGGCGGTCTATTTATCAGGGGGCCTGTGAACAGGCAATGGAAGAAAATGTCTATGTGGATTGGCTGGGAGAGGATCATTTTCAGGACTACAGTGTGGAAGAGCAGATGCAGATTGCGATTGCGGCCGGGGTAGATGGAATTATTGTGACTGCCAATGACAGTGATGATATGACTGAATTGGTCAATAAGGCTGTAGAGGAGGAAATTCCGGTGGTTACGCTCTACGGAGATAATACGCAGAGCGGGCGATGCAGTTTCGTGGGAGTAGGCAGTTATAACCTGGGCCATGAGTATGGGCGGCTGGCATTGCAGATCATCCAGGAAAGGCTGGCGGGCAGAACGGCGCTTTACATGATGGTCGAGGAGGAAGCGTCGCCAGAGATGCAGATACAGTTTGGAGAGGTGAAAATAGGCAGTAAGGAGCGTCCCGTGAGAGTGGCCGTTCTGGTCAATGCCTATACGCAGGGGTTGGATCAGAATATTCTCTGTTCCGGTATCCAGGAGACCATCGAGCAGGAACGGGAAGAAAATCTGGAAATCAAACTGGAACTTCTGTCGGTAGACGACACCAATGCTTTTTCTGTGGAAGAGTCGATTCGGGATATTTTTATGGAGCAGGAGATCCCGGATATTATCATCTGCCTGAACGAACTGAATACCACCTGTGTCTATCAGGCAGTGTTGGATTACAATAAAGTGGGACAGGTCAATATCCTGGGATATTATGATTCTGACACGATCATCAATGCAATTGACAGAAATGTCATATATGCGACGGTGGCGATTGATACGGAGCAGATGGGGCGTTTTTGTATCAATGCGTTACAGGAATATCATGAACTGGGCTATACCAGTCAGTATTTTACTGCCGATATCAGACTGATCCAGAAGAATAATGTGGAAGAATACCTGGAGAAAGGAGACTCTGCCGATGAGAGCGATGAGTAAGAAACGCAGTGTCTCCCTGCAGTTTAAAATCAGCAGCATTTATATTATCACAAATCTTTTAGTGATGATCGTGAATCTTGTCCTTCTGATCGGCATTAATAACATGTCGGGCCGTCTGGATATGGTTTATCGGGACAACCTGCATCTGAATGAGCTTTCAGATGCGCTTGGTATGGTACAGGATAATATGACGGATTATCTGAACGCAAAGACTTCGGATTCTCTGGAGGATTATTACCGCAGTGAGCAGGATTACAGGACGATGGTTTCTGATTTAAATGAGAGAATCACCGGGGTATCCTTTGACCGCATGGAACGGAATATCAAGAACATGTCAGAATATTATCTGGAAGAGGTGGGACAGACCATTGAGGCCAAACGTGGCCGTAATGTGGAAAAGTACAGGATTCATTATGAAAAGGCTGCACAGATGTATGAGTATACGAACGCTTATATTACGAACCTGAATTTGGAAAAGTTTCGTACCAATTCTGAACGCTACAGTGATCTGCTCAAGCGGTTCAGGCTGTTTGAATCCGTATCCCTTGTTGCCATGCTGTTAGTGATGGCCAGTAACGTATGCATTATTATCCGGTTTGTGGGCACCATTATCAGTCCTTTAAAGAAACTGGCCGGTTCGGCCAACGAGGTGGCTAAGGGAAATTTTGATATCGAACTTTTGCCGGTGGAAACCGAGGATGAAGTGGGGGTAGTGACGGGCGCTTTTAATTCCATGGTGGTAAGTATCGGCAGATATATCGAACGGGTCAGGGAAAGTATGGAGGCCGAGCGCGCTTTAAAGGAACGGGAACTCTTGATGGAAGGGCATTTAAAGGATGCCAGGCTTAAGTACTTACAGGCGCAGATTAATCCGCATTTTTTGTTCAATACCTTAAATGCCGGGGCGCAGCTTGCCATGATGGAAGGAGCGGACAGGACTTATGAGTATGTACAGAAGGTGGCGCAGTTTTATCGTTATAATATGAAGAAGAGCCAGGAGACGGTGACGATTGCGGAGGAAATAGAGATGGTGGATTCCTATATTTATATCCTGAACGTCCGGTTCGCAGGCGATATTCATTATGAAAAACAGATTGAGCAGTCTCTTATGCCGGTGGAAATGCCGGGTATGATCCTGCAGCCCATTGTGGAAAATTGTGTCAATCATGGCATCCGGGAAATGGGAGGTGCGGGCATGATTCGATTGTCTCTTTATGGGAAAGGAGACAAAGTCTGTATCAGTGTCAAAGATAACGGGATCGGCATGGACCAGGAGACGATTGATAAGGTGATGAACGGTGCTTACCGGGAGGAAGACATGGCGGCCGGGTCGAACGGCATCGGTATGGACAATGTCATTTCCCGTATGAAACTCTTTACGGGCAGAGAGGATGTGATGGTCATCCGGAGTGAGGGGAAAGGCATGGGGACGGAAGTATGCCTGTATTTGTGGAATCAGGATATACAGATGCAAAAAACGGAAAAACCAGCAGAAGATGCAGACATGATGGATGGAAAGACAGGGGGAATGAAAGAAATATGAGCAGTGTAAACCGGTATAAAATCATGTTGGCGGACGATGAGGGTATTGTGATAGATTCGCTGAAATTTATTATAGAGAAAGAATTTGGCGATGCGTGTACGATTGAATATGCAAAGACCGGCAGGAGTGTGATTGAACTGGCGGAGACCTATCGGCCCGATATTGCCATTATGGATATCCAGATGCCTGGTATCAATGGGATCGAGGCCATGCGGGAGATTCGGGAGAATAATCACAGTGTGGTCTTTATTGTGATGTCTGCCTACGATAAATTTGATTATGCCAAAGAAGCTATTAAACTGGGGGTTTTGGAATATATCACGAAACCCATGGAAAAGACCAGGATTGTGGCGGCTCTTAGGCGTGCCATGGAGCAGATTGACAAAGAGCGTGCCAAGAGAAGCAACGACCTGATGATCCGGGAGAAACTGGAGACCGTTATGCCTATCATAGAGAGCGGACTGGTCTATAATATGCTGTTTCAGGAACATTTTACGGAAGATATCGAGAATTATAAGAATCTGTTAAATATTACCCAGAACCAGGCTTATATGCTGGCGGTGGTCTGCGGAGATACGCAGGAAGGAAACCATATGACCAATGCCGTGGGAAGCAGTGTGAAGATGCAGGAGTATGATAAGACGGTGCGGGAGTGCATTAAAGAATACTATCCCGCGGCTGTCCTGGGAACTGCGATGGCGAATAAACTGGCGGTGATGGTACCTTGTGAAGAGCAGAAGATGAGCTACAATGAGAGGATTGCCTTGATCGAGAAGTCCAGAGAACTGGTGCGGGAGATGCGAAAAAGGACGGATATCAGTTTCCGGGTGGGAATCAGCTCCATTCATAATATAGAGGAGGCCAGAGATTCTTATAAGGAGGCGCTCAATGCATTGATCATGACCACCGGCAGCGTGGCACATGTGGACGATCTGCCCATTGGATGTACGTATGAGGAAAGTTATCCGATTGATTTGGAGAAACGTCTTTTTGCGGAAGTGAAAAACGGAGAAACCAATCACGCGGCCGCCACGGCAGAAACGTATTTTGACCTGATCGCGCAGGCCCATGGAGAGTATCTGATGAATATTCGGCTTAAGGTGTTGGAGTTTGTGCTTTATGCGGAGCATCTTGCCTATACTTCCGGCGGCATGACTTATGAATTCCGGGCAAGGGCGGATTATCTGCCAACAATTATGGCAATGGAGGATATTCCTTCCCTAAGAGCCTGGTTTATAGAAAAGATTGTCACGGCCAGTCATAATGTGAGTACCAAGGCTACGGAAAAATCCATGAGTGTCATTGAGACGGCCAAAGAATATATTCAGAATAATTATAGTAAGGATATCTCTCTGGATGAAGTGTCCCAGGCGGCCAATATCAGCCCCTATTATTTCAGTAAGATATTTAAGGAAGATACGGGAGAAGGGTTTGTGGAATACCTGACCCGTATTCGGATCGAGAAAGCCAAAGAACTGCTGACGACCACGGAGTGTTCCATGAAAGAAATCTGCGCCATGGTAGGCTATGCGGATCCCAACTATTTCAGCAGATCTTTCAAGAAAAATGTGGGTGTGACCCCCACAGAGTATAAACAATTGTAGATGTATAAGAAGAGTATCTTATGCGGGAGAAACCATGGAGGGAATGATGAAACGATGGATTAGCCTTCTTTTGACGCTCAGTCTGCTTTGCGGCGTGAGTGCCTGCGGTACCAGTGAGAGCGGCAAGGTGAGCGAAACAGAGGAAGAAAAGAAAATACAGATTGGTCTGACTTTTGATTCTTTTGTCATTGAAAGATGGCAGAGAGACCGGGATGTGTTCGTGTCAGTGGCTAAGGAGCTGGGAGCGGAAGTCAATGTACAGAACGCCAACGGCGATGTGGAGGAGCAGAAGAAGCAGATCGACTACTTTATCAAGAAAGAGATGGATGTCATCGTTATCATAGCCATCGACCCGGAGGAACTTCGGGACTCGGTTGCCAGGGCTAAAAATGCGGGAATTAAGGTGGTATCTTATGACCGTCTGATTGATGATGCGGATGTAGATCTCTACATCTCCTTTGATAATGAGATGGTTGGCACCCTGATGGGCGAAGCCCTGGTGGAAGAAGGACTCGGCGATGGCGATTATGTGATTATGTTAGGCGGCTCTCCCACAGATAATAATGTGCCCCTGGTGGAGGGGGCGTTTCAGAAAGTTATGGAGAAGAACAAAGTGACGATTTTGGATATTCTCCATGCCGACGGCTGGCGGGCGGAGATTGCGGCGTCCTATATCTATTCTCATATTGCGGCGGTTCAGCGGGCGGATGCTGTCATGTGCGGTAATGACGATCTGGCTACCCAGGTGGTGCGGGCGCTGGCGGAGACCCGCCGGGCAGGAGATATTCTGGTGGTGGGGCAGGATGCGGATCTGGCGGCCTGTCAGAGAATCGTGGAAGGGACGCAGCTTATGACGGTCTATAAGCCGGTGGAACGTCTGGCTACCAGGGCAGCGGAAGCATCTGTTGCGCTGGGCAGGGGAGAGACGCTTGGCGGGGAGGATCTGACGTCTATCGAAAGCGGAACGTATACGGTGCCTTATATCGCTTTGGAACCTATCAGCGTCAACAGGGACAATATTGATGAGGTGGTTATCGGCAGCGGTTTCCATTTGAAAGAAGATGTCTATCTGAATGTACCTGATCAGATGCCACAATAGGATTATTTTGCGATAATGGGGTGCTCTGGCACAAATTTGTGCTAGGACACCCTGCTTTTTTGTCTGTGTCATGGTAAAAATGTACAGAAGGTCATAAATTATTCCTATATCTTTTGTGATATATTGAAACCACAGGCGGGCAGTCCGTCTGTAGAAAAATCATTCCAAATTAAATAAGGGAGGAAAAGAAAACATGAAAAAGAAGTTAGTCAGCATGATTCTGGCAACAGCCATGGTTGCAGCAACTTTAGTTGGCTGCGGCAATTCCGGATCTTCTGAGACAACAGCACCGGCGGCAGAAGCACCGGCAGCAGAGGCAGAGGCACCGGCAGCAGAGGAGCCTGCAGCAGAAGAGCCTGCAGCAGAAGCACCGGCAGCAGCAACCGGTAATAAGGTTGGTGTTTCCATGCCTACCAAGGATCTGCAGAGATGGAATCAGGACGGTTCCAATATGCAGAAAGAGTTAGAGGCAGCAGGTTATGAGGTAGACCTTCAGTATGCTTCTAATGACCCGGCAACTCAGGTATCTCAGATTGAGAATATGATCAACGGAGGATGCTCCGTACTGGTAATCGCAGCTATCGAGGGTGATTCCCTCAGCACTGTTCTTGAAGGTGCAAAGACGGCAGGAATTCCTGTTATCGCATATGACCGTCTGATCATGAACACAGACGCGGTTTCCTACTATGCAACATTCGATAACTACATGGTTGGTACGAAACAGGGTCAGTACATCGTAGACGCGCTGGATCTTGAAAATGCGGCTGGTCCTTTCAACATGGAGATTACTGCAGGCGATCCTGGTGACAACAATGCAGGATATTTCTATCAGGGTGCAATTGATGTATTACAGCCTTATATTGATGCAGGCAAGATCGTAATCCCCTCTGGTCAGACAGAGTTTGCAGATGTTGCTACACCTTTATGGTCTACTGAGACCGCACAGTCCAGAATGGAGAATATCCTTTCTTCCAACTATGCAGATGGCACACAGCTTGATATCTGCCTCTGCTCTAACGACTCCACATCTCTTGGTGTGCAGAACGCTCTGGCAGCAAACTACACAGGAAACTACCCGGTTGTTACCGGTCAGGACTGCGATATGGCTAACGTAAAGAACATGATCGCCGGCAAACAGTCCATGTCCATCTTCAAGGATACCCGTACACTGGCATCTCAGGTTGTTAAGATGGTTGGCCAGATCTTAAACGGTGAGACTGTAGATGTGAACAATACTACGGACTATGACAATGGCACAGGCATTATTCCTTCTTTCCTCTGCGAGCCCGTATTTGCAGATGTGAACAACTATAAAGAGCTGCTGATCGATTCCGGTTACTATACCGAGGCAGATCTCCAGTAAAAATCTGAGAAGAATTTCTAAAGACGTTTCGCCAGTGGACGAAACGCCAAGAAATTCTAAATCTCAGATAAGAGAACGCAAAAAGCGCGTTCTCTGTGAACAGGAAAGCTATACATGAGGAAACGCAAAAAAGCTTTTCTGTATTACAAAAATATGCTATAATAGCAAGTAAGTGAAACCGGCAGGCGGGGTTTTCCCGCCTGCTGATTTTAAAAAGAGAAGTGGGTAGCAGATACTAAAAATGTTGGGAGGAATACAATTTGGCTAAAGTTTTACTGGAAATGAAAAATATTACCAAAACGTTCCCCGGTGTCAAGGCGCTCGACAATGTCAACCTGAAGGTGGAGGAAGGTGAAATCCACGCGCTGGTCGGTGAGAATGGCGCGGGCAAATCCACGCTTATGAATGTCTTAAGCGGCATTTATCCTTATGGTACATATGAGGGCGACATCGTCTATAACGGTGAAGTGTGTAAGTTTAGCACAATCAAGGACTCCGAGGAAAAGGGAATCGTTATCATTCATCAGGAGCTGGCGCTGGTTCCGTACATGTCCATCGGAGAAAACATGTTCCTGGGAAATGAGCGGGGCAAGAGCGGGGCGATTGACTGGAACGAGACCTATGGGGAAGCCGACAAGTATTTGAAGATGGTGGGACTCTCCGAGTCCTCCAGAGTGCTGGTAAAGGATATCGGTACCGGCAAGCAGCAGTTGGTGGAGATTGCGAAGGCCCTGGCAAAACACGCCAAGCTTTTAATTCTGGATGAGCCTACGTCCTCATTGAACGAGACAGATTCCAAGGCATTATTGGATCTTCTGCTGAAGTTCAAAAAAGAGGGCATGACATCGATTATCATATCTCATAAGTTAAATGAGGTTGCTTATGTGGCGGATAAGATTACGGTCATCCGCGATGGCGCTACCATTGAGACGCTGGATAAGCATACCACGGAGATTTCAGAGGATAGAATTATTCAGGGGATGGTCGGCCGTGAACTGACAGATCGTTTCCCGAAGCGTCACGGTGTAAAAATCGGTGACGTGAATATGGAAGTGAAAAACTGGACAGTGCATCATCCGCTCTACCCGGAGAGAAAGGTTTGCGATGATGTGTCCATTAAGGTAAGAAAAGGCGAAGTGGTCGGTATTTCCGGTCTGATGGGTGCGGGACGTACCGAGCTTGCCATGAGTATTTTCGGACAGTCCTATGGCACGAACATCAGCGGACAGCTTTATCTGGCCGGCAAGGAAGTGCATTTGAAGACCGTGCGGCAGGCCATCAAAAATAAACTGGCCTATGTGACGGAGGACCGGAAAGGCAACGGTCTGGTGCTGAGTAACCCGATTAAGGTGAATACGACGTTGGCCAATCTGGACAGTATCAGTCCCCACATGATCATCGACAAGGATAAGGAATATCAGGTGGCGGAGGAGTACCGGGGCAAGCTTAAGACGAAATGTCCTACGGTGGAGCAGAATGTGGGCAACCTTTCCGGCGGCAATCAGCAGAAGGTGCTTCTTGCCAAATGGATGTTTGCCGATCCTGACGTGCTGATTCTGGATGAGCCCACCAGAGGTATCGACGTAGGTGCGAAGTACGAGATTTATTGTATCATCAACGACCTGGTGGCGGCGGGCAAGTCCGTTATTATGATTTCCTCGGAGCTGCCGGAGGTGCTCGGCATGAGTGACAGGATTTATATCATGAATGAAGGAAAGATTGCCGGGGAGCTCTCCGCTGAGGAGGCAACTCAGGAGAAGATCATGTCCATCATCGTAACATCAGGGAAGGGGGCGTAAGGATATGGAAAAGACGAACGTTTCAACGATTCTCAGAAAATATACCATGATTATCGCCCTGGTTCTTGTGGTAATCTTTTTCAGCATTACGACACAGGGAAAGATTTTGTTCCCGCAGAATATCAATAACCTGATTTCCCAGAACGCTTATGTGTTCGTTCTGGCGACCGGTATGCTTTTGTGTATTCTGACAGGCGGTAATATCGACCTTTCCGTGGGTTCTGTGGTCTGCTTCGCGGGCGCGATAGGCGCTGTGATGATGGATAAGGGCGTCAATATGTGGGCGGCGGTTCTGACCATGCTTATCATCGGTCTTTTGGTCGGTGTATGGCAGGGGTTCTGGATTGCCTATGTGAAGGTACCGCCTTTTATTGCGACACTGGCCGGCATGTATGCGTTCCGTGGACTTTCCAATGTGGTTTTACAGGGTCTTACGGTCTCTATCAAAAGCGAAGCCTTTATCAGGGTGTTCGGCGGCGGTGCAGACTGCTATGTGCCGGATCTGTTCGGCGGAGAAAACTTTAATATGACTTGTATGATTGCCGGTTGTATCGCAGTTGTCATTTTGGTGGCCATGCAGTTAAAGAGCCGGATCAACAATAAGAGCAGAGGTTATGAGACGGCGCCTCTGGGAAGTACGCTGGTGAAGCTGGCGGTAATTGGTGCTGTCATCTTGTGGGTGAGTTATAAACTTTCTTCCTATAAGGGGATTCCCACAGCATTAATCTGGATTCTGTTGGTGCTTCTGATTTACGGATATACGACCACCAAGACCAGAATGGGACGTTATCTGTATGCGGTGGGCGGCAATGAGAAAGCCACCAGGCTTTCCGGTATCAATACGAAGCGGGTGTACTTTTTCGCTTATGTTAATATGGGTATTTTAGCAGCGCTGGCAGGTATTTTGACGATTGCCAGACTGACCTCTTCACAGCCTACCTACGGGCAGGGCTATGAGATGGATGCCATCGGCGCCTGCTTCATCGGCGGCGCTTCTGCTTATGGCGGTGTCGGCACCGTGCCCGGCGTGGTAATCGGTGCGGTTTTGATGGGCGTTATCAACCAGGGTATGAGTATTATGGGTATTGACGCCAACTACCAGAAGGTGGTTAAGGGTCTGGTACTTCTGGCAGCAGTTACCTTTGATGTGTTGTCCAAGAGAGAGAAGAAATAAGGGAGGAGGATGAAAATGAATAAAACAGTAGAAATCTTAAGAAAACATACCATGAAAATAGTCCTTGTCCTGATCGTGATATTCTTCTCGGTGATGACAAAGGGACAGATGTTTGCAGCATCCAGTTTCCAGGCACTGATTGCGCAGAACGCTTACGTGTTTGTACTGGCAGCAGGTATGCTGATGTGTATGCTGACCGGCGGTAATATAGACCTTTCGGTAGGATCTTTTGTATGTTTTATCGGTGCCATCGGCGGCATCATGATGGTACGCAATAATATGTCGGTTCCGGCGGCGATACTTCTTATGATCGGTGCGGGTGTGATTTATGGTATCGTGGAAGGCTTTTTGATTGCCTATATCAATATTCCGCCGTGGATTGCGACGCTGGCAGGATATCTGGCGTTTAGAGGCTGGGGTACGGCACTTATCGGCGGTTCGAGTATTGCTCCCCTGCCGGAGGGATTTTCAAAGTTGTTTAACGGAAGCGTGCCTGATTTTTTTGGAGGTTCCGGACTGAATATCACTTGTATTGTGGTGGGTGTAATTGTCTGCGTGGTGTTTGTGCTGTTACAGTTAAAGGGCAGGAGCGACAAGCTGAAGAAGGGTTATGAGACAGAGAAGATGGTCAGTGTTATCGTGCGCTGTATACTGATCTGCGCGGTAATTCTTCTGTTTGCCTATAAGCTGGCACAGGCGGGCGGTATTCCGAATAACCTGATCTGGGTAGCGGTAATCCTGCTGATTTATAACTTCATCACCTCCAAGACCACAATTGGCCGTTACTTCTACACCATCGGCGGCAATGTGGAGGCCACAAGACTTTCCGGTATTGATACGAAGAAGATTTTCTTCTTAGCTTACCTGAATATGTCGGTGCTTACCGTAATCAGTGCGTGGATGACCATGGCGAGACTGTCTGCCGGAACATCCACGGCAGGTACCAACTATGAGATGGATGCTATCTCCGCCTGCGTGGTGGGCGGCGTGTCCGCATACGGCGGCTCCGGTACGGTATTCGGCATGGTGGTCGGCGCGGCGCTGATCGGCGTAATCAACTTAGGCATGAGCCTGATGGGTATCGACGCCAACTGGCAGAGAGTCGTAAAGGGCGTGGTGCTCTTGGCGGCAGTTGTATTTGAAATCATGAACAATAAGGAAAAGACAAAAGATTAACAAGATCATAGAAAAACTCCTGTGCATTTTGCACGGGAGTTTTTTCTGTGAAAAAGTTCTTATGAAATTTTTGTGAAATCTTTAGAAACTTCGTTGACAATATTTTTTATTTGTACAAAAATAGTGTTTGTTCAGAGTAAAAAATTGGAACAGAAAGAACGGAGGCAGAAATGATCAAGACTTTGGCGGCACATATTAAGGAATATAAGACGGCCTCGATTATAACGCCGGTTTTCATGGTTCTGGAAGTGGTTTTTGAAACCCTGATACCCTTTTTGATGGCATCTATCATAGATGACGGCGTGGAAGCAGGCGATATGCATCATATCTACGTAGTGGGGGCTTTTATGATAGGAGCGGCTCTGTGCGGGCTGTTCTGCGGAGTCATGGGAGGAAAATATGGAGCCAGGGCTTCCACGGGATTTGCCAGGAATTTACGGCAGGCCATGTTTGATAATATTCAGACCTTTTCCTTTGCCAGCCTGGATAAATTCAGTACGGCAGGGCTGGTGACCAGACTGACCACGGACGTGACCAATATGCAGATGGCGTATCAGATGATGCTGCGCATGTGTTTTCGGGCGCCGGTCAGCATGATCTGTGCCATGGCCATGGCTTTTATGATCAATGCCAAACTTGCCAGCGTCTATCTGGCGGCGGTTGTTCTGCTTGGAATTGTGTTGGCTTTTATTATCAGGGGAGCCATGAAATATTTTCAGGAAGCCTTTCCTAAATATGATGAACTGAACGCTTCCGTACAGGAGAACGTGAGCGCCATCCGTGTGGTTAAGGCCTATGTCAGGGAAGATTATGAGACAGGTAAACTGAAGAAAGCCAGCCAGGGAATTTATGATATCTTTTTAAAAGCGGAGAAGCAGGTAGTGCTCAACATGCCTGTCATGCAGTTTACGGTTTATAGCTGTATTCTGTTAATCAGCTGGCTGGGCGCGAAGCAGATTGTGCAGAATACCTTGACGACGGGTGAACTGATGAGTCTGTTGACTTACTGCATGAACATTCTCATGAGTCTGATGATGCTCTCCATGATTTTTGTGATGATGAGTATGAGCATTGCCAGCGCCAGACGTATCTGCGAGGTACTGGAGGAAAAGAGCGACCTCACGAACCCGGAGAATCCCTTATATGAAGTGCCTGACGGCGGGATTACCTTTGAACATGTACGGTTCTCTTATCAGAAAGAAAGTGATGAAGCGGTACTGCATGACATCAATTTACAGATTATGCCCGGTGAGACCATCGGCATTATCGGCGGCACCGGCAGTGCAAAGACCAGTCTGGTCAATTTGATCAGCCGTCTTTATGATGTGACGCAGGGTGCTGTCCTGGTAGGGGGGCATGATGTGCGGGAGTATGATCTGGAAACTCTGCGGAACCAGGTGGCGGTGGTATTACAGAAAAACGTACTCTTTTCGGGAACCATTCTGGAGAATCTGCGCTGGGGAAATGCAGATGCCGGGGAAGAAGAGTGCAGACGTGTCTGCAGGCTGGCCTGTGCGGATGAATTTATCGAGAAGATGCCGGAAGGTTATCATACATACATAGAACAGGGCGGCTCCAATGTGTCCGGCGGGCAGAAACAACGGCTGTGTATTGCCAGGGCACTCTTAAAGAAACCCAAGGTATTGATTCTGGATGATTCCACCAGTGCGGTAGATACGGCCACGGATGCCAGGATCAGAAAGGCTTTTGCACAGGAAATTCCGGATACCACCAAGCTTATCATTGCGCAGAGAATATCCAGCGTACAGAACGCAGACCGCATTATCGTCATGGACGACGGGCGGATCAGCGGATTTGGAACCCATGAAGAACTGCTTGCGGGTAACGAGATTTACCGAGAGGTCTATGAATCCCAGACAAGCGGCGGCGGAGATTTTGATGAAAAGGCAGGTGAAGCGTAATGCCGGGTCCAGGAATGAGAAGAGGAATGCCCAAGGGGAAAAGAATTGAGAATCCGGGGAAAGTGTTCAAGCGGCTGATGAAGTATGTGGCAAAAAATTATGCGCCTCACCTGGTGCTGACAGCAGTGCTGATTCTGATCAGTGTGCTTGCCAATGTACAGGGAACTCTGTTTATCCAGAGTCTGATCGATGATTATATAGAACCCATGCTTGTGGCGGATAAGGCGGATTTTGGGCCGTTAGCAGGAGCCATTGCCCGGGTGGCCGGTTTTTATCTGATCGGTGTGGCGGCAGCCTATGCATGGAACCGGATCATGATCAACGTGACTCAGGGTACGCTCCGGAATATGAGAAACGACCTGTTTTCCCATATGGAGACACTGCCCATCAAATATTTTGACACCCATGCTCATGGTGATATTATGTCAACCTACACAAATGATACGGATACGCTGCGGCAGATGATCAGCCAGAGTATGCCCCAGGTCTTTAACAGCTTTATCACCATAGTCAGCGTGTTTATCAGCATGGTGGTTTTAAGTATACCGCTTACCCTGGTTACGCTTGTGATGATTGCCGTTATGTTAGTAGTGACCAAGAAAGTAGCAGGTTTAAGCAGCAGATATTTTCTGGAACAGCAGAAGAACCTGGGTAAAGTCAACGGTTATATTGAGGAGATGATGAATGGCCAGAAGGTGGTCAAAGTCTTTTGCCATGAGAAAGAGAGTATAGAAGAATTCCGCGCCTTAAATGATGCGCTCTATGAGAGCGCCGATAAGGCAAACTATCTGGTCAATGTGGTGGGGCCGGTTAATATGCAGCTTGGCAATGTGAGTTATGTGGTCTGCGCAATCGTCGGCGGCGCATTGGCTCTCTCCGGGATGACGGGGCTTACATTGGGCAAACTGGCAAGTTTCCTGACTTTTAACAAGAGTTTTAACGGGCCAATTAACCAAGTGAGTCAACAGTTTAATTCTATTGTCATGGCTATGGCCGGTGCAGAACGAATCTTTAAGATGATGGATGAGGCGCCGGAAGTGGATGATGGGTATGTGACTCTGGTGAATGTCCGGGAAGAGGCCGGTAAACTGGTGGAGACACCGGAGCGTACCGGACGCTGGGCATGGCGTCACGAGCATCAGGCGGATCACAGTGTGGATTATGTGGAAGTGCGCGGCGATGTGGTGTTTGACGGCGTGGATTTCGGTTACAATGACGATAAAATGGTACTGCATGATGTGAAACTGTATGCACAGCCGGGGCAGAAGATTGCCTTTGTGGGCTCCACTGGCGCCGGTAAGACCACGATCACCAATCTGATCAACCGCTTCTATGATATACAGGACGGCAAAATACGCTATGACGGTATCAATGTCAATAAGATCAAGAAGGCGGATCTGCGCCGCTCCCTGGGAATCGTACTGCAGGATACGCATCTTTTTACCGGGACGGTCATGGAAAATATCAGATATGGCAAACTGGACGCCACTGATGAGGAAGTGGTGGCTGCTGCAAAACTGGCCAATGCCCATGGCTTTATTAAACGGCTGCCGGAAGGGTATGATACGGTGCTTTCCGGGGACGGCGCTAACTTAAGTCAGGGCCAGAGACAGCTTCTTGCCATTGCCCGGGCGGCCATTGCGGATCCCCCGGTGCTGATTCTGGATGAGGCAACCAGCTCCATCGACACCCGTACAGAGCGGATTGTGCAGGATGGTATGGATAAGCTGATGGCGGGCAGGACTACATTCGTGATTGCCCACAGACTTTCTACGGTCAAGAATTCGGACTGTATCATGGTGTTGGAGCAGGGTCGGATTATTGAGAGAGGAACCCATGACCAGCTTTTGGAGGAGAAGGGGAAATACTATCAGCTGTATACCGGAAACGCAATTGCCAACTAGAGAAAATACGTAAAAAGGGAAGGGAGGACCTTCCCTTTTTTGCAGGGTAAAACTTGCGCTTCTCTCAAGCCCTATAGTATAATGGTACTACATAACTACGATAAGGAGATGGCAGGAAAACAATCAAGGGGTAAAGAGGGTGTTTGTATGACACATGAGGAAAGGGCGAATGAGCTTTTAAAGCAGGACTATCACTGTTCGCAGGCATTATTTGGGGCTTTTGCAGGCGATTTAGGAATGGATCTTAAGACGGCACTGAAGCTGAGTACCTGTTTCGGGGTAGGTATGCGGCAAGGTGATGTCTGCGGCTGTGTGACAGCGGCCTTGATGATATTGGGTGTGGCATTTGGGTTTGACGATCCGCAGGATCGGGAACTGGAGGTATTTGGCAACAAGAAGACAGAAGAGTTTATACAGCTTTTTAAAGAGGCTATGGGCGGCAGCTATCTGTGCAAAGATATACTGCATACAGACGTATCCAAACCAGAAGGCATGGCCAGGATGCGGCAGGAGGGACTGAAGTTCAAGATCTGTCCGCATGCTCTGGCGGCAAGCATAGACATTTTGGAAAATATGCTGGAAGAATACAAGGATAGTATGCAGGATATGGACATGGTGATACTGCCCGAGAGCGATATTATGAAGAGCGCGCTTAGGAAAGTCAACAAGCTCACAAGGTTTCGGAGAAATGTTTTGAATCTGCTCAGCCACTCCGAGGGCAGGATTGCTTTTTTGCAGTTTGACATTCGGCGCTTTAAAGTCATCAATGATATTTATGGGGAAATGATCGGCGATGAGATTCTGGATTTTGTGACGGAAGGATTAAAGAGGCTCTGTGATGAACAGCAGTATTTTGTGAACCTCAGAAGCGATGTGTTCATGGTAGTGACACAGTATGAAGAGGAGGCGCAGCTGACCGCTTTTGTGAACCGCATCAGAGAGACATTGGGAGATTTCAAAAACATTAAGCTGCAGTATACGTTTGGAATCTATATTGCAGACGACAGGACGATGGAGCTGCGGCAGATGGAAGACCGTGCGGCCATGGCGCGCAAGGCGGCCAAGGAGAATATCATGACAGTTACCGCCTTTTATCAGGAGCAGTTCAAGGAAATGCTCTATACAAGACGGTTCATCGAAGAAAATATGAAATCTGCCATTACGCAGCGGCAGTTTCAGATGTATTTGCAGCCTAAGTACAGCATTGCCCATCATACGATTGTGGGCGCGGAAGCGTTGGTGCGTTGGATTCATCCGGTGAAAGGGATGATTTATCCAAATGAATTTATTCCGGTATTGGAAGAGAACGGATTTATCCGCAACGTGGATTACTATGTCTGGGAAGAGGCGTGCCGTTTCATCAAACGCTGTGAACAGGAAGGACTGGAAGGCTGTCCTATCTCCGTCAACGTGTCGAGACATCATCTCGTGGAGGATAGGTTTATCGGCATCCTGGATGAAATGATAGATAAGACTGCCATCAAGAAGGAGCATCTGGAACTGGAAATCACGGAGACGGTCAATAACCAGCAGGTCAGCGAGATGTCCAACCGCTTGAAAGAGGAGGGATTCACGCTGTTGATGGACGACTTTGGCAGCGGCTATTCTTCTCTCAGTATTCTGTTGGAAACGCCCTTTGACGTGATTAAGATTGATAAGAAATTCATGGAAAATATGCTGGTATCTCAGAAAGGAAAGCTGATTCTCGAGCAGGTGGTTGCCATGGCGGCCAAGCTGAATCTGGGCCTTCTGGCGGAGGGTGTGGAGACCAGGGAACAGGTGGAACTCCTTAAGGAAATCGGCTGTGATATGGTGCAGGGATTTTATTATGCGAAACCTATGCCGGCAGAGGAGTTTTATGAACTTCTGAAAAAGGACAGGGGTTTGGATTCATAAATGCTATCAAAAGGCGCTGTGGGGTGTAGCAGTGTCTTTTTTGTGTTATGTGATGAATGTTGACGCCAGGCCAAGCCGTTATCTGTGTCGCCGCGCTTTCGCTTCTCAAAAAGGCGCAGCGGGTACTAGGCTCGTGAAATACCTCACCAAGTACCGGCGCTTTTTAAGAGGCTCCTTAAGATAACGGCTTAGCCTGGCGTCAGTTTATTGCGAGAAGACGAAAAACCGTCTATAAATTTTGGGAAAATGTATTGCGTATGGGAATATACCGTGCTATAATCCCAATTAAAGCATATATTCTGTAAATATATTCGGGCGCAAGCCTGTCTGATTTGTTCTGAAATCTGTTCGGAAATCTATGCTTTGACAAATCCAACAATGATAAAGCAGGAGATTTACCGATAAACGGGCGGGATGCCGGATGTACACAGGGAGTCTCCTGGCACAGGAAAGGAGACTGATGAGATGAAAGTACGAGGTAGTTTAGCGATGGCGGAAACAACACAGGAAAGGTATACGATTGAGGATATTTTTGCCCTGCCGGATGGAGAACGCGCAGAATTGATTGATGGTAAAATGTATCGGATGGAATCACCGGGCAGGATGCATCAGAAGCTTCTGGGGGAGCTTTTTTATAGAATCAGCAGTTACATCCGGGAGCATAAAGGTGATTGTGAGGTGTATCCGGCACCTTTTGCAGTGTTTATCAATCAGGACAAGTACAATTATGTGGAACCGGATATAGTGGTAGTATGCACCCCGGAAAAGCTGGATGATAAGGGTTGCCAGGGTGCCCCGGATTGGGTGATTGAGATTGTGTCGCCGGGCAGCAGGAAGATGGACTGCTCCATCAAACTTTTTAAATACCGCACTGCGGGTGTTCGGGAATACTGGATTGTGGATTCGGTGAAAAGGACGGTGGTGGTCTATGACTTTGAGACAGATGACTATGCAGAATATACTTTTGCGGATTCGGTGCCGGTGGGTATCTATGCGGATTTTATGATTGATTTTACACAGGTGGATATCAGCTGATGGATTGGGAGTTCTGTTATTTTATTGTAAGCGAAATATATAATTTTTTGATGCTGCTGTCGTCGGGTTTGGCATATTTTTATTTGGTACGGGACTTTGTGCAAAATAAAAAGACGGCACTGCTTTCTGGGGTCAGTTATGTGGCCGTTATGCTCATATTATGGTATGAGCCGTATTATCTGCCGAGTTTCTGGGCATATCTGATCGGTGCGCTGTCCGGGCTTTGTGTTATGTGTCTGATGGAACGGGAGAATTTTCTGCAGAAAATTTTTCTGGCGTGGACGTTTTATGCCGTCCGCTGGCTGGTGGCGCGGACGACGGTTACGGTTGCGGCACTGCTCTGGAAGGTATTTTTTCTTTGGACGCCGGGATATATCGATGTGGCGGAGGGGTATTATCTGTACCTGGTGCAGTGTATGACAGAGATTCTGCTGCAGATTGTATTATTTATTATAACGATAGGGCTAATCGTGAGGGCATACTGCGGTAAAAGACAGAAGATGCAGGGACGGGAGTTTCTGCTGATGTCGCTGCCGTTGTTTACAAGTGTGATGGGATATGCCTATGTGAAATATATATGGGAATCACCGGCAGGCTTGCAGGCTGACGAATTTGATTCCCCCGTTTTTTATCATGGGATGGTTCTATTGTATTGTCTGAGTTTATATATCCCGATTGTGGTTGTCATTGCATTGTTTCAGAATATCAAAGAAAGGCAGCGGGAGGAAATACAGAAAGAACTGCTTACCGGACAGATGGAGGATATGAAGCGGCACATCCGGGAAGTGGAGGAGCTTTATCAGGAAATCCGCAGTTTGAAGCATGATATGGGAAATCATGTGATGGTGCTGCAAAAGCTGGAGGGCCGGGAACGGGAACAGTATGCTAAGTCCCTGCAGGAGCAGTATATGGCGGTGGCGGAAGGAATACAGAGCGGCAATCCGGTTACCGATGTGATTTTGATGGAGTGGCGCCGTGAGGCTTTGGCAAAGGGGATTGTCTTTGACTGTAGTTTTCTGTATCCGGCAGGCCGGGAAGTGGATGCTTTTGACATAAGTATCATTCTAAACAATGCGATTGCCAATGCGCTTGAGGCGGCAAAGGGGGAAGAAGAATGTGATTCTGCGGCATACGTCAGGATTACCTCGGCTCTGCGGGAGAATGTGTATATTATTGAAGTGGAAAATACTTTCAGCGGCGGGATTGTCAGGGACAGGGAATCTGATCTGCCCATAACCACGAAAGAAGACAAGGTTTTTCATGGGTTTGGATTGCGGAATATCCGCCGGGTGGCACAGAAATATCACGGGGATATGGAAGTCCAGGTACAGGGGCAGGTGTTTCGTCTGAGCGTGATGCTGCAGGCGTGCAAGGCAGACGCAGGATGAGGATTTGATGGGTACAAAAGGCACTTAATACCGCTTTACAGCAGAAAATATCCGCTCCACAACAAAAGGCTTATGTTGGAATCCGTGTCACACGATATAGAGTATGACGAGGTCAATATCTGCTGAATGACATAATACTTGACAAGGAGGATACGGATATGACAGTAGGAGCAGTGAGCGGCAGTCGGGGCGTACAGCAGCCGGGTAAGATAGGCGGCAGACAGGATGATCCGGTAGCGAAGGAAATCCAGGATAAGATTAACCGGGCCCAGAAAGAATTACAGGAATTAAGCGGAAAGCAGGATATGCCGCTTAAGATGAAACAGGAGAAAAGGCAGGAACTTCAGAAAGAAATCAGTGATCTGACGATGCAGCTTCGCCAGCATGAGATGGAGCAGAAGGTCAAGGAGCGGGAAGAGAAAAGACAGACGGAAGAGAATCCTTTGGGACTTCCCGAGAATCAGGAAATGGCTCGTAAAGAATCCAGACCGGGAGTGGAAATGGGAATTTCAGCGGCCGGTATGGAGGCGTTAATCGCTGCGGACAAAGCCGGGAAGGCAGCGGATGTGCAGGGCAGTGTGGCACAGCGTATGGAAGGCAGGGCCGGTGTGCTGGAAGTGGAGATTCAGATGGATGCGGCCCGTAACGGGGATACCAGCAGGAAGCAGGAGGAGCTTGCCGATGTGAACAGTAAAGCGCAGGCAGCCCAGAGTGCCCAGATGAGCACATTGCAAAAAGCAGGAGAGAAGCTGGAACAGGCGGCTGATACCGGAGAAGTCATAGAAGGCGTAGAAGGTGTGCAGAAGGAGGATGAGGATAAGACTTCTTCTAAAGATGATGCCGGAAAGGACGCCAAGGAAGGTAACGCAGAAGGTAAGAAAGAAGAAAACGGAGACGGCGGCGAATAGTTGTAGTCTGCGAAAAGTAACCGAAAAGCATATTGACAATTGCTGCATACTATGTTATAAAGGAAAACAGAAACCGTTGAAGAAGAGTAAGTACTTTGAGTGATTCTGGGGAATCAGTTCATGACAGAGAGCCGCTGCGGGTGGAAAGCGGTATGGACAGCTTGGAGGAATGGGCTTCGGAGGGCGAGTCGAAGACAGTAGACGAGACGGAGAGGATACTTCGTTACCAAATCGGGCATATGTCAGTATGCGATGAGCGGATACGTGAAGTATCAAGCCGGGTGGCACCGCAGGAGAATAAATTCCTGTCCCAGCATGGATTGGGACAGGTTTTTTTATGCGCAAAATGATAAGAAAGCATATTCCAATCCCAATAGAGATACCCTATCAACAGTAGAAGCCACGCCGATATGAAAGAGCGTGCAGAGCGCCTGGGGCGCAGAATGGAGGTTATTATGAGCAAGACATCTGAAATCCCTTATAAAATTTATCTGGAAGAGAACGAAATGCCTACAAGCTGGTATAATGTGCGGGCAGATATGAAGAATAAGCCGGCTCCCCTGTTAAATCCGGGTACCTTACAGCCGATCACCTTTGATGAGTTAAAGGGAATCTTCTGCGAGGAACTTTGCAGACAGGAATTGGATGATAACACGGCGTATATTGAGATTCCGGAAGAAATCAGGAATTTCTATAAGATGTACAGACCTTCGCCCCTGGTACGGGCATATTGTCTGGAAGAGAAACTGCAGACGCCGGCTAAGATCTATTATAAATTCGAGGGCAATAACACCAGCGGCAGTCATAAACTGAATTCCGCTATTGCACAGGCATATTATGCAAAGAAACAGGGACTTAAGGGTGTGACCACCGAGACCGGAGCAGGTCAGTGGGGAACGGCGCTTTCCATGGCGTGCGCGTATCTGGATCTGGACTGTCAGGTGTATATGGTGAAGTGCTCTTATGAGCAGAAGCCTTTCCGCCGGGAAGTGATGCGGACTTACGGGGCATGTGTGACACCGTCACCCTCGGATACCACGCAGGTGGGACGTAAGATACTGGAAGAGTTCCCGGGCACCACAGGAAGCCTTGGCTGTGCGATTTCGGAAGCGGTGGAAGCTGCAGTTTCCCAGGAAGGTTATCGCTATGTATTAGGTTCTGTGCTGAATCAGGTACTTTTACATCAGTCTGTGATCGGTCTGGAAGCGAAAGCGGCCATGGATAAGTATGGAGTAAAACCGGATATCATCATCGGCTGTGCCGGCGGCGGTTCCAATCTGGGCGGTCTGATTTCGCCGTTTATGGGACAGAAACTGCGCGGAGAGGCGGATTATCGTATTGTTGCGGTGGAACCGGCATCCTGTCCGAGTCTTACAAGAGGTAAATTTGTTTATGATTTCTGTGATACCGGTAAGGTATGCCCGTTGGCGAAGATGTATACCCTGGGCAGCGGTTTCATACCGGCAGCCAACCATGCGGGCGGTCTGCGGTATCATGGTATGAGTTCTGTGCTGTCTCAGTTGTATCATGACGGCTATATGGAAGCCACCAGCGTAGAACAGACTTCAGTATTTGCGGCGGCGGAAGAGTTCGCAAGAGTGGAAGGTATCCTGCCTGCACCCGAGAGTTCCCATGCAATCCGCGTGGCCATAGATGAAGCTCTCAAGTGCAAGGAGACAGGCGAAGAGAAGACCATTCTCTTCGGTCTGACAGGAACCGGTTATTTCGACATGGTGGCTTACGAGCGCTTTAATAACGGCGAGATGACAGATTACATCCCTACCGATGAAGATCTGGCAAAGGGCCTTGCGGGGATCCCGAAGTTCCCGGGCAATGAGATATCATAGACGCAGGTTTAAGAATTACAGATGCTTCTCATGGTCATAGATGATCAGAGCCATGATCTGTAGTTCCTCATCATGAAGGTTGGCAAGACTGTGGCCCTTTCCGGAGGCGGTATAAAGATGTTCCCCCGCCTGAAGGGTCACAGTTTTTTCATGATTATCATCAATCGTTGCCGTTCCTTTGAGAACATAGTAGTCTTCTCCATCGCCATTATGGACATGATATCCGACGGAACATCCTTTTTGGAGAGTGATTTTTGCATAAACACGGTTCATTCCGTGCATTTCCTCCGCTTCCAGTATATGGTCGAAGTGAACGGTACCTTCTCCGCCTAAGAAATTGGTCTGGTCAATGCTTTTCATGTTCTGTTCTCCTTTCGATTTGTGTGATTGGATAGGTAATTGCAAAACTTATTCATGATTGTTGAAATTGTACAAACAGTATAACCAACACAGACTCGCTTTCGCTCCGTTCAAACGCAGCAGTACTAGGCTCGTGGAGTTGCTTTGCAACTCCGGACCTACGCCAAGTACTGGCAGTTTTAATCCGAAGGATTTAAACATTTGCAAGGGTCTGCTTATGGTTATACTGTTTGCACAATCACTACAGTGTTGAAATGAGTTTCGCAATTACCTATGTGTGATTGGATTTATTCTAACATAATTTTTGAAAATTATGAAGAATGAAGGAGGATAATTGATATCGCTATTGCTTTTACCTGAAAACTGATGATACTATAAAATAGGTATTTGCGAAACACTTTTATAGTTGTTGAAATGAGTTTTGCAGTTACTTACTATAGAATATAGAAAGGAAACAGAGAAGATGGCTGAACGGAATTTGGATTTTGATAAGGTGATAGAGAGACGGGGAACCGATTGTATTAAATATGATTCTGCGGCACAATCCAATATGCCGGCGGATGTGCTGCCCTTGTGGGTGGCTGATATGGATTTTGAGACTTCCTCTTATGTGGTGGATGCACTGGCGGACAGACTGCGTCACGGAATCTTTGGCTATACGGAGACGGGAGAACGGTTTTTTGACGCCGTAAAGGGATGGATGGTGCGTCACCATGACTGGGAAGTACATAAAGACTGGCTGGTGAAAACGCCTGGCGTGGTTTTTGCTCTGGCGATGGCGGTGAAAGCATATACCGAACCGGGAGACGGGGTTTTGATACAACAGCCGGTATATTATCCCTTTGCCGGAGTGATCAGGGACAATGGCAGACGTGTTGTCAGCAATCATCTGTTTCTTGGCGAGGATAACCGTTATCATATGGATCTGGATGATTTTGAGAGAAAAATCGTGGAGGAGAAGATCAAGCTGTTTTTTCTGTGTAATCCGCACAACCCCGTGGGACGTGTATGGAGCAGGGAGGAGCTGTGCCGGTTGGGAGATATATGTGTCAGACATCATGTGATTGTGGCAAGTGACGAGATTCATGCGGATTTTGTGTTCCGAGGGAAACATCAGGTGTTTGCCAATCTGAAAAAGGAATATGAGACCATCAGTATCACATGTACTGCTCCCAGCAAGACCTTTAATCTGGCGGGGCTTGCGATGTCCAATATTTTTATCCCGGATGAAAAGCTGCGTGAGAAGTTCTGTGCACAGATGAATTCTGCCGGAGTCGGACAGATCGGACTGATGGGACTGATAGCCTGTGAAGCGGCTTATGAAAAGGGAGAAGAGTGGTATCAGGCGATGGTTAAATATGTGGCGGATAACATTGCCTATACCAGAAAATATGTGGAAGAGAATCTGCCGGGTGTGCGTATGGTGGAGCATGAGGGCACCTATCTGGTGTGGCTGGACTTCAGGGGAACAGGTCTTGATGAACAGGCACTGGAACATAAGATTATTCACGAAGCGAAACTCTGGCTGGATGGCGGTGCTATGTTTGGAGAAGGCGGCAACGGTTTCCAGAGAGTCAATGTGGCGTGTCCGAGAAAGATACTTACGGAAGCGCTTGACAGGCTTAAGGCGGTACTATAATAAATCGAGCAAAGCTCGATTTATTATAGTACATTATCCAGGGTTTCAAACAATAACTGTACATCAATGGGTTTGGCGATATGGCCGTTCATACCACTCTTGAGGGCGGCCTCCCTGTCTTCTGTGAAAGCATTAGCAGTCATGGCTATAATAGGTATAGAAGCCAGTTCCGGGTCTTCCAGACGCCGGATTTCCTGAGTGGCTTCGTATCCGTTCATGACCGGCATCTGCACATCCATCAGGACAGCCTGGTAATATCCGGGTTCTGATTGTTTTACCATATCTACGGCAATCTGGCCGTCATCCGCCACATCTACAGTGAAGCCGGCGTTTTCCAGAATAGCAACGGCGATTTCCTGATTCATCTCTACATCTTCGGCAAGAAGAATCCTTCCGGTATGATGTACGGCATAAGTTTCATCGGAATCCTGGCTGTTCTTCGGTTCCGGTCGCATCACAGATTGGAGGCAGGAACTTAATTCCGATAAGAACAGCGGTTTACTGCAAAATGCCGTGACACCGGCTTCTTTGGCTTCTGCTTCAATATCGGTCCAGTCGTATGCGGTCAGGATGATGATAGGGGCGTTTGCATCAATTTCTTTGCGAATCCGTCTGGTCACCTCCACACCGTTCATATCGGGAAGAAGCCAGTCGATAATATATACGGAGTAATCGGTATTGCGCATTACGGCCTGATGGGTGCGGAGCACGGCTTCTTTACCGGACAGAGTCCATTCGGCCCTCATACCTAACTGTCCCAGCATATAAGAAACACTGTCACAAGTGTTGAAATCGTCGTCTACTACCAACGCTTTGCAGTGCCGCAGTTCCGGTATTACCAAAGGCTCTTTGGTAGTGGAATTGAGGCGGAATGAGAAAGTAACCGTGAATTCCGTTCCTATGCCCTGTTCGCTCTTAACGGCAATAGAACCGTTCATCATATCCACAATATTTTTCGTAATCGCCATGCCCAGACCGGTACCCTGGATCTTACTGATGGTGCTGTTTCTTTCACGCTCGAAAGGTTCAAAAATATGTTCTACAAATTCCTGACTCATGCCAATGCCGTTGTCCTTGATACAGAATTCATAATTGGCATATCCTTCGGGCGCTCCGGGTTTCTCTGTAATCCGCATACTGACATTGCCGCCGGCACTGGTGTACTTCACGGCATTGCTGAGAAGATTTAAAAGTACCTGGTTTAATCTGAGCTTGTCACAGTAGATTTCTTCATCCCAGACATCTACGGTATCAAAATGCAATTCCAACTGTTTGGCATGGATGTCAGCCTGTAAAATATTGCGCAGACCATGCAGGATATCCGGAAGGCTGCACGGCTTTTCATCCAGATGGATCTTACCGCTTTCAATGTGACTCATATCCAGGATATCGTTGATCAGACTCAGCAGGTGATTGCCGGAGGTTTTTATCTTTTGAAGGTATTCCGCCACCTGCTCCGTATGGTCAATATGTGTGATGGCCAGATTCGTAAATCCTACGATCGCGTTCATTGGCGTGCGGATATCGTGGGACATGTTGGATAAAAATACACTTTTGGCTTTGCTGGCCCGGTTCGCTTGCGAAAGAGCGGCCTCCAGCAGGGATTTTTGTTCAATTTCTTTACGGATTTCAGCATCTACACTGCGGAAACCTATCACATATCCGTTGCCGTCCTCCGTGTTTCCGGCATTTACGGCCTTTATCTGGAAATAGATGACTTCTTCCCCTTTACATTTGCGGTAGTTGACCGTATATATTTTCCTTTCAGTCAATTCTTTTCTCAGATTTTCCAGTGAGATGGCATGGCGGACTAATTCGCGGTCATCTTCATGCACCCATTCCTGTATATATTGTTCCATGCTTTCCTGTAAGGATACGCCGTCGTTACAAAAATAAAGAAGTCCTTGTTCCTGGGCGCGGATAGGAATTGCCTGACCTGTATTGGAATCCACGAAACAGACCAAAGTAAAATCGATACTGAGTGCCTGCACCAGTTCCATCTGGTGTCTTTCGTTTTTCTTTTCCTGCAGTTTCCGGGCAGTACAGTCAAGAAGAAAACGCTGGTAGAAGAGTTCTCCGTTTTCTTCAAAGAGTTTGATATTGCCCATAACGTGGAGAATTTCCCCGTTCTTATGCTGGACACGATACTCTACGCTGATGTTATCGCCGGGCTTTTTTAATGTCTTAATGCTCTCCAGAAGGGTGGCTTGGTCCTCTTTCATGACAGAAGCGGCAATCATATGAAAACCGTCCGCTTCCAATTCTTCTAAAGAATCATATCCCAGGATCTTAAGGGCGGTGGTATTGATATTGAGAATATGGGAACCGTCCAGAGAGTGACTCATCATACCACATTCTATGGTAGTAAAAATGGTCTCTAAAGACTGGTTCTTTCTGATCAGTTCCTGTTCATAGGCCCGTTCCTGCGTCACATCGATCGCGACGCCTACTGTTCCCATGACGCTGTCGTCAAGGTCATAAAGAGGTGATTTGTATGTCATGAGGGTTCTCATGCCGTCACCGGTCTTGATGACCTCCTCGGATACAAAGGTACGTTTTTTGCTCATGACCTGGTGCTCCGATTCGATACAGACAGGGTCATCTTCTTCCACATCCCAGATATAGGCATGTCTTTGTCCTTCTACCTGTTGTTTGGTCTTATTGACTGTGCAGCAGAAGCTGTCGTTTACCTTTTCGTGTACTCCATTTTTATCTTTATACCAGATTAGATTGGGAATGTTGTTGATGGTAGCTTCCAGATAATGACTGGTCTGCCAGTAATCTTTGCTCATCTTATAAGTCTGCTGCCATCTTAAAAAACGAAACCGGATTTCTTCATCCGACAGGGGATTGACCCAGATATCCGTAATATCAGTAAGCAGTGAATTGGCACAAAGGTACTGTACTTGCTTTTTGTCAGCCAGTACAATGATCTGTGCCGTTTCGCCGCGGTTTTGCAAAAGGACCGGTAAAGCATCGGAAATATCAATGCTTGACAAATCAGCTACGATTACGTCTGCCTTCGCTGCCAGAGAGGCTTCCGGATCGTCGCTTTCAGAAAAAATATGGGTAAAATGTTCAAGAGCCGGCATCTTTTTGATCACGTTGAACGTGCGGCATGGATGTCCAGTGAAATAAATATGAAGACGACAATTGTACATGGCAATTTTCCTCCATACATATAAAAATCATCTAATATAAGTATTCTATCAATCCCGCCAACTTGTGTCAATATGGGAGAATTATTGCAGAAATCCTATCAGTGAGGAAGCATTTTAATGGGGTTGCAAGAAGAGAATCCGATGGATTATAATATAAAAATACAGATGTGTTAAATAGTGTAGAATAGGAACAGATTATACATCTGAAAGAGGGGGATGGGATTGAAAAAGAAACAGGGTGTTTTCTATTCTGTGATTATTGTTGCTGCACTGCTTTTTGTCGGTTTTGTGATATGGTTTTATGTGGGACAGATGAATCAGACCATTTCGGATAATACAATACAGTCTATCAGCGAAATGGCAGAGCACGATAAGAGGGCAATCCAGACCTACATAGAGATCTATTGGCAGGATTTGTACGAGATCAAAGAAAGAATTGTCCATGATCAGTGTAAAACGATTGAAGATTTGGAAGAGCGGATGACTCTGGAATGTTCTTCCGGCAGTTTCACACATATGTGTCTGGTGGCAGAGGACGGTACTGTCTATGCGGATAACCATATTACCCTTTCCCCGGAAAATGAAAATCAGGCCGGCGGGCCGGATTTTTTGTCTTATTTTGCGGACGGGAAAGAAAAGATTGTCAGAAGATCTGATAATGTAGAGACGGACGGATGGCTGACCAGAAACAGCATTATTTATGGTGTAAGGATTCATGATCTGGAAGTGGACGGCGTCAAGATGGCTGCCATAATCGCAACCAGTGATATTTCGGCAATTGAAGATAATATGGTGATCGACAGTTTCATGAAAGACGGAAAAAGCCGCGGCCACAGCGCTATTATTGACCGGAATGGAAATTACATTGTGAATATCAATAAGGAAATATATAAAAACGAGCAGGAGAATCTATACGTCCATTTGTCGGAATCAACGAATTCGGAACTGTCTAATGAGGAACTGGCCAGAAAGCTGGCAAACAGAGAAAAGTTCGGCTTTTATCATTTCCATGAGGAAGAAGATTACAGAGAATTATTTTATTTTATCCCATTTGAGGATATGGATTTATATTTTATTATGTCTTTAAATGAGGAGGTTTTTGTGGAGCAGTCCAGGGCTTTTGCAACCATGAGTATTACCATGCTGGTGATCAGTATGGTGACGGTGGTATGTGTCTTGCTTGTTATTATGCTGCTTCAGAAGCGGACGATCAGGATTGTGGAGCAAGCCAGGGCACAGAGAGTGTTTCTCTCCAATATGAGTCATGAGATCCGGACACCTTTGAATGGATTGATTGGAATGAACCATCTGATCATGGTTCATATAGACAATGAAAAGCAGAAACCACAGATCAAAGAATGGCTTCGTAAATCCAACAGCACGGCGAATTATCTGCTGTCTCTGGTAAACGATGTGCTGGATATGTCTAAGTTACAGGAGGGTAAAGTCGATCTGATGGAGGAACCCTATAGCGTGGATAAGATGATGGAGGAGATCCACGCCATGCAGGTGGATAATATCAGGAACAGGAATGTGGAGTTTTATCTGGAAAAGGATATTCCTTATCCGTATCTTCAGGGAGATGTGGTGCGCGTCAAACAGATATTGATGAATATTGTGGGTAATGCGGCCAAATTTACGCCCAAGGGAGGGAAGATCAAGCTTTCTGTCAGCCAGTCCAGGGTGGACGATAGGCATGTGGAGACCAGGTATCGTTGTGAAGATACCGGAATCGGTATGTCGAAGGAGTATCTTGGAAAGATTTTTGACTCATTTAGTCAAGAAAGAAACGGAAACACCGGTGAAATCAAAGGAACGGGACTTGGCATGGCGATCAGTAAACTGCTTGCGGACGCTATGGGCGGTAAGATACTCGTGGAGAGCGAGCTGGGTGTGGGCAGTATATTTACCGTTATTCTTCCCTCTGTCATTGTAACGGATGTTCCGGCGTATCTGTTGGAGGGTGAGGCGGATGCCTTTCCGAAAGAGGAGGGAAGTGGCCACAGTGTGAGACGGGATAAACCGGGTAAAGTTCTGGTGGCTGAAGATGTGGAATTGAACGCAGAAGTGTTACTGGAGATTCTTTCTCTGGAAGGGTTTGAGACCGTTCATGTGAGAAACGGCAGGGAAGTACTGGAGACTTTTGGGGCGTCTGAGATCGGGGAGTATGACATCATTCTGATGGATATGAAGATGCCTGTCATGGACGGATGTGAGGCAGCCAGAGAAATCCGCAAAATGGACAGGGCGGATGCAAAGACGGTCATGATCTACGCATGTACCGCTAACACCTTTCAGGAAGACCGGAACCAGGCGCTTGAAAGCGGTATGAATGATTTCCTCACCAAGCCTATTGATGTGGGCGTATTGATTAAGAAAATGAATGTTGCATTTAAGGAGTAGCAGATAGCAGGATAATTTGACAAAGAGGATGACTTATATGCAGTCAACTGATTTTTCCAAGGGAAAGGTCTGGCAGAATATTGTGGCACAGTCCATCCCATTGATCTTAGCACAGTTGGTACAGCTTCTGTATAATGTGGTAGACCGAATCTATATCGGACATCTGCCCGGTGCGGATAGTATGGCGCTGACCGGTATCGGCCTGGTGTTTCCGCTGACCACGCTGATTGCGGCCTTTACCTTTCTGTTTGGAACGGGCGGTACGCCTCTTTTTTCTATTGCCAGAGGTGCCGGCAAAGACGAACGGGCGGGAAAGATTCTGGGAAATACTTTCGCCCTGTTACTTGGCACATCTGTGGTAATGTTTATGGTGTGTTATCTGTTTCGCAGACCGGTGCTCTATCTGTTCGGGGCCAGTGATGCTTCCTATATATATGCCGATGCATATTTGAAGATTTATCTGTGGGGGACACCGTTTACCATGCTGGCTACCGGATTGAACGGTTTTATCAACGCCCAGGGATTTCCGCGTATGGGCATGATGACTACGCTGCTGGGTGCTGTATTGAATCTGGTATTGGATCCGGTGTTTATCTTCTTATTTCATATGGGAGTCAGCGGCGCGGCGTTAGCAACGGTGATCAGTCAGGCGGTCTCCTGTATCTGGGTGCTGCGGTTTCTGACCGGGAAAAAGGCACTGCTTCCCATGAAAAAGACGTATCTGCGGATAGACGGCAAGCTGGTCAAAGAGATCATAACGCTTGGCATGTCTGGGTTCATCATGCAGGGAACCAACTGCCTGGTGCAAGTGGTGTGCAATGCGACATTAAAGATTTACGGCGGAGATCTCTATGTGGGTGTGATGACAGTGATCAACTCTACCAGAGAAATTCTGTCTTTGCCGGTCAGCGGTATCACCAACGGCGCTCAGCCTGTGCTGGGTTATAACTATGGAGCCGGAGAATATGACAGGGTGCGGCAGGGAATTCGGTTTACCGCCGTTTTGGGAATTGTATATACTTTGTTAGCATGGTTGCTGGTGATATTGAACCCTCATCTTTTATTGTCTGTCTTCACGGAGGATGTTCTTATGATAGAAGCGGGAGTGGATGCCATGCGGCTGTATTTTTTCGGCTTTTTCTTTATGGCATTTCAGTTTACGGGTCAGTCCGCATTTACCGCGTTGGGCGATTCCCGCCATGCTATCTTTTTCTCCCTGCTTCGCAAGGCAGTGATCGTGGCGCCGTTGACGGTGCTTTTGCCGAAGATAGGATTTGGTGTAAACGGGGTGTTCCTGGCGGAGCCGGTCTCTAATGCCATCGGCGGACTGGCTTGTTTCGTGACCATGTATGTTACGCTTTACCGGAAGCTGGCAGACAAGAAGAGCACGGCTTAAAGGGGAGGTATCGTATGGGAAATAAGACAGGGCAGGTTATCGCTTTGGTGTGTGGATGTATTGCTGTGGCAGCCATTGGCTGTCAAACGGGGGAAAAGACGTCAGAAGCGGCTCTTGGGGAAAATGCTGTTGAGACGAAAAATACAAGTACCGCCGTTTTGAGCAAGCTTAGACTTACCGAGCCGGATGGACCGGACAGCGTAGAGGAACTGCTCACTTATGAGGTTCGTGCAGAAGAGGGAAGGGAATATGTGCTCCTCACGGGGATCAAAGAAAAATATCGGAAGGATTTTGCCAGATATGCCTTTGCCGAGCTGCACTATTGGCCAGGTTTTACTATGCCGGATCAGATAAACGGTATATGGGTAGAAGAGATTGCCGAGGATGCTTTTCGGAATCTGGGGACGAAATTGGGAATGATATATCTGCCAAGACATCTTAAGCGCGTGGGAGACCGTGCCTTTGCAGATAATCCGTCATTGTGGGCGGTGG
This sequence comes from Lachnospiraceae bacterium UBA7086, assembly GCA_002492525.1. GTDB lineage: Bacteria > Bacillota > Clostridia > Lachnospirales > Lachnospiraceae > UBA3282. The sequence continues at coordinate 75,030 of DKZA01000022.1, read as the reverse complement.
ATTTCCCTACGGCTGACTGTATCATCGGAGAGGATGCTTTTGCAGGATGCGAGGAGAAAATTTACCTTGGTTATCAGGAACGGCCAAAAGCAGGAAGTAATCCGGTAGAGGAATATGCCGCGGCGAATGGCTTACAGGCCATATGGGTGCCCGTCATCGACAGTCTGGAGCCGATGGTCAGGTATCCCCAGGAACCGTTGGTCTTAAAGCCGGAAATCGGGAATTATTTCTATGGGGATAATGCTGAAGGAGAAGACTGGCTTTCCTGTGAAGAAGCGGATGAAGCGCCGGATTATGGTTTCGATACCTGGCATGAAATCTGTGGGGAATGGTGCGCGTATGATGGATTCCTGGAAATTACGGCCTCCTCGGAACTGGATTCCGCTGATGACAGGTATGCAGCCAGGAATCTTGGTGCGCTGTGCGGGAGAGAGTGTGCCTGGGCTGAGGGCGCGGAAGGCAGCGGCATCGGCGAGAGCATCACGTATCATGCCTGTAACGACTGGCGCGTCCGCAATCACTGGGATTATATCAAATATGAAGAGTGGTATCTGGAAAATGAGAATAGAATCAACCCGTTAGACGGCTATATCCGTTATACGCAGATCTGTATTGTGAATGGTTATGCAAAAAACCAGAAGACCTGGGAGGAAAACGGGCGCGTCAAAACGCTGCTTATGTATGTGGAAGATCAATCCTATGCCTATCTGGAACTGGAGGATACGATCAAGCCGCAGTATTTTACCCTGCCCTGGGAGGATATCATGGTGGCGGAAAGAGGGGATATCACCTTCCGGTTTGTGATCGAGGATGTGTATCCGGGAACGACCTATGAGGATACCTGCCTGACCGGGCTCGTGATGGAGTTTACCGGCCGGCATGGACACTAATGGAAATTTACCTTGCGCAGATCCACGGTCAGCGCCGGGCGGATGCCGAATCCCTCCAGACCGGCATTTTCCTGACGTAACAGTTGCTCCGTGTAGCCATTGCCCACAAGATAGCATTTGCTGGAGGTTCCCTCTACGGGCTCACGCAGCCACCAAGAACATTCTTCGATATGAAAATCATTGTAATCCAACAGATACCAACAGCTTTCGTCCTGTTCCACCGCAGCCTGGGTGGGCAGGGCGAATTTGCTTATTCTGGCATCGTCGAACCATTGCAATTCTTCTAAAGACAGCAGATAGACGCGGTCTGTGGTAGTGACAGTATAGGCGTCAAACAAAGGATTGCTTTTTGTAACATTTTCTGTTTCCACAATTGCGGACAGTTCTTCCTCTGTAAAACCATGCAGAAAGCCGGCTTCATTCTGATAGCCGTTCTTTCGTTCCGCCATGGCGCTGGCAAGGGGAGCCTGATCGGCATAGTCCACCACTTCATCGGCGCAGTTGAGCCATGTACGGATATTGGAAGAACTCCAGATATTGCTGCCCCGTACCAGAACCTGCAGGGACAGGTCAGTATCCGCGGCGGATTCCCGGGACCAATAATCGGTGGAGTCATACCAGTTGTATTTGCCGCCCTCTGCAGCATCGTAAGCTTTCATGGTAAGCACATCTGCGGCAATCAGGACAGCCTGTCTGTTATCGTCAGACAGCCTTAGCACGCGCCATTTGATGGGTTCGTCCAGGTAGGTGCCGAAAGTCACCGTATCTCCCACAGCTACAGTGGGCACGGACTGATTGGGCAGATGATTTAGGATAAGAAAAGCACTGCATAGAATCACACACAATGCAGTCAGCAGAGCGATGGCCAGAGGCATGTGCTTCTTATGGTCTTTGGTTGTTGCAGAGGGGATGCTTGTATTATTTGGCAGCGTGTCGGAGAAGGTCTGCCCGGCATCCTCACCCGCACTGCCTTGTTTCAGATCTTCCACAAACTGAAGTACACGCACACAGTTCTCATCGCTTCCGGCGTTAACCCACTGGTGTGTCATCAGATAATATTCCATGGACTTGGACAGCACAACTTCTTCTAATTTATAGACCAGAATGGGAATAGACTTGCTCACAGCCCGCTCCACTTCCCGCAGTACATGGGGAGAATGATTGGCCTCTTCTGACATCAGTAAGATCACAGCCGCAGAACGGTCAATGCCGTCAATCAACTCTTCTGCATAAGGATGGCCAGAGCGGATATCTCTCGGGGCAATAAAACATTTGCTGCCGTTTTGTTCTAATATCTCGCAGATTCTTGCGGCATCATCGGCATTTTTGGAGGAATGTGAAATAAATATTTGCATGGAATACTCCTGTCTGGTCGTAGCTTCTGATTTATTTTGTCTTATGCTGCTAATGTTTCATTCTATCATTGTCCCGTTCTTTTTTCAATCACGATGCCAAAACGGCAATGGGAGAAAGGGGCGGACAGGCAGTACAGGGCCCACACACCCATGCCTATAAAGCATGGACGGGGAGCCGAACTAAGTATTTGATATGGCTGTAAAATACCATTACAATAGAAGTATCAAACAGGAGGGCAACAGATTATGAAAAAAGTGACAACTGCTATACTTACTATTTTAATGTGCATTGTTCTTTTGGCCTGCGGGGAAGAGCAGGAGTTTTCACAGGAAGAAACGTCTTCTGTGGATGATGGGTCTGAAACAAACAGTAACAGGAGTATTTCTGTAACCGCTTCAGAAAGCGGACAGACAGATGAAGAGGAGGGGGAAACCATGAAGGAAGCAGAAGGAGTCAAAATTCTGGTGGCATACTTTTCCGCTACCAATACAACAGAAGGTGTGGCAGAGCAGATTGCCGAAAGTCTGCCTGCAGATCTGTATGAAATCGTTCCGGAGCAGCCATATACGGATGCAGATTTAAATTATCACGATGACAACAGCCGTTCCACCCAGGAGATGAATGACAGCTCATCCCGTCCTGCCATTTCCGGCTCAGTGGAGAATATGGAGCAGTATGATATCGTGTTTATCGGTTATCCGATCTGGTGGGGTGAGGCGCCGAGGATTGTCAGTACTTTTATGGAAAGTTATGATTTTTCCGGCAAAACCATAGTGCCTTTCTGTACCTCGGGCGGCAGTAGCGTGGGTTCTAGCGCAACGAACCTGGAGGCGCTGACAAAGGATGCGACATGGATTCCCGGTACACGTTTAAGCGGCGGAAGCTCCCGGGAAGAGATCGCAGAATGGATTAACGGACTGGAACTGGATATCAAAGCGGAGTAAACAGGATATGAAAGCAAAGTGCAGGATGAAAATATTTCTGGATCTGGTAACCGGTACATTTACCAGATGGAGCAAAGCATGGAAAATTATCGGTGGGCAGACATAAAGGAGCGTGACGGCATGGATAATAAACAGATGCCTTTTTCGGGAAGGAACCTGCGGGAAATGATTGTTCCTCTGTTTCTGGAACAGCTTCTCGTGATGCTTGTGGGAATCGCGGACACACTGGTGGTCAGCTATGCGGGAGAAGCGGCGGTATCAGGTGTTTCCCTGGTGAACCAGTTTAATACAATCTTTATATACCTTTTTACGGCACTGGCATCCGGCGGAGCGGTGGTGATCAGCCAGTATATCGGCAGGAAAGACCCCGAAAGCGCAGGAAAGTCGGCCAGCCAGCTGTTGATGTTCGGGACGGTTTTCTCCCTGCTGATCGCGGTGCTGGTGTTAGTCGGAAATAAGCAGATGTTAGGCCTGCTGTTTGGAAAGGTAGAAGATTCCGTCATGGATGCCTGTATCACTTATCTGCGAATCTCCGCTTACTCCTATCCGGCGCTGGCAGTCTATAATGCCGGTGCGGCTGTTTACCGGAGCCTGGGCAAGACAAAGGTGACCATGTATATCTCCGTGCTGTCCAATATCATTAACGTGGTCGGAAATGTGATCGGTGTGCTGGTGCTCCATGCGGGAGTGGCCGGCGTGGCATGGCCCTCATTGGTTGCAAGGACATTTTCCGCAGTTGCCATCACCGCTTTGTGCTTCTCAAAAAGGAATGAAGTGGTATATAGAACCGGTTGGATTTTCCAATGGGATATGGACGGCCTGAAACGGATCTGGAACGTCGCCATACCAAACGGTGTGGAGAATGGGATTTTTCAGTTGGTGAAAGTGGCGCTCAGCAGTATCGTGGCGATGTTCGGCACCTATCAGATTGCGGCAAACGGTGTGGCCCAGAGCATCTGGTCTCTGGCGGCCCTGGCCGGTGTGGCAATGGGGCCGGTCTTTATCACCGTGATCGGACAGTGCATGGGGAACCGGGATACAGAGGCGGCGGATTATTATTTCCGGGAATTGTCGAAAATAACGCTGATTCTGTCAGCGGCATGGAATCTGTTGGTGTTTGTGCTGACGCCCCTGTTCCTGCAGTTTTATGCGCTGGAACCGCAGACAAAGCAGCTTGTGGTCTGGCTGGTACTGATACACAATGTATTTAACGGGGCAGCGTTTCCGTTTTCCGGTGCCCTCAGCAATGGACTCAGGGCGGCGGGCGATGTGAAATTTACCATGTATGTCTCCGTCATATCAACGATTGCAGGGCGGCTGTTATTCTCCTATCTGTTGGGCATTGTCTTCCATATGGGTGTGATAGGAATTGCCATTGCAATGGTCCTTGACTGGGTGATCCGTGCGGTGATTTTTATCTGGCGGTTAAAATCGGGCAAATGGAAAGAGTTTCAGGTTGTCTAAAGAAAGGAAAATCCGGAGAACCATAGATGCGTCGGGCGCTATGGTTCTTTTTTTGTGTCTGCAGGGAAGGAAAATGTCTACTGGCAGTACACCAATTATGACGTGGATTCCTGTATACTGAATCAGATAGGGAAAAAAGGGGGAAGAAGAATGTTTTGTATTCATTGTGGCAATCAATTATCGGAAAATGCGAGATTTTGCCGGAAATGCGGCGCAAAAGTGGATAATGGAGAGGACATAGCATATCAGGAAGAGAAGGCAAAGGATGATTTTAGACAATATATAAATAATCACATCCAGATGACAACCAAATACCAATCGGCGGAGGAACTGCTAAACAGCAAAGTATCGCAAAAATATGTATGGGTATGTTTTGGAGTTCCGGCTGTAGTATTGTGGTTCTATATGATGGGAGGTACTCCGATTGAGGACATTTTTGATGTTATTGGTCCCGTGCTTCTTGTAATCGCTGTCGTGCTTTGTTTCATTGCCTATCCGATAGCGCTTTTGGTTGATACCATTCTCAGCCTGCGTACTAATAATACTAGAGTCATAGTAAGCAGAAATATTGATGCAGAGGAATTAATTCTATTTTTAAATAAAAACTTATATTATTTAGCTCCCTATTTCCATGAATGGAATTATATTGTGATGGTTGGTATTGGCGTAAGCCATGCGTTGTTTGCAGACGCTTACAATGCAATGATGGGAACAAGAATCGGTACTGCATTTGGGCGCAGAAAAAGTTGTTTTGTGGAAATATATGTAGGGCCTAGCGGGGAAAATCCTGATTGGGGTGTATATTCTTTCGGTGCATCCATGAAATCTTTTTGGCCTGCCAAGTATAGCTGTAAGGTGAAAGCTATTCCGATATTACAGGCAGCGATGGAATATTACTTGAACATATCTCATATCACAGTAGTGCCGCCGAGATCTTCTAAGACAGATGTATGATGGATTTCGTTTTTTCTTTTACCTTTTCTTCCGGTAAATGCATTTCCGGTTATCATACCGACGATGCCTCGTCCGGCAGGGAAGGAAAATGTCTACTGGCAGTACACCAATTATGAAAGAAATTCCTGTATACTGAATCGGATAGGAAAAGAAGGGGGAAGAAATATGTTTTGCAGACAATGTGGAGCACAAATGCCGGAGGGGGCGAAGTTTTGCCGGAATTGCGGGGCACAGGTGAGTGCCAATCAGACAGCGCAGACATCATCGGCATCTGATGGGGTAAGGCAGTCCCAAACTTATGCGGTGCCATCCGTGGAACCCGGGAAAAAGAAATCGAAAAAGAAGCTGTGGATTGTTGGAGCGGTGATTGCAGCTGTTATAATTGCAGTTATTGTTTTGATTGGGATTAATGCCAATAAGATAGAAACCAATTATTCGCTTACAAACACCTATTTGAATGAAGAGGAAGGGATTTCCTTTGATTATCCGCAATCATGGGCAGCTGTGGAAGGCCTAGAGTATGATAATGGTGCTGAAACAGTTGTAATGTTATCGAACCAGGGTAAAAGCGATGTTACTTTTTTAATTGAAATATTAAAATGGCAATATGATGATAACGATGAATTAATATTAACCTGTAGTGAATCATATTATAAAGAAAATTTTGATGATGGCGTGTTATCCGTGACGGATATGGATTTGGATGGAGTTTCGACCCGGATGGTAACCAGAGTCACGGAAGAAGACTTATACTATCAATCATATCATTATGTCAGAGGAGGCTATGTATATAGAGTAAGCTTCATCAGTAAAGAACAAACAATGTTTGCTGAGATTTATGAAGATATCATGGACACCTACACCATCACAGGCGTATCGGATGCCGACAGGGATTCTTCTACGGAGGACGAGGGCGGCCTGAAATTTACAGGCGCAGATACAGCGGCTTCCGAAGAGGAGGACAACACCGCTGATTCAGGTATTTGTTTCTATCATATTCCGGTATCAGAATGGATTGCTGCCGACAAAGAGGAAGTGATGCAGTGGCTGGGTGACGGCTGTACTATTGACGAGTATGAGGATTGGGGCTGCATATCTTACGTAGAGACCGATATTTACCTGCGGGGAGACGGAACAATCAGCAGTATCTCAAGCTATGAACTGGAAGAACTCAGTGTTGACGGGCAGGCTTTCCATGCTGACAGTGATGAGGACATAGAAGATGCGATTATTGAACTGTTTGGCTCGGATTATGTGGAAGAGGATTACTGGCTTACGGGAGGGTACATGAGTACTGTATACCGGTATCCGCAATATACACTTTCCTTTGATTTCAGCAGAAATGATGGAAGATGGAGTGTGGTAATCAGCGAGCCCTCCGAAGAAGAGGGAATAATCTTTGGTTATGAGGAAGAAGACGCTCCTTCCTCGGTGTATATACAGGAACCCATAGAAAACTATTTGCGGCTTTCAGGCTCTTACAGTGCCAGTGTGGGGCAGTCGTCTTTGGGTATCGGTATTTATACATCCCAGGAAGAAGGGGAGATAGAAATTGGAACGGTAGCGATCTATGCAGAAGACGGAGATTATTTTGTGGGAACCCTGATTCCGACGGCGGCAGGCGTTTACGAGGTTGTGACAGACACGGGGGAAGAGGTTTTTTTGATAGAAGTAGATTCTGATGATGCCGTGACATTGGATATGTATGTGGATGGTGAGTATCTGGAGGAATATTTTATGACAGAGCATTATCAGCCCTGACAAAAAGGATAGTAAAGGCAGAATATACAAAAGAGAACAGCGGAGGTACAATATGGATACATTATTGGGATTTGGCATTTTAATTTTAGTGATCATCAATTTCTGTATATATCATAAATTTGTTACTACTATTTATTTTGATTTTCCGAGCGGTTGTGCAACAGAACTATTTTGGATAGCGATTGCTACGGCATTTGAAATAGCGATTGTCAAAGGAATTATACTTAAGATTTTTGGCGCGATAGGCGCTGTCCTGGGAGTGGTCGGAAAAATCATTCTTATTGTGGTTATAGTTGCTGTTGTCGCATTTGTTGTATGGAAGATAGTGCAGATAATACAGAGTAAATCAGCGGCGAACCAGAACGGAAATCAGGACGGAAGGAGTACCGTAAATTTTACCCAAAAGGCGCAGGATATGTTTACACGGAATACAGGAAATGTGAAACAGAATGTTTGTCCAAGGTGTGGAAAACCAATTCAAAATGGTGTAAATTTTTGTCAGTACTGTGGCAGCAGGGTTGAAAATAACAGCTAAAATGATATAAGTATAGGGGTGTCTGTTTTTGACACCCCCGATATTACTTTCGATTAACGGATCAATTATATTGCTTCACCAGCTTCCGTCTCCTCTAAAACAGACGTACAATGAGGACAGCGGGTAGCGTGGATGGAGATTTTCGTTTTACAATAAGGACACTCTTTTTCTGTTTCTTCTTTCGCTTCTTCTTCCGGTGTATGCCGGAGTTTATTGATCTGACGGATCAGCAGGAATATGACGAAGCTGATAACCAGGAAATTAACAACCTGTGTCAGAAAGGTACCGTAATTGATGGTGGCGGCATTTTCACCGCTTCCAAGGACGATTACCAGGTCATCAAAATTAATCTTGCCGGTAAAGATACTGAGTAACGGCATAAAGATGTCATTGACTAAAGAACCGACGATTCCGGTAAAAGCACTTCCGATTATCATACCTACAGCCAGGTCGATCATGTTTCCCTTTAACGCAAATGTTTTAAATTCTTCTAATAATTTTTTCATGTCAGTTTCCTTTCCGGTATTGTTATTAACTGAATTGATGTTAAAATGATAACATAGATTGAGGCTGCTGTCATTATGGAAAACCAGGTTCAGACAAAAGAAGCGCAGGAATGGAGAAAATATGAACGAAATACTAAAATCGCTGCACGCGCGGAAATCGGTCCGCGTGTTTACACAAAGAGACATAGCAAGGGAGGAGAAAGAAAGTATTTTGGAGGCGGCCCTACAGGCACCGTCTGCGGGCTGCCAATTGCTGTATACGATTCTCGATATCACGGATCAGCGAGTGAAAGAAAATCTGGCGCTGCTTTGTGACAATCAGCCTTTTATCGGAAAGGCAAAGATGGTGCTTGTGTTCTGTGCAGACTGTCGGAAATGGCTTTTCTTTTATAAGGAAGCGGGGCTTACGCCGCGCCAGCCTGGCCCGGGGGATTTGCTTCTGGCAGTAGAGGACGCACTGATTGCGGCCCAGAACGCTGTCGTGGCGGCCCAGAGCCTGGGAATCGGATCCTGTTATATTGGGGACGTGATGGAAAATGCTGAGAAGATGAAAGCGCTTTTGCAGCTTCCGCAGTATGTATATCCGGCGTGTATGCTCGTTTTTGGGTATCCCACGAAGCAGCAGGAAGAACGAGAGAAGCAGGAACGGTTCCAGGTATCGGATATTGTCTGCGAAAACAGCTATCGGGATAAGAACAGCCGGGAAATACGGGAAATGTTTCAGGGGAAAACAGGTACGAAAGATTATGAAGACTGGATGGAGGCTTTCTGGAAGAGAAAATATGAATCGGATTTCTCAAAGGAGATGAATCGGTCCATGCAGGAGTATCTGAAGGAATATGAGAGCAGAAAATCTTAGGGAGGAAATGCACATGGGTTTTATTTTTAATCGGAAAAAGAAAGTTTCCAAAGACGGAACCAAGGTAGATATTATCAATTACAGCAATGATGATAACCGGGCATGGGAACCGGTGATGGAATCTGGAAAATATCTGGAGGAAATGACAGAATATATAGATGAAATATTCCCGTGTCAGGAAGAAAAGCCTTTCAAAGGACTGGAAGTTTGGAGAGGCCGATGTAAGCGCCGGGGAGGAATATTACTGGCCCATCAGATGGCTGAAATATCTGGCCAGATTTCCCCATGAATACCAAACCTGGTTTGGAACAGGACATACCCTGCCAAACGGTGAGAATTATGAATCGCTTGGAGAGGGAACGAAGATGGGAGGGTTCTTCTTTTTGCCGGTGGTCTCCCTGGGAGAAGATTATCCGGGAGTGGATCCGCTGATCTGTAAGGACGGTACCAAAATTAACTTTTTGTGGGCGATACCCATGTATAAAGAGGAGATAGAGTATAAACTGGAGGAGGGGTTTGAGGAGATGCTGGATTTGATGACCGAAGTAAACTTTCCGAGAGTCCTCGACCCTAAACGGCCAAATTACGTGGAATCCTGACGGATTTGGACGGGAAAACCAATGGATGGTATGGCAAGCGGGAGGAAATCTGAATGAACAGCAAAACAGTGGCGAAAATGATTGTGGAAGAGGCAATCGTATTATTGAAAAACGATGACCGGCTGCTTCCTTTTTCCAAAGGACAGCGTGCTACTTTTTTTGGCAGAGCCCAGGTGGACACGATCTATTCGGGAAACGGTTCGGGAGCGGTACATAAAGCGGCGTGTAAAAATATATTGGAGGAATGTGAGAAGCGGGGAATCTGTGCGCAGCCCGGCCTGCGGGACTATTATAAGGCACAGGTTTCTTTGGAGAAAGCTGCCAAAAAGGACGAATTGGACGAGGCGGCTATCAGGAAAGCCATCAACAGCGGCGTGATGTATGAGATTTTCGGGAAATATCATGCACCTGCCGAAGAATACGAAATACCGGAAGAATTGCTGAAAGCTGCCGCAGATTATACGGACACGGCTGTTTTGGTGCTGGGAAGAGATTCCGGCGGGGAGGAATGTGACCGGCATTTGGAGGGCGACTATTATCTGACCGATTCAGAAAAAGAGCTGGCGGAGCAGGTATGCACAAATTTTACAAAAGTGGTCTTAGTTCTAAATATTAACGGGTTGATCGACTTGTCATGGACGGAAACGTATGCAAGCGTTCAGAGTATTCTGTTTGCCGGAATCCCGGGAGAAGAAGGAGCGTCTGCGCTGGCGGATATTCTGGTTGGAAACGTGAATCCGTCCGGGAAATTGGCGTATACGATTGCAAAACGGTATGAGGATTATCCGGCGGCGAAGCACTTTACATGGGATAAAGATGCGGAAGAAAATTTGCTTACTTATGAAAGCTATGGATTGAGCGCGGCGGAAAATGGCAGTACAGGTTATTTGAAAAGTCCGGTCACGGTTTACCAGGAAGACATTTATGCCGGATACCGGTATTTTGATACGTTTGCGAAAGAGCCGCTGTATCCTTTTGGATATGGGCTGTCTTATACGGAGTTTGCAACAACATGTCTGGGGGCGGATAAAAGCAAAGAGGGCATTGCGGTAAAGGTTTGTGTGAAAAATACAGGAAACCGGGCAGGAAAAGAAGTGGTGCAGCTTTATCTGTCTGCCTGTGACGATACAGGCGAACGGGCTCACAAGGAGCTGAAGGGATTTGAGAAAACCGGATTGTTACAGCCCGGAGAAGAAGAACAGATCTGCCTTATGATTCCCTGGAAGGAGTGGGGACACTATGAGGAAGATAAGGCAGCCTTTGTGATCTCTCAGGGAGACTACCGGATCCTGGTGGGAAATTCTTCCCGAAATACGGAAAACGGAGCAGTGGTGCGGGTGGAGCAGGATATCCTGGTGGAACAATGTACCAACCGCCTTGGCATCCAGGCTTGCAATCAGGGGAAAATAGAGTTTCTGCAAAAGAAGCTTTCAAATAGTAAGGTGCAGGAGAGCAAGGTGCAGGAAGAACTTCTGAACCTGCCAGTCATTTCCATAACAGAAACGGACATTTATCCTGCCGGCAGAAAGGATAGCGTTCCGAACAGCACAATTTGCGTCGGCAAAGAGAGCATAAGCCAGAGGGATGACGTAAGCCAGGGGAATAGCAGAAGCGAAATAGTCAAACAGTTGTCAACGGAGCAGCTGGCGGCGCTCTGTGTGGGTTACGGTCCCGGCACGCCCTTTGCGGCGATCACGGGCGGAAGCGATCCGGAGACGATCTTTGATGATGATGGTAAGCCCATTACCATCAACAGCCATCCGACAGGCTATAATGGCTATGTGTCGCCGGCGATTAAGGCGGCGGGAATCTATTCCGTATCCTATAAGGATGGACCGGCGGGAACCGGAGAGCTGGCATGGCCGTCGGAAATGCTGATGGCCTGCGCTTTTAACAAAAGAGTCTGGTATGAATTTGGCAACAGCGTGGGGGAAGAGTGTGAAAGACAGCAGGTGGATGTGTGGCTGGCACCGGCGGTAAATCTGCACAGGAATCCTCTGTGCGGCAGAAATTTTGAATATTTTTCGGAGGATCCTTATCTGACCGGCATTTGTGCCTGTGAAGTGGCAAAAGGAGCACAGGAGAATCATCCGGTATTGGTCTGCCCAAAGCATTTTGCGGTAAATGAGCAGGAGACCTACCGCAGGGGAAGCAGTAAAAGGCAGTATGATGCAGTGGACTCCATCATAAGCGAACGGGCGGCAAGGGAACTTTATTTGAAACCTTTTGAAATGTTGGTGAAGGAAGCAGATATTGCCTGCCTGATGACTTCTTTTAACAAAATAAACGGCGTATTTGCCGCCGGCAATAAAGATCTCTGTACTCATATTTTAAAAGAAGAATGGGGATATCAGGGAGTGGTTGTCACGGATTGGGGCGACATGGATGTGGTCGTGGACGGTGCGGACGCCGTGGCCGCGGGCAATGATATTGTGATGCCGGGCGGACCGCCGGTCATTAAGCAGATTTTGGAAGGATATCGAGGCGGCAGGGTATCAAGGGAAGCTCTGGAAGAGGCAGTCAGAAGGTTACTGTATATGGCGGAGAGGGGTAATAAGTTCTGATAGCAATGGAATCCCTATATTTCCTTCATATCATCCACAACCGGCAGCACCAGCTGCGTACAATACCTGTTCGGATCGATTTCTCTCCCCACATAAGGCGCGACCAGAGCGATTGTCCGTACATATCCGGCCGGAGTCAGTCCCCGTTTGCGCACCTGTTCGCCAAGATAGAGAGAAGCCCTGTTGAAGCTGTCGTATCTACCATAAAGCAGCAGGGAAAGGGCAGTACAGGCGGGAATGGTGACCGCATCCTTCGGCGCATGTTCCGGCAAAACAGGGATACAGATACAACAATCATAGGGCGAGGAAGAAATTTCTCCTTTCAGATAGTCCGTGCGCTCAAGGATAGTAAAAAAGGGTTTTGGTGAAAGGGCAATTCCTTTTTCGATACATTCATGAAAAAAATCATATGCAACACGGTATGTATCCTGCATCACAATCTTCTGATACCTGCGGACACAGCATACGGTTTCGGGAACCGTTATCATGGACAGGAATATATCCGGCACATCATGGGAACGCAGCCGCATTTCCGCAACTTGAGTCTGCAATACGGACAGCCTGTGCTCCAGAGTAGCTAAAAGCTCGTTTGCTTTTCCGCTGCCCTCGTAGTAGGAGATAATATCTTCCGTATCAAATCCCATCTGCTGGAATTTCTGAATCTGCAGGATGCGGGCGATGTTGTGGTTATCATAGTAACGGTATCCTGTTTTGGCATCGGTGTAGGCTGGCGTGAGCATCCCCCTTTCCTCCAGACGGATCAGGCTGGAACGGGAAAGATTGCAGGCGTGCGCCGCCTGACGGATCGTAAATAAGCTGTAATCGCTCTCGTTAGTTGTGCTGTCAATCGGGTTGTCCATAGTATAATATCCTTATCCTTTTTTCAAAAAATAGATGCAAAAGTAGACAGAGAATTGCCAAAAAAAATAATAAGCCTACCTTGTACTTGGCAGTCGGGTAGACTTATACAGCTGAAACGGAGGTCAACCACTTTGTGGGCGGTTGTTTTCCTCATTTATATTTATACTATACTATACGATCAAAACATGTTCAAGAATAAAAATTCCAGAAGTCTCTTGAGTTGTTCATGGGTGGTTAT
>DKZA01000022.1:0-61238 GCA_002492525.1 Lachnospiraceae bacterium UBA7086 | reverse complement strand
AGTTGTTCATGGGTGGTTATGTTAAAATGATAATAATAGAATCCTAAACGTAGCCCCCCCTTTTTATCAGGACAAGGTGGTGGAATTGGGGAAATTCAGATGATTACGACAGGAAAAAGAATTGGGCAAAATACAGGATGGAAAGTATCCTGTCTACTTATATTTAAAAATAAACAGACTTATTGCAGATATAAAGATTATTAGATATGATAAAACAGTCAATCTTTTTATATTTCAGGCAGACAGTTTCAACTTGCAAAAGTGATAGCAATATAATTTACGATGATTTATGGGACAAGAAAGAGAGGGCGGTAATGGCCGGAATCGAAATGTGGAAGTTTTTTGATGAAATGAATGAATTGGTTTATGCTGCGGATATGGATACGCACGAATTGCTTTATATGAATAAGAAGGCTTTAAAACTGTATGGACTGCAGTTGACAGAGCAGCTGGCGGGCAGGAAATGCTATGAGGTGATGCAGAACGCCTCTGCACCTTGTGCAATCTGTAATGGCCGGGAATTGTCAGAAGGATATTTTAAAGAATGGCGCTACTATAATCCTGTTCTGAATAAATATCTGATGGTAAAGGATACTATGCAGCAGATAGATGGAAGGAGAGTGCGTGTAGAGATTGCTATTGACGTCAGCGCCGAAAACCAGCAGAAAAATATGGTACATAATTATCAGCATCTGGAATCATTGATCAACGAAGCGCTGCGGATTGCCCTGCAGGCGCCTGATCTGGAGAATTCACTGAAAATCGTGTTAGAGTATCTGGGAAAGGCGCTGGATGGCGAAAGAGCATATATTTTTGAGAAAAATGAAAAGGGCGGTGACGACAATACCTATGAGTGGGTTGCAAACGGAGTAACACCACAGAAGGATAACCTGCAAAATGTGCCGCCGGAGGTCTGTGCCGGATGGTACCGCATTTTTTATGAAGATAAGTGTGTGGTGATTGATGACATCGAAAAAATCCGGACCAAAGACACTTTAGTATATGAAACCTTAAAACAGCAGAGTGTGTCGTCTATTGTCGTAGTACCACTTTACAGCGATGGCAAGGTGATCGGGTTTTATGGAGTGGATAATCCGCCGGTGGAAGCTTTGGGCTATATATCCAATATGCTTCAGATCATGGGGCATTTTATAGAATCTTTGTTAAAAATGAGAAATCTGGTCAGAAACTTGCAGGCCATGTCATATTCCGATCAGATGACACAGTTTGGCAATCGATATGCCATGAAGGAATATCTGGAAAATATCAGGCCTGAACGCAGCATTGGTGTGGTTTATGGAGATATCACCGGATTGAAACGGGTGAATGATGAGGCGGGACATGAGGCAGGGGATCGCCTGATCCTTTCTGTCTGCAGATGTATGCGGGAAGCATTTGATGATTCGTATACACTGTTCCGCATAGGCGGGGATGAACTGTTGGCTATTAGTGAGGGTATTGGGGAGACAGAGTTCGGGGAGCAAGTGGAGAAGATGAAAGCCTATATGAAGGAATATGCTGTGAACATGTCGGTTGGCGCAGTTTGGAGAAACGATGCGGCAGAGGGTGTCCAAAGCATCATGACAGAGGCGGAGAAACTGATGTACAAAGATAAGGCCTCCTATTATGCGGCTGCAGGGATAAACAGGAGGAAATAGGGGCATACATCAGAAAATGATACGGTAAGATTGAACATAGGAATACTATTTATTCTACGATTTGTGAAATCCTGAATTTACTTTAGTGATTCCGACAATCAATATCCCAATAAGCACAACTGTATCTACAAGTAATACAGCAACTACACTTTTTATCAATCTATATATAAACATTATAGAGAATACTTCTACTGACAGCGCAATAAAACATAAATAGTTTGACAAATATTCTGCTATAAGTTCTCTGTAGATATAGTTCACTAAAAGTTTCACATAGATAATTGGTCTTAACAAAATACGGATACAGATACAAGCGAATGGATATACAAAAATAAATTTCTTATTTACAACCGAAGTTACGATTCCGTTGTCCCATTGAACAGGAATCTCGGATGGCAATTTCGCATATGATAATATTCCGATTATTAAACACAATAATGTAATAATTGCCCATGTAATCAGGCTGCCCCAAACATACAAGAAGCTAACGGAATCCAATTTAAAAACAGGTTTATGATCGCTCCAATAAGGTTCCAAATCTGCTACATATTTCTCAACCTGTAATTCGTCAAAACTGATATTTCCAGATGCAAGTATTCTTTCACACATGGTTTTTGCTTTATTTAAGCCCTGTATTTGTGTTTGGATTGCTGTAGTCTGCTTTTTTATAATTTCTTCTAATGGCACTTTACCAGATATGATATTACGGATATCGTCAATGGATATTTCCAGTGTCCGCAAATAAGCAATTTTTTTAAGGTTTTCAACATCTTTTTCAGAATAATCTCTATATCCGTTTTTATCATTTCGTGACGGTTCTATAAGTTTTTCTTTTTCATAAAAACGTATATTGGAACGTGTCAAGCCGGTCTGTTTTTCAACCTCTTTTATTGTCATAACGTATCCTCCGATTACTAAATTATTATTTCCTTTAAAATATAAAGTATCAACAAGGTTTACAGTCAAGCTCTTTTTTAATTTTTTCAAATAAGTGAGATAATCAATTGCTTGCTTCTTCACCGTACATGAGCATTTACATCAAAATTTTAATAAAAGTTTTAGCACTCACCTCTTGACAGTGGAGGGTGCGTTCCGACTTGTTTCATAGTGTGCCGTAAGTGCCTGTTTTACGGGGCTTGCGGCATATTCTGTTATTTATCAATGTTCATCAAAAGGCGTCATTTTGTGGGGAAATGGTGTACTGGATGAATGGCAGGAGGGTGTTTTGGATGTAAGTGATTTTAGATGCTGATTTATGCTTTTAATGTTGAGATTTCAGAAAAATCCGATTGTGAGTCTTGGCACGATAGGATATAATAATAGTAACTTAATGATGAGATGGCAAAAGAAAAGACAGTCAAAAAGGTGGTGGATCAATGGCTGGAGAAGAAATGCGGCAGGATACCAGAACTGTAGAGCAGATTGTTGATGGAATGAGTTTATTCGATGATGATCTGATGTCTATGGTGTTTGATGGCAATATAGAGGCGACAGAGCTTTTATTAAAGATTATACTGAAACAGGACGATATCCAAGTTGAAAGTGTTGTAGGACAGCGGGAATTGCAGAGTCCTGTAGTTGGAGGGCGGGATATTCGCTTAGACATTCTGGCAAAAGACGGCACGGGCAAGCACTATAATGTGGAAGTGCAGAAGAAACCGGAAGGAGCACATATCCGAAGAGCCAGATTTAACAGCAGTATGATGGATTCCCGGATGCTGAAAGCCGGGCAGGAATTTTCGGAGTTACAGGATTTGTATATGGTGTTTATCACCCAGACGGATATCTTTGGGCATGGGATACCGATTTATACGATTAATCGACATTTTGAGGAAACGGATGAATTGTTTGATGATGGTTCTCATATTGTGTATGTGAATGGAAACTATAAGGGAGACGATACAGTCGGTAGATTGATGCACGACTTTGGCTGTAAGGAAGCGAAGGATATGTATTATCCGGAGCTGGCTAAAGGGGTAAAGCATTTTAAGGAAGAAGGAGGTCGAAAGAGAATGTGTGAAGCGGTTGAGAAATATGCGAAAGACTATGCAGAAGAATATGCGAAGCAAAAGGCAGAAAATGCACGGCTCAATAGTTTGTTGGAATCAATAAAAAATTTGATGGATTCTATGAAGTGGTCTGCGGAACAAGCTATGGCGGCTATGAAGGTATCAGAGGCGGATAAGGCTATGCTTTTGAAAGAACTGTAAATTAGCATAGATTAAAGAGGAATGGAGACTGGAAGAGAATGTGTGAGGCGGTAGAGAAATATGCGGAACAGTTTGAGCAGGAAGTCGAAGAAACTTCCTGTTTTCTATTTTCATGAATGAGTAAAAAATTGTTTTATAAAATTTTCACACAATTTTAGCACTCACCCCTTGACAGTGCTAACAATTCGTTGTATTGTGATAGCAGAACTAGAACAGAAAGGGGTGCATGTTATGAATTTAACGAAATTTACCCAGAAATCCATACAGGCAGTGGAACAGTGCGAGAAACTGGCATATGAATACGGCAATCAGGAAATTGAGCAGGAACACTTACTGTACAGCCTGCTGACCATCGATGACAGTCTGATCTTAAAGCTGATTGAAAAGATGGAAATACAGAAAGAATACTTTGTAAACCGCGTGGAGCAGGGGCTCAATAAGCGGACTAAGGTGCAGGGCGGGCAGATTTATGTCGGTCAGGACTTAAATAAAGCCCTGATCAGTGCGGAGGATGAAGCGAAAGCGCTCGGTGATGAGTATGTGTCGGTGGAGCATTTATTCCTGGCAATGTTAAAGCATCCGAATAAAGAGATGAAAGAAATCTTTCGGGAGTTCGGTATCACAAGGGAGCGTTTCCTACAGGCGTTGTCCACGGTAAGAGGAAATCAGCGGGTAACTTCGGATAATCCGGAAGCTACCTACGATACGTTGGAAAAGTATGGGCAGGATCTGGTGGAAAAGGCGCGGAGTCAGAAACTTGATCCGGTCATCGGCAGGGATAACGAAATCCGTAATGTCATACGGATTCTTTCGAGAAAGACCAAGAATAATCCGGTGCTGATCGGAGAGCCGGGTGTGGGCAAGACGGCCGTGGCGGAAGGTCTGGCACAGCGTATTGTCAGGGGAGATGTGCCGGAAGGGCTCAAGGATAAGAAGATTTTTGCTCTGGATATGGGAGCCCTGGTGGCTGGCGCCAAGTACCGCGGCGAGTTTGAGGAACGTCTGAAAGCGGTGCTTGATGATGTGAAGAACAGCGACGGACAGATTATTCTTTTTATCGATGAACTGCATACCATTGTAGGGGCAGGGAAGACAGACGGGGCCATGGATGCGGGCAATATGCTCAAGCCCATGCTTGCCAGGGGAGAACTGCATTGTATCGGGGCAACCACATTGGACGAATATCGGCAGTATATCGAGAAAGATGCGGCTCTGGAGCGGCGTTTCCAGCCGGTGATGGTGGAAGAACCTACGGTGGAAGATACTATCTCCATCCTGCGCGGTTTAAAGGAGCGCTACGAGGTTTTCCATGGAGTGAAGATTATGGATAATGCGCTGGTCAGTGCGGCGGTATTATCGAATCGGTATATTTCTGACAGATTCCTGCCGGATAAGGCCATAGACCTGGTGGATGAGGCATGTGCGCTGATCAAGACGGAACTGGATTCCATGCCCACGGAGCTGGATGAATTGAAACGTAAGGTGATGCAGCTGGAGATAGAGGAGACTGCCCTGAAAAAAGAGGATGATAATCTGAGCAGGGAACGTCTTAGCAATTTACAGAAAGAACTGGCCGAATGGAAAGAAGAACTGAAAAACCGCATGGCGCAGTGGGAAAACGAGAAGGCTTCTGTGGAGAAACTGTCTAAGATCAGGGAGGAAATTGACGAAGTCAACAGTCAGATTCAGATTGCCCAGCGTGACGGTGACTATGAGAAGGCGGCGGAATTAAGCTACGGTAAGCTTCCTTCCTTAAAACAGCAGCTGGAAATTGAGGAAGAACAGGTCAGCAAGAAAGACATGTCCCTGGTACATGAGAGTGTATCTGATGAGGAGATTGCCAAGATTATCTCCCGCTGGACGGGAATACCGGTCTCTAAACTGACGGAAAGCGAGCGGAATAAAACCCTGCATCTGGATGAGGAGCTGCATAAGCGGGTTATCGGGCAGGATGAGGGTGTGACGAAGGTGACGGAGGCGATTATCCGTTCCAAGGCAGGCATCAAGGATCCTACCAAGCCGATTGGCTCATTCCTCTTCCTGGGGCCCACTGGCGTGGGCAAGACGGAACTTGCCAAGGCGTTGGCGGCATCTTTGTTCGATGATGAGAATAATATGGTGCGTATCGACATGAGTGAATATATGGAGAAGTACTCGGTTTCCAGGCTGATCGGAGCGCCTCCCGGATATGTAGGTTACGAGGAGGGCGGACAGTTGACTGAAGCAGTCAGAAGGAAACCCTACTCGGTGGTGCTTTTTGATGAGATTGAGAAAGCGCATCCGGATGTGTTTAATGTGCTGCTGCAGGTATTAGATGACGGGCGTATCACGGATTCCCAGGGAAGGACGGTGGACTTTAAGAACACGATTCTGATCATGACTTCCAATATCGGGGCCAATTATCTGCTTGACGGCATTGATGCACAGGGCGCAATCACGCCGGAGGCGGAGAAACTGGTGATGAATGATCTGCGGAACCATTTCCGGCCTGAATTTCTAAACAGGCTGGATGAGACGATTCTCTTTAAGCCATTGACCAGGGACAATATCAGCGGTATTATCCGTCTGATCATTGCCGATTTGAATAAACGTCTTGCGGATCGGGAATTGCAGATTGAAGTTACCCCGGATGCCGAGAAGTTCATTGTGGAGAACGCTTATGACCCTGTTTACGGGGCAAGGCCGCTGAAAAGATATATTCAGAAATATGTGGAAACTTTGTCTGCAAAGCTGATCCTGGAAGATAGGGTAAATGCGAAGGATGTGATTCAGATCAGGCTTAATGGAGATCATCTGGAAGCGGTTCCTGAAAAAAATTATGATAACTAATGGAACATGCGGAGTCGGTTTGTGGCTGAAAGCATATTTGGAAGAAACTGCTGGTTCTGGCAGAATAGATGTATAATTTCAACTATAAAACACATGCTATTTTATTATGATTAAAATAGCATGTGTTTTAGATTGGAGGAAATTATGGATTCTGTTTGGCGTAAGACTGCGGAAATGCCGCATTTTGAGAAATTGGAAGGAGATGTGAAGACAGATGTGCTGATTATCGGCGGTGGTATTACGGGAATCCTGTGCGCATACTTCATGAAAGAAAGAGGGATCGACTATCTGTTAGTGGAAGGGCGGGAAATCTGCCACGGGGTAACGGGTAATACCACGGCGAAGATAACGGCTCAGCATGGGCTGATTTATGCTAAGATGATGCGCTATGCAGGGGTGGAAAAGACCAAGCTGTATCTGGAAGCCAATCAGAAGGCGGTTATGAAATATGCAGAACTGGCACAGCACTTTGCCTGTGATTTTACGGAGAAGAGTTCCTTTGTCTATTCCGTGGATAACAGGAAGAAACTGGAGGAAGAGGCGGAAAGTTATCGTATGCTTGGACTTACGGATGAGATTGTGGAGACACCTGAACTTCCTTTTGCTACGGCGGGAGCTGTGATGATGCGGGAGCAGGCCCAGTTTCATCCTTTGAAATTTCTGGGTAAAATGGCGGAGGGATTAAATATCAGAGAGCATACCTTTGTCACCCAGATGATGCCTGGCAGGGCGGTTACGGAGCAGGGCACAATCACTTATCAGCAGGTGATTTTTGCCACGCACTATCCGATAGATAACAAGCACGGATGTTATTTTTTGAAATTATATCAGCACCGTTCTTATGTGATTGCGTTGCAGCAGGCACAGCAGATGAACGGTATGTATGTGGATGAAGACAGGAGGGGCCTGTCTTTTCGCGGTTATAAGGATCTGCTTTTGGTGGGAGGAGGAAGTCACAGGACGGGTAAAAAGGGAGGAAACTGGCAGGCGCTTAGACAGGCTGCAAGACAGTATTATCCCGATGCCGTGGAAAAGTACTGGTGGGCGGCACAGGACTGTATGCCGTTGGATGAGAGACCTTACATCGGCTGTTATTCGCCGGCTATGCCGGGGTGTTATGTGGCGACTGGATTTCAAAAATGGGGAATAACATCTGCTATGGTATCTGCCATGTTATTGGCAGATTTGGTACAGGGGATTGAGAATCCTTATGCGGCGGTGTTTGATCCCGGGAGGAGTATCTTTCACAAACAGCTTTTGTGTAATGGTGCGGAGGCGGTTATAAACCTGTTGGCGCCCACGAAACCGCGCTGTCCCCACCTGGGGTGTGCTCTGAAATGGAATCCGGTACAACATTCCTGGGATTGTCCCTGCCATGGTTCGCGGTTTGCGGAGGATGGCAGGTTGTTGGATAATCCGGCCAACGGGAATATGAGGGTTTAAGGGGATAAAGCATCCTGCGGTTTGCCGTGTGATTGCCGACTAGCCATACGGCCGTATTTGTGGTATTTTATGTTATAGGGAGTTTGCGGAGATCATCCCGCTATCATGTAGGTATCATGTATAATGTGATGCTGAAAAAACAGTCTACAAATCATGTATTAAAATTATTAAATTATGATTTAGCTAAATAACACATGTATTTTTCGGGTAAAAGGAATGAAATGTGGATAAGTAAAAGAAAATCCATGTGTATTAAAACAGGATTAAATATACTACAAATACAAAAATAATTTCCAAAGAAAGGAGAAACTTATGAAATATCCGCGCTTTTTGCAGAAAAACGGCACAATTGCTTTTGTGGCGCCGTCCTTCGGGTGTGCCACACAACCCTATAAGGATGGATTTTTAAATGCCCAGAAGAAGTGGAAGCAGGAAGGATACCAACTAAGGCTGGGGCCTAATTGTTATGTGGAGCAGGGGGTTGGCATCAGTAATAAACCAAAGCTGTGCGGGGAGGAATTGACGGAATATTATTGTGACGCAGACAGCGATTGTATCATTTCCTGCGGCGGCGGAGAATTGATGTGTGAGATTTTAGATTATGTGGATTTTGATAAAATTGCAAAGGCCCCTCCCAAGTGGTATATGGGGTATTCGGATAATACCAATATGACGCTTCTTCTGGCAACTTTGTGTGATACTGCTTCCGTCTATGGCCCTTGTGCAGCTGCTTTTGGCATGGAGCCAAGGCATCAGGCCTTAGAAGATGCGATGGCGCTTTTGCGGGGGGAGAAGCTGACCATGAATGGATACGAGATGTGGGAGAGGGAGTCTTTAAAGAGCGAAGAGAATCCCTTCGCACCTTATCATCTGACAGAAACATCCGTTATCAAATACTGGCTACCCGATGGCAGGACAAATGTGGAGAGTCTTTCCGGGAAGGGAATAGAAGCAGAAACAGGAGTAGGAACAAAAGCAGAAACAGAGGCAGAAACAGAGGCAGAAACAGAAGCAGGAATAACGGAACAGATACAAATGTCCGGCCGGCTGTTGGGTGGCTGTGTGGATTGTCTGGTAAATCTGTTGGGAACCAAGTACGATAAAGTGTCAGCCTTTGCGGAACGTTATCAAGAGGATGGAATCCTATGGTTTCTGGAGGCCTGTGACCTGAATCTTATGAGTATCCGACGTGCCATGTGGCAGATGGAACATGCAGGATGGTTTCAGAATTGCAAAGGGTTTTTAATCGGAAGACCTTTAAACGGCATGGGCGTGGAAGAGTTTGGCATTGATCATTACCAGGCGTTTTGTGAAATGCTTTATCAGCATCATGTGCCGGTTCTTCTGGATCTGGACATCGGGCATCTGCCGCCGATGATGCCCCTGGTCTGCGGCAGTATGGCGCATGTGACAAGCGATGGAACCAGATATTGTGTAGAGATGAGAATGGAATGAGAATAAGGAGGTACAGGCATGATACCCAAAGATCCGGTAATGTTACTTAGTTTTATCAATTTAAAACTGCGTGATTTTTATAAAAGTCTTGAGGATCTGTGCGATGATCTTGATGTAAGTGAGGATCAGATAGTCGAAAAACTGGCAGGAATTGATTATCACTATGATAAGGAGAAAAATCAGTTTGTCTGAAAAAATTAAAATTACAATTGTTACGGATGACGAAAAACAAAATATAGAAATAGGTGATAAATCAAAAGAATTTGTAACAGTGACACATGATCCATCCGCGACACTCATGTCAACTTTGCTGAGAAATAATCTGATAGAAGGCAATTTATGTGGCGGCAGAGGGGATTGCGGAAGGTGTATGGTGCGGTTTATACAGGGAGCGCCTTTGCCGACATCCCTGGAAAGAAGCCGTTTAAAAGCAGAGGAATTGCGGATGGGTTATAGATTGTCCTGTCTTGCCAGACCGAAAGACGATTGTGTCATTAAATTAGTATTTCCAAGAGAACATCAAATTCCCATTGTGACAAAAATGGTGGATTTGTCAGAAAATATTGACTTAATAGGTCAAAAAAATAAATCATCAGTATTCAGAAAAGTGGATGTTATTATAGCTGTCGATCTGGGAACCACTACCATAGCGATGCAGCTTCGACAAGTGGATACGGGAGAGGTAATAGATACCTATTGTGAAATGAATCCACAGAGAAAGTATGGTGCAGATGTTTTGTCGAGAATCCAGGCATCCTGTGACGGATACGGCGAGGCGCTTAAGCAGTGTGTTTGGGAAGTATTGGAACGCGGTGTGAGACAATTTACGGCTTCCGTGAATATAGAATCCATAAGCGGTATCTGTATTGCGGGCAATACGACTATGGAACACCTTTTTATGGGATATGATGTATCCTCTCTGGGCAGAAGTCCGTTTACTCCGGTGGAGATTGGCTTGCAGAAATGCAAAGGCCCTTTTGCCATACCTATTTATATAACACCTGGTATTAGTACCTTTGTGGGTGGTGATATCGTGGCGGGATTGTATGCGCTGGGAATGATTCCTGGAGACGGGGAAAAACCGGGGCAGGAAAAAATCTGTCTTTTGATTGATTTGGGGACCAACGGGGAGATGGCCATTACCGATGGGACAGATATGTTGGTGACAGCCACGGCGGCAGGTCCGGCTTTTGAGGGCGGGATGGAGAAGGCTGTGGTGGGGACGGACATGATAGCGGTTACTTCCTCTCTTAGAAAGAAGGCTATCCTGGATGAGACAGGGCTTCTTACAGAACCTTATTTTACACAGGGTGTGGAGATACATACGCAGAGAGGAAATTTCACTCTTGGGAATCAGGATATCCGGGCATTGCAGATGGCCAAAGCGGCTGTCAGGGCCGGGGTGGAGATTTTGTGGGAACAGATGGGAAGACCGCAGATAGAGCGAGTGTATCTGGCAGGGGGATTTGGCTATTATTTGGATGTGGAAGCGGCTTTTGCGATAGGTCTTTTGCCGGAACACATGCGGGGAAGTGTGCAGGCAGTGGGAAATACATCTTTAGAAGGAGCTTTCCGTATAGGACGGGATCTGTGCAGGGGAGTGACGGACGGCAGGACACTGGAGGGGAATCTTTCTTATGTCAGGACAATCAATCTGGCACAGCAGGAAGTGTTTGAGAGATTATATCTGGAATATATGAATTTGTGTGAGAATTGAGCCGGGCGTTTTAAGTTTATGTTAAGCTTTTCATGCTTTTTCTTTAAGCAGGATATGATATTCTGACATCATCAAGAATAACAAGTTTTCCGTCAGGAATACGTTGGGAAATAGAATTTGGAGGAATGATCAAATGATGTGGACAAGAAAAGAACTGAAAGAGCGGGCGAAAGAAGCCTTACAGAGAAATTACTGGAAGATTGTGCTGGTATCAACCCTGATGTTATTGCTGGGAGGCGGTATCGGATTTACAGGCGTCGGAATGGGTGGCAGCGATACTGATGCGGAATCTGTGGATGAAATCATTATGGAATATGGTGAGGATGCGCAAGACTGGGAACAGGAAGCGTCTGGTAAAAAGCATAGTTTCCTGGAGATAAATGAAAAAGAAGGCCAGATAACAGTTATGGAAAAGTACAGCGTATCGGCAATCGGGATGGTTGTGGCGGTCGTGATTGGTTTATCAATTTTCCTGGCAATTTTTCTGGTAATCTTTGCAATCATTTTTGCGGTGGATGTTTTTTTGTTCAACCCGTTCAGTGTAGGTGTTGATCGCTTTATGTTAAAGAGTGTGGATGACAGGGCGGAAGTGAATGAGATTACTTATGGATTTGATCATTCGTATAAAAATATTGTAAAAACGCTGTTCCATCGCGATCTGCAGATCTTTTTGTGGGCGTTGTTATTTATTATACCTGGCGTCTATAAGAAGTATCAGTATCGGATGGTATCTTATATCATGGCGGAGCATCCGGACATGGAGTATAAAAGGGTGTTGCAGATGAGTAAAGATATGATGAACGGTCATAAGTGGAAAGCGTTTGTGTTGGATTTATCTTTTATTCTGTGGCATATTCTTGGAACAATAACGTGTGGTATTGTAGAAATATTCTATGTGCAGCCTTATCAGCAGCTGACCTGTGCAGCGCTGTACCGCAGACTAAACGAATCTGATGGCAATGGCATGGATGTGATTTAATATATATATCTGACATAGTGGAGAAAAATCATGGCATATAAAATTCTGGTAGCGGATGATGAGGCGGAGATTCGGGATGTGCTCCGCCTGTATCTGGAGAAAGATGGTTATGAGGTGCTGGAGTCGGCGGACGGCATAGAAGCATTGGATCTGTTTAAGAGGGCGAAGCCGGATCTGGCGGTACTTGATATCATGATGCCCGGGATTGATGGATATCGAGTGTTACGAAATATAAGAGAAGAAAGCAATATACCCGTGATCATGCTGTCTGCCAAAGGCAGCGACTCGGACAAGATTCTGGGATTGGACCTGGGGGCGGATGATTATATTGTGAAGCCCTTTGTACCTCTGGAAGCGGTGGCCAGGGTGAATTCCAATATTCGGCGTTTCTATGCGTTGGGAGCGGGAAGCAGTCAGATATCTGCCGACAGGGAATTGACGGTAGGAGTGTTAAAACTGGATCTGGAATCCTGTCTGTTGTATCGGGGCGAAGAACCGATTGAATTGACCTCGGTAGAATTCAGGATTATGAAACTCTTCATGGAAAATCCCGGCAAAGTATTTACCAAACAGCAGTTGTTTGAGCAGGGCTGGGGAGAGTCCTATATGCTTTCGGATAATAACGTGATGGTGTGTATCTCGAAATTGAGGGCGAAATTAGATTGTGACGGCAGGGAATATATTACGACCATTCGTGGTCTGGGATATCGTCTGGAAAAGAATAACACATAAAATTATAAGCTTTGAGACGGCATAAAAGAACATGGAGAAGGGCATGAAGAAAAAAACTTTAAAGTGGTATCTCATACAGAGATTTCTGATTATTATGCTGGCTATTTATGTCAGCGGAGAATTGATCAGCGTTTTTTATCGTCATGTGGTGTTTCCTCTTTTGGGGATGATCCTGGATTACCAACAAGTACAGGTTACAGGAAAAGGGAATATATTTGTATTTATGATACAGATGTTATTGTATTTTGCGGCAGATCTCCTTCCTCTCGGTACGGCGGAGTGGATACAGCATGGTCTGAGCCTGGGGATGGGAGAGGCTTTGCAGATAAATATTAATTCACCTCTGTACAGCGGACGATGGGGAATCCTTCTGCGCGTCCTGTTTATAGCGGTTTTCCTCTTCCTGCTGGGATTTAGTTTATTGCCTTATGCGGCAGGCGCGTTGTGGTATTACAGAATAGTGACCGCAAAGGTCAATGAACTTCTGGAGGAGGAAAAGGAACATCAGCTTGCCTATGAGCGCAAACGTAATCTCCTCCTGTCGGATATAGCGCATGATATTAAAACTCCTATCACGACAATCTGCGGATATAGTAAGGCTCTGTCAGAAGGCGTGGTGGAGGAAGAAAAACGGCAGGTTTATTTGGATGCTATTTATGCGAAGTCCATGCGGATGGATGAGTTGGTGACTTTTTTGTTTGAGTATGTGAAACTGGGGAGTGAAGGATATGTGCTGCACAGGAAGCAGGAGGATCTTTCGGAACTTTTGCGGGAGAGCGTGGCGCTTGTTTATGAAGATTTTGAAGAGAAAAGAATGAATCTTATAGTGGATATCCCGGAGGAACCTGTTATCTGTGAGATAGACAGGCTGCAGATGGGGCGCGCCATCGGCAACCTTCTCACTAACGCGGTACGGTATGGCAGAGAGGGCGGCAGTGTACTGGTGCGTCTGCGGGAGGATGTCATTACTGTGGCGGACGATGGGGAGCAGATTGATCCGGATTTGGCGGAGCATATTTTTGAACCCTTTGCAAGAGGTGACAAGGCGCGTACAACCAAAGGGGGAACAGGCTTAGGGCTTGGGATTGCCGCCCAGATTGTTAAAATGCATGGCGGCAGGCTGGAACTGGATTGTCATGCACAGGAAGGATATACCAAAGCATTTCGGATTAGGATGCAATAAGCAGGAAACAGAATTTGTCAGAGAGTAAGCGCATATATTTATAGGGAAAAGATGGCCGGAGGTTATGCTGACAATGGACGTGAAAGGCAGGATTGTTACGGGAACGGTACTCTTGGCGGGCGTGATGGCGGCAGGGATGTTTGGCATGATGATACATAAGGAAGAACTGTCGGAAGTCAGCAATTATATAACAGATGTTACACATAAAGAAGAGATAGGAGATAGTCCTAAGATTGCGCTTACTTTTGATGACGGCCCGCATCCATATTATACGGAACAGCTTTTAGACGGGCTGAAAGAGAGGGGAGCGAAGGCTTCCTTTTTTGTGTTGGGAGAACAGGCGCAGGCCTATCCGGACCTGATTAAGAGGATGCAGGAAGAAGGGCATCTGGTGGGCAATCATACTTACAGTCATATACAGCTTGGACAGGATAACAGAGAAGCTTTTAAGGAGGAACTGGTAAAGACCAGCGAGGTGCTTGCAACGCTCACGGGAGAGGAGACACAGTATGTAAGGCCGCCTTATGGGAGCTGGGATAAGAGTTTTGAGACAGAACTAATGATGTTTCCGGTACTTTGGACGGTAGATCCGATGGATTGGTGCAGTGATGATGTGTCAGGTATTGTAAACAGAGTTACCCAAAAGTCCAAAGAAAACTCTATTATTCTTATGCATGACGAGTATAAGTCCAGTGTGACGGCAGCCCTTCAGATTGTTGATATTTTACAAGAGCAGGGATATGAATTTGTGACGGTAGATGAGATTTTGTTTGATTAAGGGTAGAAGTTTAAGGAAAAATGCGGAAACCTATTGAATTTATCGTAGGAAATACAGTATAATGACAGTGTGAAATTACATGACCACTTCCTGATTGAGAATTTCAGGAGGCGGTTTTTTTGTAAGGGCACAGGCAGACTGGATTTGCGGTCAACAGGAAACGGATAAAAGGGAAACAGTACATGCAGAATACAGACAGAGCGGCCGAGCCGAAGAAAAAGAAGAAAAAGAGAACCATAGATAAGGCGAAGGTTGCCGAGAATAAGAAGAAGGCAAAAGCTAAAAAGGCCAGGATGAAGCAGCGGCGCCGGAATGAAAAAGAGCGGGAAAAGAGCGAAAGATCCGCGCGGCAGAAGAGTCAGAAGGTCAAGCGGGCGGATATTACAATCATAGAACTCGGAGAAGATCAGGACGAGACGCTGCTGGAAGCGGAATTGGAAAGCCTTGAGGTTGTGGATGTGCCGGAGGAGACGGACGCAGAACAGGCAGACACAGAACAGGCAGACACAGAACAGGCTGACACAGAACAGGCTGACGCTGCTGCTGATACGCCTAAAAGCCGAGCCGCAAGTTCAAAAGATGCCCAGAAACCTAAGACCGGAAAGAACAGCAAAAAAAAGAATTCTGAAAAGCTGAAAAAGACGGTGGGTATCTGTGCGGCCTGTATCGTGGCATTGGCGCTTGTGGGAACCGGCATCACCTTTGGCGTACGTCGTCATTTGGGGCGGCTTGCCGAAGAGAGCGCTGTGGTGGAAGCCATGGTACATACAGAGGCAGTGGAACTTGCTGAGCACAGCAAAATCGAGCATCAGAAGGAAAGCCTTAAGAAAGGCGCAGGTAAAAGTACTTCCAAGGCATTGGTAGACGCGGCGCGTTATATGCTGGACGGCGTAAAGAACAGACCAAGGCCCGTGGAGATTACGGAAGAAAATGCGCTGGATTTTGCTACGATAGAGAGCTGTCTGATCAACGCAGAGACAGGTAAAGTCGATGTGACGATGTCAGCCGAGGGATTGGCGATCAGCGATGATGGTTATTACTATCTTTTTGAAGAAAAAACTTATGAGACGGAACTTCCCGGCGAGGAATATATCATTGAGGAACCCAAAGATGTGGATTTGACTTTTTCGGTCAATTTAAATTATAATTCGGCTTCTTCCAGGCTGTTTTCCAAATTTGTAGTGGCAATTAAGAAGGATGGAAAATTTATGGCGGTCAGCAGGCCGCGTTATATTACGAATCCGGAGGCCATTGCTAAATACAGGCCATCCTTTGGGGATAC
This sequence comes from Lachnospiraceae bacterium UBA7086, assembly GCA_002492525.1. GTDB lineage: Bacteria > Bacillota > Clostridia > Lachnospirales > Lachnospiraceae > UBA3282. Next base: position 44,972 of record DKZA01000022.1, on the reverse strand, counting down.
CAAGTCTAAGAAAGGTCTTCTGGTAGACCCGAATAAACTGCGGGGCACAGAGCTGGATGATCTGGGTGTTAAACATGCGGCATACAATATTCCTATGAGTAAGATTCTGGGAGAGACTACGATGGCGGTCTACCCGACGATTTATTATAATTATAACGGCAGGACATATGCCTTTAACGGACAGGCTATCTCGGAGTATGATTTTGTGTTCTCTACATTGTCCAGTAAGGGAATTACCACTACGGCCATTCTTTTAAATGATATGGCGCCGGGACATACGCAGCTGATTCATCCGAAAGCGCGATCCGGTAACAAACGTTCTCTTTATTATGCCTTCAATGGGACGGACGAGGCCGGTACGGAGTATATGGCGGCAATCGGTTCCTTTTTGGCGAATCGTTATTCCGGTACTGGGCACGGTACGGTCATGAACTGGGTCATCAGCAATGAAATCAATGCCAGAAGCGAATGGAATTACATTGAGTATATGGATACAGAAAGTTACGTGGAGGAGTTTGCCAAACCATTCCGTGTCTTCTACAACGCCATTGTCAGTGTAAATGGCAATGCGAGAGTGTATATTTCTTTGGATCAGCAGTGGGGGAAGAGTTTGTATTCCAGTAACGGGTATGCTTCCAAAGATATTCTGGATGAATTTAACAGAAATATTAAAGCCTGCGGCAATATAGACTGGGGACTTGCCCAACATCCGTATAACTATCCGCTGACCAGCGCTAAGGCATGGAGCCTCAGCAGTAAGGCGGCCTCTTATGTGACGGAATCGGAAAATACCCCGGTGCTGACAATCAAGAATATTCATGTGCTTACCAATTACCTCCAAAAGCCGGAGATGCTTACGGAGGACGGTGAAGTGCGGCACCTGATCTTAAGCGAGATGGGCTATACATCTACGTCGGGGCAGGAATTACAGGCGGCATCTTTTGCTTATGCCTACAAGATTATTGAGGCCAATCAATATATTGACAGTGTGCTTTTATCCCGGCAGACGGATGCGGCCGTGGAGGTACAGCAGGGTTTAGCTTTGGGAATCAATGGGACAAACGGGGCGCCGAAATCCCTCTATACGGTATATAAATATATAGACACGCCGGAATGTGCACAATATACGGACTATTTGCTGCCGGTGATCGGGATATCCAGCTGGAGCGAGGTAATCCGGCAGCGTTAGCGGCGGTAAAGAGCAGGCTGCGAAAGAAAGGGATGAAGCCGGCCATAATGTCATAAGATAGTCAGAATAATTTGGCAATCAGATACTGATAGATATCCTGATTGCATTTCTGCCAGTTAGCGCAGATGGCAGAAGCGGTATCTTCATCAGGGACGGACAGAGTGATTTCTACCACGGTCACGTCCTTTTCTTTTGCCTTAAGGCGGGCCTCATACTCGCCGGAAGTAGACTTGTAATAGTCTGCCAGAACGGAAACCTCATTGCGCATTTCCATCTCGTTAGCGGTAAAAAAGGAGGAAATATCTTCTTTGATGGAGTCGTTGATGCGATTGCCAAAAAAGGACAGGGTAGAACGTCCTTCCTCGGTAATTTCCAGATACGTACGATTACGGTGGGATTTTGCCACGATCAGTTCCGTGTCGATCAACTCTGCGATCACTTGCTGCAGAGTCAGGAAATTCGTATATTCCCGTTCTAAGATAAAGTCGCCTACCTGAGCTTTTGTCAGGGGAAAGGTGACCCGGTCCAACATATAGAGAACGATCAGTTTATAGAGAGTCAGTGGGTCGTGTGTCATAGGTGTGCCTTTCATAGTGTGAGCCCTGCCGGGTATTTTGCTGTTTCATGGTATGGTGCAGAGCGTTCAGTACATTCCGCTTGTCCAGACTCCACAAAGGGGCCAGCAAGAGATCACGGGGGCCGTCGCCGGTAAGCCTGTGTACTACAATTTCAGGAGACAGGTGTTCCAGACAACGGATGAGTAGTGACAGGTAGTTCTCTTTGGTGAGAGGAAGATAGTTCCCCTGCTCATATAAAGAAGCAAGGTCCGTACCTTTTAAAATGTGTAACAGCTGTAATTTAACTCCCCAGGTACCGATGTCGTTCAGGTGTGTAATGGTTTGTAACACCTGTTTGGGTGTTTCGCCGGGGAGACCGAGAATCACATGGGTGATAACGGGAATATCCGCTTCTCGCAGCTTGGCGACACATTCGTCATATATCTTCAGAGGGTAGCCACGTCTGATAAAATGGGCAGTTTCTTCATGAATAGTCTGTAATCCCAATTCTATCCAGACAAACTTGTCGGGGAATTTTTCTTTTATATTGACTAATAAGGTCAACACATTTCCCGGTATACAGTCGGGTCTGGTAGCAATGGAAATTCCGGCCACAGAGGGTTCGCACAAGGCTTCTTCATAAATCGAGCGAAGATAAGCCGGATCTCCGTAAGTATTGGTGTAGGCCTGAAAGTAGGCGATACAGCGCCGGCCTGTTTCCTTGGAATGAAAAAGCGCTCTGCCGGCTTTCAGCTGTGCATCAATGGAGGGGTAATGTTGTCTGTCTATGGCAAAATCACCGCTTCCGCCGGCACTACAGAAAATACATCCGTTATTCCCAAGGGTACCGTCCCGGTTAGGGCAGGTAAGCCCGGCATTTAAAGCAATCTTATACAGTTTTTCCCCGTAAATATTTTTACAGTAGGCATCCAGGGAGTAATAGGGCTTGCCGTGCCAGTTCGTCTGATTCATAACCAAGTGCTTCTTCTAAATATGCGCCTTGACAGCGGCGGCGACAACCTCCGCCACCTGGGGGTCAAAGGCTTCCGGCATGATATTGTTTTCACTTAACTGATCTTCCGGTACAAGTCCCGCAATGGCATGGGCGGCGGCAAGTTTCATTTCCTCTGTAATCTGTACGGCCCGTCCTTCCAGGGCGCCCTTGAAGATGCCGGGGAAAGCAACCACGTTATTGACCTGGTTAGGGAAATCGGAACGGCCTGTCCCGACTACCCGTGCACCGGCGGCTTTGGCTTTATCCGGCATGATTTCCGGTACGGGGTTTGCCATGGCAAAGAGAATGGAATCTTTGTTCATGGAAGATACCATATCGGGCGTTATGATATTGGGAGCAGAGACGCCGACGAAGATATCCGCACCCTTTAAGGCATCTGCTAAAGTGCCGGTTTCGTTGTTCGGGTTTGTCACTTCCGTCATTTTCTGCTGCATCCAGTTAAGCCCCTTCGTATCTTTGCCTACGATTCCCACTTTATCACACAGGATGATGTTATGAAAGCCGTAGGTCAGCAGAAGTCTGGTGATTGCAATGCCGGCGCTGCCGGCGCCGTTTACCACCACTTTACAGTCTTCTTTCTTTTTGCTGACCACCTTCAGGGCATTGATAATACCGGCCAGTACCACGATGGCGGTACCGTGCTGATCGTCATGAAAGACGGGAATATCCAGTATTTCCTTTAAGCGCTCTTCAATCTCGAAACAGCGGGGGGCGCTGATATCTTCCAGGTTGATACCGCCGAAACCCGGCGCCAGGTAGGTCACGGCTTTGATGATTTCTTCGGTATCCTGGGTGTCCAGACAGATCGGCACCGCATTGACGCCGCCAAACTCTTTAAACAGTACGGCTTTGCCTTCCATTACCGGCATGGCGGCATAGGGTCCGATATTGCCAAGACCAAGAACTGCACTGCCGTCCGATACGACAGCAACGGTATTAGATTTCCAGGTATAAGTGTAGGCGGCCTCTCGATCGGCGGCAATGACCTTACAGGGTTCCGCCACTCCGGGTGTGTAGGCGAGAGATAAGTCTTCACGGCTTTTAACGGGCGTTTTGGAGACCGTTTCAAGCTTGCCCTGCCATTGTCTGTGTAATTCCAGTGCTTTTTCATTGGTTGTCATGGGAATACCTCGTTTCTTTATATACTCTTTTAGTCTTTTGGTTTTATATTATAGTATTTGGAAAAGGCTTGCAACTTCTTATTCATCTTTCTTTTTGGATATGTCTACACTGTTCTGTTTATTAGCTTAAATAATTTCTCTAGATAGATATTGATTTGCATTTCTTATAGCGTTAAGATTTCATGTAGAAAATAGTGAACAAAAAATGTTGTTTGTCAATCACGAGGAGCATCAGAATACAAATCAAAGATTGACAATAGAAAATCAGAGAAGGAGCAAAAATGATAAATTTATTAGAATTTCACAATTATGTTGCAGATAATCAGTCAAACATATGTCAAATGACAGTTATTCAAAATGGCAAGATAATTATTAACGACATATGGAATGGCTACAAAGAAGATGATACAGTACATACAATGTCTGTTACGAAAAGCGTTGTTTCTTTATTGGTTGGCATTGCTATTGAGCAAGGACTGATTGGCAGTGTAGACGATTATGTGTTAGACTATTTTCCCGATTACAAAATTAAACGGGGAGAAAAGACAATTCAAAATGTCACCTTGAAAAATCTTTTAACAATGACCGCCCCCTATAAGTACAAATCAGAGCCTTGGTCAAAAATATGCGTACAGGAAGATTGGAGCATTGCCGCTTTGGATTTTTTGGGCGGCAGATGTGGTATAACGGGAAAATTTCAATACTCTACTTTGGGTATTCATATTCTCACAGGTATCATCGCAGCAGTAAGCAAAATGACAACAGTAGATTTTGCAAATAAATATCTATTTGAGCCGTTGACGATTGCACCGCGGGAAATATATGTTGCTCCCGATGCCGAAGCGCACAAGGCTTTCACAGTGGGAAAAACACCAAAAGGGAAGATTTGGTTTTCAGACGATAAGGGAGTGGGGGCTGCCGGATATGGTCTTTGTTTATCTGCTGAAGAAATGTCCAAAATAGGATTGCTCTGTCTGAAAAAGGGTGTTTTCAATAACAAGCGTATCGTTTCTGAAAAATGGCTTGAAGAAAGCACGATGGTTAGGCTGTGTTGTGACGAGAAATTTCGTGATATGAAGTATGGTTATTTGTGGTGGATTATTGATGAAAATGAGGGAAGTTATGCGGCTATCGGCAATAGTGGAAATGTTATCTATATCAATCCCCAAAAGGATCTGGTAGTAGCAGTTTCCAGCTATTTCAAACCAACAGTTTTTGACCGAATTGATTTTATCAAAGAACAAATAGAAGGAAATTGTGGGCTTTTTAAAAAAATGACTTTCTATTTTTAACGATATGGTGTATAATTGTTTCGTATGTAAAATATAAGTACATAAAAATCTTTTTCTAAGTCATATCAGGTACGAAAATCCCAGGACGAAAGATTGCTATAGAGAAGTGTAAGATGACAGAGAATAAACGATAAAGAATACGGGAGGAATTTATGAGAGAAAAGTATGAGTCATTGGCGTTGGCTGATCTGAAGGAAATTGCAAAAGCAAGAGGGATTAAAGGAACTTCTACCATGAAAAAAGCCCAGATTGTGGAAGCGATGCTTGCAGAGGACGAGAAGGATAAGGCGGCCGGCAAGGAAGTGGCCGTGAAATCTATCGTGCCGCCCAACACGCCGGTGAAGAAAATCGAGGCTGCCATGGCGGGAGAGGAAGACAAGTATCCGACAGAACTTGACAGTGGGGTGACGGCCAGCGGCATCCTGGAAGTTATGAGCGATGGGTTCGGATTCATCCGTTGTGAGAATTATCTGCCGGGGGAAAATGATGTCTATGTGGCGCCCAGTCAGATTCGGCGTTTCGGTTTAAAAACGGGTGATATTTTAGAGGGAAATACCAGAATTAAGACACAGAATGAGAAGTTCAGCGCTTTGTTGTACGTGAAGTCCATCAATGGCTACGCACCGGAAGTGGCTATGAGGCGTGTGAATTTTGAGGATATGACACCGATTTTTCCAAATGAAAGGTTGAAACTGGAAACACCGGGGGCCTCTCTGGCCATGCGTATTATGGATTTGATCAGTCCTGTGGGCAAGGGGCAAAGAGGTATGATCGTATCACCGCCCAAGGCAGGTAAGACTACTTTATTAAAGGAAGTGGCAAAATCTATCACCAGGACAGCGCCGGATGCCCACCTGATCATCCTTTTGATTGATGAGCGTCCTGAGGAAGTGACGGATATCAAGGAGGCTATTGAGGGGCCGAATGTGGAGGTAATTTATTCTACCTTTGATGAACTGCCGGAACATCATAAGCGGGTATCCGAGATGGTGATCGAGCGTGCCAAACGGCTGGTGGAGCATAAGAAGGATGTGGTGATTCTCTTAGACAGTATTACCCGCCTGACCAGAGCATATAACCTGGTAGTTCCGCCCAGCGGCCGGACGCTTTCCGGAGGTCTTGACCCGGCGGCCCTGCATATGCCCAAACGGTTCTTTGGTGCAGCCCGTAATATGAGAGAGGGAGGCAGTCTGACAATTCTGGCAACGGCGCTGGTGGAGACAGGCAGCAAGATGGATGATGTGGTGTACGAGGAGTTTAAGGGGACTGGCAACATGGAAATGGTGCTTGACCGTAAACTTTCTGAGAAAAGAGTTTTCCCGGCCATTGATATTCCCAAGTCCAGTACCAGAAGGGAGGATCTGCTCCTGACGCAGGAGGAACTGGAAGCGATCAATATCATCCGTAAGGCGTTAAACGGCATGAAAGCGGACGAGGCTGTAGAACGGATACTGGATATGTTCTCTAAGACCAGAAACAATTTTGAGTTTGTGAACATGGTCAAGAAGATGAAATTTATCTAAACAGACCAAAGAATAGTCAATATTATCAAAAAAGGGCTTGCATACCCGAAAATCCTATGCTACAATGTAAAAGCTGTCGGTCTATGACAGGTATCTATTTACTTTTGAGTTTAGAAGAGGTGAAAGAGATGAGAGAGGGAATCCATCCTGAATATTATCAGGCAACGGTAACGTGTAACTGCGGTAACACATTTGTAACAGGTTCCACCAAACCTGAGATTCACGTTGAAGTTTGTTCCAAGTGTCATTCATTTTACACTGGTCAGCAGAAAGCGGCGCAGGCTCGTGGACGTATTGATAAGTTCAATCGGAAATACGGTGTGGAAAGCAAATAAGCGGGATTTACAAAAAAGGTTGAGTTTATCTCAACCTTTTCTAAGTTATGGACTGAAAAAGGAATAGAAAATGAGCAGAAAGAAAAAAAATATGAAATACTCCGGGATTGGCGGGCAGGCTGTCTTAGAGGGTATTATGATGAAGAATAAAGAGCAGTATGCCGTGGCGGTCCGGAAACCAAACGGAGAGATTGAGGTGGAAGTGGAGCATTACTATGGAATCATCCATGGCAGCAAACTGATGAAAGTGCCCTTTGTAAGAGGAGTGTTCCAGTTTATAGATTCGCTGGTCCTGGGGATGCGGAGCCTGAATTTCTCGGCCTCTTTCTATGAAGATGAGGATGCCAGGGAAACCATCGCAGACAAGGCGTTTCATAAGATATTCAAGGATAAGGCGGAGAAGGTGTTCAGCGCTATTGTCATGCTGTTTTCCTTAGTGTTGGCGGTGGGCATCTTTATGGTATTGCCTTATTATGTGACATCTTTGTTTGAGGAATATATCAGAAGCGCCTCCTTTATGGCGATTATAGAGGGTGCTCTGCGAATCCTGATCTTTGTGGGATATGTGCTTGCCATTTCGTTGATGAAGGATATTCGGCGTGTTTATATGTATCACGGCGCGGAACATAAGTGTATTAACTGCATTGAAAAGGGATGCCCGTTGACGGTGCGGGAGGTAATGAGAAGTTCCAAACAGCACAGACGCTGTGGCACAAGCTTTTTGTTGTTCGTCATGTTTGTCAGCGTCATTTTGTTCTTCTTTATCCGGGTGGAAAATCCCGTGTACCGTGTGTTGATCCGTGTGGCGCTGATTCCGGTGATTGCAGGAATTTCCTATGAAATTATACGGCTGGCGGGTAAGAGCAACAATATCCTTGTGCGGATTATCTCAGCGCCGGGTATGTGGTTACAGAGGCTGACCACCAAAGAGCCGGACGAGAGCATGGTGGAAGTGGCCATTGCGGCTGTGGAGGCTGTTTTTGACTGGAAGGCTTATCTGTATGAGACTTTTGGATATGAAGTGGATGAGTCCTGGACGGAGGAGAAGAGGGAAGAGTAGAAATTGGGGGATGGATGGTGTATCGGACATATCAAGAAGTGTATCGGGAAGGTGAGGCGCAGCTTAGACAGGCGGGGATTGAGGAGGCAGCGCTGGATGCAAGGCTTTTGTTAGAGTATGTCTGCGGGACGGACAGGAATACTTTGCTTGCGCATGGAGAACGGGAAGTTTCTGAGGCGGAATACGAGCGGTATAGTGGTCTGATTGCGCAGAGAGCCAGTCACATTCCGTTGCAGCATCTGACCGGAGAACAGGAGTTTATGGGGTTGACTTTTACGGTCAATAACAAAGTGCTGGTACCGAGACAGGATACAGAGGTATTGGTGGAGGAGGCACTTCGCCATCTTCACGACGGAATACGGATTTTGGATGTGGGGACTGGTTCCGGGTGTATTCTGCTTAGTCTGCTGCGTTATTCCAACGATTGTACCGGCACGGGTGTAGATTTGTCTAAAGAGGCCCTTGCGGTAGCCAGGGAGAATTACCGAAGACTGCGGGAACAAAGGCCGGACATGGAAGCCTGTTTTATAGAGAGCGATTTGTTTGCGGAATTACAGACAGGACAGCAGTATGAAATGATTATTTCCAATCCGCCCTATATAAGAACGAACGTTATTGATACTTTGATGCCGGAAGTGCGGGAGCATGAACCGCGGATGGCTCTTGACGGGCAGGCGGATGGTTTATATTTCTACAGAGAAATTACACATCGGGCAGGAGAATATCTGACTCATGGCGGTATGTTATTTTATGAGATTGGATATGACCAGGCGGAGGATGTATGTAAGATTATGGAAAGGGAAGGTTTTTGGGAGATAGAAGTAGTAAAAGATTTTGCCGGTCTTGACCGGGTCGTGTACGGGAATTGGAGGTAATTATGTTTGATAAATTAGAGGATCTGCTTAGAAAATTTGAGGAGATCATGAATGAATTGAGTGAGCCCACGGTGGCTGACAATCAGGAACGTTTTCGGGCATTGATGAAGGAACAAAGCGACTTGACCCCTATAGTCAATGTCTATAAAGAGTATAAAAAATGCAATCAGGATATCGAGGACAGTCTGGCTATGCTGGAGGAAGAGTCTGACGGGGATATGCGTGAAATGCTCAAAGAAGAACTGGCCGAGGCGAAGAAGCGGGTAGAGGAATTAGAGCATACTTTAAAGATTCTGCTTCTGCCCAAAGATCCCAATGATGATAAGAATGTAATCGTGGAGATACGCGCCGGAGCAGGCGGTGATGAAGCGGCTCTTTTTGCGGCTGAGATTTATCGTATGTATGTGCACTACGCAGAAGGCAGGCGCTGGAAAGTAGAGACCATGGAAGTGGAAGAGATCGGAATCGGCGGCATGAAGAGCGTGACCTTTATGGTGACCGGTCAGGGGGCATATTCCGTCTTAAAATATGAGAGCGGCGTGCACCGTGTGCAGCGTGTGCCGGAGACGGAGTCCGGCGGCAGAATCCATACTTCCACCATCAGTGTGGCAGTGATGCCGGAAGTGGATGAAGACATTGATATTGTGATTGAAGACAAGGACATCCGGATTGATGTGATGAGAGCTTCGGGAAACGGCGGGCAGTGTGTCAACACCACGGATTCCGCAGTGCGCCTGACTCATTATCCCACAGGAATCGTGGTTTACAGCCAGACGGAGAAGTCTCAGATTCAGAATAAGGCCAAGGCATTTGCCCTTCTGAGAGCCAAACTTTATGATATTGAGCAACAGCAGCGGCATGACGCAGAGGCGGAACTGCGAAGAAGCCAGATTGGCACCGGCGATCGTTCCGAGAAGATCAGAACCTATAATTTTCCCCAGGGACGTGTGACAGATCATAGGATTAATCTGACACTCTACAAACTGGAGAAAGTGATGAACGGAGACATCCAGGAGATTATTGATGCCTGTATAGCTGCCGATCAGGCCGCGAAGCTGTCGAAGATGGGAGAGAATTGATAATCGGCCTGATCGGCAGATTAAGGCCGCGAAGCTGTCGAAGATGGGAGAGAACTGATAATCGGCCTGATTGGCAGAGCAAGGCCGCGAAGTTCTCGAAAATGTAGAAAGTGTGTGCAAAACTGGATGCCAGAAAATGTCTAAATATATTTACACAACAGGCTAAATTGGTGTACAATGGTATTTATGTGGAAGTTAATATATGGCAAAGGAGAAGAGATGTGAATAAGATTGTGTGGAATAAAAGATATGAGATCAATGTTGATTTTATAGATAAGGAACATAAGCAACTCTTTTCAACAATAAATAAGCTGCTTACACTCAGTGAGAATGAGGAGAAAAGCGAATGGGTATGCCGGGAAGGCATTAAATATTTAAAAAATCATGCCGTTGAACATTTCGCACATGAAGAAGAGTACATGCGCTCCATTCATTACAGTGATTATGAGATACATAAGCATCTGCATGATAATTTTCAGAATCATACGCTTCCGGCTCTTGAGGAGGAATTGGAAGAATCGGGTTATTCCGAGGAGTCTATCCGTCATTTTCTGGGTGTCTGCATCGGCTGGGTGGTTGCCCATACGCAGACAGAAGATCAGGCAATCGTGGGAAAGACTATATCGAAATGGGTAAATCTTCCTCATGGGGAAGAGATGGATGCGTTGGAACAGACCATTGTACAGCTTGTTCAGGATATGTTTCAATTGAAGGCCAAACCGATCAGCAGGCAGTATGAAGGAGAGAATTTCGGCAAGGTTTTGTGTTGTCGTTATGTCTATCGGAGAGAAAAGAAAGAGAAATGGGAGATTGTGCTGTGTCTCGAGGAACGTCTGGTGCTGAAAGTAGTCAGCGATATGCTGAGTACACAGTATCTGAAAGTGGATGATATGGTGATAAATATCACCCGTTATATTTCGCGGCAGTTCCTGGATAAAATAGGAGAGTGTTTTCCGACACTGGGAACATGTGAAATGGACAGTGAATCTCTGTTGACATATGATCAGCTTGTAAATTCTTTTGAACGGGCGCATCCGGCCTGCAGTCTGTTGTTTGATACGGGGGAAGGGTATTTCGCTTTTTGTGTGACAAGTTCGGATACCATTCGCGGGAAAATCGTACCTTCGTTGAATGCCCAAAACGCCATGAGTCAGATTAAAAAGTATCTCAGCGGCGAGGCGAGAAAGAAACAGATTCTTGTGGTGGATGATTCTGAGTTTATGCGTAGTAATATGGTTCGTCTCCTGGGAGACGATTACGATATGATCGAGAGCAGTTCCAGCGTATCGGCTATCAAGAGTATAACGGTAAACAGGCCGGATTTGATTCTGTTGGATTATGAGATGCCCATTTGCGATGGCAGACAGACGTTGGAAATGATTCGTTCCGATAAGGATATTGCGGATATTCCTGTTATTTTTCTGACAGGAAGAGGAGACGCAGAGAGCGTGAAGAAGGTTATGTCTTTAAGACCAGAAGGTTATCTGTTAAAGACTATGTCGGAGGAGGGAATCAAAAAGACCATTGATGATTTCTTCGCGAAGCGGGAAAAGAAATCTTAAAGAAGAAAATATAGCAGCGTTATCAGATACAGGGCATATCAGAAATGATGTGCCCTGTGAAATTTTTTTAAAAAAGTATTGTGTAAAAGAGATTGTGAAGTTACAATCAAAATGTCTGGTTATCAGCCAGGATAAGAATGGAGCAGGAGGAAGAGAAAAATGGAGTCCATGAAAGATTATGAAAAGGAATTAGAGGCGTCTTTTCGTAAGATTGGTGAAGGAGATATTATCAAAGGGACAGTAATTGATGTGAATGAGGAAGAAGTCATTCTGGACTTAAAATATTATACCCAGGGCATCATCAAGGCTGAGAATTTAAGCAATGATCCGGATTTCCTTGCGGCAGGCAAAATTGCAGTGGGGGATGAGATAGAAGCAACGGTGATCCGTATGGACGACGGAGAGGGTAATATTGAACTTTCTAAAAAAGAAGCCAACGATGTGTTGGCCTGGGACAAGTTACAGGAACTGATGGAGACGGAACAGACTGTGATAGTCCGCATCAAGGAGAGTGTGCCAAGCGGTGTGGTTACTTATCTGGAGGGCATCCGGGCCTTTATTCCGGCATCCCAGATTACCAGCGATTATGTGGAAGATACGGATGCCTGGGTGGGAAAAGAGATAGAGGTCAAAGTTATCAACGTGGACCGGGATAAGACGAAACTGGTACTTTCCGGCAAGGCCGTTGCCAGACAGAAGGAAACAGAAGAGCGCAATCACAGGATTTCCATGATGGTGCCGGGAACGGTGATGGAAGGCGTGGTGGAGCGTCTGATGCCTTATGGCGCTTTTATCAGCTTGGGAAACGGAATCAGCGGTCTGGTGCATATTTCGCAGATCTGCCAAAAGCGGATTGCCACGCCTCATGAGGTCTTAAAAGAGGGGCAGAAGGTTAAGGTTAAAATAGTAAATACCAATGACAATAAAGTGAGTCTGAGTATGAAGGCTCTGGAGGAAGAGATGGTAGATACACAGACCGAGGAGGAAGTGGAGGAGTATGTGTCCGGAGAATCGGTTTCCACGAGTCTGGGAGATCTGCTTGCCAAGATTAAGTTATAGGAAGAGAAAAACGGAATGGACATCCGGTCGGAATAAGAGATCAATGAAGGCGGGGAAAATTTATGAGTACACTTTATGTGACTGATCTGGATGGTACACTTTTGAATAGTAATGACCGCATAAGTCAATATAGTATTCAAACAATTAACGAGCTGGTGGCAAAAGGCATGCAGTTTACTTATGCTACGGCTCGTTCTCTTGTGTCGGCTTCTGTGGTAGCACAGGGATTATCGACGACCATTCCGGTCATTGCCTATAACGGCGTACTGATTATCAATCCGGCCACGAAAGAAGTGCTTTCTTCTCTTGCTTTTACCCCAAAAGAGGCAGAAGATGCACGCAGAACGTTACAGACATATGGCGCGAATCCGTTGGTTTATGCTTATGTGGACGGTGTGGAGCGGGTATCCTATAGGGCTGACCAAACGAATGAGGGGATCCGGCGATATCTGGATATGAGGAAGGGAGATCCAAGATTCCGTCCTCTTGCGGAAGAAAGCGGACTGTATCAGGGAGATATCTTTTATTTCACCTGCATTGCCAAGGAAGAAGAGTTACGGCCGTTGTATGAAATATTTGTAAAGGATAACCGGTATCGCTGTACACTACAGCAGGAATTGTACCGCCCGGAGTTCTTTCTGGAAATCATGCCGAAGAAGGCGTCCAAGGCGGAAGCTATTAGAAAACTGAAAGAAATATGGCATTGTGATAAAGTGGTATCCTTTGGGGACGCCATCAATGATATTCCCATGTTTGAAATCTCCGACGAATGTTATGCGGTGGGTAATGCTGTGCCACAGTTGAAAGCCCTTGCCACAGGGGTGATTGGCTCCAATGATGAAGACGGCGTGGCAAGATGGCTTGCGGCTGAAGAAACTGCGGGGCGGATTTCGTTATAGTATATAGGACGGGCAGTGTCGGAAAAGTTTGGCCGGATAAGGAGATTATAGGATGAAAACTGGGAAAATGATTTTGACTATTATAGTCAGTGTGGCGGTTTTGATTGTTGCGGGTGTATTGTCACAGATGGCGGCCAATCTGCTGGCTGCCTCAGGGGTGCCGGCGTGGGTTTGTAATATGACAGCAGGACTGCTGTATATAGCGTTCGCCTATATCCTGGTGTGGCTTTTCTGCACCAAATATTTGAAAGAAGAGATGACAGCGTATGCGATACCCAAGTGCCGGGTTAAGGTGAAATGGGCGGTGGCGGCTTTGCTGCTTCCGGGAACAGTCAGTGGTGTCTATCTGCTTTTTCCTGGAAATTTTGCGGTAAATCCCATGGATACAGGAATGAAACTGGCACTGGTTTTTTCGGGCATTTTTAATGCGGGACTGGGAGCAGGTATTGTGGAAGAACTCTTGTTTCGCGGGCTTTTAATGAATGTAGTGATTAAAAGATTTGGCAGAACGGCCGGTATTGTAGCGCCTTCCGTACTTTTTGCATCTCTGCATATTGTTGGCAGGAAATTCAGCCTGTTAAGTTATGCACAGGTAATAATTGCGGGCACTCTGGTGGGAATTATGTTTTCCCTGATTACACTGGAAGGGCGGTCTGTGTGGAACAGTGCCATTGTGCACGCCGTCTGGAATCTGGTGATTGTAGGCGGCGTGCTGACCATTGGTACGGAGTTTGACCAGTATGCACTTTACAGTTATCAGCTGAAAACAACATCTGTTTTATTGACCGGCGGAGAATTTGGCATTGAATCTTCGACAGTATCTATCCTGGGTTATCTGGTGGTGAGTCTGGCGGCAATATGGATGATGAGAAGGAGGAAGAATAATGGCTGATCATATGCAGTACCAGGACGGTAAAAGGCGTTGCCGGTGGGCGAATCCGAAAAACCCGCGCTACCTGAAATATCATGATGAAGAGTGGGGCGTGCCGGTACATGACGATAAGGTTCTTTTTGAAATGCTGATTCTGGAGTCCTTTCAGGCAGGATTGTCCTGGGAGTGTGTGCTGAACAAGAAAGAGGCGTTTGGCAGGGCTTTTGATGGATTTGACTTGGACACTGTATGCGGTTATGATGAGGATAAGATAGAAGCATTGCGACAGGATGAGGGAATCATCCGCAACCGGCTTAAGATTAAGGCGGCGGTGAACAATGCCCGTATTTTCAGGGAAATTGCGGCGGAGTATGGCAGCTTTGACGCCTATCTGTGGGGATATACCAAAGGCGAAGTTGTGTATGAGAATGATAAGGTAAGTTCGCCGCTCTCGGATGCCATATCCAAAGACCTGATCAGACGCGGCATGAAATTTGTGGGAACCACGATTATCTACGCCTATCTGCAGGCGGTAGGGGTCATCTATTCCCATGAGGAAGGATGTTATCTGTGCAGACAGCAGAAGGAAGGGTAATAGGATATGGATAGTTTGAAAGTGGCCCTGCTGCAATTGCAACCGGCCGGGACAATAGAGGGAAATCTGCAAAAAGGACTGGAGGCCTGCAGGAAAGCAAAGGAAATGGGGGCTGACATCGCCCTTTTTCCCGAAATGTGGAGTGTGGGATACCGGATTGTGGAGAATGTGGAGGAATTAAAGAGGACGGCGGTATCGGTGGAGAGTGATTTCGTGCGGGCCTATCAGGAACTGGCGAAAGAACTGGATATGGCAGTGGCGGTTACGCTTCTGGAAGCCTGGGAGCCGCTTCCAAGAAATACCGTGGTTTTAATTGACCGATATGGTCATATTATACTGACCTATGCAAAAGTACATACCTGCGATTTCGGGGAGGAATGTAGACTGACGCCGGGAGAGGACTTCTATGTGGCAGATTTGGACACGGCTGGGGGAACAGTAAAGATTGGCGCTATGATCTGTTATGACAGAGAATTTCCAGAGAGTGCGCGGATTCTTATGCTGAAGGGAGCGGAGCTGATTCTGACGCCTAATGCCTGCCCCATGGAGATTAACCGTATTTCCCAGCTTAGGGCAAGAGCTTACGAGAATATGCTGGGGATTGCTACGGTAAATTATCCGCAGGGTCATCCTGACTGTAATGGTCATTCTACGGCTTTTGATGGAATTGCTTACAAGCCGGAACTGCCGGAATCGAGAGATACCATGCTTTTGGATGCGGGGGAAGAAGAAGGAATCTATCTGGCTGATTTTCCCATGGGAGATATCAGAGAATACCGCAGCAGGGAGGTACATGGCAATGCCTATAGACGTCCCGACAGATACGGACTTATAGTGGAAGAAGAGATTCGGGAACCGTTCATTCGAGCCGATTATAGATGGAAGAAAGGTTGTTACTATGAGAAAAAAGGAACTGGCGCTTGCCGTGATAGAGAGACTGAAAGAAGAATACCCTGATGCGGGCTGTACACTTGATTATAATGAGGCCTGGAAACTGCTTGTCAGTGTGAGACTGGCGGCGCAGTGTACCGATGCAAGAGTCAATGTAGTGGTGGAAAAGCTGTATGAGAAATTTCCGGATGTGGAGGCTTTGGCTTTGGCACCGGTGGAGGAGATCGAGGCAATCGTGCATCCCTGCGGGCTTGGCAAAAGTAAAGCCCGGGATATCAGCGGGTGTATGAAACAGCTGTTAGAAAAGTACGACGGTAAAGTGCCGGAAGATTTTGACGCATTGCTTGGCCTGCCGGGAGTAGGCAGAAAGAGTGCCAATCTGATCATGGGGGATGTGTTTGGCAAACCGGCCATCGTTACGGACACCCATTGCATCAGGCTGTGCAATCGGATCGGACTGGTGGACGACATCAAGGAGCCGAAGAAGGTGGAGATGGCGCTGTGGAAGATTGTGCCGCCGGAAGAAGGCAGTGATTTCTGCCACAGGCTGGTGTACCATGGCAGGGAAGTATGCACGGCCAGGACAGCACCTTACTGCGACAGATGCTGTCTGCAGGATATCTGTAAGAAAAATATCTGACAGGCAGGGGAATACCCGGAAATGAGGAAGATTATGAGACTTACAATGCTCGGCACGGGGATGGCGATGGTCACTGCGTGCTATAATACATGTTTTGTACTGGAAGAAAAGGAAGCGTGCCTTCTGGTGGATGGCGGCGGTGGCAATGGTGTCCTTGTACAGATGGAAAGGGCAGGAATTGACTGGAAATCCATTCATCATATAATCATCACCCACAAGCATATTGATCATATTATGGGAATCCTGTGGGTTATCCGTAAGATCGGACAGGGCATCAATAAGGGGGATTATATAGGGCGTGTGGATATTTATGGTCATGATGAGGTTATCCGGATTCTTAAGAATATGGCCGATACCTTATTACAGGACAAGATTAAAAAGCATATCGGCAGCAGGATATGTTTTCAGGTAGTGCAGGACGGAGAAAGCAGACAGATACTGGGGCATGAGGTGACTTTTTTTGATATCCTGTCCACCAAGGATAAACAGTATGGGTTTACGATAGAGTATACAAAAGGAAAACGCCTTACCTGCTGTGGAGACGAACCTTATAATGACCAAAACAGTCAATATGTAAAAGACAGTCACTGGCTGATGCTGGAAGCGTTCTGTATGTATGGAGAGGCGGATATTTTTGGCCCCTATGAAAAGCACCATACGACGGTGAAGGAAGCCTGCGAACAGGCGGAGGCGATCCATATTCCGAATCTGATTCTGTACCACACGGAAGATACGCATATAGAACAGAGAAAAGAATTGTACAGCGCGGAGGGCAGACAGTATTATCAAGGGAATCTCTGCGTGCCGGATGATTTGGAAAGTTATCTTTTGTAGTAGAAAAAGAGAGGATACAGGCGTATGGACAGGCCCGGTTATTTTCAAACAGCATTATCGAATTTTGCAATGGATGCGGCCTGCGGCGGTGCCGTCAGACATCTGACGGATCTTGGCTATACCCTGGATCAGATCGTGGAGCGTCTGGATTATCCGGCACCCAGGGCCAAAGTCCGGCAGATTATGATGGAATATCTGTATGACAGCAGGGTGCTTCTGCGGGAAGAACCTTCCGGCAATCTGCTTGCCGCATGTGCAGAGTTTGTACAGGAGCAGGATGCATATGGAAGAAGAACCTTACGCAGAATAAGTGGTGACCAAAATAGTCAAAATAAAATGACGAATATGCCGGGCTTGACAACATTGTCGCCGAATGAGAAAATGGCAAAAGAGCAGGAGATTATCTGGCGAGAATCCAGATACAACAGTCAGCGGGATGGAAAACTGACAGAATTGTTATTTAGAAAGAGCCAGGAGAACGGAGAAGCTTTCAGTTATGTATCCTGTTCCTTTGCTTTTTTAAATATTGACCAGAATGGTTATTCTATGCAGAAAGGGAGTAAACAGGAGAGCGAGAGGAGCTTAGCCTGCCTCAATAACCGTCAGCGGGAATATCTGCAGGGAATTCAATGGGAACATCCTGTGACTTATCACAGGCTCAATCAGAGGATGCTTGAGATCATCGGGAAGCTTTATGAGGCGGGAGTTTACGGCGGTGTCTGCTTTTTTATGAAAGGACAGGAGAAGCTGGTGATTGAAGCTTTGGCGGGAAAAAGGATCAAATAAGTTAGGTAATTGCGAAACTCACCCACGATTGTTGAAATTGCACAAACAGTATAACCAACACAGACACGCTTTCGCTCCATTCAAACGCAGCAGTACTAGGCTCGAAAATACCTCGCCAAGTGCTGGCGTTTTGCAAGGGTCTGCTTATGGTTATACTATTTGCACAATAATTACAGCACTGAAATGAGTTTCGCAATTACCTATCAAATAGGTGGGAGTAAGGAGTAGACAGCAGGGAATAGCAGAGAGGGGAACAGAAGGAAGAATGGATAAGAGAAGGAGAAGAAATGGATGAAACGGGATACGAAGAGTAAGAAAAACGCACAAGAAAAGGTCAGTTCTTATATAGAGGGGCTGTTTGCATTTATAGATAACAGCCCTACCTGTTTTCAAGCGGTGGAGAATATCAACAGAGAACTGGAACAGGCGGGCTATCAGAGGCTTTTGGAAAGATGTCCCTGGGAGATTGTGAAAGGCGGAAAATATTATGTAAACCGAAATGACTCGGCGGTCATTGCTTTTTCCATACCGGAAAAGGAACAAAAGGGTTTTCATATCGTGGCGGCCCACAGTGATTCTCCCTGTTTTAAATTGAAAGAACTGCCGGAGTTTACCGTGGAGGAGCATTATCGGAAATGGAACGTAGAGAAATATGGCGGTATGATTCTGTCCACCTGGCTTGACAGGCCTTTGTCGATTGCGGGACGTGTGGTGGTGAAAGGAACGGACGGGATGATGACTAAATTAGTCAATATCAATCAAAATGTAGCGGTTATACCAAACGTCGCCATACACATGAACTGGGATATGAATAAGGGAATCGAGTACAATCCGCAGACGGATATGTTGCCGCTTGCGGGAAGCGTGAATGGTAAGGATGGCAGGGGTGACCAGGAAGGGTATCTTTCCCTGCTTGCAGAGAAAGCCGGTGTGATGCCGGACGAGATTCTGGGACAGGATATTTTCTTGTATAACAGGGATAAGTGCAGCAGACTTGGTCTGGATGAAGAGTATATCTGCGGCCCCAGACTGGATGATCTGGAATGTGCCTATGCAGGAATGAAAGCGTTTGTGAAGGCAGAGTCGGAAAGTTATATTACCATGCTGGCAGTTTTTGATAATGAGGAAATCGGAAGCGGCACCAAGCAGGGAGCGGATTCTTCCTTTTTGCGGGATGTACTTTCGCGTATCCGCAGCGGATTACAGCTTACGGAAGAAGAATATCAATGTATGCTGGCGGAAAGCTTCCTGATTTCTGCCGATAATGCCCATGCGGTACACCCCAATCATCCGGAAAAGACTGATGCAGTCAATAAGTCTTACCTCAATGAGGGGATTGTGATCAAATACCATGGTTCTCAGCGCTACGCAACGGATGCTTATTCCGCAGCAGTGATGAAAGACATTTGCCGGGAAGCGGAAGTGCCATATCAGACTTACGCGAATCGTTCCGATATTGCGGGCGGAAGTACCCTTGGCAATATTTTGATGGCGCAGGTATCCATGAATACGGTAGACATCGGCCTGCCGCAGCTGGCCATGCACTCCGCCCTGGAAACTGCGGGAACGAAAGACCTGGATTACCTGATCAGGGCACTTTCTGTTTTTTACAGCAGATGATGCAGGTTGTCAAAACAGTCCACGAAATCTCCGTCTTTGGACAGGACTTTGTGTGTTCTGTAGTAGGTGGGCGTACAGCCTAAGAATTTTTTGAAAAGTTTGTTAAAGTAACTGGTATTGTTGAATCCCACGGAGGACGCTAAATCAGAGATGGAGAGCGGATCCGTGGAAGGCATCATCAACTTCTTGGTAGCTTCAAAGATACGGTATTTCATCAGGTATTCAAAAGGAGTCATCTGCAGCGTTCTTGCAAAACACCGGCAGCACTCGCTTTTGCTGATGTGGACGCTGGAGGAGATATTTTCCAAAGAAATTGGTTCCGCATAGTGCGTCCGGATATATAACATGGCCTGTTTCACACGTTGTTCATCTAAAGAGGCATGAGAGGAACCTTTCTTTGTGGGCTGCGGGAGACGACTGATTAGGTCTGACCAAAAGTGGCACAAGTGTCCCTTGGCGGCAAGTTCATAACCGTATGTCTGTGTCATATTAACGGAGATAGCGTCATTTAAAGATGTCAGCATCCGCTTATGCCATGGATCCTTTTCGTCTAAAAGAAACATTTTAAAAAGCTGATGGTTCTGTACCGGCAGCAGATATTGTGTCTGTAAATAGCTGTTCTTGTGTCCGAACAAAAATTCCGGCTGAAAGACAATCGTATAGAAAGTGCAGTTTTTCTGATCCAGAGAATGGATACAGTGCATGACGTTCTGGTTGATGATAACGCCCTGACCGGGACGGATTATATAAGAAGTATCGTCTGTAAAAATTTCCGCCGCCCCTTCCTGGATGATCAGCACCTCCATCTCTTCGTGCCAATGCCAGCGGATCCAGTTCATATATGATTTATGCAGATCCAGAAAGTAGGCGCTGACAGGATAATCCAGAGTGCCGAAATTCTTTTTTTCATAAAGATTATCATAGGTTTCAATCTTGTCTTTTTCTTCTACCGAAGCGGCAAAAAGGTCATTGTTCAAGAATGTGCCGTCTGTAATATTCATAATGCTTTCCTCATTTGTGTGAAAATTTTCCAACGTTTATATAAGGCGTATGTAATATGAAAAATTAGGTTTTACCTTAAAATTATATTAGCATATTGTTATGGAACAGTCAAAAAAGACTGAGTGGAAAAATAGGAGTTTTTATTCCAAACGCCATATGTTACAGCTTTGCATATGATGATAGTAATAAAAGTATAGTAGCGTTAAAGCAGAAAATGACTTCTCAACCAGGAGGAGTTGATTCAAACAGCGCAGAAACGGAAAAGATGGATTCACAGAAAAATGAAAATCTCTTAAATCTGGCATTGGACACATCATCCGCAGAGCGGGAACGGTCACTGGAATTGAATGTGGGATATGATATAGAAGAAAATACCTGGGAAGTGATCGTAAAATACCACGGAAGCCTGCAGGAACTGACGGGGAGAGGGATTGTGGTGGAGGAACTGATTGCCGGATACGCGATTCTGACGGTTCCGGAATCTGCCATGGACAGTCTGGCACTGACGGAGCAGATTGAGTATGTCGAGAAACCCAAAAGATTATTCTTTGCGGATATATTAGGTAATTCTGCGGCCTGCTTTGCACCGGGAAGCCAGCTGTCGCAGAACTTCACAGGAAAAGGAGTGCTGGTGGCAGTCATAGATTCCGGCATCAGTTATTGGAACGAAGATTTCCGCCATGCAGACGGGACCACCAGAATACGCTTCTTATGGGATCAGGTGTTGGGACAGGAATTTGATGAGAGCCAGATCAATGCCGCACTCGCCACAGGAAGCAGACAGGCGGCTCAAGAGATTGTTCCCAGTATAGACACTACCGGCCATGGAACGGCGGTGGCCGGCATTGCAGCCGGAAATGGCGGAAGAGCCGGAATAGCCTATGCGGGAATGGCCAGAGAAAGCGACCTGTTAATCGTGCGCCTGGGAAGCCCCCGGGCGGATTCTTTTCCCAGGACGACAGAACTGATGCGCGCACTGACCTATGCGGTCAATAAATCGGTGGAGCTGCAAATGCCCCTTGCAGTCAATCTGAGTTTTGGCAATACCTACGGTGCCCATAACGGGACTTCTCTGGTGGAACGTTTCTTAGATAACCTTTCTGAAATCGGACGAAGCGTCATCTGCGTGGGAAGCGGAAATGAAGGAGCTTCCGGCGGACATGTGGGCGGGAGTGTAAATGTAACAGGTCGTACAGACAATGAATTAACTAATATAGTCAATCAAATTGACGCAGCTGTCGATGAGAATATAACCAGGGTAGAACTGGTGGTTGGATCCTATGAAACTGGCCTGAATGTACAGCTTTGGAAAGAGTATGTGGATCGCTATCTGGTGATATTGGTGTCGCCCTCCGGGGAATCTTTTCAGGTAGACACTGACCGTCCCGGTAAACAGATTTATCGTTTGCAGCAGACGCAGATTCTGCTCTATAATGGAGAGCCGGCCCCTTATATGACCAGCCAGGAAATCTATTTTGACTTTCTCCCGGGAAGCGGAAACAGATATCTGGATCAGGGCGTATGGACTTTTCAGCTAAGACCCCTGAGGACCATCACTGGTAACTATACCTTTTATCTGCCGTCCGGCACTGTGCGCGGTGCGAATACCCGCTTCGTCAGACCGACACCGGATGTGACCCTGACCATTCCCTCAACGGCGGTCAAGGTAGTTACGGTAGGGGCCTATGATCCTGTCTATGAGTCCTACGCCGATTTTTCCGGAAGAGGGTATCTCTATCAGGAGCAGGTCAACAGCCGTACCTCAGATACCTATGTGAAGCCCGATCTGGCAGCACCCGGCGTGGGAGTTCTGGCACCTAACCGTGACGGCGGATATAGCCCAGTCACGGGCACATCCTTTGCCACCCCCTTTGTGACCGGCGCGGCGGCGGTATTAATGCAGTGGGGAATTGTCATGGGGAATGACCCCTATTTGTACGGGGAAAAGGTGAAGGCGTATCTAAGGAAGGGAGCGAAGGGAATCAGAGGGGAGAGAGAATATCCGAATCCCAGGGTGGGGTATGGGGCGCTGTGTGTCGAAAATAGTCTGCCGGGGTAGAATGGAGTTGGTTTTTGGGGAATAATCACTTTATTTTATGTCGTATGGTGTCGAATAAAGTGCTTATTATGTAATGATTAATAAGGTGAAAACTTTTATGTGTTCCAATACGCCAATTTAAATTTTATTTCATGTATTTCAAATTCCTTTTAAATATGATACTCTAATAGTAAATCATGGAAAAGAGGAAGGCAAATATGAGAAAAAATGCGGACGGATTGAAACGAATTGAAGAAGAATCAAAAAAATATTTAAAAGCAGAAGAAGAGAGTACCATAGAGGAATTTAGAAAATGTGTTTTTGAGGAAGTGTTTCGAAAGAAATTAGGCTATGATTGTGCTTCAAGTATAAAATGGAGTGTTGAACAACAAGTATATATAATAAACGATAAATTGAAAATTCAAATTACGTTCGATGAAGTAAATGAAAGAAGTGTGGTAAACCGTTTATTCAGAGATTACACAGAAGAAGGAGTAAAAGAAAGCATTGCTGAATGGGGGATTGTAGTCAGCCTTAAAGGTATTTGGTTGTTTAACAATAATGTTGGTAAAGGGCAATCAGATTTTCAATCAAAAAAAACGGTTTTAGAGATTGTTTATGGTAAAAATTCAGATCAGTATTATTTTGATTTTCTTTCTTACAATAATATTTTGGGAATTGAGCCAAATACGTATTTTTTTAAGGACATTGCAGAATATAGAAACTGTTATTATAAGGGGAGTGAAAAAAGCTGGCCAGCTTATTCATCGGCGTTAAAACGTTTCTTAAAGTACTGTTCTATAGATATGGGGAAATGGTATTTAAAAAGTGAAACAAATAATGTTTATGATACAATTGAGTTGACAGATTTTTATAGTTATATAGAAAAAAAGACAAAGTTGGAGAAAGAGAATACCCTAAAGAATGTTTTTTTCTATATAAAAGATTTTATGTGCTGTATGTCTGAAAAGAGTGCTTTTGACATTAGTACAAAAGCAATGTTGGATGGATTTTCTAAAACATTAAAGCAGGATGAGAGACGAAATGTTATTAATATGAGAAAACTGAAAAAAGCGATACAATATTTAGAAACCGGAAAAAACAAAGAAAGAGATGTTGCGATGTTCCTGATGGAATTATCTTTTGGCTTGGAACGGAGAAAATTACGTTCTTTAAAATGGAAAGAAAATTTTGATTGGAATAATGATGGCAGTTTAAAAGATAAACTAAAACTGGAAGAAAAAGAGATACGTATGCCAGAGGAGCTCATTAAAGCGTTGCAAAGATTGAAAGCACTTGGCGTAAGTGGAGATTATGCTTTTTATCGTGCCAAAGATAACGGAAAAGAACCAATACAGGAAGATGTAATTAATGATGTGTTTAGCAAACTTACCAGAATTGATCCAAATGATGAATATTATAAAGCCTTGACGCCAGCTAATATACGAGCATCTCTCGTAAAGTATTTATTTGAGCAAGGAGAATCTTTGGAAAAAATTATTTATTTGATGAATATAGAGATTGGAAATTTGGGAAATTACATATCTTTGAAAGACATTGATTGTATAGTGGAGCAGAGAATAGAAAAGGAAAGTCACCCAATGGAGGAGTTTTTTGAAAAACTCAAATAGTGTATTTTATGTGAACTAGGAGGATAGAACAATGACACTTGAAGATATTAAATGTGGTGAATCAAAAAATATAGAATTTAAAATACAACTTCCGGACGACAGCAAAAAATATATGAAGACGATAGTTGCATATGCTAATACATCCGGTGGAAAAATAATCATTGGGGTAGATGATATCACGAGAAGTATTGTCGGTGTTGAACCAAGTTCTGTATTTCAGATTATGGACAAGATTGTTAATACAGTTTCTGATATGTGTGCTCCTCAAATTGTTCCGGACGTTACATTCCAGACAATAGAAGGAAAATGCATTGTCCAGATCGAGATATATCCGGGACAGAACAGGCCATATTATATCCGAAGTATGGGAAAAGAGAATGGAACTTATATTCGAGTGGCAGGAACCAGCAGACCGGTGGATGAGGCGATATTAAAAGATTTGGAATATCAGGGAACAGGTAAATCGTATGATGAGATTGTTAATGTTGAAATTGACTATGATGAAAAACAAGCCTTAAAATTATGCAACGATATACGAAGGTATATTGCTGAATCAAAGGAACTGCCTATAAATAAAGTAAGGAAGATAACAGTTACTAATCTGGAAAACTGGGGAATCCTAAAGAAAAACGGTCAGAGTTATCTGACTACAAATGCTTTTGTACTTTTTACAAACAATACTTTTCGATTTGCTAAAATACAGTGTGCATTATTTAAAGGGGAAGATAGAGCAGTATTCATTGACAGGCGGGAATTTACCGGACCAATCTATGACCAGATTGAAGAAGCATATCAGTTCGTTTTAAAACATATTAACCTTGGCGCTACGATTGATGGGATTGTTCGAAAGGACAAATACGAATTGCCACCGGAGAGTATTCGGGAGGCAATTATCAATTCTGTATGTCATAGGTGTTACCTGGATCATTCCTGCGTTCAGATTGCGATTTATGATAACAGAGTGGAGATAACTTCTCCGGGTATGCTGTATGGTGGGTTAACAGTAGAACAGGCTATATCAGGGCGTTCAAAAATCCGCAATGTTTGTATTGCAGAGGTATTTAGTCGTATGGGTATTATTGAACAATGGGGAACCGGCCTTCAGAGAATGATTCGGGGGTGTAGAGAATATGGGGTTCAAGAGCCTGAGTTTGTTGATATGGGCGATGCATTTCGGGTGATTTTTTATCGTACAAATATAGGAACTGACATAGAAAATATGGAAAGATTTGCAGTAACTGGCACAGAAATAGAAAACACTGGCATAGAAAGTAGGATGACTGACACAGAAAATAGAGAAACTGGCACAGAAATGATAGAAGATGAATTACTGTCTGTTTTATCAGATACAGAGAAAAAAGTAGCGAAACTTATATTGAAGAATCCGGAAATTACACAGGATAAAATGGCAGAAGTTATGGGAATGTCGAAAAATGGAATCAGGTATGTCATGAACAAATTGAAAAACAAAGGGATTCTTGTGCGAGTGGGGGCTACCAAGAAAGGAAAATGGTCTATAAATCTAAGTAAATAAGATTGTGATGAAAAAAAGACAGCGGATTGAAGAAAGGCATATTGAACAATTGTCTGATGGGAGAAAGATATGGGTGTAAGAATAACAGGAATAAGCACACCTGTTGGTGGGATTACATGGGAGTATACAAAAGCGGAGGAAAGAACCATTCCTTTATTGATATCTCCAGGTCAAAAAATAAAGGTATTTATTAGTTCTATCTGCGGAGTTGAGAAGTATGATAAAGTACGGATTGAGTTAAAAAAAGCCATTGAATCCACACAATTAGCTGATGTATATACTTTTGAAGAAGAAGGAGCCTCTACATTGCCGGCAGGTGTTCACTATACGTGGGCATTGCAAGATAGTGATATTTGCATTTTTTTGATTGATAATGCTGACGGAATCAATCCAGGGGTGCAGGTTGAAATTGATACTGTCAAAAAGCATAACATTAAAGCATTATATTATTTTTGCGATGAAACTCAAAAAGAAAAAACCACGTTGGAGCAAAGTCTAATGGGGGCAATTTTTGCTAAAAGTAAGACTGTTCATAGTTTTGATGAATTAAGCCAATGTGGCTTTCAGGAATTAATTGATGATATTATTGCTGTCTATCATTATTATTGTACTGGTAGAATCGTTTTGAAATCAAATGAAATTGATGAGATTCAAAGTGTGGAGGTTGTAGGGACGGAAAAGTATCAGCTTCCTACAATTCCTAAAACAACATTAAAGAATGTGGATAAATGCAGAGACTATATATTGAAGTTTGTGCTTGGATATTCCCGAAGCAGACTTCCAGACGAGGAGGAAAAAACAAGTGAATTTGATGATTGGGGAATTCAGTTCCTTCCAATATTGTTTGAGGGCAAATCTATTAAACTTTTCAATACAGCGATGTATCTGGAAACGCTGAAAGCACAGCAGGATGATGAGTATTACCCAATTGTTCAGATACGTTGGCAGGCAATACAGGCACATTTTTCTGGAGATGCTGAAAAAAGTGTAGAATATCTTGAAATGGCGTTAAACCTTGCAAAGGAAACGAATCAGCCGACATGGGTCATAAAAGATATTTTGGTAGATTTGCGTAACGAGCACTGGATTCGCTGCACAATAAGAAATGAATTTTTCGATACACCCGCACAAGAAGAATTAACAGAAAGCAGCGAAGAACTCTATTATCCAATTCTGGATCGTATTGATGAATCATTGCACGAAGAATACATAGAAGGGTTGTACAAAAAGAAAATAGAATCTCCTTATTCAGTAACTATAGGCAGTAGTATTGATCAACATGGAGAAATGCTTGCAAGTTCCTTTATGGTATCTATGTATAATGGCTCGTTGACTCATATTTTACTTATTTATGAGAAAATTAGAAATTTTGTATTTTATTTAAGTTGTAAATATGATAACTGGAATTTTAAACTTAATTTGTACAAACTGGCGATTTTTGCAGGAGAGGAAAAGGAAATTAAGGGTATTCAGGATTCTTACCCTGAGGTTCTAAATAATTTAACTTCTGACGAAGCGGAATCAATTATGGATTTTTGCTTAAACCATCCAATCAAGTATAAAAGGTTAAGCAGTCAGTGGTTAGCATTTGGTGCAGTAGGCTACTTCTTGAGTGATAAATGTTTTGAATGTCAAGAAAAATCCATTGTCAGTGAAATGGAGTCTTGGTTGAGCAATCATGATGCTGCCATATCTATCGGTCAGGACATATTTAAGTGTCTTTCAGGTGTAGCATATCGTATGCCACAAGATACACTTAGTGAAATTTGCTGTAAATTCATGGAAAAACATTATATCCGCTGGTATACAGAGATGTTTAAGTTTATTGCCAATCGTATTGATTTAGGGAAGATGAGTATTGAATCTGCACAAGGTTTGATTGAACATATAAACCGTTTGCTTGATAGCGAAAAGGAACGAAAAGAAGTTAATTGTGCGCCAACCTTTTTATGCGTTCTTAGAAAGCAAAATATTGTTTTGACAGAGGATATGGATAAAAAGGTAGCAGAATATTTTCCGAACTATTATAAAGGAATTTACAAATTAGAAACCACTGAAAATAAAAAACAGGACATGTCTGTGTTTGTGAGAGAATATGTAGAACAAATCAAGAATAATAATGAAAAACAAGGTAAAAATGGTGCTTATTTTGGACATAGTGTACGTGAGATTGCAACTGTAAGAACTATTCTGTTAGGAAAAGAGGTTGCGTGTGAATCTGAAATTATGGACATGCTTATATCTGCAGTATCAGATACTCTTCTTATTTCCAAAGAAGATATTTCAACAAAACTTGATGCAATAGCACTTCTCATCTGTATTGCAATAAAATATCCTGAAGATTATAAACGAAATCAAAGAATATATGAGAAATTATTTGATCAGCAGGAGCAAATCGAAGTGACAGACCATTTATTCTTTTCTTCTAATATCAATAGCATTTCTTTGAAAATTGGATTGCAATTTTTGTACTGCTCTATGGGCAAAGATATGTATAATGATGTTCTTGAATTAATGCCTTATATTCAAGGTGATGTTGCAACGACAATTGCAGTAACTCGTCTGATTGTTCAATATTTGGAGACTACAGATACGGTTATGTTACCGATCAGAGTAGAAGCAATTATCTTTCAAAATGTTTTGCAATGGCTTCATTCTGAGTTTTTAGACATAAGGTGGAATGCTACACGTATTCTTCTCACATTGTCTCGCAATTCGGAGAATAAAGGCATTGTAAATCATCAATTAGTGGATATGATAGATTCTGGCAGCGTATACATTAAAAATTTGATTATGCGGCATCTTCATGAAGTGCGTGGGCTTTCTGATGAAACCAAAGATTATATTATTTCAAAATGTAAACATGATACTAATTACGTTGTTAGAATGGTATGCGCTGAAATGGAAAAAAACATGGATAAAGAATAGCATAAAAAATTATCTGGAATTCTACTATTCGATTGACGATGAGTTATAGGAGAATTATTTAAGTTTATAAGGATACATTTGAAAGGATAAAATATATGAATTACATGGAAGGGAAGATGTGCAGCACAATTTGGTAAGAGTTAAATTTTCTTAGGTTATGGAGGAGTTTTAAAAAATTGCATTGAAATTTTTCCTAAAGCAACTTGACATTAATTTACTATCAATTTTTCTCCAACTTGACATTAATTTATCATAATCCCAACGAAGTTATGCGGTTTCCGGGGATTTTGTTTCAAAAAAAGTGAAAAAGTTTGTGACATTAACTTGACATACGCGGGGTATGGGGCGCTTTGTGTGGAAAATAGTCTGCCGAGGTAGAAATGGGGGGATTTTTGGGATAATAAGCACTTTATTTTGTGGTATATTGTGTCGATTAAAGTGCTTATTATGCATTGCTTTGATGTTGTATTGACAGTTAATTGAGTAAAAAATGAATGATGATTTTTTAAACAAAGAAAATTTATAAAGTAATTAAGTAATCAAAAGAACTTATGTTCGGAAAAAGATTGAAGAAACAGCGGTAATATGATATGCTTTTATATAGAAAATAAGATTTTGATTAGTACTGTACGGGAGGAAATGGATGGCAAAAAATAAAGTAATTGTGGTGCAAAACATCAATATTACTGTTTCAGCGGAAAATTTTGACGATTATATCTGTATAACTGATATTTCAAAAGCCAAAGTTGGCGAGTCCAGAGGAGCAGATGTTATCAAAAACTGGATGCGAAACAGAGCAACTTTGGAATTTTTGGGTACATGGGAACAAATCTATAATCCTGATTTTAAAGTGGTCGAATTCGACCACTTTAAAAGCGAAGCAGGTTTACATACATTTGTACTAAGTGTTTCGGAATGGATTGAAAAGACAGAAGCGATAGGATTATTTGTGAAACGTGGGAAATATGGAGGAACGTATGCACATAAGGATATTGCATTTGAGTTTGCTTCGGCGATCAGCCCTGTTTTTAAACTATATTTGATCAAAGAATTTCAAAGGCTGAAAGAAGCGGAGAATGACGCAAAGAAAATTGAATGGGATGCAAAAAGATTTTTGTCCAAAAATAATTATTTGATTCAAACAGATGCGGTAAAAAATTACTTGATCCCATCAGGAAATTATAAAGAAAACTTAGAGTGGTTGGCATATGCAGAGGAAGCAGATGTTTTGAATGTTGCATTATTCGGATTTACCGCGAAAGCATGGCGGGATGAAAATCCTGAATTGGCAAAAAAGAATAATGTGAGAGATTTTGCTTCAATAAATGAACTTACAGTTTTGTCTAATTTGGAAACACATAATGCACAAATGATCCGTGAGGGCAAAAATAAGACAGAAAGATTTCAGATTTTGAAAGAGATTGCAGAGTATCAGTTGAATGTTCTTAAAGCGGCAGAACAGATAAAATTGATTGAGGAAAAGTGATATACGAATATGGCGCTTAATTATAATTTAGCTTGGAGGGTTATATGAAACCTGGAAGAAGAGAAAGAAAGCTACAATATACAAAGTATCTGGGACAGACTTTTTTACTTGACAATAATTTATCTCCAATTTTACTGCGACTTAGCAATAATTTACCATACGCCCCACGAAGTTATGCGGGTTTCAGCGATTCTCGTTCAAAAAAAGTGAAAAAAGTTTGTGACATTAACTTGACATACGCGGGGTATGGGGCGTTGTGTGTCGAAGATAGTCTGCCGGGGTAGAGAACTTATGCTGTTTGGCACAGTGTTAAGCTTGTGCTAAGCAGCTTTTTATATTAAGATATACAAAGAATTTGTGAGGTCTGCGAACGATGCACGGATAAGTGCGGCATTGTTAGAATCTCTCAAAAAAGGAGCCACTATGCAATATACATGGAACGACATAGAACAGCATATCGCGGTTTGCACCCAATGCCCACTCGGCCAGACCAGAAATCTGCCTGTCATGGGCCGCGGCAGCCATGAGGCGGACATCATGCTGATTGCTGAGGCGCCCGGCGCACAGGAAGACCAGCAGGGGATTCCTTTTGTGGGGCGTTCAGGGGAAATATTAGACAGGCTGTTTCGAGATTGCGGTCTGAGCAGGGAAGAAGTATACATTACCAACATTTTAAAATGTCATCCGCCGGGCAACCGTGATCCCAGAGAGGAGGAAAAGGAGGCATGCTTTCCCTATCTGAAATATGAGACATTTCTGTTAAAGCCGGGTATTATTGTCTGTCTGGGCCGTGTCGCCGCGCAGCGGATTATTTCACCGGATTTTAAAATTACCAGGCAGCATGGCACTTGGACATACCGGAGAAATTGTGTGCTAACTGCGACATATCATCCTTCGGCAATTCTGAGAGATTCTTCCAAATATGATGAAGTGAAACGTGATTTTCAGGAAGTTGTCAGCAAACGGTCTGAGTTAAAGAGATAAAATGTTATGTAAACTAAAAAGAGGTATAGTATATTATTCTAAGATTTGAAGAAGGACTCGGAAATCTGGACGGATTGATTTCTCTAAAGGAAGAAATCTTAAGAGGAATGGCAGGAATTAGTATGGAGTTACGCAAATATCCCAGGAGGGGAATCGGGTAATTAAATAAAATAATAGCCCAATTGGAATATTTATCCATGTTGGGCCATTATCTGTGAAAACTAATCTGATCAAGTTTTTTAAAATTGTAAGAAATAAGCCTCCGCTTCCCGCACCATCTCTGAAATATCCTGGCCATTCCGGTTTAAAATGGTTTGTTTTGTCCAATCCTTTGGCACATTGTGTTTTTTTAACAGCCTTTTGTAGTGAGGTGTGTAGCACTGTTCGGCGCAGACAGCGGCTCCGCGGCTTTTTTGCAACAGCCAGGAATTATAGGTGGATAACAACTCATCCACCGGGAAACCGCCTGGGCCGATTCCTTTATAGGGTTCCAGGTCGTCCAGATGGAATTGGCCAAGTGCTCGATACAGCGGCGCACTGTTGATAAGTATTTGCCGTTCTTCATCAGTCAATGGGAGAGATGAGTCAAACAAGGCGGTGTTCTCGATTACCTGCTCTGGAGTGGACATACCGGACAGTATTGCCAGTACGCCATCCATTCCCTGGGCAAAGCGGATGGCCCAGGAAGCCGGACTCATGCCGGGATGCAGAGCCTGCATTTCATCAGACAAGGGCTTGGGCGGGTTTGCCAGAATACCGCCTTTCACCGGTTCCATGATGATGACCTGCTTGCCGTGCTTGCGAATGATATCATAGCAATTTTTGGACTGTATCCAGCTGCTGGTCCAATCATAGTAGTTCAACACGATTTGTACGAAATC
Source organism: Lachnospiraceae bacterium UBA7086 (assembly GCA_002492525.1). GTDB lineage: Bacteria > Bacillota > Clostridia > Lachnospirales > Lachnospiraceae > UBA3282. Next base: position 12,685 of record DKZA01000022.1, on the reverse strand, counting down.
CACCTCTGGGTGTTCGCTGAGGATGATGTCCAGCTGTTCGGGTACATCATGGAAGGAGAACCCTAGATTCTTGATTTTACCCTCTTTTTTCAGGCGGGCGCAGGTTTCAAAGACGTGCAGGGGCACAAGTTTTTGGCTGTAAAGTTCTCCGTTGATGTTGTGCAGTAGATAATAGTCAAGATAATCAACACCCAGATTGGCACATTGCTGATGAAAGGTTTTTTCTACATCCTCCTCCAGCTCAATCAGGAAAGCCGGCAGCTTGGTAGCCAGGGTGAAACTATCCCGGGGGTAGCGTTCTACCACGGTGCGGCGAGTGATTTCTTCACTGTGGCAGTTATGATAGACAAAACTGGTATCGAAATAGGTGAAGCCTCGCTCCATAAATGTGTCCACCAGCACGCAGGTTTTATCAAAGTCCACATTACCGTCATCGCCGCCGATTACGGGCAGACGCATCATACCGAATCCTAGTTTTTTACTCATAATGATTTCCTCCTTGTTTGTATGTTGTTTTATGAGAAATTCCAATTTGCTCTCATTTAGCAGCCAAGCGAAGTTTAAATAATATAAATTACACAGAGTAAATTACATTGTGTAATTTATATTATACATGGTTATTTTGAAATAGCAATATTAAAATTTAAATTTTCTAAAATAAAAAGCACCGCTTGTCATCTCACCCGGAGAGTATCTGTGCAGTGCTTATTGATTCATTGTTTTATTTATTTTTCAGGTAGTATCTGTACCAGGCAGTTATAGACCATATCGTAAATGCTCACCTCGGTCTGCAACACGCCCGCCAGCCGCATGGATTCTAATTGCTTTTCTGTGTGAAACACGAAGGGGTAAACGCCAAAGAGGAAAGCAAAAAACGTTAGTGAGATGGGTTCTATCGTATGCTCCTCAAGCTTTGGAGAATAGCATCGGAGTATGTCTGCAAACAAAACGGTCAGCTTTTGATATACGAGTTTGAATTCTGTCAATTTTTCAATGCGGCTGTTTTGCTCAATCTCGCATAAGTTCATATTCTGGATACGCAGAAGAATATCCTGGTCTTTCAGCGTGTTGGCAACGGCATCAGAAAACTCTTCTCGACTGAGGGTATCTGCGCAGTTCTTAACGGCAGCCAGTTTTCCCAGCCAACTTCGGTATTCCCGTACCAACAGACCTAGCAGGATTTCTTCTTTTGTCTCAAAATAACGGTAAATAGCAGGTCGGGTACAGGTGATTTCTGCACCGATATCTTTCATCGTGACTCCGTAAAATCCTTTTGAGCGGTATATTTTTTCGCAGGCGTCCAATATTTCTTCCCTGCGTTTTTCCAATTGATCCGGCGTAACCTTGGGCATATGCATGTTCCTTCCTTGATAGAATACGTTTCTTTATTGTTTAGCAATTATACTCCGTAAAGTTACACGGTGTCAACTGCCAGCTAGGCACCTATGTGAAGCCGGATCTGGCAGCACTAGCTGGACAGATGTATTTCGGGTGATTTTTTATTGTTCATATATAGAAACTGACATAGAAAATATGGGGGAGGGTGTTGAAAAAATCTTACTGTGCGTTGTATGAAATAGATTAGCATGTTATACTGATTAAACAAATGACTTTTATAAGAGTTCTAGTTAATAAAAGAAGATAAAAACAACATGGCAAGATTTATTATAAACGAAGTTTGACGATAAAAGGAGGTTAGGATGAAGTAAAATATTGCAAAAATGATGTATAGGGTCAATATGGTGGTGGTATGGTTGATGTCAGCAAAGAGCAGAATTGGAAAGGAGCATATATGGGCAAATTAAAAATTTATAAAGGAAAAGAATTTAAAGTATGTGTGGGGGATAGCATTTCGGAGAATGATCTGTTTTTTGAAGAGTACAAAAAGGCCGCTCGGATGCTTGATGAGATAATTGAGTATGACGGAAAGAAAGATGTCGATAATGAGATGGAGTATGAAAATAATATTATTGCAATCTGCGGAGAACGAGGTGAAGGCAAGAGTAGCGTGATGCTGACTTTTGTGAAAGCAGTGAGAAAGTATATATCTTCTGATAAAGAGGGTAAGGATGTTTTTGGAGAATTTAAAAATATAAAGCATACATATTTTACAGAGCCGGTTATCATAGATCCTTCTATGTTTGATGATATGCATAGTATTTTAGACGTTGTATTGGCAAAGCTTTACAGTAAAACAGATAAAACACATAAGAACATGCAGCATGGCGATAAAAAGAATTATAAGTATGAGGAACTCGTTGCCCAGTTTCAGACAGTATATAGATATGTGAGCCTTATCAATAACCAAAAACAGACCTTGGACGATCAATATGACTATGAAGGGGATATCGGTCGTCTATCGCGTCTGGGCGACAGCACAAATTTGAAGGAAGGGCTGATTGATTTAGTAGATAAATATCTTAATTTTGTGACAGATGACCAGGGCAGGAAAGACAGGTGCAGGCTTGTGATAGCTATAGACGATTTGGACCTGTGTAGCAATAGAGTCTATCGGATGGCCGAGGAGATTAGGAAATATCTGATCATTCCCAATGTAGTGATTGTAATGGCTGTAAAAGTTGAGCAGATGGAGGATTGTTTGCGTGAAAAAAATTTAGGTGATTATCAAATAAGTATTGGTAGACTGCGGGCGGATAGTAAGTTTATGGATGAAATCAACATGATGTCCGAAAAGTATGCGAATAAACTTATCCCGAAAGCTAGGAGGATTTATCTCCCTAAAGTGGGCAGTTTATCCCATTTGACAATTGAGTATGTTGACAATTGGGAAGAAGATGAAAAAGTGATTTGGAGCACTGGTGAGCGTCTGGATATGGTTGTGGCAATGCGCGAATTGATTTACAAGAAGACTGGAATAATTTTGCTGCCCAAAGAAGCGGAGAAGGATATCCTGTTTCCCAATAACCTTCGTGAGATGGTGAATCTAATTGTGATTCTGCTCAAAATGAAGGATGCGGATGAGGGCAGTGAGGTACAGTATAAAAATGTGAACGAATTGGAAGCATATTTTGAGCACACGTGGGACCATATGCCGATTATGCTCAAAGACAGGGAGGAATTTCGCAGTTTGCAGTATGCAGATGTTTACGGCGTGAATGACAACGCGCGTTCATTTATATATAGAGTTTTATATGAAGCGACAAACAGGACATCTCCAATGGATATTAATTATTTAACAGAATTAGATAATAGTTTTACGTGGGTAATCAGAGCGATTGGGGAAGTGTCTTTCTGTGTGAGTGATGTGTATCGGAAAGCCAGGGTGTACCGTGTTAATATGTTTTATACATTTATGATGAAAAAAATGCTTTTAGAGGGTAAGACAGATGCGTTAACGAGACTGTTAGGCGGTTATGTGTGGAGCGGCATGTTCTCAGGTATTTTGCTAGGCGTGAAAGATACTGAAATTGATAGATCAAGATATAATATTCGGACACAGGACACTTATAATAGGATTTTGCAGTATGTGAGCGGCAGGGGAGACATCTATGTCAATCTGACCTATGGGAATAGGGGCAGTGTGAGTGTTCCCAAAGTGCCGGACGGGGCGGATCGGAAGTATTATATCTATGCATGGATTTTAACGGCATTGCTTGCAAACAATTATTATATTAATAATTATCAGTATCAATACATTACTTATGGGACCATTGTGTGGAATAATTCTTACACACATGAATTTGTGTCAATCAGCCTGGAAAATTATATTGTTGCCCTGTTTAATCTGGATCTCATTTGTAAGAAAATAAGTTTTGAGGCATTGGGGGCAAGTGATGAAATACAGGGTTATATCGACCAAATAGAGGAATGTAACCAAGATAGTATAAGGTTTATGAGAGAAGTGGTTTCCAATATGGATATTGTTATGTCTATATTGGACTACTGTAAAAACTATGCAGATGTTAAAGAGCGTTCCGTGAATGAAACGGATCGGACCCGGAAACTAGTGAAAAAGTTTTTTGAGAATATGGTCACATACATGGGGCAGTATGGTGTAGAAGGGAAAGTGGAGGATTTAACGCAGTTTGCTTTGGCAGAAGACTATATCATCGATGTATGCGAACTATATGCACTGCTCACGGATATTGCAAGAAGCGGCGAAATGCAGAAGGATGAAACAGAACAGGAAGGCGAGAGACTGATGCTGGAGTTTAGGGATAAGCTGAGGACATCACCGCTCCCGGAGAGTTGGGATCCGGGAGATTTTAGAGCGGCCGCTTTCTTAAGAAATCCCACTGCGGAAAATGCGAAGAAAAATCTGGAGATTCTTGCAGAAAGAATACAAAGATATATAGGAGAACACCAAAAAGAGCCAGATGGATTTCATGGGGAAGCATTATGTGATCTGTACGGAAAAGTCTTGGATATATATTTCTCAGATGAAAAAGGCCAATTGCCGGAAACATTAAGGAATGAGTATAAGCGTATGGCAGAGATACAGAAAAAGTTTTAGAGCCGGCATAGATGGGGGATCAGGATGGATACCGAACGAGGAAATTTGGAGATACTGTTTCAGAAAATACCGTATTACCACATAGCGTCAGCTTGCAGAAACCATAATTATAGGACGGTAAATGAGCGGTTATACTTAAAATATGCAAAGGAAGTGTTTCCTTATAATTCAGAAGACGAAATAAGGAATAAATACATATATCTCAAAGATAAGATTAAAGAGAAAACTGTTTTTACTACTATTTTAGATTTTGCAAGGAAAGTATTGGTCTATGATGGGAATGAAATAAAGTGCAAGATAGATGAAATGCTGCGTTGGAGGGAAATTTCGTTTCAGCTGGGGCAAGATTTGTTTACTTGTGCCTTTTTGGCAGATGTCGATATACAAAAAGGGATGAGTACAGAATATTTTGCATGGATTCCTATTATACGGAGCAATGACTTGAGGCTGCAGAATATATTGAACAAAGGGATTGCTGACAATCATTTTCACCTGAATGGATCGACAAAGATATTTGAACTGAACTGGCTCTGCCTGATGAATATCATAGAAAACAGGCGGCATGATTTTAAAAAATTGCCTGACACCCTGCAGCACCATATAGATGATACCGAGGCATGGGATCCAAAAGAGACTCTGTATGGAATATGTCAGAGGGCAGCGCTGTACCGTGTGTATCTTTTTGCGGTACTTAGGGAAGATGACTATTTGATTCATAGGGCAGAAGAACTGCTTAAATGGATGGAAGAGGGGATAAATTTCAGTGTCTATGTTCCCGAAATCCAGGATGTTATCATGTTGGCAAAGCATATATATGGGGCCGTGGTGGATGATAAGCATATTATGGATTATGCTTTGGAGAAAACCATGTTTGGAAAAAACAATAATAACTGTCGTTTGCTTTCTGGTGAACGGAAATTTTTGTATGACTGCTTTAAGGCAGTCATGGAAGAAAAGTTCAATGATGGACAATGTGATATCTTTTATCAATATTTGTCCATGCGGACACAGTTCAGGGGTGAATTGATTCAGGTAAACAGGCAGGTCGGATTTGCGAATTTTAGCAATTATGAGACCCGAAAAGAAGTCTTTATCGAAAAAATAAGGATGTATGAGGAGGAACTGGTTAGACTCGCTGTTAATGAACCGTTGTCAAGGGATTACATGAAATCTTTGGAGGCACGGATATGTCCAGGAGAAACTCCGTCAAAAACTTATCGTAAAATAGTAAGAAACGAGCGCATAATAGCGGATCAAAACTGTTATAACAAGCTGATATATGTACTGCATTTTCCTAAGAACGGAGATAAGGATTTTCAATATGGTAAGCCGAGACATTATAAATTGCGTGAATCGGTCAGAATCAAATCGGAGGGCATTGCCAAACTGCTGATGAGCAAAACACCTGTGAAAAACTGCATTAGGGGTATAGATGCATGTGCAAATGAAGTAAACTGTAGACCGGAAGTATTTGCGCAGAGTTTCAGGTTCCTGTCGGATATCATGTTTGAAACGGAATCTGTTCAGAATCGTTATAAACAGAAGATTATGACGAAGCTTCATGTAACGTATCATGTTGGGGAAGACTTTCTGGATATTGTGGACGGGATTAGGGCGGTGGATGAGGCGTTGTTGTTTTGCGGGCTCGGAAGGGGAAGCAGAATAGGTCATGGTCTTGCGCTTGGAATCGATCCGTATTCTTACTACTGTTATAAGGGGAAAACATTGGTAATGGAAAAACAGCGCTTGTTGGATGATATTGTCTGGCTTTTGTGTAAAGCGGATGAACTTGGCATCGATGTGGACAGAAGCCTCAGGACAGAATTAGAAAGTAATTTTCTTTCGCTTTACAAAGAAATATATGATAATATTATCGACCATGAAATAACTATGCAGGAGTATTATTGCAGTTGGAAATTACGGGGTGACAGACCGGAGTCTTATTGGCTGTGTGCTGACAGCATAAAAGAAAAAGTGGAGAAAACAGATAATGCTGTTATCAAATATGACAGATATGGGTTCAACCGTCAATTAGAAAATATAGATGGCATACGGGAAATTAAAGATATCAGAGTGTTGTACCATGCATATCATTATGATGAAAGGGCTCGGAAAAGGGGCAGTGAGATGACAGTCCAAAAAGTGGATGGGAGATATGCTGATATTGTAAAGCAATTGCAGGATAGCATGATACAACGGCTTGTAATGTCTGGGATTGGCATAGAGACGAACCCGTCTTCTAATTATCTCATCGGTACGATTATGAAATATGACGAACATCCTATTCTGAGATTTAATGCAAGAAAACTGAAAAATACAGAGACAAATATGTCATTAAACGTATCAATTAATACGGATGATCAGGGAGTGTTTGACACGTTACTGGAAAATGAATATGCGCTTATGGAATTGGCATTAAAAAAGGCAAAGGATGAAAAGGGCCAGTATAAATATGATATAGAGGATATTTATGAATGGCTTGATTATGTTAGGGACATGGGACTCCAACAGGTTTTTAGAAATAATTAGGGGAGTTTTTTGTACATGTGGCTTATTGTGTGTGTTCCTGCAATTTTCACTTGAAAAAATTTTAAAAGTAAAATAGAACAATCCTATATTTTGTATACAAAAGATATTATAATCTAAGAAAGAATGTGATTCATCTGCTGGTTTATTTGATAAGTATAAAAGTTAAAGGAGGAAAACTCACAGTGCGCACAATACCTATCACATCCACTAAGGAAGAAATCAGAGAACTGGTTATCGAGTGGAACGAACTTCTGGCACAGGAAAAATATAAAGAGGCCCTTGAAATGTTTTTGCAGGATGAAGATAATTGGACGCCGGAATTACTGGAATCAGCAGTCTATACATATGGGTGCCCGGGCTATACACGGGAAGAAGCACAGAAAGAATTTGGCCGTGCAGATTATAAAGTAACCTCGATTCTGGAGAATCCGGACAAGGATACGATCATTGATAGCATTGACATTTCCTCGGATTATGGCTGGATGGGTGGCGATGATATTGCGGTCATCCACTATGACAATATTCCTCTTAACGGAACCATGAGCGATTTAACAGCCCGTTTCTTTGTTCGCAAAGTAAATGAGGAGGAAATTACATTGGCTTTTATTGATTTACATGTAATGTGATTTTACCGTCATTGTTAGGTATAGCCGCGATATTGGAAGATGCAAGGAGGAGATAACCACTATGATAAAACTAAATCAGGAAACTGAAAAAATAATGATGGAACGCTTTGGGAAAGATACGGTAATTGCCTTGGCAACCATAGAAGATAATGTGCCGTATGTGCGATATGTAGATGCTTATTATGAAAATGGTGCATTTTATATTATTACATACGCACTCTCAAACAAGATGAAACATATGAAGCAAAATTCTACCGTTGCAATAGCCGGTGAGTGGTTCACGGCACACGGAAAGGGTATCAATTTAGGATATTTTGGAAAAGAGGAAAATCAAATCATTGCCGGAAAGTTGAAAAATGCCTTTGCTGAATGGATTGATAATGGACACAATAATTTTGAAGATGAAAACACCATCATTTTATGTGTGGAATTGACGGATGGAGTATTGTTCTCGGAAGGCAAAGGGTATGAATTTTAAACTCCCTTTTCAGAATTGTGCGAACGGAGGCTTCTTTTATGTGGGGTATATGTCTCGACAGCAAAGCTCAGGAAGATGGACTGTTTCAGGCAGTTGTTCAATACAAGATAGACAATCGTAAAGCCCTGGTTATATCGCCTAAAGCTAATTATGAGCTGGACATAAAAAGGATCCGGGAGTTGCCGGTACCTCCTCGGTTTGTTTATGGGGAACAGGTCTCGCCTTGCAACCATCCCGGTATGACAGGCGTGATAATAGGGATTCGCTGGCATTTCAATCGTAATTGCTGTTTTTACACCATTAGCATCAATGGGAAAACGAAAAGTAAACGATACTTTGATGATGATTTGATTTCTACGATATAGGGTGAATGATAAAGTGAGGTTAAGGTCGATCAATATATATTCCGCCTATTTAGGCAATGAAGATGATACCAAAACAAGAACCAGACTATTACGGCAGGACACAGATTTTTTAGATGATGAATTCGCCGAAAAAGTCAGGTTTTATGATAATGATTTTTGCAGACAGCTAAATATTGCATGCGATGAGAAGGCAACAGAAATGTCAATCAACAGTCTTGGGGTCGAGGGGTATCCAACGGTAACAATTCCGTTTGATTTTTCAGTATATGAAAGTTTAACAGACACCGGCAGGAAAATTTATTGGGTAAAAGAAATAAAAAAGGTTTTCAACTTTTTATCAGATAAAATGAATGGGAAACCTCAAGAAATCAGTGACTATATTGAATATCTGGAAAGCAAGTATATTGATTAGGGAACATTTTGATGTGAGTTATAACAAAATGTTCCCTAAAATAATGTCCTTATATAGACAAGCGCAAGAAAATGAAAACAAGTTTTAATAATCTACCATGGTTGGGTTGACTAAAAAAGCAAAGATGATATAATGTACTTGTACATTAAGTACAATTTAGGGAAAGCGGGGATTGTAAATTGGAAATTATTATCAGTAATAATGCCAATAAACCGATTTATGAGCAGATCACATCACAGATCAAGGCCATGATAATGAGTGGTGAGCTGCAAGCTGGGGATGCAATTCCTTCCATGCGGGCTTTGGCAAAATCTATCCATGTAAGTGTCATTACGGTTCAAAAAGCTTATGAGGATTTACAAAGGGACGGATTTATCGAAACCACAGTCGGCAGAGGAAGTTTTGTGTCGGCACAAAATAAGGAATTTTATCAAGAGGAACAGCAGCGTATAGCGGAAGAGCATTTGCAGACGGCGGCTGAAATTGGGCGAATGAACAATATTTCCCTAGAAAAATTGACAGAGCTGTTAGCTTTATTTTATCAGGAGGACGAATAGCATGGAAAATATTTTAGAATTGCAGGAAATCTCTAAGTCATTTCCCAAATCAAATTTCACGTTGGATAAACTCTCTTTTTCGCTGCCCTATGGAACCATTCTGGGCTTTGTTGGTGAAAACGGAGCAGGTAAGACTACGACGATCGGTTGTATATTGAATACCGTGAAAAAAGACGGCGGCACAGTGAAACTGTTCGGCAGGGAAATGCAGGATTGTGATACCGATATTCGGGAGAAAATAGGTGTGGTTTATGACGGCGATAATTTCCCCGGCTTTTGGACGGCAAAGCAGCTATCGGAAGTGATGGGCGGCATTTATACACAATGGGATAATGCCCTGTTCCAGAAATATCTGGAAGAGTTTCATTTATCGGCGAAACAAAAAATCAAAGACTATTCCAGAGGAATGACGATGAAACTGGCGATTGCGGCAGCTTTGTCACATCATCCGCAACTGTTGATTCTGGATGAAGCCTGATCATGACCGTCTCGAAAAACGATCTGGCATACAATTATGCTGTTATGCGCTGCAAAGAGAGTCAATTTCTTGCCTTAGATCCCAACGATATCATTGCCTGGCGAAAAAGAGATTTTCAAATCGATGTTTTAGTTTCCAATGGGAAAGAAGCACAGCGAAAATATAAAGATAGCGTGGTAGACCACGTTTCAGTGGATGAAATCATGCTGTTACTGGTAAAGGGGGAACGAGTATGAAAGGACTGCTTAAAAATAATTTTCTGGCTGTATGTTCCAATATTAAGGCTTTTTCGGAACTTATGTTTCTTTTGGGAATCTTTGTTGTTGCGGTCATCAGCCCGTCGCTCCTGATTGGCTATGTACTGTTGAGTATAGTCGGATTTTCAGTGCTTGCCATTACCAGCATCAAAAAAGAATTTATCTCCAAATGGGGAAAATACAAATTGACGCTGCCGATTAACAGGGCGAATATCGTAAAAAGCTATTTTATCAGTCAGTTGATATGGCTGACGGCAGGAACTATTTTTGCGGCAATATGTATAAGTTTATCATGGATTTTGCATGGGTGTCCCTTTGATAATACCATAGATACCCTTTCCGTATTTACATTAGGAATTAGTGTGAGCCTTTTCACGGGAGCGTTTTTCTTTCCGCTGTTTTATTTAGGCGGTGAAGAAAAAAGCGAAGTATCTGTGGTGATCGGCTTACTTTGCGCAATAGGTATTACATTGGGAATTATCAGTATACTTAACCTTTATCTGGTGCCCGGTTTTACGACCATTTTACTGAGCAATGCAATTATAATAGTATGTTCCATGGTAATGTTTGCTTTATCCTATCCACTAACTGTCAGCATTTATCGGAAAAAAGAATATTAACATAGTGGTGCGGTCAGGCAGCCTTATATACCGGATAAACATATCAACGGCGGATTGGACAAGATATGCCAATTCGCCGTTTCCTGTATAAAAATCTTTAAAAATTTTGTAAGATTTCTTTCCTTGCGAAGTCTTATGGTTGGAAGGAGGTGGTAGCGTAATGGAGTTTGAGCAAATATACAGCACCTATTTTAAAGCGGTATACCGCTATATCTGGAAACTTTCAGGGGATGAACATATAGCAGAGGAAATCACAAGCGAAACTTTTTTAAAAGTAATGAAATCCATTGGGGATTTTCGCGGCGAGTGTGATATGCGTGTATGGATCTGCCAAATTGCCAAAAACATGTACTACTCATATTTGAAAAAAAGCCATAGAACAGCAAGTACGGATGAAGCAGAATTGCAGAGGATAACAGACCCGGACGCTTTCGTGGAAGAACAGATCGGGATACAGGACGAGGCCTGGCAGATACGAAAAATCCTGCATACAATACCTGACCCCTATAAAGAAGTTTTTATGTGGCGTGTGTTTGGAGAATTGTCTTTTAAAGAAATAGGCGCTCTGTATAGTAAGACTGATAATTGGGCTTGTGTTACCTACCACCGGGCAAGAAAAATGATACAAGACAAGATGGGAGGAAATCTGTGATGAAAAAAGAGTGTAGTGTTGTTTTCGATGTGCTGCCGTTGTACCTTGAAAATATGGTAAGCGAGGATACAGCGGTATTTGTCAGGGAACACCTTGAAAATTGTTCTGATTGTACCGCAGAATTTGAACGTTTGAAATCGGGCCGGCAGATTGATGAGGCAGAAACGCCGCAAAGCGGCCATGACGCAGAGGTCATAACGGCAGTTAAAAAGAAAATCGCCAGAAGAATATTTAAAATAGTGGCCGCAGTATGCCTTATATTTGCTGTCTTATTTAGTGCAATGTTGCTCTATACAGGTATCAGCTACCCTGTTACAAGAGACAATATCTCTCTGTCAGCAAAAGCTGATGGTGGATATACCTATATTGTTTTAGAAACCAAAGCTGGAAAATCGCTTTCTTTTGAATCTAAAACAGAAGATGTTTTGAATGATCAGAATGAAGTATGCGGTCGGCGGATTACTTTATATCATTTAAAATATCATAATAGTTTTACAAAAAATGCCAGTTCCATGAGTTGGGGAAGACCTTTGCAGGACGAAGAGCCATATATGGAAGTGGTGGTTGAATTGGAGAATGATGATATACTGCAAATTTCTAACGAAGAGGTGGCGAGACCAGTTGGGTCTGGTAACGGTAAGTAAGTGGATTTAGCTTGTTGCCAGGCAGGTTTAGAGGGAGTGGGGACATCTTTTCCACAGACGGAGGAAATAATAGAGAACGGTATCGTGAATGGGATATCAGCAACTGATGTGCAAAAGATTTTGAATTTAAAGCATGCGTGGGAATTTATACTAGACCAGGATGTACTGCAAAGTGAAACAATAGTCAAAGAGCAAATAGATATGATAGTCAGGCAAGAAAAGAGCATAAGTTATTTTTGCCAATCATTATCTGATTGCGCATGGGATGGGCTTTCTGGTGATACCGGATATAGAAGTTCCAACGTTTAAAAAGCTTCTTGTAGATTTTTATGAGAGAGAAGATATGGCGGTGATATGTGATTTTATGAAGGGGAGGTGTTGGAAGAATTTTTGAGGTGGTGTTTTTTTGGGGGGGGGATGGAGAAGGGGTTATGAGTTTGTGGTGAGAGGGGGATTCATAGTAGGGGTGGTTATAGGAGAATTGGTAGAAATTTTAAATAAAATTATGAATATGGTTGAAAAATGGATGTAGTTTATATATAATATATAAAATGATAATTACGGGAAAATGAAGGATAATACTAGATTATCGG
>DKZA01000023.1:5603-26837 GCA_002492525.1 Lachnospiraceae bacterium UBA7086 | reverse complement strand
GGAACCTCGGATTGCTATCGACCTATATCTATATTATGTAAACCTCAAAAGACAAATCATACCCCAAAAAGTGCGATGTATTCCTAAACTCACACTTTTGGGGATTTTTCTATTATAATGGGGATGTACCGAACACGGCGGGCCTCCATTGCGAGTGTAAGCTGCACTTTAACCTTGGCGAAGCAGAGCGCATGATGGAACGACCCTGACATGCGGCGAAGCAGAGTCTACCCCTTAAAACGATAAAAACCTATGATTCAAGTACCTATACCTATAGACCTATGAGGACAGCGTTACATCGTCTGGGGGTCTGCCGTGTTCGATACAACAGAAAGTTGCATGGTTATCAGAAAAAGAATATAATAAGAAAGACAACATCAGTTCTGGGAGGAGTACGGAAGCGTATCGCCAGTGTCTCGGTTCACACATTGAATATCCCGGAGGAACACTTGGCGGCTGATGTTGTCTTTTTTAATGGGAAAATATATTGACAAACAATTAAATAAATGCTTAAATGTTCATATAACAAAATTTAAATAATGAAAGGAAAGAAGCATCATGACTAAAAAACAAAAAAAAGTTTTCATCAGGATTATGATTGCAGCGTTTTTAATGCCTGTCTGTTATTTTATTCCTGTGGAAAATTCCTATCTGCGTCTTTTGGTTTTCATGATCCCTTATCTGATCATTGGCTATGATATCCTGCGCAAAGCGGTTCTGGGTGTGGTGCACGGGGAAGTATTTGATGAGAATTTCCTGATGGCGGCGGCTACGGTGGGTGCCATTCTTCTGGGTGAATATATGGAAGGTGTAGCCGTGATGCTGTTTTATCAGATTGGGGAACTCTTTCAAAGTTATGCCGTTGGCAAAAGCCGCAGGAACATTTCCCAGCTTATGGATATCCGGCCTGATTATGCTAACATAGAAATGGATGGAGAGATTGAGCAGGTGGATCCTGACGAAGTGGCAATCGGAACGATCATTCTGATACAGCCGGGAGAAAAGGTGCCTATAGACGGTGTGGTCACAGAAGGAAGAGCTTCTTTGAATACCAGCGCCCTGACAGGGGAGAGTCTCCCGCGGGAAGTAAAGGAGGGCGACGAGGTCATCAGCGGCTGTGTGAATATGTCCGGAGTGCTTAAAATCCGTACCACCAGGGAGTTTGGAGAATCCACGGTCTCGAAGATATTGGAACTGGTGGAAAATTCCAGCATGAAAAAGTCACGGTCGGAGAATTTTATCACCCGTTTTGCCAGATATTATACGCCTGCGGTTTGTTACGGCGCATTGGCACTGGCGATTCTGCCGCCGGTTTTTCATTTGATTCTGGGTCAGGAGGCTCATTGGGCGCTCTGGGTGACACGTGCATTGACTACTTTGGTAATAAGTTGTCCCTGTGCCCTGGTCATTTCTATTCCACTCAGCTTTTTTGGCGGTATCGGCGGAGCTTCTGCCAAGGGGATTCTGGTGAAAGGATCAAATTATCTGGAAGCGCTGTCCGAGACGAAATATGTGGTCTGTGATAAGACAGGTACTTTGACCAAAGGTGTCTTTGCGGTCACATATCAGGAAGCGGCAGAGGGATTCACGGAGGAAGAACTGTTAGAGGCGGCAGCTTTTGCAGAGAGCTACTCCAATCATCCGATCAGTAAGAGCCTGCAGGAGGCATATGGCCGGGAAATTGACAGAAGCAGGGTGCAGGATGTGGAAGAAATCAGCGGTCATGGCGTGTGTGCGCGTGTGGATGGCAGGCGCGTGGCGGCGGGCAGCAGGAAATTGATGAAAAAACTGGATATTACGCCGGTGGAGCCGGGAAGAACGGGTACGGAAGTCCATGTGTCTGTCGATGGTAAATATGCCGGCTATATTCTGATTTCGGATATGGTGAAACCAGGAGCAAAGCAGGCAGTCGCTGATTTAAAGAGAGCAGGCGTAAAGGAAATAGTTATGTTAACCGGAGACGGCAGGACTGTGGCGGAGGCTGTCGCTTCGGAATTAGGAGTGGATATAGTAAAAAGTGAACTTTTGCCGGCAGATAAGGTGGATGAGGTGGAACATCTTCTGGAAAAGAAGGGGAAAAAAGAGAAACTCGCCTTTGTGGGGGACGGCATTAATGATGCGCCGGTGCTTTCCAGGGCCGATCTTGGTATCGCTATGGGAGCGCTAGGCTCCGACGCAGCTATCGAGGCGGCGGATATCGTGCTGATGGATGACGATCCGGCTAAAATTGCCCTGGCCATGCAGATATCCAGAAAGACATTGCGTATTGTGCATCAGAATATCGTTTTTGCCCTGGCAGTCAAGTTTTCCTGCCTGTTTCTGGGTGCAGTCGGAGTGGTCGGCATGTGGTGGGCAATCTTTGCGGATGTGGGCGTTATGATTCTCGCGGTGCTTAACGCGACGAGAGCACTCACTTTCCGCAAAAAATAGTAGTGCCTTTCTTGCGCATATGTGTTAGAATATATAAAGTTACTGGAGGGCTTAGGTATGAGTACAAGTTTGCGCAAGAGAAAGATTACCTATACAGTCATGATAGTCTCGGATGCTCCTGTGGCAAATCATAGGAAAATCCATGTCCGGACGGGCGCGCTTGCGGTTGTGGGTTTTGTGCTGTTTGTGGCAGTAATTTGTTATGCGGTCTATACCACGATCACGATGTTTGGTACGATGGATCGGAGCAAAAGACAGATTGAGCAGATTGTTCAGTTAAAGGAGTTAAACGAGCAGCTTGTTTCGGAGAATGAAACCCTTGCAAGTAAGGTAACCTCACTGGAGGGAAATCTAAGCCAGAAGCAGGCACAGGAACAGGAACTGCTGGCGGCTCATGAGGAGGCATATATCCCGACAGGATTTCCGATGAGCGGAGCAGCTCAGCTCAGGGAGGAAACGGCTTCGACAGAGGCGGAGGGCGAAGAGGAAGAAAATGAGGATGCCGAGCAGGATGAGACCATAAAGATTGTGGCCAAAGAAGAATGGAAAGAAGTCATTTTCGTGGCGGCAAAGGGTACGAAGGTAGTTGCCACCGCGCCGGGTATCGTGAAAGAAACCAGGGCAGTGGAGGGGGAAATCAGTTATGTTATTATTGATCATGGCAATGGATATGTCACTACTTACCGTAACCAGGGAACTCCTATTGTGGAAGAAGGCAGTGAGGTTGTGAAGGGCGTGGCGCTTTTTCTGGTGGGAGAAGACAACACGGAGACCGGATACAGCATCCGCAAGGATGACAGCTATGTGGATCCCATGGAAATGATTGAAATCAAAGGATAGGGAGGAAATTATGTTGGGTAAAAAAACGACAGAACAGATTAATGCTAAAATCAGCAGTGTTATTGGATCTGACATGGTGGTGGAAGGCGATATCAAGGCAAAGGAGGCTGTCCGTGTGGAGGGCAGTGTGACCGGAGATGTGGAGACGGAAGGGGCATTGATCATCAGTTCTACCGGTAAGGTAAAAGGAAATGTGAAGGGCAGTAACATCATTATCGGCGGTTCTGTGGAAGGCGATCTGACTTCCGGCGGCAGGACGGAGGTTGCGTCTACCGGTAAGGTGATCGGTAATATCCGCACCAAGAGCCTGATCGTGGATGAAAATGCAGTATTCCAGGGACAGTGTATCATGAACGCAGAAGGACTTGCACCGCTTGCACAGACGACCCCTGAGCAAACAGCGACGGGACAGGAGAATCAGCCGCAGGAGACAGATAGAGCCTCTGAGCAGGATAATCGAAAAGACAATAAATGGAAAAAGTGAATTTGCCTCGGATAAGCGAAGAGATAGAATATAAAGAAAGAATATGGAAAATAGGATAGATAAAGTATTGGAGAAAATGCCGGATCAGGAGGCATGTGCATGTACGGCGGAAATCTTTAAACAGGTCAGTGATGGGAGCAGATTGCGCATTTTATGGCTTCTATGCCACTGTGAGGAGTGCGTCGGTAATATTGCGGCTATCATGCAGATGAGTGATCCGGCTGTTTCTCATCATTTGAAGCTTTTGAGGAAGAGCGGATTGATTGTTGGCAGGAAAGAAGGTAAGGAGACTTACTATCGTCTGGCGGATACGGACAAGGCGCAGCTTTTGCATCGTGTCTGCGAGGAGATGTTTGAGATTTCCTGTCCTTTGAGATAAAGGCAAGGAATAAGAGGAAGGAAGGAAAGGATTTGGATCAGATATCCTTGTTTGACAGAGAAATGCCGCAGCCATTGGCGGCCAAACTGCGGCCACAGAATCTGGACGATTATGTGGGGCAGACACATCTTTTGGGAAAAGGGAAGGTGCTTAGACGTCTGATTGAGGGAGATCAGATTTCTTCTATGATCTTCTGGGGACCTCCTGGTGTTGGCAAGACAACGCTTGCCAGGATTATTGCCAATCAGACGAAATCTTCTTTCATTGACTTTTCGGCTGTGACCAGCGGTATCAAGGAAATCCGTACGGTGATGGAACAGGCGGAAAAGAACCGTCAGTATGGAATCAGGACACTTCTTTTTGTGGACGAGATACATCGTTTTAATAAGGCCCAGCAGGATGCCTTTCTTCCGTTTGTGGAGAAGGGCAGTATTGTTTTGATTGGGGCTACTACGGAGAACCCGTCTTTTGAAATCAACAGCGCTCTCTTGTCCCGTTGTAAGGTTTTTGTATTACAGGCGCTGAGCGTAGAGGATTTAAAAGGACTGCTTCAGCGTGCACTCACAGATCCCCGGGGATTTGGCAGTCAGAAAGTGGTGATTCCGGAACAGATGCTTGAGATGATCGCGGAATTTGCCAATGGGGATGCCAGAAATGCCCTTTCCACCCTGGAGATGGTGGTGCTGAACGGGGAACTGGACGGAAACGGGGTAATTACAGTTACCCAGGAAACGCTGGAACAGTGTACCTCCCGGAAATCTCTTCTGTATGATAAAAAGGGAGAGGAACATTATAACTTAATTTCGGCACTGCATAAGTCTATGCGAAATTCCGATCCGGATGCGGCGGTCTACTGGCTGGCGCGCATGTTGGAAGCGGGGGAGGATCCCCTCTATGTGGCCAGGCGTGTGGTGCGTTTTGCCAGTGAAGATGTGGGACTGGCCGATCCCCAGGCACTGCAGATTGCGGTAGCAGCCTATCAGGCATGTCATTTTCTGGGGATGCCGGAGTGTAACGTACACTTAAGTCAGGCAGTCATCTATGTGGCCCTGGCGCCCAAGTCAAACGCCATGGAAGTTGCTTATAATGAGGCGAAGGCGGATGCCATAGAACATCTGGCGGAGCCGGTGCCGCTGGTGATCCGCAATGGGGTTACCGGTCTGATGAGAGATCTGGATTACGGTAAGGGGTATCAGTATGCGCATGATACGGAAGAAAAGCTGACCAATATGCAGTGTCTGCCGGATGCGCTTCTGGGAAGAGAGTATTACCGGCCGGCCGGGATGGGTCAGGAGGCGCAGTTAAAACAGCGTTTACAGGAGATTAAGGAGTGGAAAAAAGATCACGGCGTAAAATAATATAGGCAAAACTTATAGTATATATAATAAATATTGATTTTACTTATGATGAAAACCGTTTTATAATCATGTTTAGTAAGTGCTGCTGGAGATTTTCGAGACATGAGAAAATCGGCTTACTTATATTATGATAGAGATTATAGGAGGAATCATCATATGGTAAAAGCAGTAGTGGGCGCCAATTGGGGTGACGAAGGAAAAGGGAAAATTACGGATATGCTTGCCCAGAAAGCGGATATTGTGGTGCGGTTTCAGGGAGGCGCAAACGCAGGACATACGATTGTCAACAATTACGGTAAATTTGCACTGCATACTTTGCCATCCGGTGTGTTCTATGGGCATACCACTAGTATCATCGGTAATGGAGTGGCATTGAATATTCCGATTCTGATGAACGAGATCAAATCCATCACGGAGAAAAATGTTCCCATGCCAAAGATTCTGGTGTCGGACAGATGCCAGATGGTAATGCCTTATCATATTCTCTTTGATCAGTACGAGGAGGAGCGGCTTGGCGGAAAATCTTTTGGTTCTACAAAATCCGGTATAGCGCCTTTTTATTCCGATAAATTTGCAAAGATTGGCTTCCAGGTCAGCGAGCTCTTTGATGAGGCACTGTTACAGGATAAAGTAGAGCGCATTTGTGAGACAAAGAACGTCATTCTGGAACATTTATATCACAAACCAGTGATAAAGCCGGAAGAACTGTTAGCAACCTTGAAAGAGTACAAGGAAATGATAGAGCCTTATGTATGCGATGTATCCTCCTATCTGGATAAAGCACTGAAAGAAGGCAAGACCATACTGTTAGAGGGACAGCTTGGCACTTTGAAGGATCCTGACCACGGTATTTATCCCATGGTCACCTCTTCTTCCACGCTGGCGGCCTATGGTGCTATCGGTGCAGGACTGCCGCCCTATGAGATCAAGCAGATTGTTACGGTCTGCAAGGCATATTCTTCTGCGGTAGGAGCCGGTGCCTTTGTATCGGAAATATTTGGGGATGAGGCTGATGAACTGCGCAGGCGCGGAGGAGACGGCGGCGAGTTTGGTGCTACCACAGGACGTCCCCGCAGAATGGGATGGTTTGACTGTGTGGCTTCCAAGTACGGATGCCGTTTGCAGGGTACCACGGACGTAGCGTTCACGGTACTGGATGTGTTGGGCTATCTGGATGAGATACCGGTATGTGTGGGATACGAAGTGGATGGAGAAGTGACCACAGAGTTTCCGGTTACTTGCAAATTGGAAAAGGCGAAACCGGTGCTTCAGAAGATGCCGGGATGGAGATGTGATATCCGGGGTATCCGCAGATATGAAGATCTGCCGGAAAACTGCCGCAGATATGTGGAGTTTATCGAAGACCAGATCGGATATCCGATTACCATGGTGTCTAACGGACCGGGCAGAGAGGATATCATTTATAGAAAAAGTCCGCTGCAAAAGTAGATTCGACGCAGATCACAGAATAAGAACAGAATGGTGTCCGTGAGAGCGGACACTATTCTTATGTATAGAAAAAAAAGGCATGGTATGTTAAGATAGTAAAGTATATCGGGGAAAAACGGCAGAAAGATTCTGCGCAAGAAAGAAAACGGGGATTGAAAAATGGAAAATACAGAGAAAACGAGTGCGGAGAGAGAAAACCTGGAGAAAGAAACGATACAGGAAAATGGCATGAGGAAAAGACGTATCGGAGAAACCCTGCCTGTGCTCTATCTGGAAGCGTTTGTGCTGATTCTGGCAGGGCAGATGCTGGGAGGAATTTTTGTCGGCATCTTCAGTGTATGTCTGAAAGGCTTTGCGGAGCGCATGTATGATGTATGGTTTACAGCCTCTGTGTATGCCGTGTTTACCGGCATCTGGATCGTGGCGTTGTTATTTATCGGGTTGAGCGGCAGAAGACGGCCGATTTTTCATGCTCTGGGTACGCAATCTGCGGGAAACAACTGGAAGGGATTCTTACTGGGACTGCTGATTGGTTTTGCCTTAAACGGCGTGTGTATTTTAACGGCTTTCCTGCATAAAGATATCGCCATACAGTTTGACAGTATCCGGCCGGTCTCTCTGGCGGTGATCTTTGTGTTTGTGTTTATCCAGTCATCGGCGGAGGAAGTGGTATGCAGGGGATTTTTGTATCAGATGCTTTTAAAGGGTTCCCGCAGACCGGGGTTTGCCATTGTGGGTAACGCCATGTTCTTTGCGGTGATGCACCTGTTCAATCAGGGCGTTACGGTACTATCCGTGTTTAATATTTTCCTGACGGGTCTTCTGTTTTCGTTTATGGTCTATTATATGGACAGTCTGTGGTGTGCCTTTGCGGCGCATGCGGCATGGAATTTTACCCAGAATATTCTGTTTGGCCTGCCTAACAGCGGTATGGTGGTGCCCTATTCCGTGTTCAAGCTTGACGCCGCATCGGCGATGGATAGTTTTGCTTATAATGTAGGATTTGGCATTGAAGGGACGATTATGGCGGACGGGGTTCTTCTTGCCGCCTGTGTGGTCATGTATCTGTGGGGAAGAAAGTATGGGAAGAAGTCCATGGGAGTGTGGGAAACATCTTAAATGTTATGTTATGTAAACTATAAATAATCTGGAGTTATGTAAACTATGAATAATCTGGAGTATTATAAGGTGTTCTACCATGTGGCAAAGACAGGGAGTCTGACGCTTGCGGCGGGAGAGCTGATGATCTCACAGCCGGCGGTGAGTCAGTCGGTCAAACAGTTGGAGACGGCTCTTGGAACGAAACTTTTCGTACGGGCTTCCCGGGGAATTCGGCTCACTGGGGAAGGAGAACTTCTCTACAGTTATGTGGCGAAAGGATATGAGCAGATTGCATTGGGAGAGCAGCGTATCAAACAGATGCTAAATCTGGAACTGGGAGAGATTCATATTGGAGCCAGTGATATGACACTGCGGTTTTATCTGCTCCCCTATCTGGAAACCTTTCACGAGCGTTATCCAGGTATTAAGGTAATGGTCAGTAATGCACCTACGCCGGAGACTTTGATGAATTTGAAAGAGAATAAGATCGATCTGGGTGTGGTCAGTACGCCTTTTGATAATAAAGAAGATCTATGTGCTCAGCAGGTGCGTGAAATTGAAGATGTGTTTGTGGCCGGCAGGAAATTTATCCAGTATAAGAATCATATGCTGGATCTGCAGGAATTGGAGAATATGCCCATCATATATCTGGACGGCGCTACCAGCACCAGAAACTACATGGATACCTTTCTTTCCCAAAATGGGGTGCATATTCAGCCGGAGTTTCAGCTGGCCACCAGTGACATGATAGTTCAGTTTGCTATGCGTAACCTGGGGGTTGGCTGTGTGGTGCGGGATTTTGCAAAAGAATATCTGGAGGACGGCAGATTGTTTGAGCTGCGGTTTAACAGAATCATCCCCAAACGGCATTTCAGTGTGATCACCAATCCGAAGAATCCTTTATCTGCGGCGGCACACAATCTTCTGCAATTGATGGAAGAGGACTGCCAGGGAGAATAAAATAATATTATGTAAACTAAAAGAGGAGATACTATGATTACGACAATTATATTTGATATTGGAAATGTATTGGCGGACTTTGTGTGGGAAGAGCATTACAGGAGTTTTGGCTATGATGAGGAGACATTCTTAAGGATTGCGAAGGCTACGGTCAAGAATCCTGCGTGGAATGAGTATGACAGGGGCGTTCTGACGGAGGAGGAAGTGATGCAGGAATTTATTAAAAGCGACCCTGGACTTGAGGATATTATAAGAAAGGTTTTGAAGAATAAGAAAACCATGGTGGTTCGCAACGATTACGCGATTCCCTGGATCAAGGAATTGCAGGGGAAGGGTTACCGCTGTCTGTATCTGTCCAATTTTTCCAAATCGGCGGAGACAGATTGTGCCGAGGCACTGGATTTTATTCCCTATATGGATGGGGGTATCCTATCTTATCGTGAGAAAGTGATCAAACCCATGCCGGAAATTTATCAGCTGTTGATCGACCGCTATGAACTGGTGCCGGAGGAATGTGTTTTTCTGGATGACACGGTGTGCAATCTGGAAGCTGCGGAGAAATTCGGAATCCATACGATTCATTTTGTGAACAAAGAGCAGGCAAGCAGGGAATTGCGCGAGCTTGGGGTAAAGGCGTAAGAGACAGGTTATTATGCAGGAGAAAGACTATAAAGTAGATTGCAGAAAGTGGTTTTGCAAGGAAATAGATGTCGTATTTATAGAGAAAATGACAAAAGTATGACATAATGGTAGAGTTTTGGCGGGGGATTACATTGACAGATCAATTTGCAAGGACAAGAATTTTATTGGGAGAAGAAGCGATGGAGAGGCTTTCCAAAGCCCGGGTGGCAGTTTTCGGTATCGGCGGCGTGGGCGGCTATGTCTGCGAGGCACTGGTACGAAGCGGTGTGGGAGCCTTGGATTTGATTGATTCTGACAAAGTGAGCCTGACCAATCTAAACCGTCAGATTATCGCTACCCATGAGACCGTGGGGCGTTATAAGACAGAAGTGATGCGGGAGAGGATTTTATCCATCAATCCACAGGCTGAGGTGAAGACTTACCAGTGTTTTTTCCTGCCGGAAAATGCGGGGCAGTTTCCTTTTGCACAGTATGATTATGTAGTGGATGCGGTGGACACTGTGACGGCAAAGATTGCATTGATAATAAAGGCACAGGAGGAGAAGGTGCCGGTTATCAGCTGTATGGGCGCGGGTAACAAACTGGATGCAAGCCGGTTTCAGGTGGCGGATATTTACGAAACAAAAGTCTGTCCCTTAGCGAAGGTTATGCGCAGAGAGTTAAAGAAGCGGAATGTGGAACATTTGAAAGTGGTGTATTCGGAAGAAGAACCCGTGCATCCCGTGGAAGACGGCGCATGTGAATGTGAGGACGCAGGCGGTTTTCCCAACAGAACCAGTAAGGAAGGAAAGGAAGGAAGGCGCAAGGCAGTTCCTGGCAGCATAGCTTTTGTCCCTTCGGTGGCAGGATTGATGCTTGCAGGGGAAGTGGTAAAGGATTTGATCAGATAAAGAAACAAATCATGTAAAGAATTTCACCCAAATAAAACAATATAATGATTCAAATGATTAACTGGCATTGTTAAATATATCAAAACTGGATATTTAACAATGCCATATTTTCTTTATAATTCCAGTCAGATATTAAAAATCTGGAGATAAAGGAGGAGAAAATTATTATGAGTGAAGAAAGGTATGTATTGAACAAGCAGCTGGCGCAGATGCTAAAGGGAGGCGTCATTATGGATGTGACCACGCCGGAACAGGCACAGATTGCACAGGAAGCAGGAGCTTGTGCGGTCATGGCGCTAGAGAGGATTCCGGCGGATATCCGCGCGGCCGGCGGAGTATCCAGAATGAGCGACCCGAAGATGATCAAAGGGATTCAGGAAGCAGTGTCTATTCCGGTAATGGCCAAGTGCCGGATCGGTCATTTTGTGGAGGCACAGATTCTGGAAGCCATTGAGATTGATTATATCGACGAGAGCGAGGTCTTGTCCCCGGTAGACGATGTGTATCATATTGATAAGAAACAGTTTCAAGTACCTTTTGTGTGCGGGGCCAGAGACTTGGGAGAAGCGCTTCGGCGTATCAATGAGGGCGCGTCCATGATCCGTACCAAGGGAGAGCCGGGCACCGGAGATGTGGTGCAGGCGGTACGGCATATGCGCAGGATGAACCGTGAAATTGCAAAGATTACTTCCATGAGAAAGGACGAACTCTATGAAGAGGCCAAGCAGCTTTCCGTGCCTTTTGCACTGGTGGAGTATGTACATGATAAAGGCCGACTGCCTGTGGTGAATTTTGCGGCGGGAGGCGTGGCCACGCCGGCGGATGCGGCGCTGATGATGCAGTTAGGAGCAGAGGGTGTTTTTGTAGGGTCCGGAATTTTTAAATCAGGGAATCCGAAGAAACGTGCGTCTGCCATTGTGCAGGCCGTGACGAATTATCAGGACAGCAGGATGCTTGCCGAATTGTCAGAGGATCTGGGAGAAGCCATGGTAGGAATCAATGAGCAGGAGATCGCCCTTCTGATGGCAGAGCGGGGCGTGTGATATGGGGAGCTCTAAGACCAAGAAGATAGCAGTTCTTGCTTTGCAGGGCGCTTTTGTGGAACATGAAAAGCGGCTCAAAAATCTGGGAGCAGAATGTGTGGAAATCAGACAGAAAGCAGATCTTATGCAGGATATGGATGGACTTATCCTGCCCGGCGGTGAGAGTACCGTACAGGGAAAACTGCTGACCCAGTTGGGGATGCTTCAAATGCTGCGGGACAGAATACGAAACGGCCTTCCGGTTCTCGGTACCTGTGCGGGGCTGATACTTTTAGCAGATGAGCTTGGCAAGGATGAACCAGCCTGGCTGGATACACTGCCGGTACGGGTACGGCGTAATGCTTACGGCCGGCAGCTTGGCAGTTTTTGGGTAAACGGAGAGTTTCAAGGAATCGGAAAAGTTCCCATGACCTTTATCCGTGCGCCCTATGTGGAATCTATAGGAGAAGGGGTAGAGATACTGGCTGTGGTCGAAAACCGGATTGTGGCCGTGCGGTATGGAAATCAGTTGGGAATCGCATTTCATCCGGAACTGGATGAAGACGAAAGAATCCATAAAATGTTTCTTGATATGTGCCGGCAGGGTTTCTGAGTTGTCTAGGAATGATCCGTGTTGTTTTCCTGTTCCTCAGCAGAGGTGCAATCCGGTTCCAGGTTGGTGCCGGTGTATTCGTCACTGTGCAGCATATCTAAGGAAGCCATATTGTGCCTGTCACGGTAGATGCCGTAGAGCCAGATATAGATCCACAGTAAGATAGGCAGGGCGATGGTCATAAGGAGGCACCCGGCAAATAATCTGCCCGCATCTCCCAGGTCAAGGCATGCCACCACCAGGGTTATCAAATACATGGCGGCTAATAGAAAGACACAGATCAGTGCTGCAATCTGTTTTGGGGTCTTTTTTCGGGAAGTTTTTGGGGAAGATTGACTGGTAGTGGAAGATGATTGTTTCATGGGGATTCCTTTCGTTGGTTAAAATGTACTGTGTGTCAAGGATATGCAGTGGGACTCGTAAATCTTAGGTTTCCTTGTCCGCGTGCACACGGTTTA
The DNA here is from genome assembly GCA_002492525.1 of Lachnospiraceae bacterium UBA7086. GTDB lineage: Bacteria > Bacillota > Clostridia > Lachnospirales > Lachnospiraceae > UBA3282. The sequence continues at coordinate 14,211 of DKZA01000023.1, read as the reverse complement.
TTGCCTTCGCGTATTTTACCATATTTCCTATGGAAAAGGAAGCGATAAAAGGGGGAAAATCCCGTCATCATGCAAACAAAGAGGCCGCCACCTGAAGGGTGACGGCCTTTCATAGGGGAGGATAAGTATTTTACTTTCTCTTTGGTAACCATCAAAGGAGGGGGTCCATTGACTATTAAGTAGTATGGACGGCTTTTGCGTGAATATACATGACAGGCGAAAATATTTTACTTTTTCTAAGAAATGTTATATACTTAGGTGGCAAAACAGATTGTCCTTATGCGGGATGACTGTATATTATTAGGATAAAAGGTGGTAATTGCGATGGCATTATTAAAACAGTGGCGTGATATGGCGTATTCCGAGACGGCAAACAAAGGGGATCTGCAAAGACTCTGGGCCGATTATTTTCAGAAAGAAAAAGAAATCTATGCGCAGCTTTTAAAGACGCCTGATGAGGTTGTAAAAGGCAGTGTCAAAGAATTGGCAGATAAATATGAAGTGGAACTGATGACCATGGTAGGTTTTCTTGATGGTATCAACGACAGCTTAAAGGAAGCAAATCCGATTGAAGAGATGGAGGAAGATACAGAGGTCAACCTTGGTTTTGATAAGGAGCTGCTCTATAAAAATATGGTAGCGGCAGGCGCGGACTGGCTTTACGGACTGGAAGAGTGGAATGATATCTTTGATGAGGATACCAGGAAGGCTCTATACAGGGAACAGAAACAATCCACCACAGTTCATAAGGAGAAGAAAGTTTATCCCAACGATCCTTGTCCCTGTGGCAGCGGCAAAAAATATAAGAAATGCTGTGGTAAAAATGCATAACGAGCAGAAACGTGCTGTTTCCCGGACGAAACAGGCGGTTGAGACTTTCTATGAAGGGTATAACTGCGCCCAGTCAGTTTTTGCCACTTATGCGGATTGCTTTGGGATGGAGCGGGAGATGGCTTTTCGGATGTCCAGCGCCATGGGAGCGGGTGTGGGCAGAATGAGAGAAGTCTGTGGGGCAGTTTCTTCCATGGCCATGTTGGCCGGTCTGAAAGAAGGAAATGCCGATCCGCAGGATGAAGAGGCCAAGGAGCGGATTTACGTGCGGGTCCGGCAGATGAGCGAGCGATTCCGGAAAGAGAACGGCAGTATTATCTGCAGAGAACTGCTGGGAATCACGGAAGTTGAGGAGAGTGCGAAACCCCAGCCCCGCACCAAGGAATATTATGAATCCAGGCCCTGTCCGCATCTGATTGAGTGTGCGGCCAGGATTATTGAAGAGGAATTGCTGTAGCGGCCGCACAAAAAGAAATCATAAAAAACACTTTACTTTTAAGAAAATATAGCATAGAATACGAATAACAGATATGGATTAACACGTTGACGAGAAGAGTAAAATGCGGAAAGCAGCAGAGAGAGGCGCCATGTGCTGAAAGTGCCTTTGCCGGAACCATTTGAAAACTAACTCTGAGCGGCCCCAATCCGGCCCGTTGGCATACGTTACAGCTAAATGAGAGGCTCTGGCAAGACGTCCAAGGCGCACAGAGCAAGCGAGGTGGAACCGCGTAATATTACGTCCTCTGCACTATCTGACCGATGGTGCAGGGGATTTTTTGCGCGCATAAGCAGAGTCAGAAGGCGGACGCCACATGAGCCATGCCTGCATGAGCGCATGAGGCGGCAGACTTATGACGAGCAACGCGAACGAGAATGTGAAACATTCGAGTCTGCTTATGCAAGGCAGAGTCAGAAGGCAGAGTCTGCTGATACAAGGAGAAGAAAAAGGAGGATAACAATATGAATATGACAGAATTAAAAGAACGAACTACACAACTGATGGAGGAAAATGTGACACTCAGCAAGTTAAATTTTATCCTGCTCGGTACAGTGCTGCTGCTTGCCGGAATCTGCCTGGGGCTACTGGCGGCGCCGCTTTCGCACGGTATCGCAATCGGCAGTCATAACGGGTGCAACAATGGCAACAATAATGGCAATGAAAGTGGAAATAATAACGGCGATAAGAAGAAAGAGAAAGCCAGAAAAGAAAAATAGAAGATTGGGAAAGGAATGGTAAAGAAACATGAAGATTACATTAAAAGATGGCTCCTGTAAAGAATATGCACAGGCTATGAGCATCTATGATATTGCCCTGGATATTTCGGAAGGGTTGGCACGGATGGCCTGTGCCGGAGAAGTGGACGGCAAGGTGGAAGACTTGCGGACGGTCATTGATAAAGACTGCAACTTGAATATCCTTACAGCCAATGATCCGGAAGGGTTAAAAGTAGTCAGACATACTGCTTCCCATGTATTGGCGGAAGCTGTGAAACGGCTGTTTCCGGAGGCAAAGGTGACCATCGGGCCGGCCATTGAAGAGGGGTTCTATTATGATTTTGACGCCCAGCCTTTTTCCAGAGATGATCTGGATAAGCTGGAAGCAGAGATGAAGAAGATTATCAAAGAAGGACATAAACTGGAGCGGTTTACTCTGCCGCGCAAAGAGGCAATCCAGTACATGAAGGACAAAGGAGAGCCCTATAAGGTGGAGCTGATTGAGGATCTGCCGGAGGATGCGGAGATTTCCTTCTATGATCAGGGCGGCTTTGTGGATCTGTGTGCCGGCCCTCATCTGATGAGTACGAAGAATATCAAGGCTTATAAATTGATTTCCTCTTCCATGGCGTATTGGAGAGGGGATTCTAACAGAGCACAGCTTCAGCGTATCTATGGTACGGCTTTTGCAAAAAAAGAGGAACTGGAAGCCTACCTGGAGCACTTGGAGGATATCAAACGCCGCGACCACAATAAACTGGGCCGGGAGATGGAGCTGTTTACCACAGTGGACGTGATCGGACAGGGCCTGCCGCTTTTGTTACCCAAGGGGACCAAGATGGTTATGAAATTACAGCGCTGGATTGAGGATCTGGAAGATAAAGAGTGGGGCTATGTGAGAACCAAAACACCGCTGATGGCTAAGAGTGATCTGTATAAGATTTCGGGCCACTGGGATCATTATAAAGAAGGCATGTTTGTGTTAGGGGATGAGGAAGTGGATAAAGAAGTGTTTGCCTTGCGCCCCATGACCTGTCCTTTCCAGTATTATTGCTATAAAAATACCCAACATTCTTATCGTGATCTGCCGATTCGTTATGGCGAGACTTCTACCTTGTTCCGGAATGAGGATTCCGGTGAGATGCATGGCCTGACCAGAGTAAGACAGTTTACGATTTCAGAGGGACACCTGATCGTGCGTCCTGACCAGATGGTGGATGAGTTTAAGGGATGTATTGCATTGGCAAAATATGTTATGTCAACCTTGGGACTGCTGGATGATATCACCTGGCATCTGTCCAAATGGGATCCGGAGAATCCGGAAAAATATATTGGAGAGCCTGAAGTCTGGAATGAGACAGAGGCACACATCCGCGATATTCTGGAGGAACTGGAACTTCCCTTCGTGGAAGATGTGGGTGAGGCTGCTTTCTATGGCCCGAAAGTGGATATCAATGCAAAGAATGTCTACGGCAAAGAGGATACCATGATTACCATACAGTGGGATGCTTTGCTGGCGGAGCAGTTTGACATGTATTTTATCGATCCAAACGGTAATAAGGTTCGTCCCTATATCATTCACAGGACATCCCTTGGCTGCTACGAGCGTACCCTGGCCTGGCTGATTGAGAAATATGCGGGCAAGTTCCCTACCTGGCTGTGTCCGGAGCAGGTACGTGTCCTGCCGATCTCCGAAAAGTATGAGGATTATGCGGAAGAAGTGCGGAAAGAACTGGCCAGAAACGATGTGGATGTGACGGTGGATAACCGTTCCGAAAAGATTGGCTTTAAGATTCGGGAGGCGCGTCTGAATAAGGTGCCTTATATGCTGGTGGTGGGTGCCAATGAGGCGGAAGAAAAGACAGTGTCCGTCAGAAGCCGCTATGCGGGCGATGAGGGTGTGAAACCGCTTGGGGAATTTATTGACCAGATTTGTAAAGAAATCCGGACGAAGGAAATCCGCAAAGAAGAAGTCAGCGAGGAAGGGAAATAGACAGCTTTTCTCTGACATACTTGCAGGATAGAACATTTTAGAATGGTATAGAAAATGAAAAGCAGGATTAAGATTTTCAGTAAGGACAGCTTTGGCTGGCTCCTTATCTGTATCAGTGTGCTGATGCTGGGAAAGAGCGTGGCACTGTGTTTCAGTAATGATATCTGGTATGATGAATTGTTCACCGTGGGAATGATCGAACATTCCTACGGTGAACTGATTCACTTTACAGCGGCAGACGTTCATCCACCGTTGTATTATTGTGTGACCAAACTGCTTGTAGATTTATGTAAACTAATTATGCCAGGAGCAGGTACGGTGATTCCGGCCAAGATTGTGTCAGTACTGCCTTATTTTATTTTGTTCCTTTACAGCGTGACATGGATTCGCAAAAGGTTCGGTATTTTTACAGGCGGCCTGTTTCTTTTTTGTGTCATCGCCATGCCGCAGCTGTCTGCTTATACGGTGGAAGTGCGGATGTATGGCTGGGCGCTGTTGTTTGTGACGGCGGCATTTCTCCATGCCTACGGATGCGTGACGGCGAAAAAAGACCGTTTTCTGCATGGTACGGCCCTTGTTTTATATGGCCTGGCAGCGGCCTATACCCAGTATTTTGCCTGCGTGGCAGTGATGATGGTGTATTTGTATGTTCTTCTTATGTTCTTCTGGCAGGACAAAAGACGTATCAAAGAGTGGTGCCTGTATGTCGCGTTGTCCATTGCAGGGTATGTGCCCTGGCTCTTTGCTCTGTTGGGTCAGATTTCGGCAGTTAAGGAGAATTACTGGATTTTGCCATTGACCTGGCGGTCCCTGGGGGGATGCGTAAAATTTTTGATGAAACCGGCTTTTCAGAATGAAACATGGAATGTGTTCCTGGCAGTCATATTGTTTGCGCTGTATGTGGAAGTGGTGGGCAGCAGTTTCGTCAGGTATATAACATATTGCAGAAGAGTCAAAAAGGATAGCAGGGATACCGGTTTTGCAAAAGATATGGGAAAAGTATACCATAATGGTAGAGTTATACATGCAATAGCAGCGCTTGGCGTTTTGCTTGGTGTGGTACTATTCGGATTTGCAGCATCGATTTTGATTCGGCCGGTGTTTGTGTATCGCTATATGATTCCGGCAATGGGGTGTTTCTGGCTTTGTTTTGCCATCTGCCTGGATAATATATTATGTAAACTTGATGTTGCGCTGTTATTACAAAAAGATGAAGAGAAGACAGATAAAGATAGCGGGGGCAGATATTTACACACAGTGAAAAAGATATTGATAATTTTCATTGTTATGGTCGTTATCATCGGTTTGCGTAATTACCGTGCTTTTCTCGGGGAAGAAGAGTATAAAATACGTCTGATGAAGGAGACAGAGACGGCGCTCTCACAGATTGGCCCCGATGATATCGTTATTTATAATTTTGATCAGGTACAGGCCGTGACCTCCTATTACCTGCAAGATGGGACAAGGCGCTATCTGTGGAATGGAGAAGCGGAGAAGCTGATACAGGAAATCATCGGCCCTTGCGGGACGGTGGAAGAAGAGGAGACGATCAAGGACTGGCTGACAGGCAAGGAAATGCAGAAAGGATTGGCGGATCGGCACATCTGGTTTGTCGGCAGCTTTAACAGCCGGGAGGATATCGTGGCACAGTGGCGGGAAAGTGGACTTACCGTGGAAGAGAAAGGCAGTTATCTGTTGGAACGGTATTGGTTCAATCTCTATGAAATCAGTTTATAGCATAAAATTTTTGTAAGGAAACGAGGCAATGGAAGCATAGAATCCTGTTTCATGTCCATACTATCTTATGATAGTAAAAATACTGCGCAGGCAGACAATCGAAACAGGAGGTTATTATGGCGGAATTAAAATGTGGTGTAGAAAACTGTACCTATAATCAGGATGACTGTTGCTGTAAAGGAGATATCATGGTGGCGGGCAGCCATGCAGATACCTGTGACGGGACATGTTGTGAGAGCTTTTCACAAAGACGCGATGATGCTTATGTCAGTTCCCTGGATCATCCCTGCCGGACGATCAGCATTGACTGCGAAGCCGTCAAATGCGTGTATAATTCCAATTATAAATGCCATGCGGATCACGTGGACATCAGAGGCTGTGGTGCCTGCGATTGCAAAGAGACCCAGTGTGCGACTTTCCGCGAAGCATAAGTCAGCAAATTATAATGCGGCGGGCAAAAGACACAAATTGTCAATTGCCTGCCGCATATTTTATGTGGTAAAATTGAGAGGATTCAGAAACGGGTATGTAAGATATCAATATAGGATAACAGTGTAAGAAAGGTGTAGACAGTAACATATGAACATAAGAAAAAAATGCGTTTTACTTTTTTTGCTGGCACTTCCCGGGCTGATGTCCGGTTGTGGGAATGATGAGGCGGTACATACAAATGCCCAGACAGAGGGGGCGGAAGAATTGCAGACACAGGAGGATTCATCAGATGGGGAAACAGCATCTTCTGGGCAGGAGACAGATGATGAGGAGCCGGAAACAGAAGAGGCTTCCAGTGTCGAGGAGATAACTGTGGAAGAACCCCTCAAAAGCCAGCTGACGGCTGAACTTTTGGAAGAAAACAATCTGGATGCTTCTGTGGTGGAGAATAGCCGCGTCACCAAAGGATGTACCTTTGCACTGCCAGAGGGATTCGAGGCTTCGGAAGATGTGGAGGGCATGTATGTGACCGACCGCTATCCCATAGACGCTTCTACCATTTACTACGCACAGCTGGAACAGGATATGGCATTGCAGCTGATGACAAAGGAGATGTTTCAAGAGCAGACCCAGGAGAGCCTGCAGGAAATATACGGAGAGGACGTGGAAGTGATCGTAGACAGCTTCGAGCAGATTACGATGCAGGGATACCCGGCTTTTAAGATACTGTGCCATTATCAAGTGGGGGACGTGAAAATCACACAGTTGGAATATGCTATTAATGCAGATAAAAACTATGTGATCACCTATTCCCAGACCAGTGATTATGACCGTATGGAAGAATATGAGGCAAGCGCTGAAACAATCCGGGTGGAATAAATGTAAAAAAGTAATAGCATTTTGCTTTGCAAATGCTCAATTATCTATACAGCGATAATCTTTGGGTGTTCTCAATTGACCGACATTTTTGACTGGCATATAATATTGTCTGATAAGGAGAATACAGAGCCTTATGATGATTGACACATGGGTCGATCAAACCACACTTGAGACATTTAAAGGAGGACATAAACATGAAGAAATTTTTAGCATTAACTTGTGTTTTAGCGCTTGCTTTCTCTACCACAGTATGTGCAGCAGAGACAGTAGTACCTGCAAAAGATTTTCCGATTCTTGACAAACTGGCAGAAGAGGTAGATAAATCCCTTCCGGAGTATACATCTAATGCAGTATGCGAGATGGATGGCGTTGAGAATATTGCAACAATCGCACAGGGCGACGGCTGCGTTCTTAACGGTCAGCAGACCAAGGCTACCTTCATCGTAGATAAGGTAGATGTAGGCGCAATCAGATATGCGCAGAAGCAGGCTGACGCTGTAGGCGGCACAATGCTTACCGTAGTAGAAGTGACAGCTCCTGGCGTTGATATTGTAAACGCAGTAGTTCCTTTCACAGTAGAAGGTGTCAAGGCTGGCGATACTGTTTCCGTATTTAAATCCGTTAAGGGTGAATGGCAGGCAGTAGAAGTGACATCTGTAGCAGATGACAATGTTACAATCAAAGTTGATTCCGCTGGTATCTTTACCTTTATCAAATAGGAAAGATAAACAGGGTTTCATTTAGATTCTATCTGATGAATCTGAGACAATCGTTTCATGACAAGTGTGGGTTTACAAGCCGGTCTCTTATGAATAAGTATGACCGGCTTGTTTATGTTACTCAATGACTCTCTGATATTCTTTCTCCGCTTCTTCTTTGGTTAAACCGAATTCCTCCATTAATGAATTCTTAATTTCACTGGCTGTATGATGGTCAAGCGCCATTCTTGCAATATGATTTGAAAATTTGACTGTTTGGTTGGCTATTTCCTCTATTTTTTGGGCTTCTATTTTCCTTTGCTCCGCTGCTTCAATCTCCTGTTGTGCGCTCTGTCGTGCTGCCTCAATCTCCTGTTGTGCGCTCTGCCGTGCTGCCTCAATCTCCCGTTCTGCCGCCTCTGTTGCTTCCCTCATCTTCCGCATCTCTGCCTGATAGTCAAATGTGATTCCTTCAAATAATCTTCCCATCCTGCGCTCCTTTATCTTCGCTACCGCTTCCTCTGTCTTATCCTCCGGTATGTCCATACTGTAAAACAACGCTCGTGCCAGTTTCGCCATGACTTCTAATAAATATGCCGGTGTATCACGCAGGATCCCGTCCATTTTTTCTTTGGGAAGCTGCGTAAATATTTCTACATCCTCCTGGCATCTGATCTTATTGACCAGCATAGCCAAGGATATCTCGTCTCCTTTTGACAGGAGTTCTTCATTACTGTAGTCGTGCAGTCTTACGACCTGGTAGGTAAGGTGAGGAAGATAATCACCCAGCAGTTCCTTGCAGAGTATCCGGTCTGCCAGATCC
>DKZA01000023.1:0-5242 GCA_002492525.1 Lachnospiraceae bacterium UBA7086 | reverse complement strand
TCTGGCACTGATCCCGGGATGTGATTTTTCCATCTGCTTCTCATAATCATCCCAGATACAGAACATATACCGGAATATCTGCATACATACATTGTACTCTACTTTCGTCTTATGTTCAACAAGAGAAACAATATAAAGTGGCAATTCGAGTGGATTTTCGTTTTCACCAAAAGGAAGATACTTGGAAATGTTTACTTTCTTGACAGTATCGCTGTCTCTTTGGGAACTGTAGAGCAGGACATATCGTTCCGATACATCCTCAATATCCTCCGGACGGATATTGCGTAAGATCTCCAGGTCTGCATAATCTCTGAGGAACTGGGAGCAGAGGATATTGTCACCGAAGATCAATTTTCCTCCGCTGTCATGGAGATGCGGATTGTTGATGACAGTCTGCTTTTCTTTGGTCATAAGGTCTCCTTTTCTGTGCGGTATTTTGAACACACCATGTTGAGTACAGAAAGAAAAGGAAAGATACTTCAAGAAACCTCTCTTAACACACTCCTGCCTTTTCTGTCCGTTAAAGGTTGGTAAATAATGGAGCGAACGCTCCGTTCATCTTCCGGATCATCCGGAAGCCAGATATCGTATCTGTATGAAAAGCGATACGATATGAAATGTGGATTTACTATAGCATGATTCAACTAAAAAAGCAAGCGTAAATTATTTTCGGATATCATCTATGATGGCAGTGATGTGGGCCAGTTCATAGTCTGTGAGCCCGCTGATTTCTATGTAGTTTTTCTCCTCCAATCCCAGCATATAATCTGTGGTGACACGAAAGTAATCACAGATACGAATCAGCATGTCGATGGAAGGCTGTATGTTGTTGTTTTCCCAGTTAGAAATACTCTGCTTGGTTACGCCCAGTGCTTTAGCAAGGTCTACCTGTGAGATGTTTCTGGCCAGGCGTAAACGCCGGATGTTTTCATTCAGTGTCATGTGGTACTCCTTTATTTCCTACGGACAATGAGTCTTTAAAAGTCTATGATTTATGTACTATTATAAAAAGAAAATTGACAGAGTAAAAATACTATAGTATATTAATACATGACATAAATTAAATAAAATGATATTAAAAATATCATTTTAAATAAAAAAACAGAACTTTGACAATTTTATATCTTACATTCGGAAAATAGTAAAACAGACTTTGTGTACGAAAAAACGTTTTACATAATTTACACTTGCGTTTTCTTTTTGCATATGGCAGGGTAAAAACATGTATGCTCCGCCGACATGCATCAAAGGAGGACGAAAGTATGGCAGACCAAGAAATGCTAACGGCAATGACAGATTTATTGGATCAGAAGTTGGAGGAGAGACTGGAATTGGACATGAAGTATATAAGAGTGGTTCAATTGGAAAATGTCATTATTCCGCGGCTTAACACGATAGAACAAAGTTATCTGGACACTTCGGAAAGGTATATGGAGAAAACAGACCAGATAGATACTATGGAACAGAATATAGGAGTTTTGAAAAGTGTGGTCCAGAATCACAGCGATAGGCTGAACCGGTTATCTGTGTAGGGGTTACAGGTTAAGGATTAGAGATTAAAAAGAATATAGAAGAGGAATGGGGAACTCCCAATGTAAGATATGAGATTGTCTTGCGTTGGGAGTTTTTGTGTGTGTTCAGAGGCAGAAAGCGGATGAAAGATAATCAGAAAAAGAGACTTTTAGTGACTGCTTCCACTTTTCCAAGATGGAAAGACGATACGGAGCCTCGATTTGTGTTGGATCTGGCAACACATATGACGGATGAATTTGATGTAACGGTACTTGTTCCGGCAGCGCCTGGGGCAAAGAGTCGGGAAATATTGGATGGTGTTCAGGTAATTAGATATCACTATTTTCCTATTCATAAATGGGAGACATTATGTTATCCAGGAGCCATTGTACCTCGGATTAAAGAAAAGAAAATAAGGATTCTGTTAGTGCCTTTTTTATTTATAGCATTATATTTTAATTTGCGTAAACTTTTACCGGATTATGATATGGTTCATGCGCATTGGCTGATTCCGCAGGGCATTGTGCAGTCATTTTTTAAAAAGCCTTATATTGTGACGGGGCATGGCGGAGATGTGGTGTCCTTGAATAAAGGGATTATTCGGAAGATGAAGATTAGATGCCTGAAAAGAGCAGAGCATGTTACGGTGGTTTCGGACTATTTAAAAGGCAGAGTACAAGAGCTGACGCCTGAGATTGAGCCTAATGTTATATCTATGGGCGTGGAGACTGAAAAGTTTGGCAGGCAGCACCGCGTGGAGAATTATTTTGGGCAGGGAGATAAGAAGGTTGTTTTGTTTGTGGGGAGGCTGGCAGAAAAGAAGGGAGTTACTTATCTAATTGAGGCAATGAAGCAAGTTGATGCATTGCTTGTGATTGTAGGGAATGGACCTTTAAGAAAAGAATTGGAAGAACAGGCTGAGCTGGTCGGAAAAGATAAAATACGCTTTCTTGGGGATAAGACACATGAAGAATTAAAAGTGATATATGCTTCCGCGGATATCTTTGTGGCACCATCTGTTACAGCCAGGGATGGGGATAAAGAAGGGCTTGGACTTGTTATATTAGAAGCTATGGCTTCCGGATTGCCGATAGTTGCCAGTAAGAGCGGGGGGATTACGCAGGTCATTAAAGATGGTGAGAATGGATTGTTGTGCGAAGAAAAGTGTGTGTGGCAGCTGGCGGATAATATTTGTGGTTTGTTGGATGATAAAAAAATTTATATGAAATTAGTAAGAGATGGAGGAAAAAATATAACGTTGCGTAGTTGTAGATATATTGTTGAACAATATATGAAACTTTTTGAAAATGTAGGATAGTATTGTTTGTGATAAAACTGTTGATTAAAGAGGCATAGGCTTATGGAGCTGAAAAAAGTACTTTTTATAACTAGAAAATTTCCACCGATGAAAGGGGGAATGGAGTCATATAGCTATAATCTTATATCTAATTATGAAGGGGATTATGTGGTAAAAGCACTTGGTAAAAAACAAATACATTTATTGTGGTTTTATCCGTATTGTTTGTTATTTGTATTATTTAAAGCAAAAAAATTTGATGTTATACAGTTGGGGGATATGCTTTTATGTGGAATAGGTTGGTTGGCAAAAAGAGTTAATCCGAATATAAAAGTCGTATGTACAATACATGGTCTGGATATCACATATTCTAATTCTATTTATCAGATTTATTTGAAACTTTTCTCCAGACATTTTGATGCTTATGTCCCAAATAGTTCATATACTCAAAAGGTGGCTGAGAAACGAGGATTTTATCCATGTACTATGATTCCTCCAGCAACATTAGGAAAGTGTATGGAAAATATATATGTTTCCACTAAAAAGGATTTTTTTTGCAAGTATGGATTAGCGGAGGATTCTTTTGTTATTTGTACTGTTGGTAGATTGATAAAGAGAAAGGGAGTGGAGTGGTTTATTAGTAATGTATTACCCCAATTAAGTAATTCACAAGTGATATACCTTGTTGCTGGAAGCGGAGAAATGGAGGATTCTATTCGAGATGCTGTGAAAAAAAGACATGAAAACAGAGTGAAACTTTTGGGAAGAATATCGGATCAGGAGTTGGCAGACTTATATGCACACGCAAACGTATTTTTGATGCCGAACATTTATGTAGAAAATGATATTGAGGGATATGGGATGGTGGCTGTAGAGGCAGCGGCAGCGGGATGCTTAGTTATTGCGGCAAACATGCAAGGAATAACAGACGCAGTCAAAGATGGAATCAGTGGAATTTTATATGAACCAGAATCAGTGGATGGATTGTTACGTGTGCTTGATGATGTTATATCGCATTATGAAAAATATTATCCAATGATAGAGAAGGCAAAAGAGTATGTAGAGGTGGAGTGTACAGGAAAAGCAGTTGCTAATAGATATAAGGAGTTAATACAGAATTTATAAAATTATTGCAGTTGATGATGGCTCAACGGATGATTCATATAAAGTATTACAACAATTATAGGATAGTATTACAAAACTGAAGATTATAAAGCAAAAGAATCAGAGTGCGTCGGTTGCAAGGAATAGAGGAATAGAGGAAGCAGTTGGGAAATGGATTTGCTTTATTGATAGTGATGATTATTTGAGGAATGTGAAGATGAATTGTAATATGATTTTAAAAAAATTTCAGCGTATGTTTTTAAAATTGCATAGATGGAAAAATAGTACGGATTATTGGGAAAGAAGATATAATTTAGGCGGTGATTCAGGGTCAGGATCATACAATAGACTGGCATTGTTTAAGTCCGAAATAATAAATGATTTTGTTAAAAAATATAATATCCATTCAATTATTGAATGGGGATGTGGAGATGGAGAACAGCTCAAATTAGCAAAGTATCCTCAATATGTAGGAATAGATGTTTCCAGCAAGGTGATTGAAAAATGCAAAGCTATATTTAAGAATGATACATCAAAATGTTTTTATTGTAATGGAGCTGTAAATACTGTGCCAGATGAAGTTTTTGAGGAGCCAAGATATGATTTAGCATTATCATTAGATGTTCTTTATCATTTGGTAGAAGACGAGATATTTGAACAATATATGGAACAGCTTTTTGCATCAAGTAAACAATATGTTTGCATCTATTCGTGTAATTTTGAAAAAAAACATGAAAAACATGTTAGATGCAGAAAATTTTCGGATTATATCGTACAAAATATGACGGATTGGCAGTTGATTAAGAAAATTCCAAATAGATATCCTTATGATAGTAAAGATAAAGATAATACTTCATGGTCTGATTTTTATTTTTATAAAAGAATATAGAAATGCATTTTAGAAAATGGCTGATTTAATTTATGTTTGAAAATGAAACTAAAATGGAAACTATAGCAGGAGATGCCCGATTGTGAAACAAGTTAAAGTATCGGTTATTACGATTGTAAAAAATGGATACGATGATATTGATGTGTATGAGAAGCCAATATAGAATAACGTGGAATATATAGATTGGCTTTCTTAGAAATGTCTGGTAGAGTATATTGCCAATGTGGATTTGCGCTTGGTGGGGCATTTCAGTAAAGATATAGATAAGGCAAGAAGGATAAATCCGGGGAAAGCTTATATCTATGAGGCTATGGAGAAAAGGATGAAGCAAATCGTGTATTGTTTTATGAAGATGGAAAGCATTTTTGTGGAGATTGGGAGCACGCAAGGTATTGTTCAAACAATAAAGTCGTTAGAGGAGCTTCCTGTATAATTCAAAT
>DKZA01000018.1 GCA_002492525.1 Lachnospiraceae bacterium UBA7086 | reverse complement strand
ACATTGCATTATGCGCAAAGAGCAGCGCAGAAACGAGGTAAATTATGTCAGTACTTATTGTAACCAAAGAAAACTTTGATTCTGTCAGAACCAGCGAAAAGCCTGTACTTCTGGATTTTTACGCCGACTGGTGCGGTCCCTGCCGCATGATATCCCCCATTGTAGAGGAAATCGCAGAGGAAAACCCGCAATACCTGATTGGCAAAGTCAATGTAGACAAGGAACCGGAACTGGCGCAACAATTCCATGTCTTAAGTATCCCTACGCTGGCCGTCATCAAAGACGGGAACGTCATCACTCAGTCAACAGGTGCAAGGCCAAAAGCGGATATCCTTGCCATGCTAAAAGGCTAATCTGCGGAGGCGCTCCTTATCAAGGATGGTAACGCCACCTCTGGCACCCTCCACAATCCCTTCACTGGCGAAATATTTCAGCATCCTGGATACCACCTCACGGGCAGAACCCATATACCGGGCAATCTGCCCGTGTGTCAGTTTAATCGTATCCGAACCTGTCCTGGCCGATTCGTCCAAAAGAAAGATTGCCAGCCTCTTATCCATACTCATAAACAAAATCTGCTGCATCACCCACATCACATCCGAAAAGCGGCTGACTGCAGTTTCCAATGCAAATATCCGGACATCCGGATTCCGTTCTGATACCGCCGCAAAGGCAGGTCCACTGACCACACAGCACTGGCTGTCCTCCTCCGCATCTACAAACACATCAAATGTAACGGCATCCAACACACAGGACGCAGACAGCATACACAGGTCTCCTCTGTGCAAGCGGTAAAGCGTAATGTCCTTTCCCTCATCCGACATGATATAAAGCCGCAGGCTTCCTGAACGGACAAGAATCACACCAGAACATTCTTCTCCATTGTGGATATTCTTTCCTTTCGGATAAGTAATCAGATGGGAATTCTGACAGATATAGTCCCTATCCGCATCGGAAATTGTTTTCCAAAAGGGAAAGATTTCCCCATAAACAGTGTCAAACATTTCCATATACCTCCCTCTGCCGCTATCTTCCACCACCGTTATAATCGCATTTCTGGCAATGCTGCATGGTATTTTCTGTGTCTTCCTTATGATAAGCACCCGACCATTGGCAGATGCTCTGCAAGATAGGGACAACAGACAGCCCTTTCTCCGTAAGGGAATATTCCACTCTAGGCGGAATTTCATCATAGGACTTTCGGTTTATCATCCCGTTTTTCATCAGCACTTTCAGTGAAGCGCCAAGAACTGCATCCGTGATATTAGTAAGTTCACTCCGCAGTTCACTATACCGTAAGGTTTCTTTTGCCGCCAGCACACAGATAATCCGGGAATTCCACTTACCCCCAAACACATCCAGTCCATATTCCAGCGGACAGCGGATATCCTTATCTAATTTTGGTTTATACATACAACCACCTCAACTCATTCTTTCTATTTGTATCCATATATTATTATCTCTTAATATCCCTCAAAAATCAAGCTACTATCAAAAAGAATAGTAACCAATAAATTTGTGAATATATTGATAATCACCAGTAAAAAGAATATACTTCTGAAAGAAAAATGATAAAAGAGGCACTGTCATGATAAAAAACATTGTTACTGGCACAACGGGGAACTATGAAAATGAACTGAAAAAACTCCGCCTGTCCTTTGAGAAATCCGATGCCATAATCATTGGTGCCGGAAGTGGCCTCTCCGCTTCCGCCGGATACGACTTTGCCGGGGAACGCCTGAAAAAACACTTTGGCGATTTCATTCATAAATACAGTATGACGGATATGTATACCGGCTGCTTTGCGGACTTTGAAACCAATGAGGAACGGTGGGCCTACTGGTCACGGTGGGCGTGGATCAACCGCTATGAAAAATATCTGTCTCGCCACAAAACCGGCAAAATTTTATATTTTGAGCTTGGCGTTGGTTTCAACTCACCGGGCGTTATAAAATTAGAAAACCGTTCCATTGTGATAAGCATGGATATTGATTCTGTTATTCACGACCTGTTATAATACCCTCATCACACAATATTGGTGCTTTTTTATGGCAAAGTTCCACACAATGCCCGCATCCGGTACATTTCCCAGCCTGCACCTCACTCCTCCATCCGGGCAGCATAATGATTGCCTGCGCCTGGCATTCTGTGATGCAGGCTCCACATCCAATACATTTATCTAGATCAATATAGGCTTTCATAATCTCCTCCTATAACAACACACCGCATCTATCTATAACTTATTGTATGAAAAATCATCCCATTGCTTATTTATGATATATACAAAACAGGTACAGAGCGTTTCCATGAACTCTGCACCCGCCACATTTTTCTGCTTTACAGAACTTTCTTGTTATCCGCCCCAGGGGTAGTCACGATAACCTTTTCCGGCGTAATGATCAATGCTCCCTTTGCAGTTGCTGCACCGTTGAACATCTTTTCCACCACAGCCTTAAATGTATCAACAACTGCGCCCTCCGTCACATACTCCGCAACGCCCTTGATCTGGTATCCTTCCAACGACTTCGCGTCATAAACAGAAATAGCAATTTTTCCTCCATTTGCTTTCAGGTTGTTCAGCGTGGTTTCGAGGAATACATCCCCTACTATCCTCGTAAAGACCTGCCCCGCCTTTAAAATGAATGGTTTCTTCCTGTGTTTATCACTTCACTCCCTTCTCAGTTATAATATCCATATCCGATTTCCAAAAACCTTAATAATGATTCG
>DKZA01000027.1:61256-108730 GCA_002492525.1 Lachnospiraceae bacterium UBA7086 | reverse complement strand
GCCTGACTAATGAGCGTCTTCCTTATCCGTCACCCAACAACTCTTCTCACACATAACATCCAACTATTAGATTCTGCATCTTTTCTTCTCGCCTATATCTAGGACTACTACAAATAATTTATTTTCCATTTGACATAAAGCGGCCTGTTGTCCTATAATACAGTCTATGACTAAATCGAAGAACCTAATAAAGGCGCTCCTATGCGCCGGCATGCTCTGTTTCACAACAGCCTGCGGCCAAGTCCCTGACAGTGAACCGGACGACCGGGAGTCAATGATTGAGGAGGTTAGCAATCTCCCGGATGCTCAAATTAAGATTCCGGCTGCACTGGCAGATGAGGAAACTGTGGAAAATCCTTTATCCTCTGATGATACAACACAAGCAGACACTTTACCGCATGGAACAATAGATTCGGACAATACTATCACTTACCAGTTGGATGGTGAAACCAGGACGCAGCTGATCAACGATCTGGCCGCCGAGATACAATCCAGTATTGATACAATCCTTGCGGATAAAGAATACTATCCCAACATATCGGATATCCGTGTAAATTCTGACTGTACGGAATTTATAATTTCTATGACGGCAGACGAGCCAAACTTGTATGAAGCCTCTCTGATGATGTCCTTTTATACGGTTGGCGACCGCTATCAGATTTACAATGGAGTACCCGCGGAAAATGCCAAAACAACCGTCATTTACATCAATGAGGAAACCGGCGCAGAATTAGCCCGGACAGACTCCGCTTCTTCCCGTTAAGTTGAGTCAACTATAAAGAAGAACCGCCGTCACCCTTTCCGGTATGACAACGGTTCTTCTTGTCGATTCCCATATTTTCTCAAAACAATCTCATTTAAATGAATTTCTTATTTCTGCACGATATTCACAATCCTGCCCGGTACATAAATCTCTTTCACGATAGTTCCGGTCAGTTTATCCGCTATCACTTCCTTGGCCTTTGCTATCACTTCGTCCTTGGGATCATCCTTGCCGATATCCAGTGTCGCTCTGGTCTTACCGTTAATCTGCACGGCAATTTCCACCGTGGATTCTACCGTCTTGGCCTCCTCGAACTCCGGCCATGCAGTCTGGTATACTCTGCCTGCAAATCCCACAGCCTGCCACAGTTCCTCGGTGATATGAGGCGCCACCGGATTTAACAGGGTGATCAGGGTCTTAAATTCACCCTTGGTCACAGAATTTTTCTTATAGAAATCATTGACCAGTGCCATCATAGCCGCAATTGCCGTATTGTATTTCAGGTTCTCGAAATCATTGCTGACCTTCTTAATGGTCTGGTGCATCTTAATCTCCATGTCCTTGGAGTACTCCATCTCATCCGTCAGAATATCCTGCAATTTCCACACTCTCTCCAGGAACCTGCGGCAGCCCTTGACACCATCCTCACTCCAGCCGGCACTCAGTTCAAAAGCACCTATAAACATCTCATAGGTACGAAGCGTATCCGCACCGTAATCTGCCACAATATCATCGGGATTGACTACATTGCCCAGGGATTTGGACATTTTCACCACCGGATGCTCCGCCATCTCGCCGTATTTCTCTTTTAAGGCCTCTCTGACTGCTTTCTCACTGCCGTACTCGGCAAGCAGCTGCTCCTGCTCTTTGGCCGGCAGATTGGAGAAACAATGAGGATTCAATCCCAGAATCATACCGTGGGAAGTCCTCTTGGCATAGGGCTCCGGACAGGGCACAGCCTTCTGGTCATAGAGGAACTTATGCCAGAACCGGGAATACAATAAATGCAGTGTGGTATGCTCCATACCGCCGTTGTACCAGTCCACCGGCATCCAGTAATCCAATGCCTCTTTGCTGGCAAGCGCCTCTTGATTATCAGGGTCTGTATAACGCAGGAAATACCAGGAAGATCCTGCCCATTGGGGCATGGTATCGGTCTCCCGCTTGGCCGGTCCGCCACAGCAGGGACAGGTGGTGTTGACCCAATCAGTCATCAATGCCAAAGGCGACTCTCCGGTGTCCGTGGGCATATAACTCTCCACTTCCGGCAATTCCAGAGGCAGCTCGCTCTCATCAAGCGGCACATAGCCGCACTTCTCACAGTGTACGATGGGAATCGGTTCTCCCCAATAACGCTGTCTGGAAAACACCCAGTCACGCAGCTTGAAGTTTGTCTTGGCGCAGCCCACGCCCTTTTCTTCCAAAAAGGCAATCATCTTCTCTTTGGCATCCGCCACACTGAGCCCATTCAGGAAGTCCGAGTTGACCAGAGTACCTGTGGCAACATCCGTATACACTTCTTCCTGCACATCTTTTCCGCCTGCCACAACCTCGATGATCGGCAGTCCGAATTTCTTGGCAAAATCCCAGTCTCTCTCATCGTGGGCCGGCACTGCCATGATGGCGCCCGTACCATAACTCATCAATACATAATCAGAAATAAAAATCGGAATTTCTTTCCCATTGACGGGATTGATGGCCGTCATACCGTCAATGCACACGCCGGTCTTATCCTTGGCAAGTTCTGCCCGCTCAAAATCAGACTTTCTGGCTGCCTGCTCACGATAGGCGCAGATATCGTCCCAATTCTTTAAATCATCTTTATATTTATCAATAATCGGATGCTCCGGCGATACCACCATATAAGTTGCCCCGAACAAGGTGTCGCAGCGTGTAGTATAGACGCGGAGCTTATCATCCTTGTCCTTAATTGCAAAATCCACCTCTGCGCCGGTAGATTTACCAATCCAGTTCTTCTGAGACACTTTGACACGCTCCACATAATCCACCGTATCCAGGCCCTCGATCAGCTTGTCGGCATACTCCGTAATCTTTAACATCCACTGACTCTTAACCTTGCGGACAACCTCCGAACCGCAGCGCTCGCATACGCCGTTTACCACTTCCTCGTTGGCCAGGCCCACTTTACAGGATGTACACCAGTTAATAGGCATCTCAGATTTATAAGCGAGACCTGCTTTGAACAATTTCAAGAATATCCACTGGGTCCATTTATAGTAATTAGGATCCGTGGTATTTACTTCTCTGTCCCAGTCAAAAGAATATCCCAGAGAATGAAGCTGACTCTTAAACCGGGCCACATTGTTCTGTGTCACGATCTTCGGATGAATGTGGTTCTTGATGGCATAGTTCTCTGTAGGCAGTCCAAACGCATCCCATCCCATAGGATAAAGCACATTATAGCCCTGCATCCTTCTCTTTCTTGCCACAATATCTAACGCCGTATAGGGTCTCGGATGCCCTACATGCAATCCCTGTCCGGACGGATACGGAAATTCTACCAGAGCATAGTATTTGGGTTTGGAGTAATCATCCGAGGTCTTAAAAGCCTTCTCCTCATCCCAAACCTTCTGCCATTTTGTCTCCACTTCTCTGTGATTATATACTTCTGCCATTTCGTTGACCATACCTTTCCCGCCGTACTCTCACGGCATATATCATACCCTAATCTGCCGCACAAAACATCTCTTCCTGCCGTAGATCAGAAGATTCTACTCATACTCTTCTAATTTTATTATACTGGCGGAATTTGTCAACTGTTTTCTTGTCTATATCTGCCCTCTTGCCCTATATCTGCCGATCTTCGGTACTTTCTCAATGGTCTCAGCGTTTTGTCCGCATCAGCGTCTGCTGACTTTCTTTAACAGAACAATGCATACCGCCGCCGAAACTGCCAGCATCAACAGAAGCGGCCACAGATTTTCTAAAGAAAACTTTCCCTGTATCATCATCCGGTATCCCCAGGATGCCGGAAATATCCTGCCTGCTATCTTAAAAGCTTCCGGCAGCATTTCAACCGGAAACATGATTCCTGATAACATGGTGGAAGGCAGAAAAATCAAGATGGAAAACATAGGTGTTTTCGCCTGTTCTTTGACCCCTAATCCAATCATGCACGCCATGCCTAGGGACACCAGGATGAATATCACAAGACTGGTAAAATATGCTGCCGGATTCCTTGGTATGACAGCATCGAAAAGCAACGGTGCCAGAATATATATCAGGATACTCATGATGAACAAATGAATCAATGCAGAAATTGTGGTCAGAACAAGGCCCAGACACAAGGGTACTCCGTTTGCCTTATATACCTTTTTGATGTCGCTTCCATAGATTTCCACCAAAGAAGGCGGCAAGCCGATCAGCGCTCCCATGGTTACCCCGAATACAGTCATGGACTGAATCAGGGTCTGCTCTGCTCCCGGCATGACAGAGGTAAAGATACCTCCCATCACACCAAAAAACAACAACGGAACGATATAACAGGTTGTTAAAAGTGTCCTGCTCCTGATGTCCAGTTTCCACTGCAAAGATACTCCATACAAAAAAGCTTCCATCCTTCACTCCCCCTTTGCGATTTTCATGAAATGCTGTTCCAAAGAACCGCGGTTTACCTGAATATCCGTGATAACCGTTCCTGCTTCTTTATACTGTGCAAGCAGGTTTAACAATGTTTCTCCAATGTTGTCCGATTCATAATTCTGTGTTCCCTCCTCGGTTCTGATCACAATATCGTAGTGCTTCCCCACCCGTTCGTTAAGCTCCCATGCCGTACCGATAAAGGCGATCCTTCCCTCAGACAATATGGCAATACGGTCACACAGGCTCTCTACTTCCGCCATATCATGACTGGCTAACAGAATAGTTTTGCCCGCTGCCTTTAACTTTCTTATCTGCTCGTGAAGAGCGGCTCTGCCCTCCACATCCAGCCCTGCAGTTGGTTCATCCAGAAAAATAATATCCGGACTGCTAAGCAGAGCAAGCGCCAGGTGAAGCCGCCGTTTCTGCCCTGTGGATAACTGATAATACTGCTTATCTGCAAAAGCATCGATACCAAGAGCGCTGATCATTGCCTGATCCGCCTTTGTATGGTTCCATTTGGAAAACAGAACAACCGCTTCCATCGCTTTGATATGCTCCGGCAGCGAAGCAGATTGCAGCTGAATCCCTATTCTGCCGTCAATATCCACACTGCCGCTGTCATAATCCCGCAGACCTTCCATACATTCCAGTGTCGTTGTCTTTCCGGCCCCATTGATTCCAAGCAGCGCAAAAACCTCTCCCTGATATACACAAAAATCCAGACCTTTCAGAACGACCCGGTCCTGATAGGATTTTTTTAAATCATGAATCTGTATCCTCTTTTTCATCCTGCTCCCCTTCCTTTTACTTCGTTTAGGCCATCTTACATCATAACCCATATTTTTTGATTAAGACGCCGTAAACGGATCCACCCCAATTCTGCCAAAATAGACTCCCAGAGCCTGCTCCACATAGACACTTGCTAAATCCTGTTTTTCTTTCCATGCCGGATCCATCCCGCTTTCCTTCTCACCAAATTCTACCAGTTTAGGCAGGATAGCCATATCTCCTCCGGTGAACTCTGTAATCATATCCCAATAATCCTTCGCAAACCGCTGTCCCTCCTCACTGTCCGCCGGCACATTTCTCTTGGAAAGCTGTATCGCTTCTTCCTGCAATTTCATAAACTTATCCATAAAGGCCATAGCACTGTCCTTATCAAAACGGTTTCTGATATGATCAAGAGTTTGTTCATCAAATTGTTTGATCAGCCAGTAAAAGTCATTTTTCATTTCCAGGTTCACAATAATATCCGCATATTTTTTAAAATCCACCGACTGTATCTGCAATACTTCCTCCCGCAACGCCTCCAACTGCCTCAAGGATTCGGACAAAGCAGCTATCTTTTCACGGATATTGTCCGCCTGTCCGGCAAGCGCATCTGCCACCTTCTCCGGCGTATCCAGGGAAATCAACCGGTTTTTGATATCATCCAGCGAAAACCCAAGATGCTTAAGGGATAGAATCTGATGCAGCTTTACAATATCTTTATCCGAATAAAGCCTGCGCCCGCCTTCGCTGACGGCGGATGGGGCAAGCAGTCCTTCTCTGTCATAATGCTGCAGGGTTCTTACGGTAACATCCATTTTCTTGGCCACTTCTCCAACGGTCATATACCCTGACGGGATTGCCCTGTATTTTTCCATTTTATCATTTCCTCCTTTTATCACAGCATAACTCATGACGTAACGTCACGAGCAAGTCTTTTTTACAAATCTACATACAAAGACAGCGCAGTAACTTCTGACATCCTATTATATATCTGCTGGAATTTGGATAAATATGAAAAGAAGAATCCTATGTTAAAAGCTATCGTGATTGGAAGTCCCGGAGCCGGGAAGAGCACTTTTGCAAGAAAGCTAAGAGACACCACAAATCTATGAACTGTTGGCCAAATATCAAACCGTGAAAAGAATTTATATTTTTCATACCAAAGAAGAAGCAGATTCCTTTATCTCCTCCTGGTATTCCACAATATAATATTCAAACCCATTCACTATGGTCGTTTCTCCATAGTTATCTATCCTTTTGAATTTTCTGCTGTAATTGGCATGTACATGCCCGTGAAAGAAAAACTTTGGTTTATATTTCTCCATCAATTCCCGGAAAACCGCGAACCCGCGGTGCGGCAGATCTTCCAAGTCATTAATCTGATAAGCCGGCGCATGAGTCACCAGAATATCAAATCCTTTACGCCTCCACAATTTATATTGCAGTCTCCAAAGCCTTCTTCTCATCTTCCGTTCCGTATACTGGTTGTCCGCCCCGGGGATATACTCCATGGAACCGCCAAGTCCCAGAATACGGATCCCCTGATACACATAGATATCATCTTCAATACAGATACATCCCTCCGGCGGTGCAGTCGCGTATTTATCATCGTGGTTGCCTCTGACGTAAAGCAAAGGCACATTACAAAGAGTGACAAAAAACGACAGATAAGATGCCGGCAGGTCTCCGCAGGAAATGATAAGGTCAATATCTTTGAGTTTGTCCGGTTCATAGAAATCATATAAATATTTAGATTTTCGATCGGCAAGCACTAAGATTTTCATTCCTGTCCTCCGGCAGCATCCGATTGTCCATTTTTAACCGTATTTTTCTCCGTACCAGATTCATCTACTTTAATTCCCTGAAATTCTACAAGCTTTTGAGCTTCCTCTGTCAGTTCATCCACCTCAGGAATCCTTCCGATCACATTCTCCGCAAGCCAGTCCATGGTGATGATCTCATCTGCACCCAGGCTTTCGCCCTTCTCACACTGTAAAACGCCGTTCTGAGAATAAATCGGCCCGCAAAACGGTTGGAACGCTCCGCTGCGAATAGAAGACTTCAAAAGCTCAATAAGCCCTGCCGTACCGCTTGGCATAGACTTAGAACAGATGACATCAATCACATCCGCCGACATTCCCCACCAGTAATTCACCGCCTTTTTTCCTTTCTGCGCATCCGATTCTGTACTGCCGCCGCTGAATATATTTTTGATGATTCTCTCGTAAAATTTCCCCCAGTCCCAGATAGGAGTCGCCAGATTCTCCAGCGTTCCATCCTCTTTTTTGGCATAAAGCCCATATTCCCGGGAAGCGTTCTTGGGCGTGATCATATCACTGTCGGACACGAACACTATACCCTCCTGCTTCAGTCTTTCCCTGGCGTCATTTTCTTTCACTTTTGTCCACTCCAGATGTATCTTCACATAAGGATTGATCATTTTAGCCCCTAACGCAAACGCATTGATATTGGCGAGCGTACCATAAATGGGATAATCCGCCAGATACCCCAGTCTGTCTGTCCGAGACAGCGCTGCCGCAATAGCCCCCATCAAAAACTTTGATTCATACATTCTTGCATAGTATGTGCAGATAGAAGAATAGGACATCATAATAGAACAATTATATATTTTTACTTTCGGATACTGGATTGCGGAACGTACGCTCTGATTTATCATCTGTGTCGCCGTTGTAAAAATCAATTCGCAGCCGGTTTCCACCGCCTGATCTATGGCCTTCTCCACTTCCGCCTCCGTATCCGCGTTCTCAAAGGCCATCGTTTCTATTTTACCCGCAAATACCTGTTCCAAATACAGCCGGCCTAATTCGTGGGCATATGCCCAACTGGAAGTTTCTGTGGTCTTTGTATAAATAAATGCAATTTTCAGGGAATCCGGAATCCCCAGAGGAATCAATTTATTAAGCAGAGTCGCTTTGACATTCTCCGGATTCTGCACCAGTTCTACCTGGCTGCCCTGATCTGCCAGCGTAATCTCTGTCCACATTTTCAAAAGAGCGCGGCTCATCTCCTGTTCCGTCTGGGATACCACTTTCTGATAACCGTAAATACCCACGTAAATCAGAAACGCATCAGAAAC
Source organism: Lachnospiraceae bacterium UBA7086 (assembly GCA_002492525.1). GTDB lineage: Bacteria > Bacillota > Clostridia > Lachnospirales > Lachnospiraceae > UBA3282. Next base: position 100,496 of record DKZA01000027.1, on the reverse strand, counting down.
ATTGATATCCAGCTTTTCTCCATTGGCCTTATGGAAGGCAAGTTCAAAATTATAACAGGCGGAATGTAGATTCATTCTGTCGTCATCGCTGAAGACTTCCCCCTCCTTCTTGCCCATATATTTTAAAAGCTTCTGATAACTTCCCTCTTTATAAAAGCAGACGTCATAGCTGTGAGATACTTCATAAAAATCCAGAAATTCATAATACAGACGGGTTTCCTCTGATTTTTTGGGTATCACACGGGTAACGCTTGCAGCAAGACTGTAAGTTTTCAGATACTTCATGACACTGACCCTTTTATTGCCCTCCTGCACATAAAACTGATTCATAAATTCAAATGCAATAATGGGGTCGTTAATTCCATCATTAATCTGATGATTGTATACAGCCGCCCATTTATTCCCAAACTCCGACTCCTCCGGGAGAAGCGGCATGAAATTATTAGCAAAGGCATTAGACCTTCCCACAGTCTTGGTTCCTACAATCTTAGATAACGGAATATCCATAATTCCCAGATTCTCAAAGGATGCTACTTCCGTATAAGATATCATTTCATCCAATACCGGAAGATAAGGATATTCTCCCTTAGCGAGCGCCGCCCGGTAACTGCGCCGTCCCTGTTTTAATGCTGCTGCGTAATCATTGATTGCCATGAAAATATCCTCCTTGCCAAACAATCTTTTCCCTGTTTCTATTCTATCCTATCTTATCATTTCATGAAGCTGTTGAAAAGAAAATTTCTGCTATTTCATAAAAAGGGAGAGGCACTTAGCCCCTCCCTACACAACTTCACTCTAACTCCTAGAACTTCTCCGCGAAGCAGCCCTTGCTGCGAGTGGCTAGAAGTTCTTCTCACACTATGCATCTGCATTTGCTTCTGCAACTGCCTTCGCTCTGGCCGCCACTTCCTTCTCCTGTACATCGCTGGGCGCCTGCTCATACCTTACAAACTCATATTTGTATGTACCGCGTCCGCCTGTCATGGAACGAAGATCGGTGCAGTAACCGTTCAGACTGGCCATCGGGATATCCGCCTCTACCACAGTCTTGCCATCGCCTGCCGGATTCATACCCAGCACACGGCCTCTTCTCTTATTGAGATCACCCATAACGTCTCCGGTATAGGAATCTGGCACAGTTACCTGCAAGTTGGCAATGGGCTCCAAAAGCACCGGTCCCGCCTCCATAAATCCTTTCTTGAAAGCCTGGATGGTCGCCATCTTAAAGGCCATCTCGGAAGAGTCTACCGGATGATAGGAACCGTCATAAAGAACCGCTTTCACACCCACTACCGGATAGGCTGCCAAAGGCCCTGCAGTCACGGAATCCTGCAATCCCTTCTCTACCGCCGGGAAATAGTTCTTCGGTACGGCACCGCCGACCACTTCCTGTTCAAAGACATAAGCGCTTTCCAGATCTCCGGATGCCTCAAAACGCATCTTTACATGGCCGTACTGTCCATGTCCGCCGGACTGTTTCTTATATTTGTATTCCACATCAGATTTCTTCTTGATGGTCTCACGATAAGCAATCTTCGGATCTGTCAGTTCAATCTCTACCTTGTATTCATTTAACAGGCGGCTGGCAACCACTTCCAGATGCAGGTCTCCCATACCGTACAGCAATGTCTGCTTGTTTTCCCCGTCATTGACAACCCACAAGGTCTGATCCTCATGTCTCATCTTCTGCAATGCCTGGGATACTTTATCCACATCTCCCTTATTCTTTGCCCGATACCGTTTGTATGTATAAGGCGTAGAAATCTCTGTCTTGCCATAACGGATGATTCTGGCTTTGGTAGAAAGGGTATTGCCGGTTCTGGCCGCCGTCAGTTTCGCGATCGCACCGATATCGCCTGCATGAAGTTCTTTGACTTCGATAGGCTTATTTCCCTGCATCACATAAAGTTTGCTAATCTTCTCTTCCACTTCCTTCTCATCGTTATAAATAACGTCATCACTCTTGATTACACCGGAGCATACCTTGATCAAAGAGTATTTACCGATAAAAGGATCCACGATAGTCTTAAAGATATAAGCAGACTTAGGCTTCGAGAAATCATAATTTGCCTGGAATATCTCGTTGCTCTTTAAATCAATCCCCGCCAGCTCTCTGTTCTCCGGGCTTGGCATATACTTAACGATATCGTCAAGCAGTGTAAAGATACCCTGACAGAGTACGTTAGAACCCATGGACATAGGCACGATACTGCCGTCCATCACGTTAGTACGAAGAGCCGCACGGATTTCCGCTTCCGAGAAGGTATCGCCATTAAAATAACGTTCCATCAGATCTTCGCTTGTCTCTGCCACCGCTTCCATCAATGTATCACGGCACAGCTGCAGATTCGCCTTGCTGTACTCCGGCATTTCACATTCCACAACTTCCTTGCCTTCCCAACGGTATGCCTGTTCGGTAATGACATTGATATATCCCACAAACTTCTCGTTCTCACGAATGGGCAGATGGAACGGTGCCATCTTCTTACCATACTTCTCAGTCATATTTTCTACGACCTGTCTGAAAGATGCATTGTCAATATCCATATCTGTCACGAACACAAATCTGGGGAGTTTGTACTTATCACAAATCTCCCATGCCTTCTCCGTGCCCACTTCCACACCGGCTTTACCAGATACCACGATGACTGCCGCATCCGCAGCGCTGACCGCTTCCTCTACTTCGCCCACAAAATCAAAGAAACCGGGAGAGTCTAACACGTTGATCTTCACGCCCTCCCACTCGATGGGAACAACAGAAGTGGTAATGGATATCTGGCGTTTCTGTTCCTCCTTACCAAAATCACTTACGGTGTTCCCGTCAGCAACCTTTCCCATTCTGGATGTGATGCCGGACAGGTAAGCCATCGCCTCCACCAGACTGGTCTTGCCGCAGCCCCCATGCCCCAGCAGAACCACATTACGAATCTTATCCGTTGTGTAAACATTCATGTCTTGTAATCCTCCAATTCTGTTATTCTGTCATAACCGGCGGAAACTTATCACACTACTCCGCCTGCAAAATCAAATTGCATTTATATTTTACTAAATTTTATCAACAATTTCAATAACATTTATGGATTTTGCTTTGGTTTTGCAATCCTTGCTTTTCCCATTTTTAAATGCTATAGTAGAAACGGATTTATCCGGAAACTGTAAGAAAGGTAAATACGCAAATGAGCACTCTGACCTGTGGTTTTATCGGTCTGGGACTGATCGGCGGTTCTATCGCCAAAGCTGTCAAAAGCTGTATCCCAACGTCCCGGCTGATCGCATATGATATCAATACCAACTCCCTGGAACTGGCCTGTAAAGAACAGATCATCGATCAGATCTGCCCGGCTATTGATGACTCCTTTCATGACTGTGACTATTTATTCTTATGTGCACCGGTTACACACAATGACGAAAATCTTCTCGCTTTAAGACCTTATCTTTCCCCCGACACCATTCTCACAGATGTGGGAAGTGTCAAAACCGGAATTCACCGCCAGATTGAGGCGCTTCATCTACAGTCCCAGTTCATCGGCGGTCATCCCATGGCCGGCTCCGAACGGTTCGGTTACCAGAATTCCAAGGCGTCTTTATTGGAAAATGCTTACTATATCCTGACTCCTTCCGAGACAGTTCCCAGGGAAAAGGTGACGGCCTACCAGGATTTAGTCTCCTCCATCGGCGCCATTCCTCTGATACTGTCATATGAACAACACGACTATGTAACCGCCGCTATCTCCCATCTGCCCCATGTGATTGCCGCTTCCTTAGTCAATCTGATCAAAAGCTGCGATTCCGAAGAGGGTATCATGAAAATGATCGCAGCAGGCGGTTTTAAAGATATCACCCGGATTGCTTCCTCCTCTCCTGCCATGTGGCAGCAGATCTGTATGACCAACACGGAGAATATCTCCGGCCTGCTAAATGCATACATACAGTATCTCACTGAACTGTCTGCCTGTATAGACAACCGGAATGGGGATGCGCTCTACCGTTTCTTCGATTCTGCACGTACTTACCGGGATTCCTTTACCAACAGTTCCAACGGACCCATCAAGGCAGAATATGTCCTCACCGTAGATATCGCGGACAAACCTGGCGCCATCGCCACATTAGCTGCCCTTCTGGCCAAACACCAGGTAAGCATCAAGAATATCGGCATCAATCATAACCGAGAACTGGCGGAAGGCGCCCTGCGCATCGAGTTTTATGACAAGGAAGCCAAGAAAGCGGCCGTCAGAATCCTGACAGAACATAATTACCGGATTCATACACGCTGAATTTTCCCACGAGGAGTCCGGACAAGATTTCACCTGTCATGTAAGCTTCACTAGCAGCCGGTTTAAAAAATAGGAACCCACCATACATAGAATACCCGCCACGCTCCCATACCAATTGAGCGTCGCATCGGACTGGTTAAAATGTCTGCCTTCCACAAACTGTTTATAATATTCAGTATAATAAGCCAAAAGATAACACACTGCACCTGCGCCTATCACCCCAAGGATTCGATAATATCTGCGGCATATCACCATACTGACAAAAGTAGTCACCAGTCCCACTACAAAAAACAGCAAAAGATGCGCTCCATAACGTATCATCAAGGCCGTTGTCATAATCTGATCCTGGGTAGGATTTGTAAAAATACGCCGGGCAATCTGCCCGGCAAGTCTGCTTGTCATATCCGATGAAACGGCCCCGTTTTGAAACGATACGATCATTACAAAATACAAAAGCATCAACAGCCCCAGAAACGAGGCCGTGATCACAACAATCTCCAGGCCGATATTTTTATTTTTCTTTCCCTTCATTGCAATACTTTCTCTCTATCCATTCATAGTTGCTATGGTGCTGTAGGTCTCAATCCTGCCAGCCTCTGTCTCTGTCATCCCAATAAAAATGGCACCGTAAAAAAAGCCGCCATCCCCTCTTCTTTCCATACGGACAACCTCTATAAATGCATGTAATACTTCCTTCGTCCAGATTGTCAGATACACCTCGTACACAGAACCAATATCAAGCGGTTCTCCGCAGATAAAACCAACGCCGCTCTTGGATACATCCATCACATCAATATTGACTTCTTCGGCCTCTCCGTTCTGGTCCAGTCTCTTGACCAGTAATCTGGAAGTCAGCTCCAACCGTCTGCTCTTTCTTCTTTCTTCCATGTCCCATACCATCCTCTTATGCAATCTCACCGCGTATCCAACCATCTGTTCAGCGGTCTCCACATTTCCTTTCTATCCTACCCCATTTATTCTTTTTTGTAAAGAAATCATTAATAATGATATCGTTTTCTCTTCCCGATCAAAAATAACACCGTCACTGTGACTGCCATGATTTCCGCCGCCACAATGGAGAGCCATATGCCGTCTATTTCCCAAAAAAGCGGGAAAATCAGCACTGCCATACACTGGAACACCAATGTCCGCAGAAAAGAAATCAGCGCCGATGTCAGCCCGTCGTTTAGAGCCGAAAAAAAAGAAGAGCCCATTATCGCAAATCCCGAGAATAAAAAAGAAAAAGAAAATATCATAAAAGCATGGGCAGTAATCTGCAAAAGTTCTTTGTCATATCCCACAAACAACAGGGAAAGCGGCTTCCCCAATAACTGTCCGGCCACAAACATCAACACAGAAAACACCGCAATCACCAAAATATTTCTTTGCAACAGTCCCTTTAATTCCTCATGATGATCGGCACCATGATGATATCCGACCACCGGCGCAACACCAACCGCATAGCCGATAAAGACCGCCTGGAAAATCATGCTCACATACATCAGAACGCCATAGGCGGCAATCCCGTTTTCCCCCGCATATTTCATCAACTGCACGTTATAGAGCATGCTCACAAATGACATGGAGATATTACTCATCAGCTCGGAGGAACCATTGGTACAAGTCTTCCACAGGGCATGTGCATCAAACTTACACTTCACCAGCTGCAGCAGACTGGAATTTTTACGTCCGAAATACAGAAGCGGAATTACGCCGCCCACCAGCTGGCTTAACGCCGTGGCCGCTGCCGCACCTTCTAACCCCCAATGGAATACCGCCACAAACAAAGCATCCAGAATAATGTTGGTAACCCCAGATGCCACCGTCACATACAATCCAAATTTCGGTTTTTCCGCCGTTGCAAACAGACACTGGAACTCGTATTGCAGAATAAAAAAAGGCAGTGCAAGAAGACAGATTCCGGCATAGCTGACACTATCCTGTAACAGCCGGCCTTCCGCTCCCATCAGCACAGCCACCGGACGGACAAGCAGAAAGCCAAGCAGGGAAAGCACCAGACCGCAGACCGCCGCCGTATAGACTACCAGGGAAAATACTTCATTGGCTTTTTTCTTATCTCCCATCCCGAAAGTCAAGGCAATCAGCGCACTGCCGCCTGTACCGAACATAAAGCCCACACTGCCCAGGATCATCAGAAAAGGGTAAATAAAATTCACCGCTGCAAAAGGCGTTTTTCCTGCAAAGTTCGATACAAAAAAACCGTCCACAACGCCGTAAATAGACGTAAATACCATCATTATAATGGAAGGAGCCGTATAGCGCAGCAGGCGGGAATAATTGAAATGATCTGATAATTGTATCACCATGACTGCCTCCCTTCCGACGCGCCCGGCAGGTTTCTTGCTTTTTCCTGAAATGCCAGTAAATACCGCCTTGTCAGCGAAAGATATGTCTCCACATCTTCTTGCTTCCAGGAGGCCAATATTTCATTTTCGGCAGCAATCACCGTTCCCGCCGTCCGTTTGGCCAGACATTTTCCCTCCTCTGTCAGATACACCATTTTATGTCTGGCATCAGCCAATTCTAAATAAACCATACCCTCTTTCTCCAGCTTACGCAGGGCAGAATTGATGGTCTGTTTACTCAGTCCGCTGTTGCGGCAGATATCCTTAAGCATACAGCAGTCTCCATAGTTGCAGATCGTATAAAGGATTTCAAAAACACTGTCCGAAAGTCCCTGTTTCCATGCAATTTCATGGTACACTGCTTCTATTTCGCCAATCATGTGATTAAACCGCTGAACCCCATCAGAAATCATATTTATCATGCTCCTTTCTCAGCATACATATTTATTGGTACGAAATCGTACTTATTGCATCATAGTACGATTTCGTACCAAAGTCAACACCTTTTTTTCGCCGAGAAAGAATACTATATTATACTACATCATCCCGCAGCACCTCGGAAATATTGTTACGAAGCACCTTCTTTCCGCCAAGATAATAGGCAAGCGCCACAAAACCAAAAATCAGCACAACAAACAGCAGAATCTGACCAATCGGCGCTCTTTTGATAAACACCATAGGATTCAGATAACTGGCCTTGATCATCATTCCCAGCAAAACAGTAACCAACGGCAGCGTAATCAGCACCGGCCGCCCGGCGGTCACCAAAGCCTCCAGCGCAAATATTTTGCCCACGCCGCAAGGCGTAACGCCCACTGACAGATAACGGACCACTTCTCTCTTTCTCAAACGCAAAAACCCCAGGGTGTTGGAGAACACATTGGCAATGCCGATGATTGCTAACAGAACGCAGAACCCGCCCAGCACGAACTTATAGCCGGCTATCATCTCATCGTTTCTGGTCTTTTGCGCCAATCGGTTCTCGCTCTCTATACTGTAAGATGCTCCAAGCATCTGTCTTACATCCTTTTCAAGCTGCGTCAGCCGTGCAGGCGATGTTCTGTCTTCTGCCAGAATCCGGATATAAGTATCCCGCTCTGCCCCGCCGATCTGTTCTTTGATCTGCCCCCAAAAAGACTGCGGCATGATCTGTACCAGAGCATAATCTTCATATTCCTCCCGCAGAAGCGGCGCCTCCTCCCCGTAAGCCGATATGGGAATCTCCGCCATGTTTCCGCCCTGTCCTGCTTCACACAGAATAACGGTATCCTGATTTTCCTGTACAAAAGGAACATATGACCGGTTCCGAAAATGACTGTGCAGGCTGTCCCACACACAATTGATCACAACAACACCTTTTACAGTCTCTCCTGCTCCTTTCGCCTCTGCATAAACGGCTGCTTCCTCTCTGCCAATCTGTCCGCAGTACTGCCTGAAACTTTCATCATCCAACACCACAACAGGCGCTTTGACCGTCAAAACTCCCTCTGTTGGCAACACCTGGCCGTCTGTCAGAACCTCCAGCCCTCCAAGCGCCGTCACTTCTTTGCTCAGCCATGTCTCCGGCACCTGACAGACTGCCTCTGCTTTCTGATACACAGCCACATCTTTTATCCCGGACAAGGCCCGCAGTGCCTGCACATCCTTTGTCTGTATCTCTCCTATCCCGGTATCCGGCACAGTCACCATGATATCCCATACATCCTGGTATCTGGCAAAATAAGTCTCTTCCGTACTGATATCCGACAGGGTAAAGAAACACTGCACCAACATAAATCCCATAAAAGACAGACTAAGTGACAAGTTTGTAGTCCGAAACGCTTTTTTCTGCGCCTTCAGGAAATTTCCTGCCAGTTCCCCTTCTATACCGAACAAAAACGACAGGATTGGAGAATGTTTCCTTTTCGTCAGCTGCATTTCTCCGTTTCCACAAATTGCCTCCAAAGGCGTCATCCGGCTCATTTTTCTCGCCGGCATCCAGTCCGCCGCAAACACGGCTGCCGCTGCTATTACAAAGGTGATGGCCAATAGGGCAGGCGGATATGCGAACACCGCGCTTCGTCCTCCCACGATCTGTTCCGTCATCCTTATGATGGCCCCAAAGACACACCGGCAAAGAATCACACCCAATAATATACCGCTAAGCAAAGGTATCATCGTCATCCGGAAAGCTTCCTGCAAAAGACAGACCCGGATCTGCGCCGGCGTAGCTCCCACACTGGCAAAGATTCCGAACTGATGCACCCTTGTATTCATGGTAAATGCAAAAGCATTGTAAATGACCAGCACCATAGAGATAGCGACAGCCACAATAATTGCCAGATAAAAAGGCATCACAAGTCTGGGATATTCGTCCCCCGGAATCCGCACAAAATACAGCGACAGCAGTTGAAAATGATAGGAAACAGCATCTTCTTCAAGCCCCAGTGCCGCCGCAATGGACGGCATATCTTTCCTGACTGCCCACACAGGATCAAAGACGATATCTACAACCATCTCCTCCTCTTCTGACAGTTCCTCATTCACAGATACCCGTTGCACATGGTCAAATGTACCGATCCGGGAAAGATCCTCTTCCCCGAACATCCCGGTCAGTCTCCCGTGCCAGGAACCCTCCTCTTCCACCACACCGGCAATATCATCCCGCCAGAAATTATAAAAAAGACCGCATAAAAAAGATAAAAACAGCGCGGCAATCAAGGCAGCCGCCATGACAGAGGAACAGATTGCCCGATTCTGCCTGATATATTCCTTTGCATATGCTTTCCACATCCCTCTCACCTCCTTTTGGCATCGCTGACGATACGGCCGTCCTCTATAGTCACAATACGGTCCGCCATAAGGGCTGCCTTCTCATCGTGGGTGATCAGCAGGATTGTCTGTTTCAGACTACGGTTGGAAAGCTTAAGCATATCCATAATCTCTTTGGAATTGCGCTGATCCAGATTGCCTGTGGGTTCATCCGCCAAAAGAAGGGCCGGACGGTAAATCAATGCCCTGGCAATGGCCACCCGCTGCTGCTGGCCGCCTGACAACTGACTGGGAAGTGCCTTTAACTTATCGGCAATGCCCAAAGAAGTTACAATTTGCCCAAAGTATTCCTCATTCACTTTCTTTTTATCCAAAAGAAGAGGCATCTGAATATTCTTCTCAACCGTAAGGGTGGGAATCAGATTGTAAAACTGATAAATAATACCAACCTTTCTCCTCCGAAAAATGGCTGCCTGTTTTTGCGTAAGAGATGCAATATCCATGCCTTCTATCAGAACTTTTCCCTCCGAAGGCTGATCCACACTGCCGAGAATGTGTAACAGCGTTGACTTTCCGGATCCGGATGCCCCCACAATGGATACAAATTCCCCTGCCTCCACAGACAAATCGATGCCGTTCAATGCCGTCACCTGATTTTCTCCGCTGCCATATACTTTGCGTACCCCTTCACATCTTAATATTTCCATCTTGTCACCTTTTCCCTTTCCGCCCCGGGACATTTTAACGCTATCCGGTATCCCAATGGACACCAACGCTTCTGTCTTCCTGCTGCTTTCAGTATAGCAATGCAAAGTGACAACTCAGTGACAGTAGAAACGGATGGTGAAACAGGCCCCGCCCTCTATCCGGTTTTCGGCCCGGATGGTGCCGTTTTGATTCTCAATAATTTCTTTTGCCAGGGCAAGCCCGATTCCTATGCCGCCCGCAGCCGCATTTTGTCCCCGGTAAAACCGTTCAAACAGATGGGAAAGATCCTCTCTGGCAAACCCTTCCCCGGTATCCCATATCAGGATTTGCGTATAGATTGGATTCTGTTCATACTGGCAGTACACTCCACCGCCCTGCGGCGTATGTTCCATGCAGTTCTTAAGGAGGTTCATTACTGCTTCCATGGTCCAGTCAAAGTCCACGCAGATAGTCATCTCCCCTGACTCCGGTATGATCATCTCCACCTGTGCCTTTGTGAAAAGATCCTGTAAATTATCCGCCGCCATCATTAAAAGTGTAAATACATCCACCTTTTCTCTCTTGAAGGTAAGGGTTCCCGCATCCATCCTGGACAGCAAAAGCAGCGCCTCTTCCAAATGGGTCAGCCGCGAAAGCTGCCGATCAATCTGGCCGGCCTGTTCCTGATCCTGTTGCCTTTGTACTGCCAGGGAAATAGCCGTGATGGGCGTCTTAATCTGATGGGCGATGTTAAAAAGATTCTCCGCATAATGTTGCTTTGTCACGAGCGCCTCATCCCTGGTCTGATACAGCATGGTCACCGTCTTATAGATCTCATCCTGGAGTTTCGACAGTTCATCTTCTCCAGAAGGCATGAGTACGCCGGCTTTTCCCAGATTGATCTGTTCCAGATAGTCCGTCAGCTTCCGTATCCTTCGATCGGATAAATGCTTCATCCCCACAAACGTACCCACAAACCAGGTGCCTGCCGCGCCAAATCCGGCCGCCATACAAAGTAACATTCTCCCGGATACAGCCTTCCATGACAATGCCATAAACAATGCCGTAAAAAAAGCCGTCAGCAAACTGACGGACAATACAGCTCCTAATAAAATTCCTATCTGTTTTCTATCCTGCATACCGTCTCCTCCATCCGATAACCAATACTTCTGACCGTTTTGATACAGGCAGGCTGATGCAGCTTCTCCCGCAAACGCTTTAAAGTCACTGTGAGCGTATTGTCGTTGACAAAATTGCCGTCCGCATCCCACAAAGACTCTAAAATCTGTTCCCGTTTCAACGTCCTGCCTTTATTTTCTAAAAGCAGTAAAAGCAGGCGGTACTCCGACGGACTTAACAGTACCTCTTCCTCCCCATACGTGACATGCATGCTTTCCCTGTCTAACAGGATGCCGTCACAGGACAGATATCTTACCGAAGTATCTCCCGTCCTTCTGACCACAGCCTGAATCCGGGAAAACAGAATCTCAAATGCAAAGGGTTTTACCACATAGTCATCCGCGCCGCAGGAAAACCCATCCACAATATCCCTGGAATCTCCGCGCACGGTCAAAAAAATCACCGGCAGCTTCTTTCTGTTCTCCCGAATCCACCGGCACAAGGTACTACCGTGTCCGTCCGGCATATTCCAGTCAATCAGTACCAGAGAAGGACAGCATGCAAGCAAGGCTGTCTTTGCCTCGCGTATTGTTGTAAAAATCGATACCTGACAGCCCTGATTCTCAAGATATATCTTCGTAGAACGAGCGATATCCTCATCGTCTTCCACATAGAAAATCTCCATGATACTTTCACATCCTTTTATGACTCAACATGGTTGTCTGCTATAAACATAGCATCCCCAAAACTAAAAAAACGATATCGCTTGCTGATAGCCTCCTGATAGGCGGCAAGCACATTCTCCCTGCCCGCCAGGGCGCTGACCAGCATCACCAGCGTAGACTCTGGCAGATGAAAGTTGGTGATCAGACAGTCCAATACTTTAAATTGATATCCCGGATAAATAAATATCTCCGTGTTACCACATCCCGGCCGCACCATGCCGCTATCATCGGCCGCACTTTCCACTGTCCTGCAGCTGGTGGTACCCACGCAGATGATTCGTCCGCCGGACGCCTTCACCCCATTAATCTTATCCGCCGCCTCTTTGGTCACTTCATAATATTCAGAGTGCATATGATGTTCCAAAAGGTTCTCTACTTTTACCGGGCGGAAAGTGCCAAGTCCCACATGGAGTGTCACATAAGCAATCTCCACGCCTTTGTCCGCAATCTGGGAAAGCAGCTGATCCGTAAAGTGTAATCCCGCCGTAGGCGCAGCCGCCGAACCCTCGTATTTCGCATACACAGTCTGATAACGGTTCTTATCCTCCAGTTTATGGGTAATATAGGGCGGCAGGGGCATCTCACCCAGGCGGTCCAGAATCTCCTCAAAAATTCCTTCGTAGGTAAATTGAATGAGCCGGTTACCTTCTTCCACCACTTCCAAAACTTCCGCCCGCAGACACCCATCTCCGAACAGAAGTCTGGTACCTGGCCTCGCCTTCTTCCCGGGTTTCACCAGTGTCTCCCACACATCGTTTTCTTTTCTTTTGAGAAGCAGCACCTCAATAACGGCACCGGTATCCTCCTTGACTCCCATGAGTCTGGCCGGCAGTACCTTTGTGTTATTTAAGACCAGACAATCGCCTGGCCTTAAATAATCTATAATTTCTCTAAATACACGGTGTTCTGTCTGCCCCGTTGTCTTATCCAGCACAAGAAGCCTGGACGCCGAACGATCCGCAAGCGGATCCTGAGCAATCAATTCTTCCGGCAGTTCAAAATAAAAATCAGATTTTTTTAACTCTGTCATGTTTACACTCATTCCGAAATATGATACATTCTGATGATATCATTACTTTCTGGCAACTCACAGATCTACGTTCTGAAGAAATGCCACATACCCGCGCTTGGTCTCATACACATCCGCCTTGCTGGTAGCCTCCCAGGGTGCATGCATATTCAGTACTGCCACGCCGCTGTCGATCACATTCATGCCATAAAGTGCCAGGATATAGGCAATGGTTCCTCCGCCGCCCAGATCCACTTTGCCAAGTTCCGCCGTCTGGAAATTCACCTTTTCCTTCTCAAAGACCGCCCGGATATGCCCCAGATACTCTGCATTGGCATCATTGGAACCGGACTTGCCGCGAGAACCGGTAAACTTGTTAAATACCATACCGCCGCCCAGATAAGCCACATTCTTCTTGTCAAAACTGGAAGCATAACTCGGATCAAAGGCACTGCTCACATCGGAAGAAAGCATACAGGAGCGTGCAAGACATCTGCGCAGATCCAGTTCACTATACTCTCCCATAAGGTTCAGCACTTCCGCCACTGCGTTCTCAAAAAACCTTGACTGCATACCGGTAGCACCAACGCTTCCGATTTCTTCTTTATCCACCAGAATACAGCAGGCTGTCCGTTCTGTCTTGCCCACTTCCAGCATTGCCTTCAGGGAGGAAAAAGCGCATACACGGTCATCCTGTCCATAGGCCAAGATCATGCTCCGGTCAAACCCAGCCTCTCTCGCTTTCCCCGCAGGCACCACCTCCAGTTCCGCAGAGATAAAATCTTCCTCTTCAATACCGTAACTCTTCTGTAAGATATCCAGGATGCCCTTCTTCACGGCGTCCTTCTCCGCCTTCTCCTCTGCGTTCTCCGCCTTTTTCTTCTTGTCGATCGTAAGCGGCTTATTGCCGATAATGATATCCAAAGCCTCTCCCTCGATTACCTTGTTTGCCTTTTTCTCAAGCTGCTCCTGGGCCAGATGAATGAGCAGATCTGATATAAAGAATACCGGATCGTCCTCATTGTCACCCACGTTTACCTCCACAGTCTCACCGTCTTTCTTAACCACCACGCCGTGGATGGCAAGAGGGATCGTCACCCACTGATACTTTTTGACCCCTCCGTAATAATGGGTGTCCAGATAAGCAAAACCGCCTTCCTCATACATCGGATTCTGTTTCACATCCAGACGGGGCGAATCAATATGGGCACCGAGAATGTTCATGCCCTCCGCCATCTTTTTTACACCAATCTGGAAAAGCACAATGGATTTATTCATCCACACGGCATATACCTTGTCACCGGCTTTCAGCTTTTTCCCCGCCTTGACAAGTGCCTCCAGTTCCTGATATCCTGCACTTTCCGCCATATTGACAATCTGGTCGATGCACTCTCTTTCAGTCTTGCCGTTATCCAAAAAATCCATATACTCTCTGGCAAAGCTGTCCACTTCCTTAAGCTGTTTTGCATTATAAGTTTCCCAAGTGTTTTTCTGTTCCATAATAACCTCCATCTTTCTGCTGTCTGTTTTGTCCAGATCAGCTTCTCAGTTCGATTCCCATACTTTCCAGTCCGTTTAATATCTTTTTCATGGCAGCCGTCACATCCGCCTCTTCCAACGTCCTGTCTTTGGCCCGGAACGTGATGGAGTAAGCGATGGACTTATAACCTTCCTTGATCTGATCTCCTTCGTAGATATCAAAGAGCTGATAATCCTCTAAAATTTTGCCGCCTCTCTGTACAATCACCGATTCAATCTGACCGGCCCTGATCTCCTTGGGTACTACCATACTGATATCCCGAAGCACCGCCGGATACTTGGCGATTCCCTCGTACTTGCGGTCGAAGGTAGCCAAGGGAAGAATCGCCGGCATATCAAGCACCGCCACATAGGCCCTTGTCTTCATATCATAATTATCACAGACTTCCGGATGTACCTCACCCAAAAATCCCACTAAGGTCCCCTCATAAATAATATTGGCCTGCCTGCCCGGATGCAGATAATTTCTCCCTGCGTCAGGATCATAGACAGCTTTCTTTCTCATGCCGATACTGTCAAAGAATTCTTCCACGACACCCTTCATGGTAAAGAAATCACCGTCGCCGTACATGCCCAGCGTAAACGCCATTCTCTCCTCCGGCAGTTCTGTAAGGGGCAGTGCCTTAGGCAGATAAATATTCCCCAGCTCATAGAGCCGTACTTCCTTATTTCGTCTGTTATAATTGGTAGCAAGGCTTGTGAGCATACCGTTTAAAGATATTGTCCGCATAATAGAGAAGTCCTCTCCTAACGGATTGGCAATGGTAATCGCCGCTCTGGCCGGATCGTCCGCAGCAAGCAGCAGTTTGTCAAACACCTTGGGGCTCTCGAAAGAGTAACACATCCCCTGGGAAAAACCGCAGTACTCAGCGATATCCCTCGCCTTCTGCTCGATTCTTAATTTAAAAGGCAGTTTGCCCGTAGTCGCTTCTCCGGTGGGCAGAGTGGTGGGAATCTTATCATAACCGTAAAATCTTGCCACTTCCTCCGCAATATCGCACTGTCTTAAGATATCCTGACGGAAAGTAGGTATAGTCAGGTTATTGGATGCCTCATCATACTCCACTTCTATCATCTTGAAAATAGCAAGCATTTCCTCTCTGGACACCTGGGTGCCAAGAAGCCTGTTGTAACGTTCCGGCTCAAAAGGCAGAACCACTTTCTCCTTCATTTCACCCCGCACGTCCACCATGCCGTCCACCACTTCGCCGCAGCCAAACTCCTCGATCAGCTGACAGGCTCTGTTGATTGCCGCTTCCGCATTGTGGGGATCCAGACCTTTCTCAAACTTGCCGGAAGCATCTGTACGCAGTCCCACGCGCTTGGCGGATTTGCGGATGTTGGCGCCATTAAAAGTAGCAGCCTCAAACAGCACCGTTGTCACATCGTCCGTAATCTTGGAGTTTTCACCGCCCATAATGCCGGCAATCCCTACCTCCTTCTGCGCATCGCAGATCATCAGCACCTCCGAATCCAGAGCTCTTTCCTGGCCATCCAGTGTCTGGAACACGTCCCCGTCCTTTGCCCTGCGCACGATAATCTTATGCCCTGCAATGGTGCTCAAATCATAAGCATGCATGGGCTGGCCATACTCTTCCATCACATAATTGGTGATGTCTACCAGATTATTAATCGGTCGGATTCCACTGGCCGCAAGACGTCTCTGCATCCACTTAGGAGATGGTGCAATCTTGATATTCTTACACACTCTGGCACAATATCTGGGACAAAGCTCCGGATCCTGTACCTCCACACTGATATAGTCTTCCACCTTTTCGCCGTTGCCTTTCACCGTAACTTCAGGCAGTATAAACGGTTTCCGGAAAGTTGCCGCTGCTTCCCTTGCAATACCGATCACACTGTAACAGTCTACACGGTTTGAAGTGATTTCATACTCAAATACCGTGTCCCTAAGACCCAGTAATTCTACCGCATCCGCTCCCACGGGTACATCATCCTCAAAAATATAGATTCCCATCTCCGGCGCCTCCGGATACATATCCCGGCTGGAACCCAGTTCCTCAATGGAACACATCATACCGTTGGAAGGTACACCCCTCAGTTTTCCTGCTTTGATCTTAATACCCTCTTCCGGCAACGGCCCGCCGTCATGTCCGCCCGCTACTTTACCACCATCTAAGACCACCGGTACCTTATCGCCTTCCTTTACATTGGGCGCTCCGGTGACAATCTGAATCACTTCATCGCCGATATCAACCTGACAGACAATCAGTTTATCCGCATCGGGATGTTTTTCTATTTTCTGAATCTGTCCAACTACAATTTTCTCAAGATTCTTGTCAAGCCTTGTATATCCCTCTACTTTAGTGCCTGACAAGGTCATAGCGTCCATATATTCCTGGTCTGTACACTCTAAATCCGGTACATATGCTTTAATCCATGATAATGCTGTATTCATACTTCAATCCCTTTTCCTTTCTTCCTGCTATAGATTGCATGCTCATACATCCTGTTACTTCTATGAAACTAAAACTGTTTTAAGAAGCGGATATCATTCTCATACAGCAGCCTCATATCGTCAATCTCATACTTCAACAGCGCAATACGCTCCAGGCCCACACCGAAAGCAAAACCCGTATACTGCTCCGGATCAATGCCGCTCATCTCCAACACATGAGGATGCACCATACCACAGCCTAAAATCTCAATCCATCCTTCTCCCTTACAGAACCGACAGCCTGTGCCGCCACATTTAAAACAGGTCACATCCATTTCTGCGCTGGGTTCCGTGAACGGAAAATGATGCGGTCTGAATTTCACTTTCGTATTCTCCCCAAAAAGTTCTTTTGCGAACTCCGCCAGTGTTCCCTTTAAATCCGCAAACGTAATATTCTTATCAATGACAAGCCCTTCAATCTGATGAAAGGACGGGGAGTGAGTCGCATCCACTTCATCGGAGCGGAATACCCGACCCGGTGCAATCATACGAATCGGCAGCTTTCCTTTCTCCATCTCATGAACCTGTGTGGATGAAGTCTGCGTCCTTAAAAGAATATCCCCTGTGATATAAAAGGTATCCTGTTCATCCTTCGCCGGATGATCCGCCGGAATATTCAGGGCTTCAAAGTTATAATAATCTTTCTCCACATCCGGACCTTCCACCACTTCATATCCCATACCGATGAAGATTCTCTCCACTTCCTCTAAGGCGATGGTATTGGGATGTCTATGTCCCACATTGTTTTTTCTGGCAGGCAGCGTCACGTCAATCACTTCCGTCTTCATCTTTGCCTCCCGAACCATCTTCTCCATCTTCTTGACAGAAGCATCCAGTACTTTCTCAATCTCTTCCCTGGTCTCATTGACAAGCTGTCCAACCTTCGGCCTATCTTCCGGCGCCACATCTTTCATGCCTTTTAATACTGCCGTCAATTCCCCTTTCTTGCCAAGATAATTGACCCTGACTTCATTCAGTTTCTCCAAGGCATCGCTGGCCTCAATCTGCCGCAGCGCTTCCGCTTTGATCTGTTCTAATTTCTCCTTCATTGCTGGCTCTCCTTTTTGATTAATAAATTTTTTCGGGTATTTGCAAAACTCTTTTCAATGCTGTAATTATTGTGCAAATAGCATAATGATAAGCAGACCCTTGAAAAACGCCGGCACTTGGCGAGGTATTTTCGAGCCTAGTACCGTTGCGTTTTGAGCGGAGCGCAAGCGCGTCTGCGTTTATTATGCTATTTGTACATCATGTGTTCTTATGCGCGCAAAAAATCCCACGTGTTTCTTAACACATGGGACGAATTATATCCGCGGTACCACCCAGATTCCTGTTGTGATTGCTGTCTTATTCTGCAAGGACAACAGACGCTTCTTTCGGCGTAACGTACCGATACGTCCTGCACTACTATTGTTTCGCACAGGCAGCTCCGGTGGGAAATTCGGAAAACTATCTGAACCGAAGGGAACTTACAGCCGATGATTCCCTCTCTCTTGCGGAAAATAATATCCTACTGACACCTTCAAAGCTTTTCCTATGAAAATTTGAAAAATTCTACTTGCTATTTTAGTGTCTTTCACGTGACTTGTCAAGCCAGCCGAACAAAAATTTATAGACCGGTCCAAAATAGCGGTTGATATGTGCCCCGATCATCAGAATATACATCAACATATAAAACCAGAGCATCAATATCACCACCGTAGTCAGACTGCCATAAGTACCAAATCCATTAAAATGATCCACATAAACCGAAAAAGCATAGGAAGCAGCACTCCACAAAACGGCAGAAAACGCAGCCCCTGGAATCTGCACCTTAAACCGCAGTTTTTTGCTGGGCACATAAGCATAAATCAATGCAAAAATAAACGTCAATACCACCCAGGATATCAGAAAACGGAAATGCATGATAAACCGTACCAGAATATGAAGAGGCGGAATATCCTTAAGCAACAGGTCCACGATCACATTGCCAAAAACCATGACAAACAATGCCACAAGCATTGCAGCCAGAATAATGACTGTATAAATACAGGCGATTGCCCGCAGCACAAAATAATTACGTCTCTCCTCAAAATCATACACCGCATTAAGACCGCGGATCAGGGCCAGCATTGCCTTAGCCGCAGACCAAATTGTAACCAGCGCAAAAATCGTAATGGTTCCTGCCGACTTGGCATAGACATCGGACACAATCCCTATCACCATGGCGTCCATGGCATCCGGTGTAAACTGTGTGATCGCGCCGAGCAGATTCTCTTTGGTCAGCGCCGTAAAAGGCAGAATGGCACAAAGCGCCATCAAAAGCGGTATCATGGATAAAAACAGAAAGAAAGCCGTACTGGCCGCAAAGGCACTGATATTCTTCTTCGTCATCTGCCAGTTAAAATCCCGCAAAATATAATATAATCTAGTAATCGTTCTCATAACTCACCTGATCATCGTTCCTTCAGTATCCTGACATCTTCTAACGTACATCCCGGATAAAACACCGCCAGGATCTGCTCATAGGAGGTTCCCGTCTTACCCAATGCCTTTGCCCCATTCTGAGACATGCCTACCCCATGACCATATCCTCCGCCAGTCAACGTATATCCTACCACATTATCACCGCTTTTTCCAGCATCCAGGACAAAAAAGCCGCTGGGAAGCAGAGTTCCGGGCACAGTAGTGCTGTCATCCTGCCGTACCACAGAACTTTCTCCATCACACAACACATATCGTATATTATACTCCGACACGACTTTCAGAGTATTTTGGTCCGTTTCTATGAGCAGTTCGTCCGCAACACCGCCTGCTCCCCGCTTTACAATGGACAGGTTCTTAACCTTTGTAAATTTCTTTACCGGTTCCGACACATAATACCCCCCTTCCGTCTTCGTGAGTACTGCCGCCGGCGCTGCCTGATATCTATCCTGCAAGCGGGAAAACACCGTATCTTCCTTCATATTTTCTACCGTATACTTCCAGCGGTACCAGGGTTCTTCCTTTTCCAAATCCTCATCGTGAACGTTAGTTATAAATTCCCTGAAATTTTCCTCCTGGCACAATGTTTCTCCGGTTATTCCGGTTTCTCCTTCACTTACTCTTTCGGCACACAGATAAGAAGTATCCGTCTCCTCCGCGCCCTTCCAGATCTTCGCATCGGTTCCCACCCCGCAGGAAGTGGAATAATAATAATTCTGTGCCGGCTCTCCCTGATAGAAAAGCAGAATCCCTTCCGTCTCCCTGACTGCCATGGTGGCAGCCGTGCTTTCCGGAATATTATGATAGACCTGATAGGCTGTCGTGTCATCCACATGAGCTCCTAACTGTGGCAGACCAGCATGTAAAATATAACGATAACCATAGGTTCTGGCACATACTGCCTGCGCCTTGAGAGCCTCTGGCGGATAAGATGCCGGCATTTCACTGGGCACCACCGCATAAAGATACTCCTCCAGGGAGAGTTCATTGATCACGACTATCCCTTCCGAAACCCGATAACACTCCACAGCGCCCCGATATGCATTGTTCTCCCGGCTCTTGCCTTCCATATCCAATATAACCTTGTCCGTAAGATTTTTACTCTGATATATCCTCCGTTCCCCGACCTCCATATCTTTCGCTTCTATGCATACCAGTTCTCCATCCACTGCAATCTCTATTCTCTTATGATAATTGCTGTTATCCGCCGTGTTTTTAATCAGCACGCGGATTCTATCAGCCTCCTTTGTTCCGGACACCAGACAGGCGCAGATTCTGTCCTTATGGATCACAAAATCCGTATCCTCATAGCCTATTTTCAGATCAGTACGCCGCAGAGTCTCCATAGTTCCATACAGTTTATAGATCTCCATATCCTCCGCAGCCTGATAGATCCCCTGACCTTCAATCTCTATTTCTTCTTCTGTAACCCGCAGTAACTTCCCATGGATTTTCTCCGCGCGACCCTTCACCGATGTAAGCCTGCCGTCCTCAAAGACCAGATCTGCAATCTGTTCCCGTTCCAGACTGTCCATATCTCTCCGTGTCAGCTGCACTTGAAAAGACACCTGATGATAAAAGCACAAAAGTTCATCTTCTGTCACATCCATAACCCATACATTTCCCAGATAATGTTCCTCCGGCAGAACTTCCACAATTGTCAGAAGCTTATCTCCTTTCACATATACCTTCATTTCCTCAAATGCATTTTCCTCAAAAGCGGCCGAACAATATTGATATGCTCCCTGCATGGAACCATTTTCTGTATAAACTTCCCTGGTATCAGGGTTCACCTTCAGCACGAATACCGTTGTTTCCCAGATGGACGACTCTTTATCCAGATGTGCCAATAATATCCGATACATCTCGTACCAGTCTTTCTTTAACAATTCATATTCCGGCTCATAATCCTTGGAAAAATCAGGCAGTCCAAGTTCTTCTCCATCTACCCTTTCATATATCTGTATGTACTGTCGATATGTCAGATACGGATTCTTCTGCTTCTCTTTTCCGTCCAAGTCTACTGGTGTCTCCAAAGCATCCAAAAGAATCTCCACATCTTCCACCAGGATTTTGTCTCCCTCCGGAGCTTCTTTCTTCCCCTGTCCTCTTTCCATCCACAAACACACCAGAAAAAGCAGCCCGAAAAAAAGCAACGACAATTTTGTCATCCACTTTGCATCAAATTTCATAGTAAAACCTTTCCCGCGACCCTTTGATCCACATGTAATTTCATCCTGCCATAACAGACCCGGACTCTTCTCTATTCCTATGCATAAATATCCAAAATTATCCCCAAAACAGCAAAAGCAGCCGTCTTAGACGACTGCTTTCTATCTTTTGTATGTCCCCCGAAATGCCGGATCTTGTATTTTGACTCCTAGCAAAGCTAGGTGGGTAACCGCAATCATACTTCTGCCTTCCACTGCATAAAGCCTAAAGGCCGGAGGCCTGACATCCATATGACAATGTAGGAATCCCGTTTAAAGTATCTGTAGGTTCAAAATAACAAGACTTTGTCGCACATTTCAGGTTAGTTCTATTATATCCGAATCTACCGCAGAATACAACAGAATTTTTTGCCAAAACCCTGCTTTATCCTGCTGTTTTCACGAGATTACTGTGCCCAGGAAAGCGCTTCCTCCAGACTCTCCGCCTCCAAAATATTCAGCATGAACTCCGTGTGCTCCTGCGCCTGATCTGTATCAATATAACGGAACACATCTTTGATATATTTCTCGGAATGATCATATTCATAAATCCCGAAAGCAAGTCCCTGTTTTACTTCTTCCGGTGCATCCGTCTGCCGGTTCATAATAAAAGCATCTATGTAAGGATTAGCTTCTGTAATATAGTAACAGTATGCAAAAGCGGCAGCCTGCAGTTTTTCTCCTGATTTGGAAGAAAAGCCAAGTTCTGTAATAGTAATACTGCGTACTTCCCCATTGGTATCCAGATACTTCTCCTGACTTAGAAAATCTGTCAGCACACCCAGATTCATAATGGATACAATTTCCGCATCCTGTGTCTTATCATAATGCTGTGACCAGTAATTCACACGAGTCATCGGCTGGGGATAAGGATGTATGGCAATACCCCAGTCGTAGTTGCCATGTGAAAGCGCCGCATCATTAAATGCCCTGATCACATCCTTCGCATTAAAATACTTCGTACTGGCCGTCTTATTGCTGTTCCAGTCATGATCAATACTAAAATATACCCGGGCATTGGCATATTCACTCTTGATGGCCTGATAAAAAATCCGCATCCCTCTTTCAAATTCCTCTGCATAATAAGCCACATCCGCCGTGTCCAGATAATTCCATATCTTATTCTGATTGATTTCATTGGCGATCACCCAGCTGTGTACAATCCCATATTCATCACCGTCATAACGGCTTGCCAGAAAACTGGCCACCGCTTCCATGGTTTTGACACCCTCTGCGTCCGCCGCATTGAACATATAATAATAGGCTCCACTCTCCTGATCCCTGGCCTCCGGATGAACCAGTTCCGGATAATCTTCGTTCCAGTCATTTAGCACCACTGCCGTGGTACACATCCCCAGATCGTTCAGATAGACAAACAACTCATCATAACCGTTGATAGCCGCTCCGTTAAAAAGGTAGGTAGTTCCCTCATATTCATATTCGATAGTCGGCAAGAATTCATTGGTGGTCTCCCCCATAATATGCGACAACGGGATATTGTAAATGGCATGTTTCACACCAAGATCTGTCAATTCCGTGGTCTTAAGCATTGTGGGATCCAACAGCAGACCTTTCTTGGAACCCACATCCGGATAGGGATCCTGATTCTCAGCGAGCGCTTCCGGATTCAGCAGATAAACGCCGCATCCCAAAGGTACATACTCCCCGTCCAACAAAAGTGCCGGAATGAACTGATCAAAGAGATACTCTTTCTGATACGAAAAGCTAACCTTCCAATACCGTCTTTTGGCATTTTGGGCAACCGGCTCTCCGGAAAGTACCCCATCCTCATAACATGCCGCATGGAACAAATAAAAATAAGCGTCATCACTTGCCGGTATCTGTGGCATCTCTACAGAATACTCCAGTTCTTCCGTAGAATCTTCATAATATAACGCCGCCTTTGTTGCATACCCTTCCAGTTTGGAAGCACCTAATTCCACCTCTCCCCTGGTAAGTCTCTCCGCGTCAAATTCCTCGCCTGGTACAATTGCACCCTCTGTCTCGACCCGTTCTGAACTGACAGGAACTTCTTCCCCACAACCACATAAAAGCACTGGCACAAGTATTCCGGCCAGCAGTGCGATCAGACTCCGTCTTATATTTTTATGTCTGCCAAATGTTTTTCGTTCTTCTGTCCGCATCAATATTCCACCGTGACGGATACCAGAGGTCTTTCCTCTACCGTATCCGACACCTCTATTTCCCCTCTTCTGACTTGGTGATATAATTTATAATAATCATCTGTCGTAACATTTTCAAACCGCCATTCCGTATTCAGTACAGGCAGTCCTGTACAGTTCTCTTTTGCGCCGCAGCGCTGCACCTGCCCGGCAAAGCTCTCAGACCACCGGCCTCCCGACGCATAATAATCATCCAATGAAATAACAACTGCATTGGCAATATCCTTAACTGCACTGGTCAAAACACATTCCGATTCCCGGCACTGATCCATATCCGCACCAATCATCATGCGGTCCTGATCCTCCGCCGCCTCCAACACGGATTCATAAATTCTGCCGCCGCAGGCAAAAATCACTTCCGTACCGTCCTCATACCAGGCTAAGGCTGTCTCCTGAATTTCCTGCCCCGGCTCATAGGTCCCGGCATACCAGTACTTCACCGACACATCGGCAAGCGCCATCTGATCCGCCGCATCATCTATTCCCTGCAGATACCCATACCCATACCGAATAACCGGTGCCGTCTCCACACCGCCGATAAACCCAAGCTGACGATATCCTTCCATAACTGCCATATAACCTGCAAGATACCCGGCCTGCTCTTCCCGGAAAGTAACACAGTGCACATTATCCGCCGGATTTTTTGTTTCTCCGGAAATATCCTCCGGCACACCATCAATCAAGAGAAAGGAAACCTGTGGATATGCATCCTGCAAGGCAAATACTGCCTTCTGAAAGTTTTCTCCCGCACAAACAATTACCCTGGCCTGATTATCCACTGCATGCACAAGGGCTTTCTGATAATCCTCTAACGTATCGCCCTCCACTTCGTAATAAGAAAACGAAACGCCTGCCGCCAAAGCATACATACGGATACCATCATAAATACTCTCATTGTAAATGCCGTCAATCAGCATACCATCCGGTATGAAGACGATTTCTCCGCCTTCCTCCTTATAGTCTCCGTACATATCACTTAACAGTGCCGCCATCATATCGTGCCAGTCGGTTTCCTCCGGCTCTTCTACAATCTGCATCTGTTCCTGAATCGGAACCTTTGTCTCCTCCACTTCCAGATATTCAGGCAGTATAATACGTTCTGCTTCCACTGCTTCTTTTGTTTCTTTCCGGGATTGCTCCATAACCGGCTGCTGCCCGGCCTGTCCGCATCCAGTCAGTATACTTGCCAGAACAAGGCATACGGATATTATAAACACAAACGGGGTTTTGTTTCCGGTCTTCAATCCTCATTCTCCTTCCGTCCAAGCAGGCAACAGCACTTCCCATTTATTGTATCTTAAAACCCTATAAAAGGGAAGCATCATTTTACATCCTCCCTCTTCCAGATCCCATAAGTCAAAGCCGCCATAAAACCTGTCATAACAATAATAATGCCTTCCACAATCCAAAGATTCGTATAATTTGCGCCGAGCACCGTAACAAAATCTACCAGGAAATGGATGCCAAACGCCAGCACAATATACACTTTCCTGCCATATCTGACACCGCAATACATGAGAATGGATAAAGCAATCTGTAACATAATGGCACACAGCCTCTCCACCCCTGCCAGATAAAAAGCATAAACAGGTGTTGTCCACAGAGCAGACAACTGTTGTACCGTCGTCTCCCTGGCTGTTTCATCCAGTGACAAAAGCGTCGATGCCATGCTTCCCGTATTAATCATAATAGATATCACAATATTATTCACATAAACCGTCCCAACGATCAGGATTGCCTCGAATCCGCCGTGTCCGGCTCCATACATCAATGCGTTTTCCGTATCCAGATTTTTCTTCAAAAAATACCGCATGGCAATACAACGCCCCGTCTCCTCAAACAACGCTGCCGCCAATCCTCCATATGCGGCATAAGCCCAGATATTACCCGTAATCATATCTCCCGCGGCCGTAAGCACTACTACATGTAACATCTGTTCCAATACCATTGCCATCACAAAGAAAACACCGCCTCCAATAAAGAAGCTTATCAGCCTTGCCCTTTTCTTTTTATACAGATAAAGGAGCAGAGCCACGGGAATTCCTACGGAGATAGCCAACGAAAAAAACATACCCAAAATACTGATTCCTGAAATTGTCTGAAGATTCATTCCATACCCAACCTTTCTGTTTCTATCCTGTTCTCCAATGCTGTGATCTTTGGCAGCCTGCGTCTATTGTCTCTGATAACGCACACGTTCATATGCCTCATGAAGCTGTTTCCCTTCTTCTGTGCCGGCAATCCCTGCATGGCTCTCAATCTCATAAGGTGTCTCGTGCCTTCCGGGCTGTTCTTTTCGATGCCTTCTGATAGTACGGCGGTACTGTCTGCGGATCCGTTCCCTTTCCGTCTTCTTTTTTCTGCCCACACCCAGGAGCCTGATCTTTTCCACAGCTTCTTTTTCCTCTGTCAGATCTTCCACTACATCCCCATTCTCGTCAAAAGTCTCCCGAAAAAGCCGGCTGACTCTGCCAAGTCCATAAGCCCCCAGAAAAGCTGCCATAGCAGCCGCCAGAACCGCCAATATTTTCTCCAGATCTTTCATCCAGGCTGGAGGTTCTTTCCTCTCTGTCTCCAGGATATACGGCAGGCTGTTTTCTATCTCCGGGAACTTGGCAAATCCCTCCCACATCTGTTCCGGCGGCGCCTCACTATCTACTTCTTTCTGAAAAAATCCCCGAATATCCTGATGGTTCCTATATCTGGACATAACACCGGAAAAAATACCCAGACACACGATTCCTGCCAGAATCATCAAACAGATACTTCCGTTTATCCCATAAAGCCGCCTTTTAGACAGGTTACACACTCTCTTATTTAAAAACAAATACTCCTGTGTTCTCTCCAGATAGCAGTAAAAAAGTGCCACACACAGATAAACCGGCAACAAACCTATCACAAGATTGCAAAGCGGCGGATTGTTGCAAAACCTGCCCACCCCATAGGCAAAAACAAGCACCAGGCTATAAATCGTCTGCGGACAGGTGAGGATACTCTGTCTTGGCTGCCAGTCCGGATTTTCTTCCCATCTGTCCGCAAGCCTTTTGTGATGCAGTCTGATCATCAAACGCTCCCCATAAACCATAAAGGATTCCAACCCCAGGATGACTGCCACCCCAATACCTATATCCTTATCCTGCACTCCTACAATCCCACGAATCTTCCATATAACTGCATTGACCGCCACCGTACACAACACAGACCAGAACAGATATACCCCCATCCTCCGGCATCGTTCCAGCAACAGATCTGTAACCACGATCACCACCAGAATCCACAGATTACAAAACCATACCTTCTTCATATCATACACTATTTCTCCCCGGATGAACAGTGCATACAGAATCGGCGATAAAACCGACAATAAAATGCCGCTGTGCAGCCATCCCAGAATCTGTTTCGTTCTCCTTCTCAATATGCCGTCACCTCTCTTATAATGCAGTGCAGATTCCTGACAGTACTGACCGATTTCCTATCTCCCGCATCCTGCGGATACACCCACAGTCCATATTCTCCCTCTAAAAACTGCTCTATTTTCTCCTGATTTCGCTTTCCATCCCTGGTAATAAAGATTGGGAAAGCATCCTCCGGCAAATCCTTGAGGATATCCGGATATGCCGTTGTCTGGCATGATGTACTGATTCTGCATAACATCCGTTCAATCCTCCTGCACTGTCCTCTGCCTGCCTCCGGCTCCATGAATACTGCTTCGGAAAGATTGATACGGATTCCCACTTCCACTCCCTGCCCAAGCAGCCGCTGGGCAAGACAGGCTGCCACGCTGATACTCTCCTCAATCAAGTGCTCCTGCCTGTATATTCCCCAATCTTCCACATCAAGATACATCATTACCTTCTGCATGAGAGTAGAATCATAGGTATTTACCATCAGTTCCCCCTTTTTGGCACTGACTTTCCAATTCACTGCCCGCATAGAATCTGTGGATGTATATTCCCTGATGCCATGAAACGCAAATGGGTCCTCATAAAGCCTTTTGGCACACTGCAGCATGCCCATAAGGCGTTCACAATCCACCAGAATATCCGACACATTGACCCTCTTTGCATACACATAAAGAGCCGCATCCACCTTTTGCTCCTCGGCATATTTTGGGTCATAAAAGGTAGCATAACTGCGAAGTTCCATATAGTCTATCGGGTAATATCCCCGTTTCTGACATTCTACCGTAATCTCTCTTCTGATACGCTGCCGCCCCAATAAGGAATAAATATCTCTTTTATATACATAATCACTGATCAGTGCATTTTCCATCTGGGTAAACACTACCCCTTTATCCACCCGAAAGGCAATTTCCAATACCGGAACCGGCATCCGCTTACGATTCTCAATCTGCTCTATGATATGAGCCTGTCCGCCCGCATACACATATTCTTGTGCAAACCGAAGCATACAATGCAGGTTCTTCCTCCAGTTTTGCCTGTACCAGAGATACCAGCTTACACCAAACAGTCCCACACCGATCAAAAAAAAGCTAATCATGACGGGACCAATCTTCCGTAGGCAATGCCACACTCTGTAGCAATCCCCGGATTGTCTCTTCATTTGATCGTTCGCCGCCATAGACAGATAACAGCCTGTGCGCCAGCACCGGCACTGCCACCTGTTTAATGTCCTCCGGCACCACGAAATCGCGCCCCGTAAGCATAGCCCATCCCTGGGATGCCCGAAGCAGGGCAAGGGTTCCTCTGGGACTGACTCCTACAGCATGCTCTCCCTGCCTGGTAGCCTGCACCAGATTCACCATATAATCCCGCAAATCAGGATGCACATAAACAAAACGGCATTGTTCCTGCAACTCCCGTATCTCCTCCATCTGCGCCACTGCCCCGATCTCTTCCAGAGGTCTCGCATGAATATAGCGATCCAGCATCTGCCTTTCCTGACTTTTCTCAAGATTCCCCATACCAATCTTTAACAGGAAACGATCCATCTGTGCTTCCGGGAGCGGAAAACATCCCAGCGTTTCCACCGGATTCTGTGTCGCCACCACAAAAAAAGGCTTTTCCAACACTCTGGTCACACCGCCTACCGTCACCTGTCCTTCCCCCATACATTCCAAAAGGCTGGACTGGGTACGCGGCGTAGCACGGTTGATCTCATCAGCCAAAAGCAAATTGGCAAACACTGGCCCTTTCCGAAATACAAATTCCTCCTGTTCCTTATGGTACACAGAAAGCCCTGTCACATCGCCAGGCAGAAGATCCGGCGTAAACTGAATCCGTCCGAAGGAAAAATCCATGGATTTCGCCAGTGCCTTGGCCAGCTGTGTCTTCCCTGTTCCCGGCACGTCCTCCAACAGCACATGACCTCCTGCCACAAGCGCCGTCAGCAAAAGGTCTATGACCACTCCTTTCCCGACAATCACTTTTTCTACATTTTCTTTGATTCTTTGCAAGGTATCAGATGTCATTGCCTCTCTCCTCTCGAAAATTTATCTTGTTTCTTAAAAATTTGTAAAAAGTATCTGCCGTAAGGCTTCTTCCGCGTCCCTTATCTGAAACGATCAGAATAGAACGGCTGGGAATGTGAAATCCAAATGGTATCCGCACCAACTTTTCTTCCTCCAATAATGGTTTAGCAAGTTTTTCCGGCACAAATCCGATTCCCAAGTTCTTTTCTATTAAGGGCAGCATAAGATCAGAGGTCGCAACTTCCATATCAAGTTCTAAATCAATCCCTTTCTGAATGAAAAAATCCTTATAAAAACGGTATGTCGCACTTTCCCTGCCTAATCCGATCAGTGGATATTTACCTATTTCTTCAAGCGTTAAGGAAGTATTGCATAAATTTATATATTGTGTTCCGCCTACCAGAATTTCATCAAAATCCAATGCCTTTACAGCAGAAAAAGATTTCGGCACTTCAAATGGTGTTGTGATCACTGCAAAATCAAATCTGCCACTGATAAGATGCTTTACTGTTTCCGGCGTTGACTGGTTATAAATCTTAATCCTGACGGCAGGATACTCCATCTTAAAGTCATGCAGAAAATTCAGCAGAAACAAATGCAGCGCTGTTTCCGTTGCACCTATCGTCACAGTACCACATCTTTGCATATCCTGCCCGCATATCTCCTCCTGTGCATTTAACAGATGGCTGTATGCAACCTCTACATGAGAATAAAGTATTTTCCCTTCCTCCGTCAATCGGATTCCTCTCGCTTCACGGATAAACAATCTGCAATTCAATTGTGCTTCCAATAGCTTTATAATTCGTGTTACATTCGGCTGATTACTTCCTAAAGCGGCTGCTGCTTTTGTGATATTTCCATATTTTGCTACAAAATAAAAGACCTTATAATATTCAAAATTTACATTCATATAATTTTTATATTTCTCCTATACAATCTATATATTTTTCATATTATATGAGATGTATTATAATCCGTTATCGGAACGAAGTAAATTGATTTTTGAGAGGATATGATTCTATGAACAAAGATTTGACCGTGGGAAATCCCCAGACAGTATTATGGAAGTTCTGCCTGCCATTGTTTGGCAGCATTATTTTTCAACAGCTATACAATATAGCAGACAGTCTGGTGGCAGGTAAATTTATTGGAGAAAATGCGCTGGCGGCTGTTGGGAACAGCTATGAAATCACGCTTGTCTTTATTGCTTTTGCCTTTGGATGCAACATGGGCTGTTCCGTTATCGTTTCCCAATTGTTCGGTGCCAAAGATTACAGCAGATTAAAAACTGCCGTATCTACAGCCTGCATTTTCAGTGCCCTTCTCTGCCTGTTATTGATGCTTACCGGTACTTTAGGCTGCGGCGCACTGCTTCGCTTCATCAAAACGCCGCACGAAGTATTTTCTGACTCAAAATTATATCTGGACATCTATATATGGGGTCTTCCCTTTGTATTTTTTTATAATATTGCAACAGGAATTTTCTCTGCATTAGGCGATTCCAAGACACCGTTTTATTTTCTTGCCGTATCTTCCACAGCCAATATTGCCGTGGATATCCTGTTCGTAAAGGTCTTTCACATGGGCGTTTCCGGTGTCGCATGGGCAACCTTTCTATGCCAGGGCGTCAGTTGTCTTTTGGCTGTATGGTCAGTATGGATAAGACTTAAGAAAATTCAAGTGACAGATAAACCAGAACTGTTTAATATGGGACTTTTGGAAAAGATTGTGATCATAGCTGTTCCCAGTATTTTGCAGCAGAGTTTTATTTCCGTTGGCAACATTCTGATTCAGAGTGTTATCAATGGATTTGGAGCATCTGTCATAGCGGGTTATGCCGCGGCCGTGAAACTCAATAATATGGTCATCACATCTTTTACCACGATCGGCAATGGCATTTCCAACTTCTCCGCACAAAACCTCGGTTCCCATAAATATGACCGAATCCAAAAGGGCTTTCGTGCCGGAATCAAAATGGTTTGGTGCCTGTGTATCCCTTTTTGTATTCTTTATATCTTTTTCGGAAGATACCTTCTTTTGTTGTTTATGGAAAAAAGCTCTGTGAAGGCGCTTATGACCGGGAAACAGTTTTTGTGGATATTGTCCCCGTTTTATTTTGTGGTATCCCTTAAATTGGTTGCAGACGGTGTCCTCAGGGGAATCAGTGCCATGCGCCAGTTCATGACAGCCACCTTTACGGATCTGATTCTGCGTGTGATCCTGGCTTTTGTCCTTTCAGACCTAACCAGATCCGCAGCCGGCATATGGTACGCATGGCCCATCGGCTGGACGATTGCCATGATTCTTTCCGTTTCTTTTTACAGGAAAGAACAAAAGCGGTATCAATTTAATTAAAGCCGCCCGCCACGATCCGGTACTTATCCTCCCGCTCCCACACCTCGCGCAAAGCCTCATGATTTTCATCCGGATTAAGCATCAGCTTCGCCAGCTCATCTAATTCTCCATACTCTTCCATGGAAGGCTCCATATCCTTCCGTGCCAGATAAGCCGGCACATGCCAGAAGAAAATCTCATCATTCATCAGTGCGTGGAAATCGTAGAAAAGTGCCCGCAGCGCCGCCTTCATACCAAGTGTCGGCGGCACGGAAGCATAAGAAATCTCTTCTTCCCGGTATTGCTTCTCCCGCAGGCCCAGATACGCCTGCGCCCCGAAGATAAAGCGTTCTCTCGGTATATCATAAATATTGAAGTCCACATCCTCGCAGCAGCAGTCGGCATCTGTCAGCACCCATCTTTCCTGCTCCTGGTCATAATACTCTGTGATCCAATGATCGTGATTGACACCGTCCTTTGAAATATATCCCGCAAAGCCGCTTCTTACCCGGGCTGCCATGCCTTTGGCCTTCAGAATAGCCGCCAACAGGATAGCCTGTTCCCTACAACAAAGATGCAGTTTATTCTCAATTTTCCTTTCTGTAGAATACACCGCTTCCCGCCGAAGCAGCTCCGCAAGAATAGAAACCGCCGTCTGATATCTCTCATTTTCAAACAACAGCCGGTCTGCGGGAATCTTTGTCATATCCCCATGAAAAGTGTCCTTTACTCCTCTCTGCCTCATGATCGCCACCGGATGAATGATCTGATGACGCTGTAACAGGCACAAGTTCTGGATATCATCTGTTAAACTCACCGCAAAATCCCTGTAATATCCAAGATCTGTAAAACAGCTTGTCTGTCTGTAAAACTTTATTATATTTTCCTGCATGGCCAAGAATCCTTTCTGCTTTCGTCTTTTATAGAAAGTATATCACAAAACAGCAGCCGAAACCCGCTCTTTTCTGCTCTTATCTGTCACTTGCGTTTTTTCGCCTGCCTGTTTATAATATTACAATACACGCCATGATGGCATAAGACGAGAATACGAAAAGAATTTTATCCTCACACCATACAGGAGAAACTGCCATGCAGGAAAGTCGGTTATTTAAAATCCTATATTATCTGCTCAGCCAGGGACACGCTACCGCCCCGGAACTTGCCGAAGAACTGGAAGTTTCGGTACGAACCATTTACCGGGACATTGACGCCCTAAGCAGCGCAGGCATCCCCCTCTTTACAGAATCCGGACGAAACGGCGGCATTTATCTGCTGGATACCTTCACGCTGGACAGAGTCATCTTGTCAAAAGAAGAAAAGCAGGAAGTACTGACTGCCCTGCAAAGCATCCACGCCGCTCCGGATATGGAACCTTCTCCTGTTCTTTCCAAACTCTCTGCTCTTTTCCAGATGCAGTCGGATACCTGGCTTGAAGTGGATTATACAAGATGGGGCGATAAACAGTCCGATAAAATAAAATTTGACTCCCTTAAATCCGCTATCTTACAGCGCAGATGTGTCAAAATATCCTATGTCAGTTCTTATGCCCAGACAACAGAACGGATAATCCATCCGCTGAAACTTTTATACAAAGGGCGGGCCTGGTATCTGAAAGCCTTCTGTACCAACAGGCAGCAATTCCGCCTGTTTAGGTTAAACCGCATCCTGCATCTGGAAATTTTAAACGAAAATTTTCCCTACCGCTCTTTTCCGGAAACCGATAAAAGCTCTCCCTCCGAATATGAACAGCAGGTAACCCTCTGTTTTCCCCAGGAAATGGCTTACCGGGTATATGACGAATTTGCCCCGGAACAGATTACCCTGCAAGAAGACGGTACACTGCTGGCCTCTGCACGGATGCCCGTAGATAATTGGCTGATTGGTTTTCTGCTCTCCTTCGGTCCTGATGTAACAGTCCTGTCTCCCGCAGATTTGAAAAAAGATCTCGCCGAACAGGCCAGGCTTACCTATGAGAAAAACAAACTTTCCGGTGAGCTTTCAGCTTCTTGATGGCCCAGGCATAGTGACTGGAGGTAGCACTGATAAAATAAGAACCCAGAACACTTCCACCCACCCAGAGGAAAGCTCCTTTGGTAAACAATTCCTCGTTTGAAAAAGTCTCCGCCAGCTTCATGACATCTTCATGGGACCCCACAAGCAGTTCTTGGGCTTCTTCCAACGAAGTACCCTGATGTTTCTGCCAGAAGACTTCATTCATTTTGCCGTAGGTTTTCCAATTGTAGGGGCGGGGAAGAAACGGTGCCGGGGTGCCTGTCTGGTTGGCTTGGACCCAGTGAAGCAATAATTGATGCCACTCATAGAGATGAACCAGGACATCTCTTACATTTTTATCACGTTTCCAGTGCGCTTCTTTCTTGCTTACATCGCCACTGAAATCAAAGGGTGTGGAAAGCTCCTGGTCTGACAGTTCTGCAATCAGTTGGTTCATCTGTGCATAGCTTTCTGCGGATGCACTCAGTAAATCCGATTTTGTAGTTGGTCTGCTCATGTGAATTCCCTCTTTTCTAAGTTTTGGTATTTTATGGCTCCTTGTATCTCGGTATCTGAAAACAGGATATCACACAAACCCTGACAACATATGTCATGATTTATTTTTATTACAATTTCTTTACAATCTCAATTGCAGTGATAATTAAATCATATCGTATATTCTTCTGCATATTCCAATTTCGGGAATCCCACTCTTCACCGCTTACATCATCACCGGCATATAATAACTGCGCAAGCGGAATATTATAATACTGGGACACTGCAAAAAAAGCAGCCGCTTCCATTTCCACAGTTATACATCCTTCATTTCGTCTTAATGCAATCATATCAGGAGTTTCCCTGTATATGGCATCGCTTGTCCATGTCTTTCCTGTTTTAAATGGAATTCCTATTTGTTTTAAACAGGAAACAACCATCTCAACTGTCTCTTTATGACATTCAATTTCACGGGATGGCTCTAAGTAATGATAGGAGGTTCCCTCATCCCTAACCGCAGAGACCGGTATAATAATTTCTCCTACTTTACTATCCTTTGTTAATGCTCCTGCTCCCCCACAAATTATAAACTTTTCACATCCCATGGCATGTATCTTCAAGCGATACAGCCGCGCCAGGCGCTCCACAAAATGCCATTGTGATACAAAGCCTTTCTGTTCCATATACATATTCATAAATAGGTATATCCAACACTTCTGAGTTAAGATAACCAATGACAGGAAGATTGTTATCCGCAACAAATTGGTTAAGCTCTTTCCTGAAAAAGGTAATAACACACTTTTCCGGAAGACTTTTCGTCAAAAAATTAGCTGGATGAATGATTGGATTTTTTTGCGGCTGATACTTTTTTAATGTTGATGAAGAGAGATTTCGTCAATTTTCTGAAGCTCTTCTTTTGTAAACTTTGTATTTTTCAAGGCTCCAAGGTTATCAAGAATTTGAGCAGGTTTGGAGGCTCCGGCAAGGACGCTGGTGACAATCCCGTCTCGGAGAACCCAGCTTAACGCCATCTCCGCCAGGCTTTGTCCACGCTGCAAGGCAATATCATTTAGTTCTCGGATTTGGTTCAAGCGCTCGTTTGTAAGGGAAGCTTCCTGTAAGAAACGTCCATCTGTTCTGATTCGGCTATCTTCTGGAATTCCATTCAGATACCGGTTCGTCAACATACCCTGAGCAAGAGGACTGAAAGCGATAATTCCTTTTCCAAGCTTGGCTGCAGTCTCCTTCAATCCGTTGTTCTCAATGGTTCTATCAAAAATAGAATAACGATTCTGATTTATGACAAATGGGCAGTGCAACTCCTGTAAAATTTCAGCAGCCTTTTCCAGCGTCTTACCGTTATAATTGGAAAGACCTACATACAGAGCCTTCCCACTGGTCACTGCACTGGACAAAGCACCCATGGTTTCTTCCAGAGGTGTATCCGGATCCATACGGTGATGATAAAAAATATCAACATATTCCAGGCCCATACGATGCAGACTTTGATCCAGACTGGCGAGAAGGTACTTGCGGCTTCCCCAGTTGCCATAAGGGCCATCCCACATCTCATATCCAGCCTTTGTGCTAATGAGCATTTCATCCCGATAGGGTTTGAAATTCTCCTTGAAAATACGGCCAAAATGAATCTCTGCGCTGCCCGGCTCAGGGCCATAATTATTGGCAAGATCAAAATGGGTAATGCCATGGTCAAATGCGGTAAAACAAAGTTGCTTCATATTGTCATAGTTTGCGGTATCTCCAAAATTGTGCCACAAACCCATGGAAATTGCGGGCAGTTTCAAACCGCTTTTCCCACAAGAATGATATAACATAGATTGATAGCGTTGTGTTGATGCCTGATACATGATTTTCCCTCCAGATTTTTCTTTACATATGATATCACTTCAAATATACTTCAAGTCAATCCGTTTTACAATTTCAACTTATATCGCAAAAGATCATACTGATGTCCATCTTTGCTATCTGTCTTAGTTGTCGAAGAAATCAATGAAAAGCCGCTTGATTTTTCATAAACTAAATAAGTGTCATGCTCCTTCTGAAACGCGATGGTTTTCACAATTCTTATTCTAGCGGCTTCTTCGCTGGTAGTAAGATTCCAGTCCATATATCTTGCTCTCTCCGGCTGTGACCAAACATTGTGGTACATTTCCTTCCAGTCCAGGAATTTCGCTTTATCTAAAATAAGGCTCTCTGTTTCGATCATGTTCAAGTGCCTCCACAAAAATATTTCATCTGTTTTCATCCAATATAACTCTGAATTTACATTCCGCATCCCCGGATAGAATCGTTTCCACTTGTTCTACTCGGATTTTGCCGTGGCCCCATACACTCTCTCCTACATAAATAATACTTTGCCTTGAACATTCACATAGATTAGGCGTATTGACACCAAAAGCGGTATGAATATCGCATGCACATTCTGGGAAATAAATAAAATATTCTTGATTAGGTACTACAATCTCACCACGAACATTACCAAGTTCACTTAACCTGCTGTAAAACGCATCACGTTCTCCGTTCACAGTTTGATATAATTTCAGATATGACTGCAAAACACCTGTATCAGCACAATGTTTAGCACATTGCCTCAACAGACAGTTTCTACTATCCGAATCTACTTCATCTAATCCTTTTTCAAATCCTTTAAACCATTGGCAAAAGAAAGAATTCTCCATAATATATCCTTTTCCAGACAATCCAACGGATTGTTTTTAAAACCTGTAACAATTATAACACGAAACCTGACTACTTTCCTCCAGCCACCTTTGCCGGATACCATTTCTGGAACCATGCCGTAAAAAGTCCCATGAATACAGGCAATACAGAATTGACGAGCCCCACAAAACTGCTGACAGGGGTTCGCATCAACAGCCAGGTAAAAACGGATGTAAGCAGGTAAAGGACACCCCAAAGCATGGTCAGAATACGGTTGGTCTTTAGAAAGAGCACATTTTGTAAAGCATCCTCTCCACCGTAGCTGTTCATGGAATAATGCGCCGTGAGAGGTACTTTCCCAAAACACGAAACAAACCACATCACGCCGAAGGAAAGATAGGACAACGGCAGCATCCATTTTTCTGAACACCCGGCCAGCATCATAACGGAAAAAAACGTTACCAAAGCGTTTGACAAAATATCATATACTGTTTTTTTATTTCGATAGAAAATAAGGGGAACCAGTGCGCATACAACGATGCTGATAAGACTCCCCCCTGTCTTATGGATTGCGGAGGCTGCCCATAAAACAATCCAAGGAAGAAGCATAATACTCATATTGGTGTTTTTCGATGGGGCTGCTTCTACTTGTTCCACCTGCGGCCGCGAACCGCCAAAGTAGGTGTCCCATTTCAGCATCAAGTTAAAATCTCCTTTTACCTTATAAAGCCCTTGCATCATGGCTTCATCACCCCGAATTTCTCCGGCTGCAATCGAGCGCCATACAGTAACCGGCGTTTCTATCATTGTGGTGGCCGTTAAAGACCCGTCTGTATAGACATGGCTGCCGTCCTTTCCCAACAGGATTTGGTAGCTTTCCTCCACATCCGTATAGTGCATTTCCAACACGATGTCTTTGCCGGAATAATTTTCCCTGCAATAAAGCGCCGCCATTTGCCTGGTAAAAATCAGCGTGTCAGATTCTTTTTTTGTGATAGTCTCTCCTGTTTCTGTACCGCCCTTATCAATCCCCCAGCTTGCGTCAGCGCAGGCTTCAAAAATTTCTCTCGGCAGCAGGAGCTGGTCAAGTTGTTCCTGCGTTTCTCTGGAAATACCGCCTTTTATATATTGCTGTCCTGCCTGTTTTACATACGAAAGATATTCGTTAGTACGCACAGACAGTTCTGGCACCCGAAACAACTCGCCCTGACCGCAAAAAACGGTCGTATAATTTCCCCGCCCGCAGAGATGATCGAAAAGGCTGTATACGCCGTCATAGTTTCCTTTCGCTGTATAAAAGCCACAAGTGGAAATCACCACTGTTCTTTTTCCACTCATGTCATATCGGGAGGGATGATTTCCATTCCCGACCTGTCCCTCCTTTTCTTCCATGAAGGGAAGAAGCATGGGCAGCTGACGGTCAATAAGGTTTTTTAGGGAACCGGGAACCGTAAAATAATATAGAGGGAAGCTCCATATTGTAATGTCCGCCCAAAGCAGGTCTTGAATGACCTGCTGCATATCATCCTGTATACAGCATTGTCCGGGAGTGTGGTTCCAACATGCAAAGCAGCCCAGGCAGGGTTTGATATTCATACGACTGATGAAGAGCTCCTTTGTCTGAATATCCTGAATCCCTTGCCTCATGCCATCCAGAAATGCAGACGTAAGCCGGTAGGTATTACTGGCAGCTCCTTTGGGACTTCCGTTTATCAC
Source organism: Lachnospiraceae bacterium UBA7086 (assembly GCA_002492525.1). GTDB lineage: Bacteria > Bacillota > Clostridia > Lachnospirales > Lachnospiraceae > UBA3282. Next base: position 62,065 of record DKZA01000027.1, on the reverse strand, counting down.
TAAAATATTCATAAGCTGATTTCTCCTTCTAACCGCCGGATACAGTCCTTAGCCCACTCAATTTGCATCAGTAAACTTCTCCGCCCATATTCTACCGTCATCTGCCAATAAAGTGTTTTCTCTTTCTGCCCAATCATATCGCCATAGGCGCATATGAGCTGTGGAACAGCCTCTAAACTCTTTAGGAATAACTCGCAACTTTTCTTAACGCTTTCAAAATAACAAATATTTTCTTTCACACTTCTTTCGCCAAGGAAGAAGACTTTCATCAAAATAGGTGTCTTGACCCTCAACCCCAAGTCATCATCTGCAAGCCACCGCAATAGTTCCTCTCGCCCTGTCATTGTGATAGAATAGACGTTTTTATCTGGCTTCCCGTTCTGCGGTACAACCGTTTTGTTTACCCATTCCTTTTGTTCCAACCCTTGCAGTTCTCTATAAATCTGACTGGTTTTCGCATCCCAGAAAAAATTCAGGGAATCTCGAAAGGTCTCCATAATCTCATACCCAGTCATTTCCTTATAATTGAGCAGCCCCAGAATCCCATGCTTTAACATACAATGCACCCTCACTTTACTACTTTATCTTACTTGTTCATTATATTCCACAAGTGGAATATAATCAACAACAATCGGAAGGACTTATACATTACACCCGGACCGCAGTGCTTATCCTACAGAAAAAATGGGCATATCGCTATCCACGATATGCCCATTTTACTATTATCGAAAACACTTCCACTCATTCGAGGCCGCAAAGCGGATCTCGCAGGGTTAATTCCTCCATTTTATCCGAGGCCGCGAAGCGGA
>DKZA01000027.1:36242-60941 GCA_002492525.1 Lachnospiraceae bacterium UBA7086 | reverse complement strand
CGAAGCAAATTTACTTTTTTTATTAGAGTGCGTTCACCAGTTTCTCAAGTGCAGCCAGTGCCTCGTCAGGAAGCTTATCATAACCTTCCTTCTTCTCAGCAAAGCCTTTAACCGCATTGACACGAGTTTCCAGAGCGCTCTTTAACTGTGCCTTATAGTTATCATCATTTAAGTCAGGTGTGAAGTCACCGGTCTTGCCGCTCCAGTCATTCATAATCTCAATATCCTCGAAAGGACCCCACTGCTCGAACTTCGCCTTACCCTCTACGATGGTCTCTAAGATACCAAGGGTATCTTCTTTCTGACACTTGTGGCCCATAAAGTCACCGGTATTGACAATGTAGCAGTCAACGTTCTTCTCTTCCACTAACTTCTTGAACTTCTCATAGTCATTCACCAGAGGATAAGTTCTGAACGGGTTAGCATAAGGAACGATACGGATTGCGTTCAAATCGGTACCTGCCGCAACACGCTCTGCCGAAGATGTCTTGGTAGCCAGGGTCGCGCCCATAACGGATGCCAGTGCGGAACCTTTTAACTTAACAATCGGCGGAATCGTAGGATCTTTCATAATCCAGAAGATCGCGTTAACAGGTGCGTCAATCTTATCCACACGGTTAGGAGACCATAATTTGGACTTGATCGCACGGCCGTTACCGTTTCTGATATCTTCTGTCACTAACTGAATCTTACCCTCGCTGTCCAAAGTGCAGGAGCAGTTCTGAGCGGATAACAGATATTCATTATCAGGACATCCTGTCGGATAGTCTGCTGTCTTATCAAAGTAAGTAGGCTCTAAAGCGATGGATGCACAGGTATCACTGTTGATGATAAATGCATCGTCATGAAGCACTTTGATACCGCCAAATGCATCATACTTTCCGTCATGTTTTGCATGTGTCAGAGTAGACTTACCGGAACCTGACAGACCATATACGGAAGCAACGAACTTCTTGCCGCCTTCTAAGGAGTACTCTTTCTGACCGCCGTGGCAGGAAGCGTAACCGTTTCTGTTCGCTAGTGCCCATGCCATTGTCAGAGTACCTTTCTTATGCTCACCAAAATACTTCATACCAAGGATTGCCGCGCAGTTCTCATTGGTGTCAAAGTAGCACAGTGTCAAAGGATCGCTTAAACAGCTGTAATCTACATCAGGAGCCTCGTGAGGTGCCCACTGAGGATCGGAGAAGATATAAATATCCGGCTCCTTGCCATCGCCTACAGGCTTGGAATTCTTGTACATCTTAACATACTCATCAGATGTATACTGGAAATTGATCATCCAGTTGTACAACAGATTCTCTTCTCCTTCCGGAATCAGAAGGTGTGCCTTAACCATGAACTCAGGATCAAGACCTACGAAGCACTCTGCATGATACATAGTTTTCCAACGAGTCTCATAAATTGCATCCATCACTACTTTATCCAGCTTAGCCTCATCTACACCGGGCTCACCTTTGATACGACGCGCTGCCGCATAACGGCCTGTAACCGCACCGTCATTAAATAACAAAACCTTAGCGTCTGCGGGAAGACCAAAAGTCTCACCATCTTTGACCGGCATGTCTGTCACAACTGTACCAGGTGAATTCTTTGCCAATTCATAAGCTTCTCTTAAGGTGTTAACCTTTACTACATTGTTTCCGTAAAATGCTGCCTCGATAATGGAACGGGTCTTGGAAAATCCAACCTTGCCAGCACCGATTTCGGAAATGGGATAATACGCTTTTGTTGCCATATTATATTCTCCTCCTTAAAATTGTATTATTTCACGGAACACCTGGGCACCCAACCCAGGAATCCCGAACTTCCCTTGTATGTACGCATACTCGTACATCCTTAACATTATCTCAGACAGGTCTTGAAAAGTCAATATTAAAACAATGCCGTCAGAGATTTCTTCTGATCCATCTGTCTTCTGAGCATATGCATCCGATACTGCCCAAGTACTTCTTCCTGCTTCTTCTTGGAAATCGCTTTCGGGAAATCCAAATCCTCCAGCCGGCTTCTGGATGACAACTGGGACAGAGCTGCTGACGAATTGTAATTGCGCACCCGCTCCAGGGCATTTGTAGAAGCACCCAGACTACTCCTGCGCTCAGAAACCATATCCATCGCTTTCTTAATAGAATCCAGATTAAAATCTTTAGAAGTCACATCCAGATCGGCAATCCCCAGTGCTTCCAGCGTAGAGTTTTCCATCTGAATTCTCATTCCGCCGCCGTTGGGAGAGGTAGCCACCGCCATATCTGCCATGCTGCCGTCCAAAAGTTTCTGTTCATTAAAAGAAGTATCCCTCGCCAGAGATTCAATCCCCTGTTTGAGCTGATCAATCTCCTTCTGATATACCTGTTTATCCGCATCAGAATTAATACCATTCATAGACCGGATGGCAAGCTCATGAATCCGCTGCAGATAATCCGATATACCGCCCATCGCACCTTCTGCCACATTGGCGGCCCCCATAGCCATTCCTGCATTGTCAGCGCCCACACGAAGTCCTGTCTCCTGACTCTGCATCCGCTTGGCAATGGCCATTCCTGCCGCATCATCCTTAGCCGTATTGATCCGTTTACCGCTGGCAAGATGTGTATAAGCCCCAAAAAGACCCTTTTGAGATGATATCGCGTTCATAATCATGCTCCTTTCTGCTTCCTTATAAACAATCTTATTATAACACAATCCACACTGTACCTAGTATAATAATATTATACCGCCATGGCATGAAAAAGCAAACAGAAAATAGGAAAAATTTCCTAAAAGATTTCTTAATCCTGCAACAGTCCCACTGCCCTGGATGTACCGATTCTGTCGCATCCTTCCTGCACAAAAGCCTCCAGATCCTTAAGCGTAGAAATACCGCCTGCAGCCTTAATCTTAACATCCGGCCCGATATATTCTTTAAAAAGACGAATATCCTCTATGGTTGCGCCGCCCGTTCCGAATCCGGTGGAAGTCTTGATATAATCCGCCCCCGCATTGGTCACAGCCTTACACATGGCAATCTTTTCTTCCCTGGTCAGATAACAAGTCTCTATAATGACTTTTAGAATCTTATCCCCACATTCTTTCTTTAAGGTACGGATCTCCTCTTCTACTTTCTGATAAAGACCGTTTTTCACATCGCTGATATTCACTACCATATCTATCTCGCTGGCACCGTCCTCTATGGCCTTGCGGGTCTCCGCCACTTTTGCCTCTGTCACGGAATATCCCAACGGAAAACCAACCACTGTACAAATTGTTACCTTGTCCTGATAAGTATCGTGTATCCTCTTGATATAAGCCGGCGGTACACAGACGGATGCCGTCCCGTTTGCAACTGCTTCATCACAGAGAGTCACAATATCCTCCCAAGTTGCAAACGCCTTCAGCTGCGTATGATCCACACGTTTCAATATCTCCTTTTTATCCACCTTCAATGACACTCCTTTCCCAAAATCAATATCACGCCCTGTTCCTTCTATCATAATCTGTTGTCCTAAAAACTTCCAGCTTTTTTTGCCGGCCAGATTTATCCGCCCCGCAGAATTGCGATTTACACACAAAACCCTTGCCTGATTTTATTTTTTATAGTACCATTTTACTATTTTTACAGCTAAATATTGTTAAAGTTTTGTTAATTTACTGTTTTTGCTGGTTTCAGACTTTTTTTCATGGTATGATAAGAACGGCAAAGTAAAAGATGGCATATATCCATATCCATGCACCGCATCGCATGGAAAGATATGACGCAATATGAAGGGAGGTACATATCTATGGAACATAACAGTTTTTCTGAGATCACACCTGAAATCGTACGACTTGCAAGCATGAGCGAACAAGCCGGCATTATAGATACGGAACTTTTTACGAAATATGATGTTAAACGTGGACTACGCGATTTAAACGGCAAGGGTGTACTGGCCGGTCTGACCAATATTTCCGATGTGCGCGCCAACAAGATTGTGGACGGCGTGCAGATACCCACACACGGACAACTCTTTTACAGAGGGTATAATGTCAAAGATCTGGTGGACGGTTTTTCTGCCGATGGCCGCTTTGGTTTTGAAGAAGTAACCTATCTTCTTCTGTTTGACAAACTGCCGGATGCAAAGGAACTGGAAAGCTTTACCAAACTTTTAAACAGCTATCGTTCTCTTCCCACCAGTTTTGTACGCGATATTATCATGAAGGCACCCAGCAACGATATGATGAACACACTGGCAAGATGCGTGCTTACTCTCTATTCTTACGACGACCGGGCAGATGACACTTCCCTGCCTAATGTCTTAAGACAGAGTCTGCAGCTGATTGCCTTGTTCCCCATGCTCTCCATCTACGGCTATCAGGCTTACAATCACTATCATAACGGAGAAAGTCTCTATATCCATCAGCCGCAGCTGGAGCTGTCCAATGCAGAAAATATTTTACATATTCTGCGCCCCGACAGCAAATATACGCCACTAGAAGCTAAGATACTGGATATCGCCTTGATTCTGCATATGGAACACGGCGGCGGTAACAATTCTACCTTTACCACTCATGTTGTTACCTCCTCTCTGACGGACACCTACTCTGCCATTGCGGCAGCCATCGGTTCCTTAAAAGGTCCTCGTCACGGCGGCGCTAACATCAAGGTTGTGAAAATGTTCGATGAAATGAAACGGGAAGTCTCCGACTGGAAGAATGAAGGACAGGTGGCTGACTATCTTACCAAACTCCTTCACAAGGAAGCTTTTGACCATGCCGGATTAATCTATGGTGTTGGACATGCGGTTTACTCCAAATCTGACCCCCGTGCTATTATCTTTAAGACTTTTGTGGAGAAACTCTCTGAAGAAAAGGGCTTACATGACGAATTCGCACTCTACTCCCTGGTAGAGCGACTGGCACCGGAAATCATCTCCAAAGAGCGGCCCATCTATAAGGGTGTCAATGTCAACGTAGATTTTTATTCCGGTTTTGTATATGACATGCTGAATCTGCCGATGGAACTTTATACTCCTATTTTTGCAATTGCGAGAATCGTAGGCTGGAGTGCCCACCGCATGGAAGAGCTGGCAAACAACGGTAAGATCATCCGTCCTGCTTACAAGACCATCTGTGTGGACAGGGATTATCACCCCTTACAGGAGAGGGACTCCTGATTATTTGATTATTATACGAATGAATATATCACAAAAGAGCATTGCGCCATCACTACTGCATTTGTACTTTGACCAATGCTCTTTTTATTTATCCAATGTTTCTTCTGTACCCTGCAATTCCTCTAACATGATCTTTTCAATTTTGGTGACATCCGGCTGTGTTGGAGTAAATCGTACCCCTCTATGTAACAAATTAATTATTTTTTTAGCGTTCTTTTCCAATTCCTGTATCAGTTTCGGGTCTGCAATCCTTACGGGTTGTCCTCCTTTGATATACTGACCATCTACATATCTTATAATCACGGGAAACATATCTTGGAAAAGGAGAACTGTTTTACGATTAAAAACTTTCACAATCTTAATCGTGTCTGTCGGCTTGTGCTGCTTCTGCTTTTTCAGTATTAAATGTTCAAATTTTTCTACTTTTGAACTGCAAGGTACTAACCAATACAGCCCAGTTTTATTATCTCTAAAAGCAAAGTAATGAGGGCGCTTTGTTTTCTCATAATTGACCTTCAGATAAGGATCCTGTATTTTAGAGAAAAAATCATTAGATACAAAATATAAACTTCCCGTCATAATTTCCATAAACGTTTTTTCTCCTTGTACAAGTTAAGCCTCCTGCCTTTCTAAGGCAGGAGGCTTAAGAACTTTTTCACGGCCTATTTATTATTCGCATGGCCGGCAGCGAACCACTTTTACACAGTCTATTTATTATCCGCATGACCGGGAGCGGACCACTTTTAAGGTAGTTTCCTACCTTTCAATATTATTATACGTATGTCCTGCAAATATGTCAATCCCACGAAATTTGAATTTCTATACATAGTTATGCCTAATCAAATTATCAATCCGTCATACGCAAAATGGATTGCATTTAATTCTCTCTCTAATTCTTTATAATCATCATAAGATTTTCCCCAGTCCTCCTCTAAATGTGTGATAATAACTTCTTTGATTCCATACTGTTTTCGTATCATATCAATTTCGTCTAAAGTAAACAGTTCCTTTCTCAACGGGTTGTCTTCTTTTAAGACAAAGCCATTTTTTAATACGTCCCCCACAATTGTATTGCCAATAATCAAGACATCCGCATCCTGAAATTTCTCTGATTCTGGAAACGGCTTTACATCACATGGAGCATAAATTATTTTTTGACCGTCAGAAGAAATAACAAATATCGCCACGTGCTCTTGTTCATCTACCGGAATAAACTCAACTAAAATATTGTCATATTGCAAAGTGCGAATTTTACTTGTATATATAAGACTTCTTGCTTCATAATATTCCATGATTGAACCATATTTTGTGCCTTGTTTTTTCATATCTTCGATAATGACAGGTAAAGAAGCAACTTCTATCGGATTATCCGGTTTCTTTCCCATCGAATCAGCAAGCCAATCCATCTTCAATTGTTCAATCACTCTCATCCCCATTGTGTGGTCGGGATCACAATGACTATATAAAATATGTTCCACCTTCTGTATGCCGGCATTATTCAATGAAACGTTGATATCCTCCGGTGTATCAATCAATATATTCACATCTTCAATAAACAGACTGCATCCTGTTCTTGCATAGGGAAATCCTTTCTGCCGCGCTTCTGTACATACACGGCAGTTACAACATGCCCTCGGTGTGCTGACGCAGCCGCCGGAGCCAAGTATGATGACATTCATATCCCGTCTGCCTCCTTTTTTTCATAAAATACCAAGGTAAGCCTTTCATTAATAACTTCCGTTCTGCCTGTCCGCCGGTACCCCATTTTCTCATATAAATAGCAGTTCCTGGACTCCTCCAAAATCGTGTCCAGCTCCCAATTCTCACTTCCATGCGCTTCTTCACATAGCCGGATTGCTTCCTGTGCAATGCCCTTGCCTTGAAATTCCGGCAATATAAAGATTGGAGAAATCCTTTTGTTTTTTCCGCTTTCCTTTTGGTCTACAACACGAACAGCCCCGACTTTCTGCTGACCAATACAGATATAATAAAAAAATGTAAAGTCCTGTTGCAGGCGCGCTCCCACTTTTTCCACGCTTTCGTTTCCGGGATTTGTATCAAAATCCTGATATTTCTCTAATAATTCTTTAAAAGCTCTCACCTGCATAGCGTGCAGCTCTTCCACATCATCCATATTTGCCCTTGATAATGTTACTTCCATATGCATCCCCCACATTCAACGAAGTCAATCCTTTTTGAGTTCGTATATGTTTTGACACAAACTGCTGAGCCTGCGTCTATTATATTATATCCTCTAATGCTGTAATCTTTGGCTACTTCAACAAGAATTACGCAGTAATTCTTGCGACGCAGGCTGCTGAGCCTGCGTCTATTATATCACATATATGGCATTTTTTTTTATTTGGATGGGTAGCGATGCACATTCTGAAATGTTAATAAACTGCGCACAAATGGAAAGTACTGTTGATAGCTTTTTGCACTTATTTCCCTTATAATCTGTATAAAACAAAACCCCGATATGTGCGGAAACAACGCGGAAATGGAGGAAAAATATGAGCTTAGGAAACAACTTATGACTTTAGACGAATTAATCGACTTCGATATTGATGTAAAGGAACTGGAACAGATTGTGAAAAACACGAGTGAAGAAACTTCACAAAAGGTAGACTGGACAAAACTATGGGCAGAAAAATACCCCATTCTGACCTCTTATAAAAAAGAAGTTAAGACTGCCGACTATGTGCTGCCGCTAAAAGATATGCTCCAAAAACTAAATGCCGATTATGGCTATAGTGACCTTGATTCCTTTTTGGTACTAAAAGATATTTTAGCCGGACTATGGAATGAGAAATAGATTGCAATACCCGCGGCATCGAGCATAAGGGCAGCCCGTAAAGTGCTGTCCTTCTCTGTTATCCCTTCCGAAGGAAGTATGCCGCCGCATTGTCAATCCCGCATTGTAAATACGAAAACATATCCTTGTCGTTATCATAATATTGGGCCATCAGCTGCTCCAACGCTTTCAGGGCGTACGCTTTGATCTGCTCTGTTGTCATATCTGCCAGAATCCCTTTCAGACTTTCTATCTCCTCTTCACTCAATCCGGTTTCCTGCAACGGCTTATCCAGCATAAGATGGCCTATCATATTCTGTAATATAATCTCGCAGATATTTTCCATTAAATACTCATAATCTCTGTGATACCTGCGCAAGACTTCCAGGATATATCCCTCCTCCATTTTCTGCAGAAATTTCTGTTCCAGATCAATATACTGCACATACGCAAACACCCGGTTTACACCCATCAGCGCGCTCAAGTCACTAAGCACGGGGTAATCTAAGGTCAGCAAAGTTTCCTGGGGCGCATACCTATAATCATATTTCTCCAAAAATACCGGGATTCCCTTGCAGATGGTATCCCGCAGGCATACAGAACCATAGGCCTTAAAATCCGTAATCATTTCATTGTATAATTGTTGCAGCCTCCTCAGCTTATCCATCACAAGCTGCCGGCCGAGCTCATAGGCTTCCTTAGCCGGTATCTTATTCACAAGCAGTGCATTTTCCTCACTCTGTTCATATTCCCTGATACAGTACAGCACTGCTTCCATCAACATCTGTGCCTTCTCATAGGTGACGGATGTATGGTCGCAGCCTGTATATTTCCATGCCAGCTTAGACACGATCGGCATCAATTCTTCCATCGGATAATGCATATTTTCCATAATACTTGCCTCCCTATTACCCTCAAAAACAATCTCTCAGCGCTTCCAAATACAACTCCCTGTCCCACCGTCTGACAATATCAAATTTCTCAAACTCTCCCTTCCCCTCCGTCTTTGCATAACCGGAGTATCCGGCGCGTATGGCCTGGGCAAAAATATCAAGACAGGTACCTTCCAGATAGTCAAAGTCTCCAAAGCATACGTTCTCAAACTGTTCTTTCATAAATTCCAAAAGTTCATCGTCCGTAATCTCATCCAGCATTTCATTCTTATACAGATAAAAAATCTCCTGTAGACGAATTAAGCTCTCACAATAATTGTTCTGATCAATATAGGAAGAGTCGCAGAATGTATATATGATTCTGGGCAAAATACTCTGTCCGAACTCCACCCGCCTCTCTTTTCTAAGCACATCTATCCTCTCCTTTGCCAAAAGGGCTGCATCTTCCTTTCTCAAAACAAGACCATATTTCTGCGTATAATGATTTGTCTCAAGAACCTGCGCCGTCAGCATCTGTTTTGACACTTCTTCCAGCCAGTTTTTCTGTTCCATAGGCAATCCCTCCCTCATCATGCATGAACTATTTTCCGCCCGGCATCTGAAAACTGCCCCGACGGATGTATGAAAGGTAACATCAACAAGTATAGGATGTGCAAGAGTGCTTTACAAGTCTTGAAAAGAAGCCGATTTTATGCTATAATAAAATAGTAAAAGAGATGTCTAATCGACATCTCTTCATCATTTTTCCGTTATTAGGTAATTATAAAACTCATTGCAATGCTATAATGATTGTGCAAACAGCATAATGATTACCCGTCACTATATAAGAATGATACGTTCTTCTGCCTATTCCATACCAAGGAACTGTTTTACCACTGCCTTCATTTCTGTCTTATCACATACATGGTCATGCAGAACAGGCGCTGTCCTGATTTCCTCAATGGCTTTCGGGATCTCCACATTTCCAATCCTGGACAGTTCGTCCACCAGTTCAAAGTCAGATAAGCTGTCATATTTGGAGTCGATGGCTTTCATCACACTTCTGGTGAATTTAAAGGGACTTGCCGTGGAAGCAATCACCGTCTTTGTCTTATCCCCGGTCTGGGCCGCATATTTCTGGTATACGGCGCTGGCAACTGCCGTGTGGGTATCCAGTACATAGCCGGTATCCTCATACATTTCTTTGATTCTATCCGCAGTTTCCTTCTCATCTGCAAAATTACCATAGAAATCCGTCAGCTGCTCTCTCATCTGTTCCGTAATCTGATAACTGCCCTGTTCCGATAATGCCTTCATCAGACTGGCGTTCTTCTGTGCATCGCCGCCTGCGATGCGATAGATCAACCGTTCCAGATTACTGGAAATCAGAATATCCATGGAAGGGGAACTGGTAAGTTTAAATTCACGGTTCCTGTCATAATCTCCTGTCATAAAGAAATCATAGAGCACTTTATTTTCATTGGAGGCACAGATCAGTTTGTTAATCGGCACACCCATGTTCTTTGCATAAAAAGCCGCCAGGATATTACCAAAGTTACCGGTGGGAACCACCACATTGATCTTCTCTCCATCCTGGATCTTACCTTCTTTTAAAAGCTGTGCGTAAGCATACACGTAATAAACCACCTGCGGCACCAAACGGCCGATATTGATGGAATTGGCGGAAGAAAACTGTAACCCCTGCGCCGCCATCTCTTCTGCCAGCTGTCTGTCATTAAAAAGGGCTTTCACACCGGTCTGTGCATCGTCAAAATTCCCATGGATACCCACCACAAAGGTGTTATCCCCTTTCTGGGTCACCATCTGTTTTTCCTGAATGGGGCTCACCCCGTTTTTGGGATAGAACACGATAATCTTCGTGCCTTCCACACCCGCAAAACCGGCCAGGGCCGCCTTCCCCGTATCTCCGGAAGTAGCCGTGAGAATGACAATCTCATTCTCCACATGATTTTTCTTCGCAGAGGTAATCATCAGATGAGGCAGAATCGACAATGCCATATCTTTAAAGGCAATGGTCGCCCCGTGAAACAGCTCCAGATAATATGTACCTTCCGCCTCCACAAGCGGCGCAATCACTTCCGTATCAAACTTGGAATCGTATGCGCGCGCAATACAGCCTTTCAGTTCCTCCTCGGTAAAATCCGTCAGAAACAGTCTCATAACCTCATAAGCTGTCTCCTGATAGCTTTTATCCACAAGATCTCCCATGGAACAGGAAAGCGTCGGGATATGATCTGGCACAAACAGGCCCCCGTCTTCGGATAATCCTTTTAAGATTGCCTGGGACGCCGTAACTTTCTTCTCGCTGTTTCTCGTACTACTGTATAATACTTCCATTCTTTTGACCATGCCTTTCTATTTTAAGGTATCTTTTGCCGCCTGCCGCTCGGGTCTGCTTCGCTCCCTCGCTTGGTACATGCGGATTTTTCCTTTACTCCGCAGTGCCGCTCGTTTCTGCTTCGCTTCAACTCGCTCGCGGGCTTCGCCCTATGCATCCATAATCTGAAAAAACTGTCAGCAAGCTGCCATTTTTTCATCTTATGTCTGCGCACTGCTCATTGCCAACGCGAAGATTATACCATATATTTATATCTTGTTCAACATGTCATGAAAGAACTGGTCTTGAAAGAATTGGTCTTGTCTTAGAAAAAGAATTCGTGGTGTCCGTAAGAGAATAGTTTGGTCAGTTTTCTGTCAAACCACTTCAGTTTGTCGGAATCCGCCTTTTCTCGGGCGCAGAAATACAATGCACCCTGAGAGATATCTTCCCCATAAAGGGCTCTCTCTACGGCCACAATCGTATCATCGCTGACGCTGACATTCTGAAATCTTCCGTCCACCGTAGGGGAAAACTGGGCAATACCCTGTTCTTTCTGCATGACCACATCCCAGACGGTATCGGGAAATACCTCGCTATTGACTCTGTTTAAAACCACATTGGCCACCAGAAGTTTACCATTCTGATCTTCTCCGCCTGCTTCCGCCTCCACGATCCGAAGGAGCGCATCATAGTCCTTGTCCGACAACTGATACTGCATGGTCTGCTCCAACACCTCATAATCAACGACCCGTTGGCCTGAGGACACACTGGCAATTGTTTCCACATAACTGCGGCTGTCCTCCTCCATCGACTCGTCCAGGTATTCCATGCGGAAAGCAGGCTTGGCCGATATTCGATCAATCTTAAGTTCCCTGACACAGATGCAAGACGTCACAAGCATTGCACCTGCCAACAGGAGCCCCGTTATATATTTCCTGTACATGTTTCCTCCATTCCCATATACAAATACTTCTTGTCTTACCAATATTAGTTTATACAGGAAAAAGGAAAAATATTTCTTAATTTGTTTTTTTTCTCAAAAATGGTACAATTATAAAAAGGAGAAACGACATATGAAACAGCGCTTACCCGGCGTATATACGGCAAAACGCAAAGATGGAACTACCTATTTTCGCGCATCATTAACTTATCGCAATAAACATATCAGTCTCGGCAGTTACGACCAGGAACAACTGGCGCACGAGACTTATCTGTGTGCACTTTGTCTGTTAAAAGACTCTTCCCTTCATCTGGACGATTATACTGCCTCTTCACCGCTTTCTTTTGTAAAATGGGTCAGTCTGATTAATTTCCGGGACAATGGAATCTATTTTAATACGCCGATTTATATAAAACCTCGGTTTTTTTATTATTATTTCTCGCCATCCGACTTTTTTATCTTCGACAGGGACGATCTGTTTTATTATTCTTCCCGCAAAATTTCCCGCCGCGGCGGCCACTATTTCGTGGCGGACTATGGTATGCAGATCAATATTATGAGCCGTTACGGCATCAAAAATTATGCTGTAGAAAATAAGGACTACCGCTTTATCAACGGTAATCCCAACGATCTTCGCTATGAAAATATAGAAATCCTGAACCGCTACCATGGCGTCTGCGCCATACAGAAAAAAGGGAGAACCATCTATCAGGTCAAAATCCATGTAAAGGGCAATGTGACGGTCGGTACCTATGCCACAGAAACCGAGGCCGCCATCGCTTACAACAAAGCCATCGACCTATTAAAAAAGGCCGGCGTGGACAAGGCTTACACCCCCAACTACATGGAAGGTATATCACCTGCCGTCTACGCCGACTTATATTCATCCGTCAAAGTATCTTCCCGCCTGTATGATTACCGTTCTGAATAATTGACGAAGCAGATATTAAGATCCGCACCGCCGTCAATTCCATTCAGCACACTGTCCGTATCATACTGCCACATGGTATACAGATAGGGATAATCCGGTATGTCTTCTTCCTGAGAAAGCCACACGTCATAATTCTGCAGTTTTGTCAGATCCACTTCCTTGATCAGCCACTCCTTATCCCCATAAATCATCGGCACATATCCTGCCGCCTTAATGCCCTCCGCAAAGGTAGCCGTCACTGTAGTCTTATCCTCACGGCTAAGTCCCTCTATCCTGGATTTGTCATTGGACACAAACTCCATATCAAAAGCAACCGGATACTTTACGTGTGCCCTATAAGGCTCCAGATTCTGAATCACAAAATTGGCTTCCTGAATGGCTTCTTCCGGAGACACCGCCTGAGAATAAAAATAAACACCAATATCCAGTTCCGCCTCAATAGCACCTTCTATATTTTCTTTAAAATTCTCGTCCAATGAAATCTGTCCGGTATTGTATCCCCTGCTCCCGAGACGTATCATGACGTAATCCACGCCAGCCGCCCTGATTCCTGTAAAATTAATCTTGCCGGTATGTTTGGAGATATCCACTCCCACATAAGAAGTGTCTCTTCCGTTCTCCATGTAACGCTTGAGTCCGGCTTTCTCTTCTATCTTGGTAAAATCAATGGTATTCTTGGTCAGATAAGGACTGATCAGCACCCATTCATCCTCTCCGTTCCGGTTCCTGATCAGCGTATGTTTTCCATCTTTGGAAGGGTCATTTCTGGCCTCCTCCTCTTTCTGGCGCTGTTCCTCCTGCTCCTTTTGTGCCTTCTCAGTATAAGAAGATTTTCTGTCCTCTTTTTCAGGAACACTTCCTTCTTCACTTGCCATTGTTCCGGCTTCTTGCCCGTCTACCGGATACATATCCCAGAAATCCAGATCCTCCGCGCGCAGTTTGGGAGTTTCCTCCTCCTGCTGTTGTTCCTCGACCAATTCTAACGCCGCTTCTTCCTCCTGTTGTTTCTGCACCTCTTTTAAATACTCGCTGCCGCTTTTCTTATGACTGTTGCTCTGAAACACGGCAAAAAGCGTAATCAGCACAAAAGCCGACACCCCAATAACCATATATATCACAGAGGGCCCCATGCCCCCGGACTCTTCTTCTCCTGGTAATCTCATAATAAAACACTCCCCGTTTCCGCGCACATGACTGGCGCATTTTGTTACCACAAAACATATTTGCCATATACCATGACCAATGGTATATTTATGGTATCACGTTACAGAGAAATTGGCAACTTAGCATAAATGGAAAATCGGAGCCAAGAAAGCAGATGAGCACAGACTCCATAAGGCGATTGCAGATGACCCAACACAGACTATTTCCAATAAAACATCATAAAATTGCAATATTACCTATCCTAGGGGCAATCCTTACCCCCATTCTTTTCCTCCTCACCGGATGCAGCCGCAATACACAACCCATCACCCGCACCGGGTTCTACTTCGATACCGTCATTCAGATTACCCTGTATGGTACAGAGGATGAATCTGTTCTAGATGGCTGTTTTGCCCTGGCCGGAACATATGAACACCTTTTCAGCGCATCTTTGGAAGGTTCCGATGTATGGAACATCAATCACGGAAGCGGCAATGCAGTAACCGTCTCCGAAGAAACCGTCTCTCTTCTGGAAACAGCCCTGGAGTATGCTGCCCTGACGGAAGGCGCCGTGGATCCCACAATCAGCCCGGTAAGTGAGCTCTGGCATTTCGGTTCCGATGATGAACCCCGCGTGCCCGACAGTACGGATATCACAGAAGCTCTTTCCCATGTCTCTTACAAAAATATCCAACTTACCGGCAAAGACACCTCCGAATCCCTTTCGTCCGATCAAAGTACTATATCCTTAAATGACCCGGACGCCGCCATTGATTTAGGATTTATCGCCAAAGGATATATTGCTGATAAGATGAAAGAATATCTGCTTTCCCAAAACGTTCACAGTGCCTGCATCAGCCTGGGCGGCAACGTAATCGTTATCGGCGCAAAACCCGATGGCAGCCCCTTCCGCATCGGCATCCAGGAGCCCTTTGCGCCGCAGGGATCTTCTTTAGGCGTTGTGGAAATCCAGGATATCTCCGTGGTAACCTCCGGTATTTATGAGCGTTGCTTCTATGAAGATGATGTGTTCTATCATCATGTACTGGACACTGCTACCGGCTATCCCGTGGACAATGAACTGGCCAGTGTGACCATCCTCTGTGCCTCTTCCACAAAAGCAGACGCCCTCTCCACTTCCTGTCTATGCCTCGGACTGGAAAAAGGGCGCCGTTTTCTTGATACCTTCCCGGATATTGAATATCTGCTGATTACAAAGGATGGAACACAATATGCTTCTGATGGTTTTACGCTGAAATGATTGGTTTTATGCTGAAATAATCGACAGCTCTTCCTAATTATAAACCAAACTAATTCAGCACCAATAAGTCGGAACGGATATAAACTTCCTCTCCTGATAACTCCAACTCTTCCGCCAGGGAGGCCGTATCAAGTCTATACCAGGTCTGCCCATCCTTTCCCGCTTTTCTTTCCAGTACCATAACACGTTCTCCTTTTGCCAGCAGTCCCACGACCGCAAATTCTTCCCCGGCACCGGCTCTGATCCTGCATATATCATTCGCCACATGCATTGTCTGAGGATATTCTCTGACACCCCTCCTATTGATTGTCAAAAATATAACAGCCACTGCCAAAACCAAGACCACAGCCCCTGCGAGAACCCCAGCTTTTTTCTTCATTTCCTTTTTCCTCCTGATGATTCCCTTTCTGTTCGCTTGACTGCTATACCTGCACTTTGCCCGCCAGCACATTCTTGTAATCTTCCAGATTTTTCTCTAACAGTGTAGGGGTATCCAATCCGTAAGGACATTTCCCTTTACACTGATTACAGTGCAGGCAGTTCTCAATCTTCATCATCATCTCCTGGCCCTCCGGACTTAGATGTCCCGCGGAAGGAGAACGGCGCAGAAGAAGGGACATTCTCGCGCAGGTATTGATCTCAATTCCCACCGGACAAGGCATACAATAGCCGCATCCCCTGCAGAACTCACCCAGAAGCTCTTCTCTGTCTTTGCGAATCACTGCTTCTAACTCTTCCGTCATAGCCGGCGGATTGTCAATATAAGATAAAAACTCATCCAGCTCTGTCTCTCTTTGTACTCCCCAGATAGGAAGCACATTGTCATACTGTGCCAGATATGCATAGGCCGCCGCGGAATTGGTGATCAGACCGCCGGACAAAGCCTTCATGGCAATAAATCCCATGTCCGCCGCCTTACACTTCTCCACCAGTTCCACATCCTTATCGGTAGCCAGATAGCAAAACGGGAACTGTAATGTTTCATATAACCCGCTGTCGATTGCCTCATGGGCTACTGCCAGACGATGGTTTGTGATACCGATATGACGGATTTTGCCCTGTTCCTTCGCCTGCAGGGCCGCATCATACAACCCGCTCTCATCCCCCGGTTTGGGACAAAAAGCCGGGTTATGGAACTGGTAAAGATCAATATAGTCTGTCTTTAGATTCCCCAGACTGGTTTCCAAATCCTTCCAGAATCCTGCCGCGTCTTTTGCTCCTGTCTTTGTAGCAATAAAGACTTTCTCCCGCATCCCTTCAAAGGCAAGTCCTACTTTATGCTCACTGTCCGTATACCACCGCGCCGTATCAAAAAACGTTACCCCATTCTCGTAAGCTTTCCGAAGAAGTGCCACTGCCGCTTCCTCCGATATTCTCTGAATCGGCAATGCCCCGAAGGCATTTTTGTTTGTCACGATTCCTGTCTTTCCCAGTTTCACTGTCTGCATATCATTCTCCTTTCTTAGCATGTTCTATAAATCGCTCCCGGAACCAAACCCCGACCCGTCATAGCTGCCAAGCGTCCCGGTCAAACCGCACCAGTTACAGGTAAAATGCGAATCATTCCCATTATGACAGTTCAATTTACCGCAGTTGCAGATCACAAAATCTTTTGTCCTGCAAAAGGGACACCCCGGATAATTGCTGTCTGGGATAATCTGTCCCACGATCTTGGTCTTATCGTACTGTTCTCTTTTGGCAACAGCTTCCTTTACCGGAAATGCCCAGGTATATTTCCATCCGTCTTCCATTTTTTCAAAACGGACACCATAAATCTTTTGTCCCTCTCTGCATTTACACAAGGCAATCCGCGCTTCCATCTCTAATCCTCCTGCTTCTTTCCGGCATGCTGCCCGTCAGTTCTACGCCATATCATAGGCAAAAAGAACGGTGATGTCATCGCCGCTGCCTAATGCACTGGTTTCCTGTAGCCATGTTTTCAGTTGATCGGACACTGCCTTTACGCCGTGTTCCTTCAACAGAACAAAATAATCTTTACAGGTTTTTTGAAATTCTTCATCGTTTTTATAGCTGTTGGCCAGACCATCGGTGGAAAGCATATACAGAACAGGCAGTTTCTCTTTCTCTTCCCGTTTTCCGATAAATGTGATAGCCTTTTTCCAGGATTCTGCCTTGCACAGAGAATGGGTTTCTGTTCCCAGAAGTTTATCTGCCTCAATAATACTGTATACTCCCGTTTCCGAAACTTTGACGATATCCCCGTCACCAAGCTGAAAAGCGAACACAAAATCTCTGGTAAGAACCAGTCCTAACAGCGTGCTCCCATACATCCTGTAAATTGCTTCTTTATCCTTATTGCCCGCCGCATCCAGCGGAACTTCCCTCTTACACTTGGCATGAAGTCTCAGTATTCTATGCTTCCACTCCATATCAATCTCCCGGGCAATCTTGGTATCGCCCTCCCGCTTCAACAAAGTAAAGAGCATTTCCGGCTGTGCAGCATAAGTATCCAGATACGTTTCTAATATCTTGCAAAAAACATTTACCGCCGCATAAGAACCGGTCTTACTGTAAGGGCTCGAATCACTCCCATGCCCATCTGCCACCGCCAGGATAACGGTGTCCGCATCTTTTTCCAGTTTCTTGAGGCTGTCCTGGCACTCTTTCCCGCTTCGTATATGAGATGCGCCCTGTACAGATGCACCGAATACTTTTCGTATCATATACAAACATCCTTTCTACCAGACATCCCCTTCTTCAATATCATCCAGATCAGGAATTCTGCCTCCCATATCAACGATCACCGGACTAGCTCCTTCCTCCTTGTGCCCATCCGCCGCAATGCTTGCCGGGGCAGACACCAGTGACGCCGCCGTAGAAGCCCATTTGATCATTTTGGTAAGAGCCGCCGCATTATTCGCCTGCAATACCAGTTCCTTATTCCCTGTAAATTCTTCTAAAACATCATCGTCCGCGTCCTGTCCTATGGAAATGGCAATCTTGACGGCTTTCTTTCCCCAGGGAAGCTTCTTTAATTCCGCCAGGGCCTTTTTATAATCGTCCGTGGGCTGCCCGTCAGAAAGCAATACAAGCACAGGCGGAAGCGCCCTGTCCGACATGGGTGGAATGGTGAGCTGCGCCGCCAGAAGTTCAAAGGCTTTTCCCAGATCGGTGACCCCACCTGCCTCCAGATCGTCCCAGGCAAAATCCTCCACAGGAATGGGATTGCTGGTCACCCAGGAAGCGCCGGTAGCAAACTTCAGCGTCCGAATCATCAACTGTGCGTTGGGGTTATTTTCCGCCGCAGATACCATCTCCGGTATGGTGGATTGTATCGCATGGTTGACTGTCCCAATCTTTTCTCCGTACATGGAACCAGAGCAATCCACAATCCAAAAAAAATGAAGCGGCCTGCTTGCCAGTTCTCCTCCCGGTCTTTTCATTTCTCCCATAATCGTTCCTCCTTAAAATTGTGCGTTTACGCATCTGATTTGTTGTGCTCTGGCATAATGCATTGCATAGGAACCTGCATTGCATTGTATCACAAAATTTTCATGCCTTTCGTCCGGCTCCCCGAAAGTCTTTAAGAAACCGCTTCCCTTTCCGCCGCCGATTTCAACCACCGAATCCGGTATATAGATACGCTCCAAGCTCTTACAGCCTGCAAATGCCCCTTCTTCAACGCTTGTTACGCCTTCCGGAAGTTCCACCTCCCTGAGCGCTTCGCATCCTTCAAAGGCGGATATACTGATAGTCTCAATCCCCTGAGACAATTCTATCTGCCTAAGACTTCTGCACCAGCGGAAGGTATTTTCCTTGATTTCTTTTAACTGTTTCGGCAGCTCCACCCTCTTTAACTGTTCACAGCCGGCAAAGGTATTTTCTCCGATAGATTTTACACTGTCTGGTATGCTGATTTCTCTTAAACCAGTATACTCAAAAGCGCCGTCATATTTTGTCCGGCTGCCCAATATCTTGGGACAGCCCGCCGGATCCGTGGTACCGATCCACCGCAGCGTTTCCGGCAAAACGACTTCTTTTAACTCCCTGCAATTCAAAAACACACCGTTGCCCAATATTTCTATTCCGTCCGAAACGATAATCTTCTCAATGCCCACACAGCCCTTGAAAGCATGATTGCCGACTGCAAATACCTTTTTCCCCTCGATCACATTGGGAATCACAATCACAGAATCATCAAAATCCGCGAACTTCAGAATTTTGATGCCTCTGGGCGTCTCCTCATATTCATACAGGCTGTCGCTCTCACATGGCATCCACTCTGTTTCAGAAGACGGTTCCCTTCTTCTTTCAGGCACAGGTTTTGCATCCGTCTGCTCTTCTGCACGCAGGCCCATTGCCGCCGCCCAGGCGGTAACGGCAGCCTCAGCACTCTTTGGTCTGATATCGTATCCCAGTTCAATAGATCTGACAAACCGGTGAAACTTCATCTTGTCCATCTGCACAAGACCCTTCATTTCATTCACGACACCGTCATCAAATACGATCAACAGCAGATTCCTCTTCAATCTATCCTGGGGAAAAAAATCCAAAAGCAGAGCCTGCAGCTTCTTTCGGTCAGAAAGCGCATCCGGATAGTCATGTATCATATCTGCCAAAACCTTATGGTCTTCCATACCAGTTATTATGCTCCTTAATAAAATTCTCCCGTCAGCTGTCCGAAATCAACCTTTGCATCCCTGGCAATCGCCGCCGAGCGCCCCGGTGCCACCGGCACCTGTGTGCCATCCCCCTTACTGTAAGTCCAATTATCCTGAGACAGATTCTTGATGCCCCAGAGTTTCGGATTACTGGGATTTTGCACCACCTCGCCTGCCACAGTCTCCATATCATAATCACCGTCAATATGATGCTGATACAGCTTCGTGCCCGCCATCAGCAGAACCGTACTCTTACCGATTACCATTTTGGGCGGAACCGTCACTGTCTGCTGACAGCCCCAACAGATGTGCGCTGCGCCGCTTTCCTCTTTCTGCGCGTCGTAAAACACCTCGCAGCCGCAGTGCGGACAGATCATAATACCAGACATCATATTAGCAAACGTCTCCAGCCATTTGGCCTCCGTAATCCTGCGGTTAGGCTGGGTAAGCCCGGTAGTAAAAGACGTAATAAACAGATCCCTTAACTGTTGTGGATACAGATCCCAAAAAATAAGCACATTGTCCTGATAACCTGCAAGGGGTCTGTTATCTTTGTTATCCGGATCAAAAACAAACAGCGGATCCGTCCCATATAATTGATTCATTGCGTGGATATCCATACATTTAATGCGGGCCTCCCTTTTCCCTTCTAAGGGATGCCCCAGCATAAACATATAAAAGAGTAAAACAGCCAGCGAAAACAAATCGGTATTTCTGGAAGGCTTCGCCTTCCCTGTCACAATTTCAGGTGCCATAAAACGTGGTGTTCCATAGATTCCTGTTTTGGCGCCATTATATGAAACATTGTCGTTATCACAGATCAGAACATCCCCCGTATCCGGATCAAAGAACACATTGCCAAATGAAATATCCCGATAGCTGTAACCCTTTCCATGCAGTGCGCGATACCCTCTTGTCAACTGATAAGCTGCCCTGCAGAGACAGTAAAAAGAAGGCTCCGCCTTCCGCTTCATCATATCCACAATGCTTCGGTAATTCTTAGGCCGAAGAGGCATAATATAACCAAAAGATTCCCCATAGACCCTGAAGATCATATCCTGCGGCCACAGGAAAGAAGCGTCCGGCGGGCCGCTCTGAATAAGATTATCCAGTATTTCTTTCTGATTCTTAGTCGCAGTATTCTTATAATACCACTTCAAAGCATATGTCTTATGTTCTGCTTCTACCGAATATACTTCCCCCTGTCCGCCGGCTCCAAGCAGTTGCTTTACCGTATAGCGGTTGCCGCTTTCAGAGGTAAGAATCGTTCCGCTCTTCAACTGTCCGTCCATGATCATACGTTCTCCATCTTCTATACAATCGCTTTCTTCGGACACTTCTCCTTACAAGTGCCGCAGCCGGTACATTTGTCCTGATCTATGATAGCATGAAAATCTTCAATCGTCACCGCATCTGCCGGACAATTTCTCTTACACAACTGACAGGCAATACATCCCACATCACATGCCTTCATGGTATCCGGTCCCTTCTCCCTGGAACTGCAGGCCACCACATGCTTGGCGTCATAAGGAATCAGTTCAATCAGCTGTTTCGGGCAGACGGCCACACACTTGCCGCAGGCCTTACAGGCTTCCTTATCCACCACTGCCACGCCGTTAATCACATGAATGGCATCGAAAGGACACACTTTCACACAGCTTCCGAATCCCAGACAGCCATCATTACAGGATTTAGGCCCGCCGTTTGGCACGAAGGCGAGCATACGGCAATCTTCTATTCCCGTATAATCATAATCCATGCGAGTACGTTCTTTATCTCCCTGACATTTTACGAAAGCCACCTTCCGCACACTCTCACCGGCTTCCACGCCCATGATCTGTGCCACCTGACTGCCCACTTTCTCTCCGCCTACCGGACAGGCATTGGCAGGTGCTTCCCCTTTCACAATGGCCGCTGCCAAACCAGAGCATCCCGCATAGCCGCATCCGCCACAGTTATTGCCGGGAAGAACCCCCAGTATGGCTTCTTCCCTCTCATCCACTTCCACTTTAAATTTGATGCCGGCCACACCCAGGAACAGTCCCACAAACAATCCGACCGCCCCTACCAGCACAGTGGCCACCAAAATACCGGTTATATCCATCTCAATCCTCCATTTTATATCACATATTAGAGCAATCCTGAAAAGCCACAGAACGCAATTGCCATCAATCCTGCCGTCACCAACACAATGGGCATACCCTGAAAAGCTTCCGGTATATCATTGTGCGCCATTTTTTCCCGGATACCTGCAAGAATCACAATAGAAATAGTGAACCCTACAGCCGTCGCAAAACCATTGACTATACCAGTCAGTATGCCGTAATTCTTCTGCACGTTGGTAAGTGCCACACCCAGCACCGCACAGTTGGTGGTGATCAGAGGAAGATACACGCCCAGAGACTGATACAGACCGGGAATAAATTTCTTTAAGAACATTTCCACGAACTGCACCAGTGCCGCAATCACCAGAATAAATACAATGGTCTGTAAATACGTAATATCAAAAGGTACCAGAATGAACTGGTAAATCGCACCCGCCACAGCTGATGCCAGTGTGATGACGAAAATAACCGCCACACCCATACCCGTTGCTGTATTGGTCTTTTTGGATACGCCCAGGAACGGACACAATCCAAGGAACTGGCTTAACACCACGTTATTGACAAGAGAAGATGCAATCAATATCACCAATAACTCTTTAAGCATTATCGTTCTCCTCCTCTCCCGTTTCCGCTTCCTCGTCCACGATTTCTTCTATCTCAATCTCTTTTCTGACCTTTTGGGGTTTCTCATCAATCAGGCGCTTCGCACAACCCGTATCAGAACAGTTGAGGCAGTCATTGCCGCAGCCTGACTGAATCTTCGACATATCTTTCCCCTTGCGCTCACCGATGATCTTGACCTTATTCTGAATCGCCGTCAGCACTGCCAGCACAAAGAACGCGCCCGGGGCCATGATAAAGATGCTCACCGGCACATAGCTTTCCGGCATCACTCCGATGCCAAACAAGGTGCCTGCCCCCAAAAGTTCCCGCACCGCACCGATACAGGTCAACGCCACGGAGAAACCAAGTCCCATGCCGATTCCGTCAAAAAGAGAAGGAATCACAGGATTCTTATAGGCATAAGCCTCTGCCCGGCCTAAAATAATACAATTCACCACGATCAGAGGGATATAGATGCCCAAAGCGTCGTACAAAAAGGGAATGAATCCCTGTAGCAGCAATTCCACCATCGTCACAAAAGAGGCTATGATCACGATAAACGCCGGAATTCTCACTTTATCCGGAATAATATGCCGGAGCATGGAGATAAAGACGTTACTCAAAGCTAACACCACCATGGTGGTAAGCCCCATGCCGAGGCCATTGATTGCCGAAGTCGTGACTGCCAGTGTGGGACACATGCCAAGCATCAGAACGAAGGTAGGATTCTCTTTGACAATACCATTCACAAGCCGTTCTTTTACACTATTCATTCTCACTACCTCCCTTCAATTGTGTCTGGAAATAGTAAAGTCCTGCGTTGACTCCATTAGTCACCGCGTTCGTTGTGATGGTTGCACCAGAAATCGCATCTATCTGACTTTCCGATGCCGCACCACTCTTGGTATATTCAAATTTCTCCACATTCTTACCTGCAAACTGGGGCTTTAATACCTCTTCTGCCCGCATGCCCAGTCCTGCCGTCTCGGAAATGGAAAGAATGGAAATACCGTTCACGGTGCCGTCCATACGCACACCCACTGTAAAACGAATATCCCCGCCATAACCTTCTTTGGTTGTCACTGTCACCACATAACCCAAAGTGCTGCCGGCACTGTCCTTTGCCATCATCACTTCGTCCACACTCTCCTGTCCGTAGCCGGCGCCATTCCATGCACTCTCTTCCACCGGAATTACCTCCACCGCATCAAAGGACGCCGCGTCTGCAAAGACTTCCTGACAGGCTTCCTGTTTTGCCTTGGCTTCCTGCACTGCAATAGGCTCTTTGGTCACCTGGTAGACAATTCCTAAAAGCAGACCGGCTATCAATGTGATTGCCAGCATAATACCGGTATTTTTCATCATTTCTTTCATGCCTTTTCTCCTCCTTTACCAAATGCTTTCGGAAGAGTAATCTTCTCAATTAACGGCACTAAGAGATTGCCGATAATGATCGCATAAGATACCCCCTCTGCGGAAGGGCCGAAAATCCGGAAGATACCAGTCAGAATCCCTAAAAGGATTCCGTAAAGATACTGCCCCCGCTTGGTGATGGGCCTCGTTACATAATCTGTCGCCATAAAGAAAGCGCCGAGCATCAGACCGCCGCCCGAAAGATGGGCGGATATGTACGGCCAGTCGATACCCCTGCCGCCAAAAAGACTGATAAAGATTACCAGACTCACAATATAACTGCCCGGAATCCTGAGATCAATGATACCGAACAAAATCAGGATACAAGCCCCGATCACAATAGCAACCATGGAAGTCTCGCCAATGGTTCCCGCCGTGCGGCCGATCACCATATCCAGAATATTGACGGACTCGCCATTCTTTAAGGCCGCCAGAGGCGTGGCTCCCGTATAGGCGTCACAGTCAAAATTCGTCATAATGGAAGTAAAAGAAATCAACAGGAAACACCTGGCTCCCAGGGCCGGATTCATAAAGTTCTGTCCCAG
>DKZA01000027.1:32864-35941 GCA_002492525.1 Lachnospiraceae bacterium UBA7086 | reverse complement strand
TTCATAAAGTTCTGTCCCAGACCGCCAAAAAGCATTTTGACTACCAGAATGGCGAACACGCCGCCCACCACACCGATCCACCAGGGTACGGATACAGGCAGATTCAAGGCCAGCAACAGCCCTGTTACAACCGCCGAATAATCTCCTATGGTTACCTTCTTCTTACAGATTTTCTCAAAAGCAAATTCCGTCAGCACCGTAGATGCCACGGTCACCAGAATCAATAACAGCGCTTTCAATCCAAAATTATAAATACCAAAACCAGCCGCCGGAAGAAGGGCGATCACCACGGTGAACATGATACTGCTGGTGGTGGACTTCGATCTGACATGAGGATTGGAAGACACTTTCATTAAATCGTTCATCTCTTAAGTCTATGCTCCTTTCTTCTTACTTTTTCTTCTTTGCAAGCTGTATTTTACGCATGGATTTGATTGTCTGGGTCAAAGGCCGTTTGGCAGGACATACAAAACTGCAGCACCCACATTCGCAACACTCCATGCCGTTATGGGAAAGGAATTCTTCTTCCTCATAATGTTCCGCATAATCCGCCAGCAGCCTGGGTACCACCCGTCCCGGACAGACCTCCACGCAGCGGCCGCAGTTGATGCAGGCGCTGGGTTCCATACGGGATACATCATCTTCCGTCAGACAAAGAAGCGCCGAAGCAGTCTTGGTAGTAGGCACATCCAGGTCAAAAATGCCAAATCCCATCATCGGCCCGCCGGAAACAATCTTCACGGGATCTTTCTTAAATCCTCCCGCTTCTTCCACCAGTTCATGATAATTTGTCCCAATCCGCACGATAAAATTACGCGGATCTTCGATGGCATCTCCCGTCACCGTAACAATACGGTGCATCAGCGGTTTCCCTTCTATCACCGCATGATAGATAGCCACCACTGTGTCCACATTATTGACCACACACCCTGCATCCGCCGGAAGCATGGAGGAATTAATAGCCCTTCCTGTGGTGGCATAAATAATCTGTCTCTCCGCCCCCTGCGGATACTTGGTCTTTAATTCCTTCACACTGATACGCGGTTCCTCTTTGGTCAGTTCTTTTAATATTTTAATACAGTCCGGTTTGTTGTCCTCCACCGCCAGAATCCCCCTGGCGTTCTCAAACAGCTGTAAAGAGACCTTGAGGCCTCCCACCAGCTTTTCCGGCTCTTCTATCATTCTCCGGTAATCCGATGTCAGATAAGGCTCACATTCCGCACAGTTAGCGATTACATAATCAATCTTTTCCGGTTCCTTGGGGGAAAGCTTGATAAACGTAGGAAAGCCTGCGCCTCCCATACCCACAATACCGGCCTCTTTCACACACTCTATGATCTCCTCTCTGGTCATTTCCTCAAGGGGCTTTCTTTTGGGATACTCCACTTCCTCATAGAGTCCGTCGTTTTCAATAACGATACTCATCACATTGTCACCGGTGACCACACGCCGCGGCTCAATCCCTTTTACCGTACCCGATACGGTAGCATAAATGGGTGCGGACACAAAGCCCCCTGCCTCCGCGATCTTCTGCCCGGTCAGCACATGATCCCCCTTGCTCACGATAGGCTTGGCCGGTGCCCCGATATGCTGGGACAATGGATACACCAGATCTCCTTTGGGCAGCACTGCCTTAATAGGCTTATCCTTCGACAGTTCCTTGCCGTCGTACGGGTGTATGCCGCCATGAAATGTTAGTTTTGCCATACTTTCCCTTTTACCTCCTGCTGTCAATATCCGATTCATGAATGAGTCTTCTGACGATTTCTCATTCGTAATAACCTTCCTTATAAATATACTATTTTTCGACGAAAAAAACTACTGCTATTTCAAAAAATATGCTAAGATATCATCAGATATGTTAGCAACTCTATTAGCACAGTCAAAAAAGAAGAAAAGATTGAAATTTGAAATTTATGCGTAAAAATTAGCGCAGAAATGAGGAAAATATGCAAATAGTAAATCAGACCATAGAAAAATTTACGATTGATTATCCTTTGGAGCGGATTGCACCTCTTAATAAAATCCTGTTCATAGACATTGAAACCACGGGATTTACTGCCAAAAGTTCCTCTCTTTATCTGATCGGAACTGCCTTTTATCAGAACGGAAGCTGGCATATCAGACAGTGGTTTGCAGAAAGTCCTGCGGATGAGGCCACTGTAGTCAATGACTTTTTTGCTTTTTGTCAGTCCTACACACATCTGATACATTTTAACGGCAATAATTTTGATCTTCCCTATCTGCTGCAAAAATGTGAACAGCATAAGCTATCACACAATTTTGACAAGTTTCAGGGCATCGATCTTTATAAACGCATCTCTCCCTACAAGGCTTTTCTGCATACACCCAACTGCAAACAGAAGACCTTGGAAGAGCTGCTGGGTATTAACCGGGAGGATCTCTATCACGGCGGAGAACTGATCGACATCTATCACGGCTATGTCAAAAATCCCACGAACGAGGCTCGTGCCCTCCTGTTGTTACACAACAGCGACGACATGAAAGGTATGCTGCAGATTCTTCCCCTCTTAGCGTTCTACGACCTGTTTAATGAACCTATCCGGGCTAAAAAAGTGCAGGCCAGCCACTATATTGACTACCATGGTCACGACAGACAGGAAGTACTGATGAAACTGGCGCTTTCTTCACCCCTGCCCATCCCTGTATCTAACCTCTCTAACGGCTGTTATTTCAGCGGAGAAGCTTCCGAAGGGATTTTAAAAGTGCCTCTCTATGAAGAAGAAATGAAATATTTTTACTCCAACTATAAGGATTACTATTATCTTCCTGCGGAGGATGTATCACTGCATAAGTCCGTAGCCTCCTTCGTAGACAAGTCACACCGCACCCAGGCCTGTGCATCCAACTGCTACACCCGCAAATACGCGGTCTATCTCCCCCAGTGGGATGTGTTTATAGAACCCTTTTTCAAACGGGATTATAAGAGCAAAGAACTATTCTTTGAATTGACAGAAGAAAGAAAAAAAGACCGGGAGCTTTTCTCCCGCTATGCCCAATACCTGCTTGGCAAGATGGCCAAAACATACTAACCCAAAAGTAAATTTGCTTCGCAA
>DKZA01000027.1:0-32541 GCA_002492525.1 Lachnospiraceae bacterium UBA7086 | reverse complement strand
ATCCGCTTCGCGGCCTCGGATATGTAAAGGAATTTCCTATAGCACACAAAAAACAGCGAATAATTCGCTGTTTTTTTAGATTGGCCGCTGATAAAAGAACGAATTCTTTCTCTCAAATCCAACATCCCTGTGGTTGATGATCTGTTCCGTACTGCCGATAAACAAATAGCCGCCCGGCTTCAGACTCTTCTGGAACTTACGGAATACCTCATCTTTCGCTTCTTCTGTAAAGTAAATAAGTACATTACGGCAGACAATCAAATGAAAATCCGTAGGATATGTATCCTTCAAAAGATTATGTTCTCTGAATTCTACCCTTGCTTTCACATCATTGGAAATCTGATAGGAAGGCCCCACCTGAGTAAAAAATTTCTTTTTCAGATCAGCCGGCACACCTGCAACACTCTTCTCGGCATACAATCCCGTTTTGGCCTTCGCAATCACCTGTTTATCCAAATCGGTTGCATAAATCTTAATTTGATGCAAGGGCAGATGTCTGGATAATGCCATCACAAGGGAGTAGGGTTCGTCTCCTGTGGAACACGCGGCACTCCAGATTTTCAAGTTATTCCCATAACGTTTGATCAAATCCGGGAAAATTTCCTTATCCAAAAGCTGCCACTGATCCACATTGCGATAAAACTCTGATACATTGATCGTCAGATAGTTGACAAACTCTTCAAACTTCACCTTATCAGACTTAAGCGCTGCCACATAATTATCATATCCCACAATCTTATTTTTAGCGATCAGTGTATCAATACGACGTTTCATCTGCTTTTCTTTGTAAGCATTGAGATCAATCTTGGTCAGATCATAAACCGCTTTCTTGAAATATTCGTAATCATATGCCATATAGACTTACCGCCTCATCTGCTATTCTTTTCTCTGCCTGACAGATCATTCCTGTTATATCTTATTCTGTCTCTTCACCGGCAATTACTGCATCAATATCAACGGATACCACATCCGCATCTTCTTCTGTCTTTTCCTCCTTAGGCTCCGGTGCGAACATTGCCTTAATGCTTAAGCTGATCTTCTTGTCCGCCTCATTGAAGTCTACCACCTTAGCAGTCACTTTTTCACCTGTCTTTAACACGTCGGAGGGTTTTTCTATATGTTCCTTAGAAATCTGGGATACATGAAGCAATGCGTCAATACCCGGCTCTAACTCGATAAAAGCACCAAAATCAGTCATCCGTGCAACCTTGCCTGTAACCACATTACCAACCGCATATTTGCTGGCTGCATCCTTCCATGGATTTGCATCCTCAAACTTTAAGCTGAGTGCTATCTTGGTACCGGAAATATCCTTAATCAGCACTTTGACGACATCGCCAACTTTAAACACCTTTTTGGGATTCTCCACTCTGCCCCAGGACATCTCAGAGATATGAAGGAGTCCGTCACAGCCGCCCAAATCGATAAATGCACCGAAGTCAGTCACATTCTTCACAGTGCCTTCCACGGTATCACCAATCTTGATGGTCTCGAAAAGCTTCTTCTGCATTTCTGCCTTCTCTTCCAGAATCAACTGCTTTCTGTCGCCGATATATCTTCTTCTCTTCGGGTTGTACTCACTAATCACAAACTGGATTTCCTGCCCCGCATACTTATTTAAATCCTTTTCATAAGTATCGGAAACAAGGCTGGCCGGAATAAAGATTCTGACTTCCTCCACCACGACACTTAAGCCGCCTTCCAGTACCTGTGCCACTTTCGCTGTCAATACTTCCCTGTTCTCGTAAGCTTCCTCAATTCTCTTGTTGCCTCTGTCTGCCGCCAGACGCTTGTACGTCAAAAGAACTTGTCCTTCTCCGTCGTTTACTTTCAGAACCTTTACTTCCATAGTATCGCCAGGCTTAGCGACGGTTGTTAAATCTACATTGGGTTCGTTTGTATATTCATTTCTGGTAAGAACACCATCTGATTTATATCCGATGTTGAGAATGATTTCTTCCGGTTTCACATCAATAACGGTACCTTCAACAACCTCTCCTGTGTGTATTGTCTTTAAAGACTCCTCTAACATTTGTTCAAAAGTTAATTCTGACATAATTTTGAACCTCCTCGATTATATTGTTTGGGGTTGAAGCCCCTGCTGTAATACCCACCAGTCGGACAGATTTAGGTAAGTCAAGATGCAAGTCGTCAAGCGTCTGTATAAAATATGTGTTTACACACTCTTGCCTGCAAATCTCATATAGCTTCCGTGTATTAGAACTATGATTACCACCTATTACTATCATAACATCGACTTTGGCCGCTATCTTTCTGGCTTCAGTCTGTCGCACTTCCGTAGCGTTACATATAGTATTCACAACACTACCATTGTAACCTTTTTCCTTTAAAATTTCAACCATATCTTGAAATTTATTGTAGTTAAATGTCGTTTGAGAAACAATACACAGTTCCTCCTCTGGATTACAGGTAAAATTCTTCGCTTCTTCAAGGGTACCAATGACTACTGTGTCAGTCTTAGCCCATCCCTTGATTCCTTCCACTTCCGGATGACCGACATTGCCGATGATCACTATTTTTTTACCCGCTTCGCTCTCCTTTTCCACAATTGTATGGATTCGTTTGACGAAAGGACAGGTGGCATCCACGCACTCCAATCCCTGTTCCTTAATCTGCTCGCAGACCTTTCTTGCCACGCCATGAGAACGTATTACAATCGTCCCCTCCCGGATCTGTGAGAGTTCCTCTTCTTTCTCTATCACCCGCACCCCTTTGCGCGAAAGATCCCTTACCACTTCTTCGTTATGAATAATAGGACCGTATGTATAAATCGGCTTGCCTGTGGCCGCCTGTTCATAGACTTGTTCCACTGCACGCTCCACGCCGAAACAAAACCCCGCATGTTCCGCCAGAATCACTTCCATACCTTATTTTCCTCCCCCGCAGCACGAAATCTTGAATCCATACGGAGAATGACCGCTCTTTGGTCATTCTCCTGTGTGAGGAGGCGCTGCAAAGCAGCTCCTCCTCACACTTTGCAAAGCGCAATCACGGCATCCACTACTTCATCCACCGTCATATAAGAAGAATCCAGTAAAACGGCATCTTCTGCCTGCTTAAGCGGAGATATCTCCCTGGTCATATCCTGCCTGTCCCGCTCTATGATATCCTCCTCAATCTTATGAAGGTCGCAGGTTATTCCCTTATCCGTCAGTTCCTGATAACGTCGTTTGGCACGCACACCGCTGTCCGCCGTCAGATATACTTTCACCTGGGCGTCCGGCAGTACACAGGTGCCGATATCCCTGCCGTCCATGACCACATCCGCGCCGGCTGCCAGTTTCTGCTGCAGCTCTACCAGTTTTTTCCGCACATTGGGATTGGGGCTGCTGACAGACGCCATATTGCCCACTTCCTCCGTGCGAATATAGCCGTTCACATTCTCGCCGTTTAAGTACACTACCTGTTCCCCGTCCTCATAGGCAATGGTAATGTCTGCATCCTGGCACTTTTTATCAATCTCTTCTGTCTGCGAAGGATCCACATGCTCTCGCAAAAGATACAGCGCCATGGCACGATACATGGCGCCTGTATCCACGTAAATATATCCCTTCTTTGCCGCTATCTTTTTCGCTATCGTACTCTTTCCGGCTCCTGCCGGTCCGTCAATTGCAATATTAAAGCCCATTTTTATCTTCCTTTCCTCTTCTAAGGGATACTGGTTCCTGCCAGATGTCCTGTAGACCAGGCAATCTGCAAATTGAATCCGCCCGTCATGGCATCCACATCCAGGACTTCCCCCGCAAAATAAAGCCCTTTCACCTGCTTTGACTCCATGGTGGAAGGATTGACTTCCTTCACCGTCACCCCGCCCTGGGTAATGACCGCCTCCTCAAAGCCTCGTAAGCCCTTTACCTGCATGGACAGACGTTTGGTCGCCTCTACCAGACACTGCCTCTGCTGTCTGGTCACTTCGTTGACCTTTTGTTCTCCGCTCAGCCCGGAAACCATGATCATCACAGGAACAAGCTTTGCCGGATAGAGTCTTCCCAGCACATTCTTAATCTGTCTGTTGCGGTTTTCCTCGAACTCCCGCAAAAGGCGCTTGTCCAGCATTTCCACAGACAGAGCCGGTTTTAAATCTATCGTAAACCATATACTTTCTTTGTCCTTACATCGGCCATAATAACTGCTGGCAGACAATACCAGCGGGCCGCTAACCCCAAAATGGGTGAAGAGCATTTCTCCAAACCCCTGATAGACTTGCTTCTTTCCGCAAGTCATGGTAAGTGTCACATTCTTTAACGATAAGCCCTGAAGCGACTTACACCATGCTTCCCGGATCTCTACAGGCACCAGGGCCGGCACACACTCCCTCACTGTATGACCGAATATCTGCGCCATTCGGTACCCATCCCCGGTAGAGCCCGTGGACGGATAAGACAATCCGCCTGTGGCAGCCACCACGGCATCGGCTTCCAGCATATCCCCATCCGTCAGCCGCACCCCCGTCACCTGGCCGTCTTTGGCCGTCACATCCCGCACTGTTGTATGAAAACGAACCTGCACACCCTTTTCTTTCAGCAGACGCTGAAACGCCGCCGTGATATCCGAAGCGTGATCGGATACCGGAAATACCCGTTCTCCCCGTTCCACTTTTAAAGGGCATCCGGCATTTTGAATCATCTCCATCAACCGCAGATTATCACAATCATAAAAAGCACTATACAGAAATTTCGGATTACTCACGATATTTTCAAAAAACTTGTCTTTCTCACAGGCATTCGTCACATTGCAGCGCCCTTTGCCTGTAATATAAAGCTTCTTACCAAGTTTCTCATTTTTTTCAAGTAACAGAACTCGATGGCCCTTTTGAGCGGCCGCCACAGCCGCCATCATACCGGCCGGGCCGCCGCCAATCACAATCACTCTGCTCATAACTATTCCGTCTTCCTGCGAAGCGGATAATTTAACATCGGCTCCTCATCAATAAAGTTGATCTCATCATTCAAGTATACCTGATAATTGTTCCAGGCTTCTTCCAGATTCTTTAAATTATCTTTTACTTCTTCCGGGCGCTTTAAGCACATTGCCACTACCAGCGCGTTGATCACGCTAAGCGGTGCCACCAGAGAATCTACGATAGACACCATATCGCTTCTGGCTAACAGATTGCAGGAGGAGTACAGGTTCATCGGAGAGTGCACAGAATCTGTGACCGCTATAACCTTGGCATTTCTGTCATTGGCAAACTCCATAGCCTTTAATGTCCTCATAGAATATCTGGGAAAACTGATACCTACCATGGCATCCTGCTCATCAATCCGAATCATCTGCTCAAAGGTCTCAGAAACACTGGTGGTCTTTAGGAGTACCACATTCCCGCGAATCATATTCAGATAAAAATGCAGAAAATCCGCCAGCGGCTCACAGCTCCTGACTCCCATCACATAGACGTTCTTGGCCTCTAAGATGATATCCACCGCCGTCTCAAAAGCAACCGGATCCATATTATGAATCGTGTCCTGTATCTTTTCGATATCAGACTGTAAAACAGAGGTCAGAATCTCTGACTGCGTACTCTTGCCATACTTCGCCCCTATCTTCTGCACGGAATTAATCTTATTCTGCACCCAGTATTCCAGATCCCGCTGAAATTCCGGATATCCGTTATAACCGATGAACATGGCATAGCGCACCACCGTCGATTCGCTGACCCCTACGGTATCTCCCAGCTTTGCGGCAGTCATGAACACAGCCTGGTCATAATGATCGTAAATAAAAGCCGAAATCGCCTTCTGTCCTTTGCTCATCTTGCCATAATATTCATTGATCCTTGTTATAATGTCATAACGATTCTCTACCGCCATTGTATAACACAAACACCCTTTCTATCACTGCGCCGTCAGATATTCTGAAAAGCGTTATAAGACTCCTCCAACAGCTTAATCGTATCTTCTTCCTGCAAGTCATAATCCCCTGTCAAAGTCATGCACGCCGCCCCATGAATAAAAATCCACATCTTCATAAACATGCCGCTGGGATCCTTGCACCCGTAGAATTTCGCATTGTTAATCTCTCTCACTACTGCACCGTTTTTGCCGTTTAACATATCATACAGACTCTTTCCGTGACGGTTTTCGGAGAGGAACAGAAGCCTGAATAACTGCTGTTCTTCCTGGGCAAACCGTATATAAGCAAGTCCAAGATTGACAAAAGGCGTATCGTTTACTTTCGGGAAACCGTCATAGTAAGCACTGAAAAACTCAATGGACTTTGTGAAGAGATCATCCCCCAGCTCTTCCATGTTCTTATAAACCCTGAAAATAGGCTGTGTAGAACATCCTGCCCTGGCAGCCAGCGTCCGCGCACTTACTTTAGAAAATCCTTCCTCTCTTGTCATATCAAATGCCGTATTCAATATGTCGTTTTTTGTGATTGTTTCTTTTCTTGCCATAAAAATATACCTCTCTTGTAACTTTATACAGGATATCTTTTAGTAACGTATGTTATTATAATATATTATGTAACCTTCGTCAAGTTTTTTCTACATTTTTCCTTTTTCACGCAAAAAATGTTACTTTTCACACACTAACCAGAAGTGGCGCCTGAACAGATAGAAAATTCTTAAGGAAGCCCTAGAACAGCGCCAGCACTTAGCGAGGTTTTATCGAGCTTAGTGTCTGTTGCGCTGTGAAAGGAGCGAAAGCGGGCTGACGAAGAATTTTCTATCTGTTCAGGCCGACATATTGTCATGAGTGTGAAAAGTAACAAATTCCTAAAAAGAGAGTGGATTACTCCACTCTCTTTCTATAAATTTGCAAAACAAATTTATTTTTTGTTTAAACCGGATATGCCCCATTCTTAGTATCGGCCTGTGTCATATCCACTTTCTCCTGCTGTGCCTGACGATACTTAAAGAAGTCTATTGCCACCTGCGGGAACAATGCATAGGACAATACGTCCTCATCCTGCTGTTTCCACTCTTTCATCTCCGCTTCCAGACCTGCCAGCTCTGGCTCAACATGACCGGTTGCCTCGGCGGAACGAGCGGTAGAACGCGGCTCGCCGGGAATAACCTTATCAATTACTTCCTGGCTCATCGGCTTAACCGTCTGTCCATAATTACCGCGAAGCAAATCTTTGAACTCTCCTGTCGCCATCTTATATCTCTCGCCCATCAGTACATTAAATACCGCCTGCGTACCGACGATCTGAGAAGAAGGCGTAACCAGAGGCGGTTCACCACAGTCTTTACGAACTCTGGGAATCTCTTCCAGCACATCCTGATATTTATCCTCCGCCTTCTGTTCCTTGAGCTGACTTACCATATTGGAAAGCATACCGCCCGGAACCTGATAGCGCAGTGTATTGATGTTAACGCCAAGTACCTTCGTGCTCATCAGACCGGATTCAATACATTCCTCACGGTAAGGACGGAAATAATCCGCAATCCCGGCCAGAATTTCCTGATCATATCCGGTATCATACGGAGTCCCTTTGAAGGTCTCCACCATAACCTCTGTCGCAGGCTGGGAAGTACCAAGTGCAAAAGGAGAAATCGCACAGTCGATAATATCCACACCCGCCTCTACTGCTTTCAGATATGTCATGGAAGCTACGCCAGACGTATAGTGCGTATGCAGCTGAATCGGAAGTTTGGTACTCTCCTTCAATGTCTTTACAAGTTCTGCCGCACGGTAAGGAACGAGCAGTCCCGCCATATCCTTGATACAAATGGAATCTGCCCCCATTTCCTCAATCTTCTTCGCCATATCTGCCCAATACTCTAATGTATAAGCATCTCCAAGGGTATAGGAAAGCGCGATCTGCGACTGACCTCTGCCCTCCTGCTTCTTGATCTTGTTGGTTGCGTCTACCGCCGCCTGCAAGTTACGGATATCGTTCAGGCAGTCAAAAATTCTGATGATATCAATACCGTTTGCAATGGATTTCTCAACAAACGCATACACCACATCATCCGCGTAAGGTCTGTAACCCAAAATGTTCTGACCTCTGAATAACATCTGCAATTTTGTGTTTTTAAAGCCATCTCTTAACTTTCTCAGTCTCTCCCACGGATCTTCCTTCAGGAAACGAAGAGAAGCATCGAAAGTAGCACCGCCCCAGCACTCTACTGCGGCATAGCCAACTTTATCCATCTTATCTACAATCGGAAGCATCTTCTCGGTGGGCATTCTGGTCGCGATCAGCGACTGATGTGCGTCACGAAGAACGGTCTCCATGATTCCAACCGGCTTTTTAATCTGTTCTGCCATTATTTTTCATTCCTTTCTCAGTTTATATTATCATTCCAAGTCCAAGGCCGCGAAGCGATCCTCACAATCGAGTAATTTACGACTTGTAATTTCACATCCGAGGCCGCGAAACAATCCTCGCAATCGAGCAGTTTTCGACTTGTAATTTCACATCCGAGGCCGCGAAACGGATCTCGAAAAGTTAATTTGCGAAGCAAATTTACTTTTAGAATACACCGAATACCGCCATAAAGGTACCTGCCGCCACTGCCGTACCAATAACACCTGCTACGTTAGGTCCCATGGCATGCATCAGCAGGAAGTTCGTAGGATCAGCCTCCGCCCCTACCTTCTGTGATACTCTGGCCGCCATAGGTACTGCGGATACACCGGCAGAACCAATCAGCGGATTCACCTTACCCTTGGTGACTACACACATCAGCTTACCGAACAGTACACCTGCCGCCGTACCGAACGCAAATGCGATCAGACCTAAAATAACAATCTTAATCGTATCCCAGTTAAGGAACGCCTCAGCGCTTGTGGTTGCACCCACGGAAGTACCAAGAATGATAACCACAATATACATCAAAGCATTGGATGCCGTATCCGTCAACTGTCTCACTACACCGCACTCTCTGAAAAGGTTACCTAACATCAGCATACCGACAAGAGGTGCTGTGGTAGGAAGAATCAGAGATACCACAATCGTAACCACAATCGGGAAGAGAATCTTCTCCAGCTTGCTGACAGGACGAAGCTGTCCCATCTTAATCTTTCTCTCCTTCTCTGTGGTAAAGAGTTTCATGATGGGCGGCTGGATAATCGGTACCAATGCCATATAGGAATAAGCCGCCACCGCAATAGGCCCCATCAGGGTCGTCTGTCCCAGCTTTCCGGCAAGGAAAATAGAAGTCGGGCCGTCCGCACCGCCGATAATGGAGATAGCCGCTGCCGCTTTATCGTTAAATCCTAAGAAGATTGCGCCAAAGTATGCCGCAAAAATACCAAACTGTGCCGCCGCACCCAAAAGGAAACTCTTGGGATTGGCAATCAGGGGGCCGAAGTCCGTCATGGCTCCAACACCCATAAAGATCAGGGAAGGCAGAATTGCCCACTCATCCAGCTTATAGAAATAATACAGCAAACCGCCGCCGGCGCCGCCTTCTCCATACGCTGCCATGATATCCGGATAGATATTTACAAGCAGCATACCAAAAGCGATAGGAACCAGTAAGAGCGGCTCAAAGCCTTTGCCGATAGCCAGATATAGAAATACAAGTGCTACGACAATCATGACATAATTGCCCACTTCCAGATTAAAGAAAGCGGTCTGATGTATCAGATTATCAAGCGTCTCTACTATATACATTTTCATTAACCTCCTGTAGTTTTAGTTTCAGAAGAAGCGTCCCTGCGGACCCTTCGACCGATAATTAGTTCAATGTCGCAAGAAGTGCGCCTGCCTCAACCGCATCGCCCACTGCCACATTGATACTTGCTACAGTACCGTCCTGAGGAGCCACTACAGGAATCTCCATCTTCATAGCCTCAACGATTACGACAGCGTCACCTTTCTTCACTGCCTGTCCTACGTTAGCCTCAATCTTGAACACTTTACCTGCCGCGCCGGCTTCAATCTTTACACTGCCCGCTGCGCCGCTTGCTGCCGCCGCAGGTGCAGGAGCTGCCTTGGGAACTGCTCTGGGTGCCGCCGGTGCTGCCGCTGCCGGTGCGCCGCTTGTCTGGCCTTCTTCCACCACTACGTCATATACGCTGCCATTTACGGTAATTGTATAATTTTTCATCTTCATATCCTCCTATGATTTCAGGCATTCTGCCATTTAGTCTTGTTAGATTTTCTGATGGATCTCACTACAAATCCATCCGTAGACGCCGCTCCTTCGTAAGCAGCGATTGCCGCAGCGATAACTGCCACAAGCTCTGTATCGTCGGAAAGCTCTTCCTTGGCAGCAATCTGTGATACCACGGCATCAGCCGCCGGCGCAGATGCCGCTTCTTTCTCCTGCTTCTTCTTCCCTCTCTTCTCAAACTTAGATATCAGGCTGAAGCAGGAAATGATCAGGCTGATCAAAATCAGAACCACAAACACGGTACCCATGCCGATTACCGTATTCATACCTGCTTTCAGCATAATCTCACCGGTGCTGTAATGAACATTTGTGGTAATACCGACAAAGGAAGAACCCTCGTTATCTAAAACAATTTCCACCGTTGCATCATGATCGGATCCGAGCACATTGACACGGATGACCATTTCCTCTTCGCCAAACTCTGCAGTGCCGCCATTGGTACCTTCAAAAGTACCGATATCCTCCTCCAATGCACTCTTCCAGTCAAGGAATCCATTATAAAGCTCAGGCTGATTTACATACTGCTCGATATATCCGGCACTCACAATGTTATTCATATCTTCCACAAATTTCGTACCGAAATCTACTGCCTCTTTCTCCGTAACCGGCCCATCATTTGCCTTTTCCTCTTCTCCACATGCAGCGAGGCCGGCCATACAGGTAAGCATACCTAATATTACCAATAGTTTTTTCATATTAAGCATCATCCTTTCTAAACTGTACCATGTTTTTTCTCGGGACGGCCCTCGCTTTTAGCCGCCAGCATCTCGAAGGCGCCGATCACATATTTTCTGGTGTCGGCCGGCTCCACGATCTGATCCACATAGCCTCTCTTCGCCGCACTTGTCACATTGTTCTGCAGTGCCGCATACTCTTTCGCACAGGCATCGATGGCATCGGAACCTTGTCCATCACAGATAATCTTTGCCGCCAGCTTCGCATCCATCATACCGATCTCCGCATTCGGCCATGCCATCGTAATGTCCGCGCCGATCGCCTTGGAGTTCATAGCCACATAAGCACTGCCGTAAGCCTTGCCAATGATCACATTTACCTTCGGAACGGTAGCATTGGCAAATGCGTATGTAAGCTTGCCAACAGCCTTCGCCATACGCTTTTCAGAACACTTGGTTGCAGCAAATCCCGTCACATTCGTGAGAGAAAGTACCGGAATGTCAAAAGCGTCACAGAAAGTAATGAACTCCGCCGCTTTCTGGGCACCTCTTGCAGACAATACCGCATCAAATTTATCTGTCACCTCTCCGTCCGCATTGTACACCTCAGTACGGTTTGCAACAGCACCTACCGTAGCGCCGTTTAAACGGATGAAACCAGCTACCATATCCTTGGCGTAATCCTGTTTCACTTCCACGAACAGACCGTCATCCGCGATCTGAGATAAAGCGATAGCAGTATCCCCCACACAATCTGCAATCTGTGCGCAGGCACGATTTAAGTCATCCGTACAGTCTGTCAGCGCATAGTCCGCATTATTGGCAGGCAGAATGGATACTAACTGTCTGATCTGTGCAAGAATGGAAGCCTCATCCGCTACCATATCGACCAGACCGGTCTCCTCACTCTGGAACGCCGCCGCAGACGTATCACAGCGGGAAATCTCATTTCCCTCCAAGGCATTGGGAGAATTCACGAACAGTTTTGCTTTCTTCTCCTCCATAAATGCGAAATCTGTCATGGCCGGAATCAGTGCAAGTCCGCCGCCGCAGTTTCCAAACACTGCCGTAATCTGCGGGATCACGCCGGAAGCCATCACCTGACTTCTGTAAATCTCGCCAAAACCGTTTAAGGCATCGGTAGCCTCCTGCAGCCTTAAGCCTGCAGAATCGATCAGACCGATCACCGGTGCGCCCATCTTCATAGCCAGATCATACAGATTCACAATCTTTTTCGCATGCATCTCTCCCACAGATCCGTTAAGCACAGATGCATCCTGGCTGTACACATACACAAGACTGCCATCGATCACACCGTAACCGGTCACCACACCATCAGACGGCGTTTCGGTCTGTTTCAGGTTGAAATCTGTAGCTCTTGCTGTCACAAGGCCGCCGATCTCAACGAAACTGTTTTCATCGAGTAAAGCATTGATTCTTTGACTCGCTTGAGAAGTAGTACTCATTTTTCAGCCCTCCATTTATCATAATTATAGATAATAATAAAACAATATTATCGTGTGGCATAGCACACGAGAGTAGTATACCATAGAATCCCCAACTCGACTAGTTAGTTTTTCAAAAAAAATGTAAGAAAATCAGAATTTGGATAAGCTCCCTTTTTTACGGCAGGAAAATCCGCACGATATAGCGGCATATCCAGCCAAAGGTACACTCTTCCACTGCTCCGTCCGTACAAATGGCATAACGTTTGACCAACTGTCCGTTCAGATAATAGGACACAGAACCCACTTCCGTATGATCCGCCACCGGCGCTGTAAGCTGCTCCGCCACCTGCGTCTTTACCTCCACCCTGTCCTGCTCACTTAAAAGATAGGGCAGCGTCTCTTCATGAGCCTCCAACACCACCGGTACACTGGCCTTGTCATAAGGCGTTTTCTGCTGCCCAATACCGTTTATCACCGGTATATCCTGAAACTCTCTATGCTCATAGATATCCCGATAACGATAATGTTCCATACCGTATGCAGCCAGCTGTTTCATATCGCTCCATTTATAACTCCTGTTATTGGGCCAGCCGCATGCAAGCAGTGCTACCGTAAAGGTACGTCCCTCGCTGGTAATCGCTCCCACATAACAATAACCGGCGTTATTGGTAAATCCCGTCTTCCCGGAAAGAGCCTCCTGCATCATGCCAAGAAAAGCATTATGATTATTGCAGTGAAAGTTTCTGGCACCCTCCACATCGGTAAAATCATAGCTTATGGTCCTGGTGATTTCAAGAAAATCATCTTTTGCCGGAGAATCCGTCACACAATAAGCCATGATTTTTGCCAAATCCTGTGCCGTAGTAGAATGAATCTTCCCACTGTCGTTTACCACCGCATCCAGACCGTTTGGTGTGATAAAATAAGTATCATAACATCCGATATCCCGCGCCTTCTGATTCATCATGGCAGCAAAGCTTTCCACGCTGCCTCCCACCGCCTCCGCGATCACCACTGCCGAATCATTATGAGATTCCAGCATCAACGAATATAACAAGTCTTCTAACCGATATTTTTCTCCCTGTCTGACGCCAAGCTTCACCTTCGGCATACTGACCGCATAAGCAGAGACCTCCGCCTCTGTCTCCGGGCTGCCATATTCTAACGCCAGAATACATGTCATGATTTTTGTTGTACTGGCCATTGGCAGCACTTCTTTGGGATTTTTGCCATAAAGAACCCTGCCGCTGTCTGCATCCATCAGCACAGCCGCCCGGGCATAGAGTTTCAGCTCTTCTTTGGTTCCTGCTGCCTGGATTCTCTGTGACAGGCCAACGCCCAGAAGAAGAAAGACCATAGAAAAAATAAGACTTCGCTGTAATAAAGTGCGCATATCGTAATGCCTCGGTTCCAAGACTCCTTACATATATATGCGCACTCTTCTGTTCCCTGAACTACCCTGTTTCAAAATTCCATCCGAACGCACGGCTTCCAACCTCCGTATGCTCTGTCAGTCAGCCACATACGGGTTTTGAAAATAAGTGTCCAGATACGTTAGACGGCCTTCTACATACTCGTATATATATCCCTCTTCCCAGTATTCCATCCCCTCCGGCCACCGTCTGTAATTCCTGTCATAAGCCACGGATTCATGCAGATAAGCAAAGTCCTCATCCAACATGTCCCACAGCCTGTCCTTTGTCAGAATTTCTTCTCGCAGATTCCTCCATCTGTCATAGGACTTCTCGGCAACTTCATCCGGATAACACCGGAACAACTGTTTCACATCCAGGCACCAGAGGTTAGGGTCCTCTATCACCTCCGGCATATACAGGGTATTGTTGCATGACATATCCACCACCTGCACATTTCCCCAGGTAGCATTTAAATCCCAGGGTATCATGATAAAAGTATAAGCCGACCCGTCTTCGGCATTGTTCGGACAAGCCAGATAAAAATTGTTTTTGCGCAGATAATTGTCACAGCCATAGGCAAAGAGTGTAAAGATATTATGATCCACATAATTTTCCATGTTGATCATGGATCTGGCCTTCTCATACCCCTCCCTGTCCGTCATATGATTAAATATATCCAGATAATCATTTAGCAGACCGTACTCGTACATACCATACTGCGCGGGATATTTGACGTCAAAAGCTTCTTCCAGTCCAAAACTCCAGCCGCTGTCTGTCCTGTCCTCTTCGTATCCTATACATTTATACAGAATATCTCCCCGGGTCAAAGATAATTCTTTCGCGTCAATCCGCTCTATCAATCCGTAGACCCCCAGATAGACATCATTGCTGAAAAGTTCCAGATACTCCATTCTTGTCCCGTCGTCTTTTTTAACCCCATTGTTTTGGGCAATGTCCTGCCACACATCATGGGCAAATTTCGTATGAATCAGTCCCGCGTCATCATACAAAGCCGTAAGAATCCAGTCTTCATCCCTGCGCATCCCCAACAGGGACATCTTCTTATCCAGCTCCAGTTTATACCCTTTCTTGGGATACCCTATGGATGTGTTGCCGCGGATGGCCGCATAACAGGATGACTCCTTATAACTGTCCCCTGCAAATTTCAGGTCAAAAAGGCGCATCACGCCCTCTCTTCCGCCTTTGATTTCTCCGCCGTCCAGGGTATCGATCACCATAATGGGCATCCCTGTAAAAACCACCTGATAAATGCAATACCTGTTCTTACTACTATCCACACAATACAAAGAAAAGATATGCCCCTGGGCAAGGGCATCCGCAAAATCCGCAAAATAATCATCCGAAAGCCACAAAAGTTTCCCCTCGCCGCTGTTTAATGCGCCGCCGAAGGTGCCGCCATCCATATTCTGGGTAATATAATAAATATCATCCACCTTATCATAGGCCGCCGCATGTCCGTTATAATAAAGCGCAGGTCTTTCGTCATACTCCTGCATTTTTTGTGTTACATCCTGTAGCTTTTCATAAGAAATCACAGGAACTGCCAACTGCAGCCGGCCCGTCTTCCCACGAATATACCCTGCCACAATAAGTCCAAGCAGACAGATACACAAAACCAGCAAAAGCCGTTTGAGCCCCTTTTTGCCATATCTCATGCCGATAATATTTCCTCCGTATCACAACCCTCATCCTCAGATATCCAACTGCATCTGTACCTCAGATTCCGCCTGCTGCTTAAA
Organism: Lachnospiraceae bacterium UBA7086; assembly: GCA_002492525.1. Classification (GTDB taxonomy): domain Bacteria; phylum Bacillota; class Clostridia; order Lachnospirales; family Lachnospiraceae; genus UBA3282. The sequence goes on along the minus strand of DKZA01000027.1, from coordinate 17,151 downwards.
CTCTTCTATCTGCACAGCGCTCAATTCCGGCAGTTCCTCAATAGATTTCACGCCAAAGCTGCGCAGGAACTGTTCCGTGGTGCCAAATAAAAGTGGCCGTCCCGGAGCATCCATCCTGCCCACCTCCGTGATCAGATCAAATTCCAACAGCCGATTGACCGCATGATCGCAGCTCACGCCTCTTACTTTCTCAATCTCCAGTCTGGTAATCGGCTGCTTATAAGCGATGATGGATAATGTCTCTAACAGCGTGTCCGTGAGCACAAATTTTTTTGGTGTTTTGGCTATTTTGATCAGATATTCATACAATTCGCTCTTGGTACACATCTGCACCGCATCCTCCAAGGTGGTAAGACCGATACCTCTGTCTTCTTTCTGATACTCCTGCGCCATCTCTTCTAACAGCTTCCTTGTGGTCTCTTTATCTTCTTCTATCACCGCCGCCAGTCTGTCAATCTCCACAGAATCTCCCATGGTAAATAAAATTGCCTCCAGCACTGCTTTTGCTTTGTCTTTTTCCATCTTTCTTTCCTCATTACTTCTCTATCCGTCATCCAAGGGACGTCAACTGCACCGGACCGTTATCTGCTGTCTCATTGGCCGTAATGATAATATCCGAAAAAATATCATCCTGCTGTATCCAGATCCGTCCTGTCTTAATCATTTCCAACACCACTAAAAAAGTGACGATAACCTCCATTTTACTGTGCTGTTTCTCCAGTAATTTACGGAAGCTGAAAGTCCTATGACTGCGTACATAAGCCTCCACGTAAGTGGTCTTTAAGTCCAGATCGATCTCATCCTTCTCAATCTTGCCAAAAGTACTTCTGACGGGGTCAATCTTGTCTTCCTGCCGCTTCATCATCTGTTTAAAGATCTCATGAAGTCTCTGTAAGGTCATATCCCCAATGAGCTCTTCATAGTTCACCGGCTGCCTGTACTGTTCCACTTCCGGCGGAAGTGTGGGCGGTTTGTAGAGATTGCGCTGTGCATCCACCATCCGGTCACGCAACTCATAGGACATATACTTACACATCTTATATTCCAGTAACTTTTCCACCAATTCCGCACGGGGATCCTCTTCCTCTCCCTCTTCATTCACTTCCTTGGGCAAAAGCATCTTACATTTAATATCAATCAAGGTAGCCGCCATGACCAGAAACTCGCTCATGACGTTCATATCCTCTGTCTCCATCTGCCTGATATATTCCAAATATTGTTCCGTGATCTCCACAATAGGAATATCATAGATGTCTACTTTATTCTTATCAATCAGGTGTAATAAAAGATCCAAAGGACCTTCAAACACCTCCAGCTTTACAGGAATTGCCATAATAGCCTGTCCTCTCCTAAATACTACTTGTCCGGCAAAAGATTGATCACCACCAGCTCTCCCGGATTAAAAATCCGCAGCGGCAGTGTATGACTCCCTAATCCCCTGCTTAAAATCATCGTACTCTTGTCCTTCTCAAATCTGCCGCCATCATACTTTGGAAACAATGTCAGACTGGGTGACAACACCCCGCCAAGCACCGGCAGCCTCATAATCCCGCCATGAACATGTCCGGATACCACCAGATCCGCTCCCCAGTCTGCATAGTCGGCAAAATAAGCAGGATTATGAGCGATCAACACTTGAAAAGCATCTTCTCTTGCCTCTCCCAAAAGCATTTCCAGATATTCTTTTCCCATGGGCGTCTTTTTGAAATGTCTGTAATAGCGCCTGTCAATCTCTACACCGCAGACATCCACGTTCCATGCCTGCAAATAGGTTCTCTGGTTGATCAACGGTTCTATGCCCGCCTTTTTAAGCCCCTGTAAATATCCCTCATACATACCGGGATACTGATCCGGATAAAGCCGCAAACGGTATTCATGATTTCCCATACCGTAATGGACAGGATACTTCCTGGCAAGATTCTCCATCAACGTAAGCGCCGGACCGTAATCATGCCCTGCCGTGGCCGTCAGCATATCTCCCGCTGCCAGAATTTCATCCGGTGCCAATGCATCAATTCGATCGAGCAGTCTGCCATTTCCTTTGCCAAAGGATTTATTGTGTAAGTCCGACAAGAGCACAATCCTGCAAGGCTTCGTAATCTTATCGGACTTTATCTCATAGGTAACCGTCACAAACCGATTACAGTCCAGGGCAGTCACTATCAGACATATCACAACCATCACTATCACACAAATCAAAATGCCTTCCAACATACCCTATCTCCATCCGTCCAGTCAGTTCATGCCATGATAACTTATAAAGTATATCACAACTCCCGGACACACCGCAATCAGCGAACTTGTGTTCTTATCGAAACCGTCATCTCATGCTTTTTCCGGGCGTCCTTACCGTTTCATCAAATATAATCCCCATACTTTTTTATAATAATCCTTATATTCGGCTTTATCCACACTCTTGGCCGCCAGAATGGACACACTGCCAATGCGTGTTCCGTTTAATTTATAAACTGCCTCGCCAACGGCATCCCCCTCTGCAACCGGCGCTGCCACAACATCCGGCAGACTGATTTCTTTTTGAATCTCATTTAAGTTGCTTCCCGTCGTATCCAGATAATCGAAGGGTCCTGCATAGGCAAGATTCACCGTATCCTCTATGCCGCCTTCCACTCTCTGGGCCGGCAGGGCATCTTTGTTCTCATCCGTATACATCTGGCTCACACTGTAACCGTAGCTTAACAGCGCCATGGCATCCTGAAACCGGGTTTTGTTATCCGGTGCTGCCATAACCACCGCAATCAGCTCCATACCGTCCTTATCTGCCGTAGCCGACAGGCAATAAAGCGCTTTGGATGTGGAACCGGTCTTTAACCCTGTGGTCCACTCGTACTGCTTGAGCAGCTTGTTGGTGCTGGAAAGCGTAAAGGTACTGGTGCCCTGCGCGGTCTTATGCTCAATATCCTCCATCCAGATCTTCGTATACTGAAACACCTCTGGATATTTGGTGATCAATTCCCTGGACATAATGGCCACATCTTTGGCAGACGAATAATGGTTATCTGAATCTGTCAGTCCGCAGCAGTCTTCAAAATGCGTATTCTGCATCCCCAGGCTTTCCGCTTTGCTGTTCATCAGTTTGACAAACTCTGCCTCACTTCCCGCTATGTACTCGGCCACCGCTACACTGGCATCATTGCCGCTGGCAACTGCAATGCACTTGATCATGGTCTCTAAAGTCTGTGTCTCTCCCTCCTCCAGAAAAACCTGCGATCCTCCCATGGATTTAGCATAAGCACTGGTAGTGACCTGGTCATCCAGATGAATTCTGCCGTTCTTTAAATGCTCAAAGATGATCAACAACGTCATAATTTTCGTAATACTTGCCGGACTCTTTCTTGCATCTGCATCCTTTTCACAAATTACCTGTCCCGTAGAAGCCTCCATTACAATATAGGATGGCGTGGACACTTCCGGCGCTGCGTTGACCATAATGGTCATTCCTCGAAACATGGTATTTGATAAAATACACCCCAGTAAAAGCCATACAATAATCCGCTTACCTTTTCTGCGCAAACTATGTCACTCCTACAATTTCTTATTTACTATATTTATTAAGAGTTGTTTCAGGATATGAGTACCAGTTCAGCCATGCGAAAATGATTGTTCAATATGACCGTGGGAGCTTGCTCACTAAAGGCATATTGCACAATTATTTTCATAGGGCGGACGCCCGACAACTTATGAAGGGGCATGGCCGAATTGATACGGATATGGCCCGGAAAATGCTTTTAGAAAAGGATGATTCCAACATAAGAAGACTGGCAGCGCTTCGCACTGCCAGTCTGTTTTCATTTCTTAGTTGTATTTACGTTTTCTTGCCGCTTCGGATTTCTTCTTACGTCTTACGCTGGGTTTTTCGTAATGTTCTCTCTTACGAATCTCCTGCTGAATACCGGCTTTCGCACAGCTTCTCTTAAAACGACGTAACGCACTATCCAAAGTCTCGTTTTCTTTTACGATTACGTTTGACATTCCCGCACCTGACCTCCCTTCAGTCCCCACAAGTATCTCGACTGACCGGGTTATTCATACGCTTACGCGACGTGTTCTCACACACAACATAAATTATACCACATTTTGGGTATCAGTCAACTATTATTTTCAATTCTGAATCTGTTCCCCAAGTACCTTCGCACATGCCGCGATCGCCTCATCCATTCCGGCCGGGTTTTTACCGCCTGCCTGCGCCATATTGGGCCGCCCGCCGCCGCCGCCGCCCACAAGGGCCGCGATGCCTTTAATCAGATTGCCTGCGTGGGCTCCTTTGGACATAGCACCCTCGGTCGCCATGGCAACCAGATTCACCTTGCCCTCCTTCTCGGAAAGCAGGACCACCACGCCGTCACCCAGCTTTTCTTTTAACTGATCGCCCAGTTCCCGCAGGCCGTTCATATCCACACCGGCTACCTTGGAAGCCAGAAGCTTCACGCCCTTTACCTCCTGCACCTGATCCGTCACATCACCCAGGGCATCTTTGGCCGCCTTACTCTTTAAAGCCTCGTTCTCACTCTGCAGAGCTTTCATCTCCGCCATCAGATGCTCGCAGCGCTCTACCAGGTTAGCCGGATTCGTCTTCAAAGTTCTGGCTGCCTCCTGTAACTGAGCTTCCAGATTCTGATAATATGCTGTCACATTACTTCCAGTCACTGCCTCGATACGGCGCACACCGGCCGCCACACCGGACTCGGACAATATCTTAAAGGAACCAATCGTTCCGGTATGCTTCACATGGGTACCACCGCACAGTTCGCTGGAAAACTCTCCCATCTGCACCACACGCACAGTATCACCGTATTTCTCACCGAACAAAGCCATGGCACCGGTCTTCTTGGCATCCTCAATCGACATGATTTTCGTCTCTACCGCCAGATTCTCGGCAATCTTCTCGTTGACAATCTGCTCTACCTGCCGGATTTGTTCCGCTGTCATTGCCGTGGGATGAGAGAAGTCAAAACGGGTTCTCTCTCCATCCTGATAGGAACCGGCCTGTTCCACATGCGCGCCCAGAACCTCCCGCAGAGCCTTCTGCAGTAAGTGGGTGGCACTGTGGTTCTTACAGGTACTTGCACGCCTTGCGGTATCCACAGACAGGGTTATCTTATCGCCTTTTTTGATCATGCCCCGGACAACTTTGCCGATATGGCCTACTTTACCGCCCATAAGCTTGATCGTATTTTCCACCTGAAACTCACCGTCCGCAGTCGTAATGTTTCCGATATCGCCTTCCTGACCGCCCATAGTAGCATAAAAAGGTGTCTGCGGTGCAATAACAGTGCCCACCTGACCATCTGTCAGAGCATCCACAAGCTCCGTTTCCGTGGTAAGCACTGTAACTTCCGATTCCCAGGTCAGATTATCATATCCTACAAATTCTGTGGTAATGGCAGGATCAATAGACTCATACACAGTCACATCCGCCCCCATATAATTGGTGACTTTTCTGGCCTTACGGGCTTTCTCTTTCTGCTCCTGCATACAGTTTTGGAATCCCGCTTCATCCACCGTAAGACCTTTTTCTTCCAGAATCTCTCTGGTTAAATCTAACGGAAATCCATAAGTATCATAGAGTTTAAAGGCATCTGCTCCGCCTAATTGTTTCTCACCAGCTTTGGTAATCTGCTCCTCCATCTCACTTAAGATAGTGAGTCCCTGGTCAATGGTCTTATTGAACTTTTCTTCCTCCTGGTTCAGGGTGTTAAAGATAAATTCCTTCTTCTCATCCAGTTCCGGATAGCCGTCCTTGGAGCCCTCGATCACCGTACCGGACAGTTCCGCCAGGAACATTCTCTGTACCCCCAGCTTTCTTCCCTGACGCGCCGCACGACGAATGATCCGGCGAAGCACATAGCCCCTTCCCTCATTGGATGGCATGATACCGTCGGAAATCATAAACGTAGCGGAACGGATGTGATCTGTGATAATACGGATGGAAACGTCCGTCTCATATGCTTTCTTGTATTCCACGCCTGCAATCTCACATACCTTGGTGCGAAGGGCTAAAACCGTGTCCACATCAAAGATGGAATCCACGTCCTGCACTACGGATGCCAGCCGTTCAAGACCCATACCCGTGTCAATATTCTTCTGCTGCAATTCCGTGTAATTTCCCTTACCGTCATTATCGAACTGGGTAAACACATTATTCCAGATTTCCATATAACGGTCGCAGTCGCAGCCTACCGTGCAGCCCGGCTTGCCGCAGCCGTACTTTTCTCCCCGGTCATAATAAATCTCAGAACAGGGACCGCAGGGGCCGGAACCATGCTCCCAGAAATTATCTTCCTTACCAAAGCGGAAAATCCGCTCCGGTGCAATACCGATATCCTTATTCCAGATTTCAAAGGCTTCCTCATCATTTTCATAAATAGAAGGGTAAAGCCTGTCCGCATCCAGTCCTACCACCTGGGTCAGAAATTCCCAGCTCCAGGCGATGGCCTCTTTCTTAAAATAATCTCCAAAAGAAAAATTTCCAAGCATTTCAAAAAAAGTGCCGTGCCTTGCTGTCTTACCTACGTTTTCCAAATCTCCCGTACGAATACACTTCTGGCAAGTGGTCACCCGTCTTCTGGGCGGGATCTCCTGTCCCGTAAAATAGGGCTTTAAGGGCGCCATACCGGAATTGATCAAAAGCAGACTGTTATCGTTGTGGGGCACCAGGGAAAAACTCTTCATCTTCAGGTGCTCCTTGCTCTCAAAAAATTCAAGAAACATCCTGCGCAGTTCATTTACACCATAAGGTTTCATCGTAGTTCTCGATCCTTTCTGTGATTTTCAAAACAGTAATTTGCCATTATAAAATAAACTTATCTGCAAAATAATTCTCCAGCTGATCAATTGCAATGCGTTCCTGTTCCATGGAGTCACGGAATCTGACCGTCACACAGTTGTCCGTCTCGGAATCGAAATCGTATGTAACGCAGAAAGGCGTACCGATCTCGTCCTGCCTGCGGTATCTCTTACCGATATTGCCCCTGTCGTCAAATTCACAGTTATATTTCTTGGACAACTGGGCAAAAATCTTCTCCGCACCCTCATTTAACTTCTTGGATAAGGGCAGGACACCTATCTTCACAGGCGCTAACGCCGGATGGAAATGCAGTACGGTACGCACATCCCCTTCGCCAATCTCCTCCTCGTCATAAGCGCCGCAGAGCACCGCTAAGAACAGTCTTTCCACGCCCAGGGAAGGCTCGATAACATAAGGAATATATTTTTCATTTTTACTGTCATCAAAGTATGACATATCCTCACCGGATACCGTCTGATGCTGTGTCAGGTCATAGTTGGTTCTGTCCGCAATGCCCCACAGCTCACCCCAGCCAAAGGGGAATAAGAACTCAATATCCGTGGTGGCCTTGGAGTAGAAAGAAAGTTCTTCCGGATCGTGGTCGCGCACCCGCATCTCCTCTTCCTTCATACCAAGACTCTTTAAGAAATCAATACAGTACTTTTTCCAGTAGGCAAACCATTCCAGATCCGTATCCGGCTCGCAGAAAAATTCCATCTCCATCTGCTCAAACTCCCGCACACGGAAGATAAAGTTACCCGGCGTGATCTCATTTCTGAAAGACTTGCCCACCTGACAGATACCGAAAGGAATCTTCTTACGGGATGTCCTTTGTACGTTCTTAAAGTTCACAAAAATACCCTGTGCCGTCTCCGGACGCAGATAAACCGTATTTTTGGCATCTTCCGTTACTCCCTGAAAGGTCTTGAACATCAGGTTGAACTGTCTGATATCCGTAAAATTATGTTTGCCGCAGGAAGGGCAGGGAATCTTATGTTCCTCGATGAAGTCTTTCATCTGCTGCTGACTCCAGCCGTCCACGGAGTTGTCAAGCTTCATACCCTGTTCAGCCACATAATCTTCTATGATCTTATCCGCACGGAATCTCTCGTGGCACTCTCTGCAGTCCATCAGCGGATCCGAGAAACTGCCCAGATGCCCGGAGGCAACCCAGGTCTGTGGATTCATCAGAATCGCACAGTCCACTCCCACATTGTAAGAACTCTCCATGACAAATTTCTGCCACCATGCCTTCTTGATATTGTTCTTTAGTTCCACACCCAGATTTCCAAAATCCCAGGTATTGGCCAGACCTCCGTAAATCTCGGAACCGGGGTACACAAATCCCCTGGCCTTGGATAATGCCACAATCTTCTCCATTGTTTTTTCCATATGTTTTCCTCCTCATTCATAAACAATATAGGTAAGCGCTGATGCTTTTTCCTCCGGTGCCTGATCCCGGATCAGCACGCTCTTTTTGCCTGCAAAGGATACCTCCTGTCCGCTGTTGGCACTTTGATTGATATAGAGCACTTTCCCTTCCAGATTCACCAAAAGTTCTTCTCCGGACTTTGTCTCTATGATAAGAATTTTCTTCGCGTCTGCATCCTCTGTAAATCCCAGTTCTATGGGATCGCCTTCCGGGGAAATAAACGCAATGCTGTCAAGATCATATCCTCCCTCATTGGCTTCCTTCACGGTGCCCATATACAACTGCCTATAATTAAAACTACTATAATCTTCGGCCGTAGCATACTGAAACAAAAGAGAAATCTCTCCGCCCTTTTCCTTCACAGAATCCAAATAAACCGCTTCCTGATCATGTTCCGCACAATATTCTTTCACCCGTTCTGCGGCAAGGGTCTTTAGTCCCTCCAGATCATAATAATCCTGCTCAAAACTCCCTACGATCTGATGTATGACTTCCCCGTTTTTCCCAAAAGATATGGAGCTCACTCCGGCTCCCTTTTCCTGGCTGCCACAGCCTGCAAGTCCCAGAACCGCAATCATCAGGAGCACCGCTCCTCTTGCTTTTTTCATATTTTTCCCCTCTGACTAATCCTCTTCATTACATACTGCCTTACATTATATTAAAGATTATCCACAATTTCAAGACTTTTAAACGACCGGTCCATGAATCGCTTCCGGTATGTATCTGCAATCCGTTTCAACTCCTCTAAAACAGAGGGGCTTACCGTAAAAGTATACAGCTTCTCAATGCCGGAATTCATGATGTAAGAGACCGCGTAACGGGTGGACTCCTCCCATGCTCCCTCTGCCGGCATACCGGGAAACTCTCCGTTTATCACCATGGCCTTCATCTCAAATATGTACCGCACCAGCACATTAGACAGCCCCTCATGCATCAATGCCCGAAGAGACTGGTAGAGAAGTTTCAACATCTCTTTCTCATCGTTATTCTCTCTTGTGTAATAATCCATGACTTCCAAAAAATACATACCATAGTAAGCGCTTTCATAATCTTCCCGCAGCCCCTCAAAATAATTGCTGATGGAAGCATCCACAATATTGTAAGAGTTTTTGCCCACATAAACCTTAAATACACCGAAGGAGAAAGGATTCGTCGCTGCAAGAAGCCTGCTGTTAGGTTTCCTGGCACCTCTGGCAAACGCCGATATCTTTCCCCTCTCCCTCGTCAAAAGGACAACCCTTCTATCATAGTCGCTGATCGGTTCAGCCTTTATAATCATTCCCGTAATCTCTGTAATCTCCTGCATGAGAATGTTCCTCTGATTCCTCCTTGTCCTGTCCTTCGTCCCTTACCGCGTTCTTATAGGCCAGAAAATCATCAATCTTTCCCGTGGCCATAAACTGCTCCCAGTAATTTATCTGTTTCATCTTACGCCCCCTGATTGTTTATTCCCATTACAAGATTAGGGTTCGCAGATTTACCTTTTTCTATTCTGTTACTTTTGGATCATACCCGAAGTTTTTGAGCAGAAAATCACTGTCTCTCCAGTCTTTCTTCACCTTCACCCAGAGTTTTAAATTCACCTGGCTCTCCACCAGTTCCTCGATATCCGGCCGCGCCATGGAACCAATCTTCTTGAGCATACTGCCTTGTCTGCCGATGATAATGCCCTTGTGGGAATCTTTCTCACAAATAATGGTTGCCTCAATATCCACAATCCGCTTTCTGTATTTCATCTGCTCGATGGTCACAGCAATCCCATGGGGAATCTCTTCCTCCAGACACTTCAATGCCTTCTCCCTGATTAGTTCCGCCACAATCTGACGCATGGGCTGATCGGTCACCGTATCCTCATCATAGAAAGGCTCTCCGTAAGGGAGATATTTCATGATACAGGTAATCAATACATCCATACCGTCCTTCTTCAAGGCTGATACCGGTACGATCTCCGCAAAATCCAGTTCTTTCCGGTAAGCATCAATATAGGTCAGTATCAACTCTTTTTTTACTGTATCAATCTTATTGATCACCAGAATCACCGGCGTTTTGGTATTTTTCAGCTGTTCGATGATATGCCGCTCTCCTGCCCCGATATAGTCGCCTGGCTCCACCAGCCACAAAATCACATCCACCTCCGAAAGAGTTCTCTGGGCCACATTTACCATGTAATCCCCAAGCTTATTCTTCGCCTTATGGATACCCGGGGTATCTAAGAATACAATCTGTCCCTCCTCAGAAGTATATACTGTCTGTATCCGGTTTCTGGTGGTCTGGGGTTTATTGCTTGTAATCGCAATCTTCTGCCCAATCAGCGTATTCATCAGCGTGGACTTACCCACATTGGGTCTGCCTATCAGCGTTGCAAAACCCGATTTAAATTGTTTATTCTCCATCCTCGTCTTCTTTCCTCTGTTCTTCCTGCCCTTTCTGTTCTTTCTACTCCTGTTCTTCCTGTTCTTGCTCTTTCTGCTTCTGTTCTTTCTGTTCTTCGTTCTTCCCTATCCACAGTTTCCTGCCCTTTGCTCTCTTAGGCTCCGTTTCTCCGGATTTTAACCTTTTTCTCCGAATCATCTGCCGTACATTCCTGAAAATCAGCACTGCCATGACAAGAATAACCGCCCACAATACAATATATGGAATATTGATCAACAAACCAATAAAGAATTCCCGGATTCCAATACCGATATTCTCCAGGCTGTTCATAAAACCGTTGCCAATCTTTTGCCAAACGGTGATATCCTGAGGCGGTGTATACTTCTTCACCTCGCTGATAGACAGATACACCGTACTATAATCAATCTTATTGTCATAGGTGCGAAGCTGGGATTCCATACTTTCAATCTGATAACGCACTTCTGAAAGTCTTCCCTCGATGGCTATCAGATCTTCCACCGTCTCCGCCTGTGCCAGAAGCTCAATCAGCCTCTCCTGCTCCGAGACCAGCACACGCTTATGACTGTCCAGATCCACATACTGCAGGGTCACATCTTCCACCCGTTCTGACTGGCTCACCACATTGGACTGCTCTCCCACCTGGGCCAGAAAACTGTCCAGGTTTTCTTTGGGGACACGCGCAGTCATACTGGCGCCGCGGAGCGTTTCCTCTGTGTCCACCTTATAATAGCTGCCATTTTGATAAACAGATATCTCTTCTATGTAACCGCCAAGCTGCTCCACCTGACTCTGCAGAGCCGGCATCAGGATGTCAAACTGCTCCGTCTCTGTGCTGATATTGACGGTCTTAATCAGCTTCCGCTCTGTGACATTTTCATTGACTTCCGGAGCTTCCTGTGGTTCCTCTATGGCGCCTGTCTCCTGGGCATAGGACATATCATAGGACATGCCGGCACCGCTGTCATACGCCGCCTCGGCATATTCATTTTCTATAGCTCCTGCCGCCGGAGCCGTATCCATTGCCACAGCTCTCGCCGTATTCTTGGTATCGCTGGCCGAATAGCTCATAGGCGTGCCGCCACAGGCCGCAAGAGACGCCGCAAGCAGTGCCGCCAGAAGCAGCACACATCCCCTTTTTTTGATATTCTGATCTGTCATCTTTTCAACCATGTTCCTTCCCTCCTGTGATGATCATGCCTTCCATATCCTTTTCCCAAAATCCTTCCGGCAGCCTTAGTGAAACAAATACTCTATCTTCGCAAACAGCTTCTCCTGTTCCTTGATCTTCTCCTCGTTTCCTACCACACAAAGACATTCATCCTTCATAAAAGCACGAATATATCTGGCAAGCCCCCGTATCGTATCCGCATCCGTAGAAAGCAGCTCATCCCGCTCTCTCTGCACCCGTTCAAAATCATAATGGGTCAGATACCCTGCCAGAGAGTAATTGCCCTTGGCAGACGGCGTAAGAGGCATATCCATCTCACTGACAGCCCCGATGATATACTGCGTCATAGTACGCTCATCGGCCTCATAATGTTCGATATAATCTGCCGCCTTCTCATAAGTTTCAATGGTCTTTTCCAGATTAGGATCCCGGTAAGAGACAAAATAGCTCTCACCGCTCTTGCCAAACTGGCACATGCATCCATAAGCACCGCCCTTGACACGCACCTGTGTCCAGAGATAATCATAACCCATCATGACCCGCAGTACTTTCAGCGCTCCCGTGTACGGCAATCCTTTCTTTGCAAAATTTCCTGCCCGACATACATATTGAATCTGTGCCGAAGACATAAGGCCCTCGTTCTTTTTGACCGGAACAGGTTCATATCCTTTGGTATCGATTGGATCCGTGTAGAGTTTCGCTTTCAGATCTTCTATCAGTGTCTCGATTCCCGCCAGTCCTTCCTGCTGTGCCGTATAATCCACCATCAGATTCTCCGGCCGGAAAATACAACGCACCAATTTATGCATATTGGCTGCCAGTTCTTCTTTTTTATGCTCAAAATTCTTTTCCAATCCTTCCAAAAGCCGATAAAATCCAATCCCGTTGACATGATCCATGACCATCGCAGGTTTCGATAAATAGGACAATGCCTGGCCTGCCGCCAGAGAATGACCGGCGGACATCATCTGTGCCTGTTTATCGGAACGGCTCTCCGCCACCAGTTCGTAGAGACGCTTCGCATCTGTATAGACTGATTCAGTCAATATTTCCTCCGCCAAGGCAAATGCCTGCGGCAGATTCTCATAAAACGTTTTTACCTTCAGATCAAAAGTGACCCTGTACTGGGACAGATCCCTGGCATCCGTGTAAGTATTTACTGCCGGGGTAATACCGCCTGTCTGCAAATGAATCTCATTATACAGATCACTGTAGGAACGCTTCTTTGTATCCACCAGCCCGATCATGACCCGCAAGAGTCCCACATAGGGAAACAGCTCCTTGGGCACTTGCTTAAGATCAAAGAGAAATCGCAGATAGCCGATTCCGTTCGTAAAAATATCATGGTAAAGCAGAACCGTATCCCCCACCTTTTTCTCCTCATTACAGTAGGGAAGGGCCTCCTTTTTGATATCATCCCTGGTCAGCAAAGGAATCTTCTCAAGATCTTCCCTGGCACTGGGTTCTTCCTGATATCGTTTCAGTTCCTCCGTTTCCACAACAATTTTCTCAATCTCCTCTTTGCTCATGGAGTCCTTCTTTGCCGCTAAAGCATCCGCAAGCGCTTTCTCTTTCCTGCCGGTAAGGCCCTTCACGGGTTTTACCACCACCACGCTTTTATGGGGATTCTCCACCAGGTATCTGATGATCATATTCTCATAAAAGGAAGTGTCAAGTTCCTTCTTTAGTGCTTTATACGTATCTGCAAGTTCCAGATAAACAAACGGCTTACTCTCGTCATAAAGCCAGGTTTCAAACATCTGTAAACCATACATCAGCCCTTTGGGATAAGAACCGTAATCCGCCTCAAAGTATTTAAATTCATCATGATTCAGTTCCGCCGCCAGAGTCTTCTTATCCACGCCGTTTTGGGAAAGTTCCCGTAATTTATCCTCAATAATGCGGATAAATTCTTCCTTCTGCCCTGCCTCCGCGTTCTTCGCCACAATAGAAAAGAACGGCTGTCTTACATCCACTTCCAGAATACAATCAATGTCTGTACCGATTCCGGCGTCTAAGAGCGCCTGTTTCACCGGTGCCCCAGGTACCGAAACGATTCCGTCGATCAATGCCTGAAATCCTATCATATCTTTCCGGTCTATGGCTTCCCCCAGGGAAACATTATAAGACAGATAGGTATTGCCCTCTTCCGACTCACTCTCCATAATAGGATACGACTTTTCTACCGTCACGATCTGTGCAAACGGTTCTTCCACCGCCGGTTCAGAATCCACCGCAAGGGCCTCATAGGCAGACAGATAAGCCTCGTCAATATACTGTAACTTTTCCGTCATATCCATATTTCCATACAAATAAATATAGCTGTTGGAGGGATGGTAGTATTTCTGATGAAAGGCAAGGAACTGCTCATAGGTCAGTTCCGGAATCACATCAGGATCCCCGCCGGACTCCACGCCATAAGACGTGTGCGGATACAGGGAATTCATAATCTCCCGATAAAGCACATCATCCGGCGAAGAAAAGGCACCCTTCATCTCATTGTAGACTACCCCGTTGATGGTCAGTTCATCCTCTGCAGACTCCAGTTCATAATGCCATCCTTCCTGCTTGAAAATCTTTTCCTCATGATAGATATTCGGATGGAACACAGCATCCAGGTACACATCCATCAGATTCTGAAAATCCTTATCGTTACAGCTTGCCACCGGATAAACTGTCTTATCCGGATAGGTCATGGCATTTAAAAACGTATTGAGAGACCCCTTCGCCAATTCAATAAAAGGATCCTTCACCGGGAACTTATCCGAACCGCAAAGCACCGTATGCTCAATGATATGCGCCACGCCGGTACTATCCTTTGGCGGCGTACGAAATCCAATATAAAACACTTTATTATCGTCATCATTGGACAAAAGTGCCACCCGTGCTCCCGTTTTATTATGTTTCAGCAGGTATCCCTGCGAATTCACATCTTTGATATTACATTTCATAAGAACCGTGTAAGCCTGTAACTGTTCCAACTGCATTCTTTGTAACTCCTTTCAAGCACATCCTTTTTAGGTAGTTACAAAACTCATTTCTCATCCGTCAAATATTGTGCAAATAGCATAATGATAAGCAGACCCTTGGAAAACGTCGGCACTTGGCGAGGTATTTTCGAGCTTAGTGCCGTTACGTTTGGAACGGAGCGCAAGCGCGTCTGCGTTTATTATGCTATTTGTACAATTTCAACACCTGAAAAGAGTTTCGCAATTACCTAATATCTAACTTTTCTTAGTATACCACTCCCGCTAAAATTTAGTAAAGGTAAACGTAAAAGAACAGGCAAAAACCGTAATCGCGCTTCTCGCCTGTCCAGTGTAAAAGGGGAATTTTACGTTGTAAGTTTACCAGAAAAAATTGTCAAACACAAGTACATTTTGTAGAATTTTCGTGTAAGGCATCGCGTAATCTGACACAAATTATACACTGAAAGACATCAGCGCCAGTTTGGACAAAATCAGTTCTTCCACCACGACGCCCGCCGCTTTTTTCTGTGCAAGATTCATAGACACGAATTCATCAAGTTTCATAACCTTACTCCGATATCCTGTCTTCGTTCTCCCCAGGAATCCCTTCTTTTCTTCCAGCATACTTACCTTCACCCTGGCCTTAAGCTGTCCATAGGTCCTGTAGGAGAACTGCTCTTTTGTCATATAATACAGCTGGCTCTCCAATGTGGTTTCAGGTTCCGTATCTTTGAAAATATAATGTTCCACAATACTTTTGTATTTAAAATTGATCATTTCATCCTGCAAGATCTCCGCATAATTTAATTTGGCACCCAGATAAATGGACCCCGTATCCTGCATAAAGTATTTAAAATCCCTATTTGTTCCTTCCACAAACGCACCGCCTTATCTGGTTTCAGGTTTCGATTGTTTCAATCTTATAACCGCTGACGCGAATGGCATCCTCGATAGCCTTTCTGCTAAAACCGGTCTCCACCATCAGCTCCTCCACCGTCACTTTCCTGCGAAGTTCTTCATATAGCGTTTTTGCCGCATCGGCCACTTTGTTGACTTTATCGGCAATTTTCTTATCTTTCTTCTCTTCATCCATATTTGCCGCAATATAATCTTCCATGGCATCCATGATCAATCTGGCCAGCATCCCCTGTGCTTCCGAAGCGTGTTCCAAGGCTCCCAGCATGGTCACCCCCAAAGAGAGCGCCACATTGCCCTCACCGATCAAATCTTCCAGATACACGCCCTGCCCTGCATACAGCTTCGCAATCTCCACCACCTCGGGCAGAAAAATCTCTGTCAGCCGGTTGGCAGCATCTGGATCCCCTGCCATAGCCGAAAGTGTCACCGCCTCACGCTCCCCCTCAGAAACTTGTGCAAAGGCATCCAGAGAGTCCAGGTAAGACGCCAGATAGTCCTTCTCATCCTCCTGCAGATACTCCTCGTAATCTACCGGTTCTCCAATCCCAATCTTATGCTGTCTTAAATATTGGTACACCATATCCAGCTGCTCTTTGGAAAGTGACAGGGGCGCAAACGCCTCCTCCACTTCTGTTTCTGACAGGCAATTCCCCTGTACTCTCGCTTTTTGTTTTACTTCCTCTAACGTCTTGGCAAACCTGACTTCTCTATCCATCTTTTCCCTCATTTCATTTCAGCTTCTCTTAATATGCGTATGGGTGTACAGATGTTCTTCACAATACTCATAATTACCGTCACACTTGGAACAGAAACGAAACTGCAGATTCGGATGGTCTACCTCAGTCCGTCCGCAGATAGCGCACTTGTGCTTCGTGGGTCCGGTATTTCTTCTCACATCCCGTTTAAACTCCTGTCGTCTGTGAATCTGCTTGGGATTCAGGTGCATCATATTCCTGGATGTCAGGAAGAACACCAGGAAATTGAGAAGTGATGCCGCAATGGCGAACTTATAATATACACTGCTCCCAAAAAACTCAAAGACCAGCATAATGCCGTAAACAATCCCCAGCCACTTCACTTTGACGGGAATAAAAAACATCAAGAGCACCTGCGCTTCCGGGAAAGTTGCCGCATATGCCAGAAAAATAGACATATTGATATAATACGTACTAAAGACCTGAGAGAAATAAGCAAAAAATATCTCCGGCGTATTCAATGCAATCATATCCGCCTGAAACAGATAACAATATCCCATCATCAGGAAACTGCCCAGTATGGTAAACAACATACCCTGGAACAAATATACATTATATCGGTAGGTTCCCCAGGTACGTTCCAGCGATGTGCCGATAGAGCAATAAAAAAGCAGCATGATCAGAGTTAAAAACAATCCCCCGCTGCCCGGCGGCGGAACCATTATCCATGTCACAAGCCGCCAGACCTGCCCATGCAGAATCGCATAGGG
>DKZA01000049.1 GCA_002492525.1 Lachnospiraceae bacterium UBA7086 | reverse complement strand
CTCCACAAATCGGGATTTGATTAATGTATCCAGCTGAAAAAGTTGTCCTTCTCGTAGCTTAATCATATTTTGAAGCGTATCTAATATACGACATATATTTTTCTGCTCCTCTATAGATATATCACTTACTTCATATCTCGAAACATAATCCTCGGTCTTTAAGTTATGCAATCCTGTTGTTTTATTTTCAAAAGCCTTTGTCCCACCTTTCCTATAATGGGAATAGAGAGAATAAAATACATATCTAGGCTCCCATTTTTCTTTATTTCTAATCCTTAAAAGCCCTGTAAAATTATTAAAAAGATATTTATTTTCAGGCCCGTCAAAAAAGACCACTCTTCCAACTGGCTGCTTATCGCTTCCGCCAGACTTTTCGATAATAATATCACCATATTTCAAATATTTCTCTTCTATATTTTTTTTGGTAATTATTCTGGTCACTACGTTATTATAATTAACAACACCTTCGTTTGTAAAATTAGTCGTTCTTAAAACAGGTATCCCTATACCATCAACATCATCTTTCCCCCATTCTCCGGAATAAACCTTTCCTACAATATCTACAAGCTTTGCCATCTTTTCCCCCATTCCAAAGCGTTTTACGTTGAGGGTCGCGAGCAAAATATCTGATTTCACTCGCGATCACCACCAGTTAAAACTGATTTTCATTTTATTTTAAACAATTTAATATTACACTTATCATCATTTCCATTTCCTCTGGCTTAGACTCCGCAATCATAATCGTAAGCGCTACAAGAGTATGGTCATCTATTAATTTCTTATCATCTACAAAGAGCCTCCCGTTTTTATCAAGAAAATAGAGAAACATTGTCGCTGCTATTCTTTTATTTCCATCAAAGAAGCTGTGATTCTTTGTAACAAAATAGAGCAAATGTGCAGCCTTTTCCTCTAAGGTAGGATAAATCTCCTGTCCCCCAAATGACTGATAAATATTTCCAATACTACCTTTAAATGAATCATCTTTTTCTTTTCCAAAAAGTTCAGATTCATTTCCATACTGCATAGTTGCAATTACCTCACGACATTCTTCATAAGAAAGTTTATATATATCCGTATTCCCTATCGGCCGCGTCATATTTTGATGATCATATGAATCCAGTAAATCCAAAGCTCTACTGTATCTTTCTATAACCGTCAAAATCTGCTGGCCATCCAATTCATTCTCTGTACGCTTCATAATCCGTATCACTTCTCCCAACTGATTAATACGATTATTGTTCACAGCGTATCCTTGTAGTATGTACTGTTTCAATACTGAATTTGCCCACTTACGGAATTCCACGCCACGTTTAGATTTCACACGATATCCGACAGAAATAATTACATCTAAAGAATAATACGCAACCGGCCTGTCAGAATTTGCAATTTGCAAAAAATGCAAATTGCTTTCTTTGTCTACCTCTTCTTCCTTAAATATATTGTTTATATGACGCGAAATGACAGAAATATCCCGTTCAAACAACTCCATCATTTGTGCTTGTGTCAGCCATACAGTTTCTCCTGAAATAGGGACAGATAACGTAATCTGATTATCCTTTGTCTCAAACAATACAATCTCATCGTCCAATACTGGTACTCCCCTCTCTCATTTTAATTTTTATGGGTATCTCAATATTCATCCACACAAATCTAAATTTGCCTTTCCATAAATTTGATTCCTTTACACTCATTCAACAATCTATCAACCTATTTTTCACATCAATCCTCAAGCATCCTCTGCCAACATCTTCCTCAATTCCTGTAACTCCACTCCGATTTTCTCATCCAATTCAAATATTTTGTCCAGTATTTCTTCTGTCGGCGGATATTCTATCGGTACATATTCAGCTTTTTTATATTTATTAATAGACAAGTCATAATCGTTACCCACAATTTCTTCTTTTGGAACAAAAAATGACTTTTCTGTTCTCTCTCTTTCCAGTTCCTTATCTCTATTATGAAATCTTTCTATAATATCCGGAATATCATTATCATTCACAGGGCTGCGTTTATCATCAAGACTAAGTCCATCTGCCTGCATATCATAGAACCATACCTGATCTGTCCCTCCATGATTTGTTTTTATAAATATCAAAATTCCCGTAGAAACACCCGCATAAGGCTTAAACACGCCTGGAGGCATAGAGATGACTGCCTCAAGCCTCTGATTTTCCAACAGCTCCTTTCTGATGTCTTTATGTGCTTTTGATGCGCCAAATAATACCCCATCTGGAACAATACAGGCACACCTTCCTCCCACTTTCATCATCCTTATAAACAAAGCAAGGAATAACAACTCGGTCTTTTTTGTCTTACATATCTTAAGTAAATCACCAGATACAGCATCCGCATCCAAGCTTCCCTTAAATGGCGGATTGGCCAAAATCAAAGAATACTTATCCCTATCAGAGTTTTGCTCTGATAGACTGTCTCTGTATTCAATGAAAGGATTTTCCACACCATGTGTCATCATATTCATGGCACCGATACGAAGCATAGTCCTATCCATATCATATCCGTAAAACATATGATTCATATAATGGTCTTTTTTCTGCCTGTCATAGAAAATCTCTTCTTTATGTTTTTCTTTCAAATATTCTCCCGCAGTCACCAGAAATCCTGATGTACCACAGGCAGGATCACATATCACATCCTCTGCTGAAGGTTCCATCAATTCTACCATCATACGGATAATATGTCTTGGCGTCCGAAACTGCCCATTTAAACCGGATTGCGCAATCTTAGAAAGTAAATACTCATACACGTCTCCCCTGATATCCACATCTTTCATCTTTTCCATCAGATTAAAAATATCATCCAGAGAATCCACAACTTTCGATAGAAGAAGTGGTGTTGGTAATTTAAAAATAGCATCGTCCATATATTTAGAATATGCACTATTCTTATCAACATGCAAATTCTTAATAAACGGAAATACCCATTCCTGCATAACAGAATACATTTTCTGTGCCGGAAAATCATGAAACACAGACCATTTTAATAATCTTCCCTCTACTTCTCTATCTCCAATTGTCACCTGTCCCGCAAAAATGCTCTGAAATGGCAATCCCAGCATAACACTTTCTTTTTCACGCATATTATCGGAAACATCCAAATCATGAATAAACATCAGATAGGTAATCTGCTCTATAACTTCAAGGGGATTCACAAGTCCTCCCGCCGCAAAAGCATCCCAAAGGCTATCAATCCGATTTTTTAATTCTCCTGTAACCATTATCTTTCATCCTCCCAATTCCACTTATACCTGGTATATCTTCCACCGCCGATTTTTAAAATTTTATCTTCTTTCAATAAGTCATTGAGCGCTCTTTGAATCGTAGTCTGACTGATATCTGTAAACATCTGTGCAAGTTCCTTTTTTGTAACAAAGCCAATATGATTCTTAATTTCCTCCGCGATCCTGTCCGATTTGGAAATTTTATATTGAGCAATCGTCTTTGTCCGATCAAAAAACTCCTTATATGCCGCTGTGATTACTCCAAGCATATATTTCACAAATGGTTCATAATCATTTTCTCCTTCATGCCAGCCTATTGAGCTTTCCGCCAAAGCAGCGTAATAAGAGTCCTTAGATTGTTCAATCAATTTTTCAAGACTAATATATTTACCCACAATATATCCTGCTTTATATAGCAAAAGCAGTGTCAATAATCTGCTCATCCTGCCATTTCCATCTTTAAAGGGATGAATACACAAAAAGTCTATAATAAACATCGGAATAATCAACAGCCAATCAGCAGTTCCTTCATCTACCACTTCCCCAAAAGATTTGCAGAGTCGTTCCACTGATTCTGGCGTCTCCCAGGCTGCTACAGGATAAAATCTTACTCTTTTATTTCCATCCTCGTCCTGTTCTTCAATCACATTGTCAACATTCTTATAGCTTCCTCCCATACCATTTCCTTCAAACTTATATAAATCCCTATGCAATTGCAAAATAAAAGTGGATTTCACCGGAATATGCTTATAGTTTTCATGAATTGTATTAAGAACATCTCGATAACCTGTAATCTCTCTTTCATTTCTCGATCGTGGTCTTGTCTTATCCAAAACAAGTTTTCGCAACTGTTCATCAGAAGTACATATTCCTTCAATTCTGTTTGAGCTCTCTGTACTCTGTATCTTCGCTATCTGTATTAAATCCGTTAAAATATCTGCGTGCTGTTCCGCTATCAAGTGTTGCTCACCCCTAAATTCATGAATCATTGTCAAATAATTCACTATCTCCGGCGTTAATAGTTTTTTCCACTTTTCCTTATACTCAAAATCATGCATAATTTATTCAATCTCCTATCACTACTGAAAGCTCGCACTATTTTTATGGTATAATCCTATCAGTTAATTTTATCAAAGTCAACTTTAATTTAGTCATTTTTATAAAAATGACTAAATTGATACTCTAATTCTGATAAAATAAAAATATATCATTCACCCCAACAGACAAAACAACCCAAACAAAGTCGGGCACACCTTTTTATCAACAGCTATACTATAGTCACAGCAAACAGCAAAGGAGACAACTTATGGAATGGATGAAGGCGATCGGAGATGCCATAGACTACATTGAGACGCATATCACGGAAGACATCAGCACAGAGACTGTGGCGAAGCACGTCAATATCTCTCCCTTTTACTTTCAGAAAGGCTTCAGTATGCTCTGCGGTTATACGGTCACGGAATATATCCGTAACCGCAGGCTGGCCCTGGCAGGCGGAGAGCTGCTAAACAATGACGTAAAGATCATTGACACAGCCCTGAAATACGGCTATGACTCCCCTGACAGTTTCGCCAAGGCTTTCACCCGCTTTCATGGAATCACCCCTTCTATGGCGCGCAAAGAAGGAGTCATGTTAAAGTCCTTTGCCCCGCTGAAACTGACAATTTCTTTGAAAGGTGGTTATCTGATGGATTACAGAATTACAAAAAAAGAAAGTTTTACGGTACTGGGTGCTTCCCGCACCTTCGGCTACGAAAATGCCAAACGGGATATCCCCGCCTTCTGGCAGGAACACTATGCCCAAGGAAGGGGCCGGTATGTAGATGGCATGTTCGGCGTGAACATCGACTGCTTTATGGGCCATGAAAGCTTTGAGTATCTGATTGCAGACCTCTACAATCCTGCCATGGATATACCGGAAGGTTTCGTGGTGAAGACCATTCCAGCCTTCACCTGGGCCGTTTTCCCCTGCATAGGCCCCATGCCGGATGCCCTTCAGAATATCAATACACGGATTTTCTCCGAATGGCTTCCGGCCCTGAAGGAATATGAGTTTGCGGCAGGTTACTGCATCGAAATGTATGACCGGCCGGACAAATATCCGGAAGGAACCTCCGATGCGAACTACCGCACGGAAATCTGGATTCCGATTGCCAGAAAGTAACCGACATATCATTATTTCTGCGGGGGCAGGATCTCTTTGGCGTGTACGGCAAGCCGCTTTTTGGCCCCCGCTGTCCCATAACAGGTGGAAAGTGTGAGAATCTTATCTTCCTTTGTGACAGTCACATTACATTCTCCCTGGCTTCTGGCCTTGATGGTCTTCAAAAACCGGTCATAGTCTTCTTCACTATGAAAGGACGTGGTAATATAATAATCTTCATTTTCCACCACATAATAACTGAAAATCTGATAGATTCTCAGACTGTTATCCGTATCCACCAGATAAATCCTATCGCGTCCCTTTTCCGTCCAGAAATCATCCTTCAGTACATCTTTTAAGGAGCCAAACATTGTGCGGTCCGTGGTGTTATGCCCATAGATTACCACATTCTTATCCTCAAATGACTCATTCCTGTAATCCATGAAAATACACCCTGCACGATTTTCCTTCCTCATAAAAGAACGCTGCAGATAGTAAGAATTATCCTGCGTCTGCACAACGGGATTATTCACGATACAGCCATTACATACAATCCATCCCTTTATATCCTCATTGATTTCCGACAGCGCCTCAAAATCAATCGTTCCAAACTCAATCGGCAGGCTGCTGGTCTGCTCATCCCGTTCCGCCGGGATATCGTCATCCGCTGTTTCTTCTGCAATCCCCGCCTTGACAATGATCTCTTCCAGTTCTTCGGTGCCGCTCCTTAAATCCGCCTGGTACGCACGGATTTTCATCCAGGAATACACCAGAACGCCCAGAAACAGAAGCCCTATGAGAGATACAGCCGCCAGCATATACCATACCGGCATGTTGTTTCCGGTCTGGGGATTCAAAACGCCTGTCTTCCTATTGTCTGACGCATCCGCGCCGTCTGCATCAATGCTGCCGGATGCCTCCGCACTCTGTCCTTTTACTGACACAAGGGGCCTGTTCCCATCCTGTTTCATGACGGCTCCAGTCAAAGGAGAACCCGGCTCTTCCTCCTCCTTTTCATTCCCATTTTCATTCCCATTTTCATTCTCATTTTCATTCTCTTTATTTTCCTCTTTGTCCTTTCCGCCGCTCGTCTCCTCGCCGCCGGAAGATTTGACCGGTTCAAATTCCGCCGTGACCGTCACATCATAGTCAGGCATGACAAAGGTATTGTTTTCCTGAATCGTAACCTCCTTGGACTCATCTCCTGTCTTAAAGGCTCTGAGAGAACCCTCTACCATCTGATATCCATTATCTGCAACTATTTTTATGTAAATCCGTTCATTCTCATACAGCGGATCTTTCGGTTCATAGGTAATTCCTCCATGCTCTGCTCTGGTCGTCACCTGATAAAAGGGCGCCACTTTCACGCGGCAGGATGCGGTCGCCTGATAGGGCGATACCGTGGTTGCCGTGATATCCGCCTCGCCTTCTCCCACGGCCGTAACGACACCGTTCTCATCTACCACAGCCACACTTTCGTCAGAAGATTTCCATGTAACATCCTTGATCAGCGCATTATCTGGCGTCACCGTCGCCTTAAGTTTACCCTTTTCATCAGCCCCCTTAAACAGCAGTTTTTCCTTATCCAGCGCAATATCCACCGAAAGTATCATTACAATCTTTCCCCCATATTGAACAAATGCGTATCGATCCATATTGTCCGCATACAGTTGTTTGTTCTCCTCCTCCATCGTCTGCACCAGCCTGTCATAATCGGCTTTTTTCATGGTATAGATTGAACTTACCTCTGCCACCTCTTTGGCCGACACGATCATATCCCTGGAAGGATGGTCACCGTCATCGGGACAAACCCAGCGGGACAATCCAAGCTGCACGCCATCCGTAAGTGCCCCCACCAGCACGATTGGTGACGTAATGTCCGTTCCACTGTCCGTATTGCCGTCCAGATACAGATTATCAAAGCGGTCTACGGTACTTCCGGAGGTATTGCCATACACCCTGGGATTCCCCTGTAATTCGATCAGGCCCTGTCTATCTCCACCTGCATTTAAAACGCCGCCCCCGTGAACCTCTGCTTTATTACCCGTAACCGTACCGCCGTAGAGTTTCAGATTCCCGAAGATTACAGAAATACCGGCGCCGTCATTCGCCTCATTGCCTTTCACCGTACCGCCCTGCAGCGAAAGCTGTGCATATGCGCCCTGCAGCAATATGCCGCCGCCATTGCTCGCCCGGTTCCCTGCGATTGTTCCACCCCCGATCTGAGCCGCCGCCAGTTTCACCTCTCCGGCTATATAAATACCACCGCCGCCATGACGTCTGGTTTCCGCTTCACTGTTCTGCCCCGTGGCACGATTATCGCTGATTGCGCCACTGCTCATCTGAAACGTCCCGATATTTATATAAACACCGCCGCCGTCTTTTGCTTCACACTTCTCAATGCTGCCGCCGCCCATCTGAAAGGCCGCCATAGGCTTATTAGATTTTTTGTTAATATATACCCCGCCGCCATGAACCGCTTTACAGTTCCTGATCACAGCGTCCGGGTATAACCTGACCAGCCCGCCCCTGATATTGACGGCACCGCCGCCCAGACTTGCATCTGCATTTTCCGTATTCTGCAATATAGTGCCCGGACCCAGATTCATGCCGGCACCAGAGCCGTAACTTTTATTGCTGTTATCCACCAGAATCAGCGGATGATAACCAATGACACCCTCATTTTTCCCGCCGTCCAGAATGATATTCCCAAGATTGAAGGAAGCGTCGGTTTGAACAGTAAAGATTCTCCCTCTCTCTTTTCCATCGTTGGTATCAGAAGTGCTTTTGATGGTGCAGATCTTATCAGAATCATAGGAGGTTATGGTCATGGATTTTGAAATGACCGTCGTATCCTCCACCAGAACGTCAGTCAACAGGGCAATCATTCCGCCTGCCTTCACATTTCCTACCGCATCTTTAAAAGAACCGGCGTAAACCTGCTCGCTTCCATCCGGGGCTATGCCCTGCCATACTGCCTCCGGATCCCCGGCCCGTGCACTATACGCTGCCTCCGGCATCTGTTCCATTTCCGAATGTACCTGACCGGCTGTCCAATCCTCATCCTGATCTTCTTTTGTTACCGTCACGGCAGTCTCCGGTAAAGATGCATCCTCCGCCGGCTCATCCCCTTCCGGCAAAGTTTCCGTAAGCTGATATGTTTCCTCTGTATCGTCGTCATTGTCCACCGTATTCCCGGATACCTGAGGCCTCTCTGTCACGACTGACTCCTGGGTATCAGGAAGCGGCTGCTCTTCCGCGGCAAAAACCAAAAAACCTGTCAAAATATCAGGACAGGCCGCAATCATTACACAAAGGCCGAGCAATGCCGCCAATATACGCAGATGCCTTTTCCTCCTTGAATTTATCCACGCCCTTTGTTCCTCCATCTTATGCCTCCTGTAAGCCGTTTCATATCTGAATCCATTCATTTTGTTATCGGCTATGCTATTATAGACACAAAAGGCCTGATCTTTCTAGCGAATCGGTGTGGATTGCTTTTTTTCCGGCATACTTTGCATATTTGCATAAAAGGAGCCCCCTTGCGCCTGTTCTGTGCCGTCCGGGGGCTTTTTCTCACCTCTTCACAATCCGGTAATAAGTCTGTGCCGTCATCAGGTAGCTGCCCGCATACAGAAGCGCCACAGCCCCCGCCACGCCCGCACAGCAGCGGATCAACAGTCCGGTATCAAAGAACCGCAACGCCGCCAGAAGGCCGTTAACCATCACCAGTCCTGCTGCCGTGTGCAGAAGAGCACCCGCAAGGGGCAGGAAAAATACTAACAGAATCTGTCTACGTATCGTTCCTTTGATCTCCGCATCACTCATGCCCACCTTCTGCATGATCTCAAAGCTGTTCTGATCCTCATACCCCTCCGAAACCTGCTTAAAGTACATGATGAGTAACAGGCACATAAAGAACAGGATGCCGAATACCATACCGATAAAAAGCAGACCGCCGTTCATGGATCGGTCTTCCTCTCTTCCCGCCAGACCATCTTTAATCCACAGAAAGTCCTGCTGTCCCTGACACCACTTTGACCATTCTTCTGCAAATGCTCCTCTTTGGGACTCTTTTCCCGCAAGCTTAAGACACAGATGGCGCACGCCTCTGTGCAGAAAATCCTCCAAATCTGTCACGCCGTTTACTTGTGCCCAGGCCGTTGCAAACCTGGTCAGCGCCTCCTCATCCTTTACCACCATCACATACTGGGAAGTAAAGTTAAACATTCTGTTCTTCGCCTGCGGATAGGGATAAATTCTCTCCGGTTCCTCCTTAACGGATGCTTCCACACCCATAAAGTTCACTTTATCGAAACCAAATGCTGTTCCCGTAGAATACAAGAGCACCTGATCCTCTTCCAGGCATGTATCCTGCCCTTCCAGTCTGTTGTAGTCATCCAGCGTCAAAAGCGTCACGGCATACTGGTCGGCAAAGGCAAAGTCTCCGGCAGATAGAAAGCTGTTGCTTCCCTCCGCTCTGCCGCAGACAAGTTCCATGACATTGTAGCAATCCAGCCTGTCTATCTCCTGTCCATATTTTACGGAAAGCTCCTGCGCCTTTTTGCCTGCTTTCTCTGTCACATCACTGTGCTCCGAATAGGCCGCCTGCACATCGTAAGGATAATCATAGTACGCAATCTGATCCATACCCGTCCATAAAGTAACCGTACAGGTCAATGTGATCAGAAGCATGGTGGAGAAAATACAGATATTGGACAATCCCGCCGCGTTCTTTTTCATCCGGTACAACATGCCGGAGATCGTCACCTGGTTGGCCGGCCTGTAGTAAATGCTTTTTCTGGCCTTTAAGAATCTTAGAAAAGCCACGCTTCCCGAAGTAAACAGAAAATATGTGCCTATGACCACCAGGAAGACTGCCAGGAAAAAGTCCGTAAAGATCATGCTGTCCAGCCTGCTGGTAACGGAAATATAATACCCCCACACCAGCAGAATGACCCCTGCCGCAGACCATAGCCAGATCCGCTTTACTTCCTTCTCCCCCTTTTTGCTCTCCGCCATGAGTTCCGTTGGTTTCAACCGATAGAAACTCATAAGCCCCCTCACATAAACACAGAGAAAGACAAGCGCAAAATACCGAAGCGTCTCTAAGACTGCTTCCAAAGAAAAGTAAAACGCCACCTCCACATTCAGCTGCGACATGCGCAGTAACAGCAGAAACATCAGCTTATTGAGTACAAATCCCAATAGAATCCCCACGGATACACTGACCGCATATAAACCTGCATTTTCCCATAACAGCATAATGCCGATATGTTTCCGCTCCAGTCCCAGAAGACTGTATAATCCAAGTTCCCGCTTGCGTCTCTTTTGTAAAAAGCTGCCTGCATAAAGCAGAAACAGCAACAGAATAATGGAAAGCAGCCCTTTCCCAATGCTTAACATCATCCAGGCATAAGCCGCCTTAGGCAGTCTCTCCATCAGATCATTGTGCAGAAGGGACGAAAACAGGTAATAACTGAATACAGAAAAAACGCACGCCATCAAGTAAGGCCTGTATACCTGTTTATTCTGCCGTACCCCTCGGTAAGCCATCCTGGGCAATAATTTCATTTTGTTCATGCTTCTCTCTCCTTCCGGTTTTATGCCTGTTTCTCCCGGAACATCTCGTCCTCCGTCTCATATCCCTGATTCTGCCTGGCCTGCATCACGGTCAGGGCATCCGATATCATACGATACATTTCATCCCGGTCATGTCCGCCTCTGTAAATCTGATGGAACACACAGCCGTCTTTAATAAAAAGCACCCGTCCCGCATGTGCCGCCGCCTGAATACTGTGGGTCACCATAAGAATCGTCTGCCCCTCCCCATTGATCTGCCCAAAAAGATGAAGCAGTTTCCCGGATGCCCTGGAATCCAACGCTCCCGTGGGTTCATCTGCCAGCACCATATCCGGCTTCGTGATCAGTGCCCGGCACACTGCCGCCCGCTGTTTCTGTCCGCCTGACACTTCGTAGGGATATTTATCCAGAAGATCGCTGATTGAAAGCTTGTCAGAAAGGGGCTTCAGGCGCTCCTCCATCTCCCGGTAAGGCACTCCCGCCAACACCAGAGGCAGGAATATATTATCCCGCAAAGACATGGTATCTAACAGATTAAAGTCCTGAAAAACAAATCCCAGGTGGTCACGCCTGAACGCACACAAGTCCCTCTGCCTGACTTTGGAAAGTTCCTGTCCGTTTAACAATACCTGTCCGCTGGTGGCCGTATCCAGGGATGCCAGGATATTTAAGAGCGTAGTCTTGCCGGAACCGGACTCTCCCATGATGGCCACATACTCCCCTTCCTCCACGGAAAAGTTCACGTCATTCAGAGCCTGCACCTTGACGGAGCCAAAACGGGTGGTATATACTTTCTTCACATTTTTAACCGTTAATAATGACATAATCGTCCTCCTGCTCATTATGTTATTTCCTATATCATAAACAAAAAGGAAATGTCCAGCCATGCATCCGGCTTACATTTCCTCTTCGTAACTTACATTTTTGTAAGGATTTCTTCCTGGGAGATACCCAGAAACACCTTCGTACCCTCATTCCTTTTAGACTCCACACGAATGGCCAACCCCAGCCTGTCCATGATCTGTCTGCACAGATACAGGCCGATTCCTGTAGATTTATGCCCTATACGGCCATTGTAGCCGGTAAATCCCCGCTCAAAAATCCTTGGCAGATCACTCTCCTCGATTCCAATCCCTGTATCCTCAATGATAAGATATCTGCACGCTTCCTCAACACGAACACCCGTCTCATCCGCTCCATAAATGGAAATAGCCCCCTCTTTCGTATACTTTAAGGCATTGGATAAAACCTGCTCAATGACAAAAGAAAACCACTTGCCATCCGTGACTACCTGGGCATGAAACTCTTCTAAATGCAGTCTCAGTCCTGCCCCGCAAAAGAGAATCCAATACTTTTTAAGCGCTCCTTTCACCAGCTCTCCCACATCCAGTCTGGCAAAAGAAAGATCTCCGGAAATACTCTCCATTCTGGCATAATGAAGGGCCATATCCACATATTGCCCCGTTTTAAAAATCTCTTCCCGAAGCTGCCGGCTCACATCCCGGCCCTGTGTCTCGTCTGCCCCCTCACCGTCATTTTGCAAAAGCAGATCCATGGCTGCCAGAGGAATCTTAATCTGGTGCGTCCACATGGTATAATAGTCTGCCATATTTTGCTGCTTCTCATCCAACTGTGTAATCAGCGTTTTCTTCTCCGTCTCCTGTGCCGCGATAATCTGCTGATAGACCTGCTCGATGCCGAATGTGGCCTGAGGCAGACCGCCCCTTCGTTCCTCCGCCGCCAAAAGCCGGGACAGGGTTTTGTACTTTTTCTCATATTTCAGATAATCCCATAGAAGATAACAACCGCCGAAAAAAGCCACAAGTCCCAGCGCATACGTCATATTTTGCAGCATGCCCCCATAGCCGTACAATGCCGCAATCATCATAAAAACAAGGGCTTCCACAATATAGAAAGAAACCGGGACAATCCGCTCCCGCAGATATGCCGCCGGTATGAAAAACTTTTGATTCATGGCCGTCTCCCCCGTGCTCAAATTCCTGCCTGTCCCAGAAAATACCCTACCCCTTTCTTGGTCTGAACAAAATCGCAGAGTCCGATTTCTGCCAGCCTTCGGCGCAGCCGGTTCATATTCACCGTAAGAGTATTGTCATCTACAAAGCACTCGTCATCCCACAGCCGCTTCATCAGCATGTCCCGGCTGACAATGCCGCCCGCTGCTTCAAAGAGTGTCTGCAGGATACGAAACTCATTCTTCGTCAGTTCAATCCGGCAGACACTTTCCTCCTTTTTCCGGAAAGAAAGTGACATATCCGTCATATTTAACAGAATCCCCTGGTATTCCAGTACTGTCCCAGGCGCTGTAAAGGCATAGGCCCGTCTTAAAAGCGCCTGCACTTTGGCCTGTAAAATCTCCAGATCAAAGGGCTTGGTCACAAAGTCGTCGCCGCCCATATTGACCGCCATCACCACATTCATATTGTCCGCTGCCGAAGAGATAAAGATAATCGGCACCTGGGATATCTTACGGATTTCCCCGCACCAGTAATAACCATTATAAAAAGGCAGACCGATATCCATCAGCACAAGCTGGGGCTCATAGGCTGCAAACTGTCCCATCACATCCGCAAAATCTTTGACAGTTTCCACCTCGTAGCCCCATTTTTCCAGATATTTACCAATCTGCCCCGCGATGACCGCATCATCCTCCACTACAAGTATCCTGTACATAGCAGTCCCCATTCCGAAATGTTTACGCTTATCCGCGTTTGTTATTCTCTGCCATCACACCTACCAACGCATGGGGCACGTAGGGCTCCTCAAGACAGGCCAGTTCCTCCTCGCTCAAAACAAGATCAACTGCCTTCGCGGCGCCTTCAATATGATGCATTTTCGTGGCTCCCACCACCGGAGAGGTCACTTTGGCAAGCAGCCATGCCAGAGAAACCTCCGTCATGCTCACGCCTTTGTCTTCCGCCAGCTTCGCCACCCGTGAAATGATGACTCCATCCGGAGCGGCAGTGGCATCATATTTGCTTTTGGCATAACTGTCCTCTTCCAGCCGTTTCGATGTCTCTCCCGGCTTCTTGGAAAGCCGGCCGCCTGCCAGCGCACTGTAGGGTGTCATGGCTATGTTGTCCTCCGCACAAAGCTTCGTCATTTCCCGTTCTTCTTCCCGAAAGATCAGATTATAATGTCCCTGTATGGATACAAACTTTGCAAATCCCTCTTTCTCCGCCAGAGCGTTGGCTTTCGCAAGCTGATAGGCATAGCAGTTGGAAATCCCGATATAACGGGCTTTGCCTGCTTTTACTATCCGATTAAGCCCATCCATAATATCATAAAGAGGCGTCTGATAATCCCACATATGATAAATATACAGATCTGCTTGTGTCAAGTAAGGAAT
>DKZA01000029.1:44240-46734 GCA_002492525.1 Lachnospiraceae bacterium UBA7086 | reverse complement strand
AGATTCCCTGCCAGACAGTGGGAAACTTTAAAATCGAAGGGTGATCGCTATGATCGCCCTTTTCTTTGCAGGAGATACCAATGAGCGAACTAAAACTATATGAAATATCTGAGGAATACATCTCATATATCAGTACCGTTGAAAAAAATGTTTTTTCCTCAAAGGGAAATGACCGGAACCATACACGGAAGTATCTGNNTAGATTCTGATGACTTTTACCCCTTTTAC
The DNA here is from genome assembly GCA_002492525.1 of Lachnospiraceae bacterium UBA7086. Lineage (GTDB taxonomy): Bacteria > Bacillota > Clostridia > Lachnospirales > Lachnospiraceae > UBA3282. Next base: position 46,506 of record DKZA01000029.1, on the reverse strand, counting down.
CTCACCTATGAGGAATTTCCCCACCCCAATAAGCTATTCGACAAATTGCGCTTTTTCCGCTAAAATTCCTTGATTTTGCGCAGAATCCGGTATAAAATCATTTCAGCGGAATTTTTCATTTTTATTGACATATTTCCCGCAAAAACATATAATAATATCAGAGATGGGAAACCATCGTCAGGAGAGTTCCTGCCAGATAGTGGAAAACTTTATATTCAGGAGAGTTCCTGCCAGATAGTGGAAAACTTTATCAATCAGGAGATTCCCTGCCAGACAGTGGGAAACTTTAAAATCGAAGGGTGATCGCCATGATCGCCCTTTTCTCTGTAGGAGCTACCAATGAACGAATTAAAACTATATGAAGTATCTGAGGAATACATCTCGTATATCAGCACCGTTGAAAAAAATGTTTTTTCCTCAAAGGGAAATGACCGGAACCATACACGGAAGTATCTGGGCATTGTATACAGCATTAACGGGTATAACTATTACATCCCCCTTTCCTCACCTAAAAATTCTGATTACCGAATGGAAAATGGAGTACAGAAAATCCGAGGAAGCATTGTCCCCATCATCCGCATCACTTCCCAATCCTCATCCGGGAAATTGGAATTAAAGGGAACATTAAAACTGAGCAATATGATTCCAGTTCCTGCATCGGAATTAACCTTGTATGATATAGAGCATGAACCAGACTTATTCTATAAGGCTCTCATACATAAGGAAATGCTTTTTATCCGTAAAAACAAAAACAAAATCATCCAGAATGTAAAAATTCTCTATAAGCAGAAAAAGGAAAACAATCCTGCCATTGGATACCTGAAAAGCACCGTTGATTTTTCATTACTCGAACAGATGCACGATAAATTTATTGAAAAGAAAAGTAATTAGCCAAAAATGTCGGACACTTTCTCGGCTTTCCGGAGTGTGTGAAGAAAAACTCTGTAAATAACTAAATCTTCTATGATAATGAATAGGCAGAAGGCTCATTTTGATGCTTTCCGCCTTGCTTTATATATAACAATGAAAAGATTGTATGTCAAGAGCGCAGGCTAATTAGATATTAATTTTGATTCGCCAATTTATTAATATAGTTTCCAATATCATTTGGAATAGAATAAAAAGTCTCCATATCATCCATATCTTCTGAATGATTTGGAATAATATCATGTATATAGAATTGATTTTGAGCTTCAAATAATATCAATTTTTCATTTTCAATCAGATTTTTCTCTCTTGTATGCCGCTCCAGCTGATAAATCGTTATTTCACATATGTTACTTTTTTCTTCGGGCAGACATTCCATTTCCAACCATGTTTCCCGTTTTATCTGATTATAAAAATCTGCTATTTCTGCTAAATCTTTCATTGTACAGACAAGCTCTGAATCCCGGTCAAAAATTTCTAATTTTTGTTCTTTTGAAACCTTTGCCAGTTCATCCGCACTATATAAATGATAAAAATGATAACCGTCCTCGTTTTCTGATCTAAAGATTTTGTCCGGCTCCTTTAAAAAAGTTTCCTCTGCCTTTTCAATACCAGAATCATTGATACCCCATGAGGCAAAAATATCATCTTTGTCTAAAATATCAGAACCATTTCCCGCCAGTTTCATTATATATTCTCCTGCTGACACCGGAATACGGCAATAGGTAGAATCACCCTCAAAAACATCCTCCATATAAAAATCTCCGTTATCCTCGTAAAGAGACTCTTTTCCTATACTGATTTCAGGCGCTCTTCTTTCCAGCCAAAAATTCTCCGTTACTTTTTCATAAGAGATAATGATATATTGCAGTTCCGCCTGCACTGGAATTTCATTTACATCCTCCCATTCTTCCATTTTTTCATTCTGAATAAATGCAATGACTTCATTTGGTTCGACAACCTGGCAAAGCACAATTTCTTCAGGAGACATAATTTCCAAAAATTGTTCCTCTGATATTTCTTCAGCATTTACCGTTGTTTTTGCACCTGAATATGATCTTACAATCCCGCATCCGGTAAACAGACAAATACAACCTGCTGCTACAACAGACCTTATAAAATTTCTATATACTTTCCTCACGCTATGTCTCCTCCTGATTGACATCCTTCCTTACCTCAGCCCAAATAGCCGGGAGCTGCGGCGCAAGCTCTGCATCAGTCATTACCCTTCGCTCTGCCGCTTCCATAGCAGTCCTTCCGAAATTGTCGTAGTGGGGCTGATTCGTAATTCCCATTTCTGCAAACAATTTTGATCCGCAGATTTTGCTGCTGTCCACCC
>DKZA01000029.1:38757-43928 GCA_002492525.1 Lachnospiraceae bacterium UBA7086 | reverse complement strand
CCCAGATCTCCCATGGCACAACATATTTCTGCGCAAAGTACCAGAAGAACACAATCATACTTGTCAAACCAACTAATAGTTTCAGAGGGATACCCCGATCGTAATGTACTGCGTAACCATTCGATGCAGGCAACAGCGGTTTTGTAATCACGTTTCTGAAAAAACACATTGGCATAGCCCACCATAATCGCATCCAGTTCATCCAGGCTCTGTGTGAACGCCCTGCCAAGATACACCATAGCTTCCTCTGGCTGGTGATGACAGTCAGCCAGGACCATTCCGATCATCGCGTTATTGATTCCGCATACATTATATTTTTTCAGCATATCCACACAGGTATCCGCGTGGCCGAGCGATAAATGGAGCCGGGCCATTTGACGGCGGATTGACAACTCACTAATGTTTTCATCCGTGTTTTGCCCGATCAGTCTGCGGGCCATATGAAAAAGCTCCAGTGCGCGGAAAGAAGCTTTTTGGTCTTTTTGTTTATAGCCTTTTTCAGAGTAGATAACTGCACTCTGATACACGATGTCAAAACAATTTGGATACTTCTTTAATGCCTTTTCTGATTCAATAATCCCTTCATCATATTGCGCTTTCTGGCGATAAGCAATGATCCTGTCAAGTGCTGCGCCCATACTGCCATTACGCCACTCATATCCTAATAAAACATCTGTGGATACTTCAAACAGATCTGCCAGTTCTATAATTAAGCTCAAATCTGGATTTGATTGTTTAGATTCCCATTTATAAACAGCGCCAACTGTAACTCCCATCGCTTCCGCAAGTTGTTCTTGCGTCATCTTACGTTCCTTTCGGAACGTTTTAATATTCTCGGCAAGCCTTGATTCCATATCTATTTCCTTCCCTTTTTGATGATTTGACGCTATCATTTTACCATTAAGTATGCTCTAAACAAACACCCTGATGGTATGAGCAGGGGAAAAAGTTTTATACTGCTAGTGTTGGTTTTGCATCAGGCAAGAAAAATAAGACCCCGCATCTTTCGATGCAAAGTCTTATTTTTCTATGTCGCAGCTAATTTATTTTACTTTTTCCTATAAAGGGCAATTTGTTTTATCCTGTCGGGCTTTCGCCCTGGCTGCCCCTACTCCATGGTGATCCTGTGCAGAACATTCCTACAAATCCAGTATTTATGCAAGGGAAAGGATCGTCGTCAGACAAAACTTTAAGTTAGTTATACAATGTAAATCGCTTCAAAAAATATATCACAATATGACATGCTAATTTTACTCTTCAAAGAAAGCCTCCAAACACATTTGCACTTTCCCTAATGTAAAAATGCCCTTAAAATCGCACGAAAAAAAATGTATTTTGCATCCCCACTGTGTTTACCTACTCTTTTCTTTGCCAAGGATAAAGAGCATCACAAGCAAAATGACTGGGAATATAAGTCCAACACCCATACCTGTACGAATATTGTCTCCTGCATACTGCGTTACACGACCCACAATACCCGGCCCAAGACTTCCACCTAAATCTCCTGCCATAGCAAGCAGCGCAAACATGGCTGTTCCACCCGTGGGAAATTTTTCAGATGAAATACTAATTGTCCCCGGCCACATAATTCCAACAGAAAAACCGCATACAATACATCCAATAAGACCCAGCAATGGATTTGTGGATATCGAAGCAAGAAGATAACATACCAGGCATAAAAATCCAGATCCCATCATAAATTTCATCAAATCCATCCTATCACCGTATTTTCCAAAAATCACACGGCTTATTCCCATTGTGACTGCAAACATACAAGGACCTGCTAGATCACCTATTGCTTTTGATAATCCCAGCGCCGCTTCCGCATAAGCCGATGCCCATTGTGCCATTGCAAGTTCTGATGCCCCAGAACAGACCATCAAACAAACGGCTAACCAGAATAAAGGTTTATGGAATAATTCTCTTATCCCCATTCCTCCCCCTTCATCTACCAAATGTTCAATGGGGCACGTTGCAAAATTATAGATATTGACTGCCGGGATAAGCGCCCATAATATAGCCAGCCACTTCCAACTATCCATCCCGAATAGCAGGAAAAATAAGGTTGAAATCAGTATCGTTCCCACAGCTCCCCAACAATAAAAAGAATGAAGAAGGCTCATTGTCGCCTCCTTATTTTCAAAGGGACATGCCTCTACAATAGGACTACAGAGTACTTCGATCAATCCACTTCCGATTGCATATAAGATTACACTGCATATAATTCCTATAAACGGATTCGGTAAAATATCCGGCAAAATTGCCAGGCCGATCAGTCCGGCTGCAGCACTTACCTCGGAGGCTACAATACATACACGATATCCAATCCTGTCCACAAATTTGGCACAAAACAAATCTACTAAAAGCTGCGTAAAGAAAAAACATGTAGATATAAGTGCAATATTTCCAAGAGAAATACGATAGTCATAATGAAATTTCAAGAATAGCAACGGTGCAAAATTAGCAGCTATTGCCTGTGTAATAAATCCTAAATAACAAGCTGTTTTTGTTTTTCTATAGTTTGGCATGATTGTTTCCTTTCTTACTTTTTTCTTTCACTTTACAGCAAATCCTGATTGCATTTTCAGAACTGTATGGAAAACAGGCAAGACATTTACCTGATTTGTATTTTTTCGTTTTCACGATAGCTTTCATATACATAAACCTTAATATTAGTTGGCGCTTGTGTCTGTAAACAGTTTCTCTTTTCTTTTCTCTATAATATCACTGATGTCGAATGGTTCCGTATCCTCGGGCAAATCATAAACATTGATAAACGGAACATCCTCCGGTTTTCTTAAAGGGAATTCGGATTTGGCAGTTACATTTTTCATATCACAAACAATCATTCCAATATACATAACGGGGAAAGTTTTTCGGCTTTCCAAAGGCTCAACTGTTCTATTGTTACAGGTATACAGCAAATTATAGCCTCTTTGAAAGGTCTCATAATCTTCCTTGGCATCTATGATGTAGATATCGCCTTTAGCAATTACACTTCTATAATCATGGAAATGTCTTTTATAAGGTCTGTCTGGAAAATCGTTAAACATACTGAATTCCAGACAGACTTTGGGGTTGTTCCGCATCAGATCCAGTTTATGTCCCTTTTTCATGAAATGAATATAAACATACAGCTTACTTTCTTTTATTTCAAATCCAAAATTTACTGGAACAACGTAAGGATATCCATCTGTATCCTGTAATCCCAGATTTACATACTTGAATTGGCGTAACATTTCTTCAATCAGTTCCGGTTCTGTAACTTCTCGTTCAAAATGTATCATATTTTCCCTCCCAACATTTCACCCTGACCTGTTGCCAGTTATGCTGCTGACTCTCATCCTGAATTTTCTTTACTAAATTATAGCCGGTTGCCCTATTTGCCTGATCCAACAGCCCTACTTTAACAACAGGCAGAACAGGCAAATGGAACTATCTCATCATATAAAAATTAACGCCATCTAAAGAATAATGAAACGCAAAATTATTTCCCACCCTGCATACCTGGAGCCATGCAACATTCCCTTCCAGGTTGCACCCATTTGCATCATCTGAATCTCCTTTTGTAACAACGCTCACAGCAGCATGGGTGCCAAAATCTGTTAACTCAAAGCAACACTTTGCCCAGCAGCTTAAATCCTTCATAACCATTACGGAAGCAGAATCATAAGTTTCTTTAAAAGCGTGAGACACTTTCATTTTTTTGAATTATATAACACAAAAGTTTGTTTTTCATTGATTTATTTCCCAAGTTTATTGTATAATATCGTATAATTTCACATCAGGAGTTGCATTGATCATGAATTATAATACAGACTATAACAAGATAATGACAGATGAGGACTTAATGGAGACGGTTCAGCATGGCAACAATAGCTACCCATTCAAATTTTATTATGACAATTTAGCCTTGTTTGATTTTAACTGTATTGAATGGCACTGGCATACTGAATTTGAATTTGTGTATATCGAATCAGGAACTGTAACCTTCTGGATCGGAGAAAAACAGTTTACTTTATCTGAAGGCAACGGCGTATTTATCAATTCTAAAATCCTGCACCGCTTCCATTCCCCCAGCGAGGCTGTTATTCCAAATTTTGTATGTATGCCTTTTTTTATTGCTCCGCAAGATAGTTTCATATATCACAAATATATTTTACCTATCATCTCTTCCACCTTAACTTTTCAGGTTTTTCATGGCAATATTTCATGGCATGCAAAGGCTTTATCAATTATGAAACAAATAATAGCAGTCCAAGACTGCGCCTCCTCCAGAGAACTTGCAACATCCTCTCTTCTTCAAATGCTCTGGTTAGAAATATATGAAAATGCAGACATTAAGTATTCAAGGAATCACCCAAATGATTCAGCCTCTTCTCAGGCAAGACTACAGTTAATGATGCAATACATTCACCAGAATTATATACGCAATATTTCATTAGAGGACATTGCGGAGCATGCAAAAATCAGCAAAAGTACCGTATTAAACCTTTTTCGCAAATATTTACACATTACGCCAATAAATTATCTTATTAATTATCGTTTAAACGAAGCTGCCCAGTTACTTTCAAAGACCGAAAAGAAAATCAATGCAATTTCTTTTGAAACAGGCTTTAATAATGTAGACTATTTTTGCAGATTATTTAAAAAGCATTATCAATTAACACCAACCGAATACCGAAAAGAGAAACTGTTGGCCTTTCCGAATAATGCAGAATAATTTTTCAACAGTCTCCGGACATAAAGAAATGGGGTCCACCAACCACTCCGGTGAACCCCTCTACGCTTTCTATTTATTTTAAGCTATTCTTCAATACTTTCGCCTGCAAGTACCCAAATCCCTATGGCATCAATTCTGAATCGCCGCCTGCGCTGCCGCCAATCTGGCAATCGGCACTCTGAACGGTGAGCAGGACACATAGGTCAGCCCCACCTTATGACAGAACTCCACGGAGGACGGGTCGCCGCCGTGCTCGCCGCAGATACCAAGCTTGATATCCGGCCTGGTCGCACGTCCCTTCTCTGCAGCCATCTGCACAAGCTGTCCTACGCCGCTCTGGTCAAGCCTTGCGAAAGGATCGGACTCATAAATCTTGTTCTTATAATAGTCACCCAGGAACTTGCCCGCATCGTCACGGGAGAATCCGAAGGTCATCTGGGTCAGGTCG
>DKZA01000029.1:24550-38458 GCA_002492525.1 Lachnospiraceae bacterium UBA7086 | reverse complement strand
GTTGGTGCCGAAGGAGAAGAACTCAGCTTCTTCCGCAATCTCGTTTGCCAGAAGAGCCGCCCGCGGAATCTCGATCATGGTACCTACATGGTACTTGATATCGGAATTTTTCTCTTTCTTCACGGCTTCCGCCACTTCTACGACCACGTCCTTGACAAACTTAAGCTCTTTCTTCTCGCCAACCAGAGGAATCATAATTTCGGGTTCGATATCGAATCCTTTCTCATTCTTCACTTCAATGGCAGCTTCCATCACAGCCCTGGTCTGCATCCTGGCAATTTCAGGATAAGTTACTGCCAGACGGCAGCCGCGGTGTCCCATCATGGGATTGAACTCATGGAGAGAATCACAGATTTCCTGCACTTCTTCTGCGGTCATCATCATCTTCACTGCCAGATCGTCTATGTCATCCTGATCTGTGGGCACAAACTCATGTAACGGGGGATCCAGGAAACGGATGGTTACCGGTCTGCCCTCCATCACTTCATAGATTGCTTTAAAGTCGCCTTTCTGGAAAGGTATCAACGCATTGAGCGCTTTTTCTCTCTGCTCTGCGGTCCTTGCCAGAATCATCTGGCGAATCTTAGGAATCCTGTCCGGTTCAAAGAACATATGCTCTGTTCTGCACAGGCCGATGCCCTCTGCCCCATACTTCACAGCGTTCGCTGCATCTGCAGGTGTATCTGCATTGGTACGTACTTTGAGTTTGCGGTACTTGTCCGCCCACTCCATGATCCGGCCAAAGTTGCCGCTGACGGAAGCCTCCACAGTCCTGATATCTCCTTTATAGATCTTACCGGTGGAGCCGTCCAGGGAAATATAATCTCCCTCATGGAATACTTCTCCGCCCAGTTCAAATACTTTATCCTGCTCATTGATGGCAATGTCGCCGCAGCCGGATACACAGGCTGTGCCCATGCCTCTTGCCACTACGGCTGCATGGGAAGTCATACCGCCGCGCACGGTAAGGATGCCTTCTGCGGCATGCATACCTTCAATATCCTCCGGGGAGGTCTCAAGACGCACCAACACCACTCTTTCCCCTTTTTCATGGGCTTTCTTAGCTTCATCTGCAGTAAAATACACCTTACCTGCGGCAGCGCCGGGAGACGCGGGAAGTGCCTGTCCTACTACCTGACCTGCCTTTAAGGCATCGGGATCAAAGGTAGGATGCAGGAGCTGATCCAGAGATTTTGCTTCGATACGAAGAACTGCTTCTTCGGGTGTAATCTTACCTTCATCCACCAGATCGCAGGCAATCTGTATGGCTGCCGGCGCGGTACGTTTACCGTTTCTGGTCTGTAAGAAGAATAATTTTCCTTCCTCAATGGTAAACTCCATGTCCTGCATATCGCGGTAATGGTTTTCCAGGCGGTTTGCAATCTCCATGAACTGTTTATAACATTCAGGAAGATCCTGCTCTAATTTGGTAATGGGCTGCGGTGTACGGATACCTGCCACCACGTCCTCTCCCTGGGCATTGATCAGATACTCGCCGTAAATGCCCTTTGCGCCGGTAGAAGGATTCCTGGTAAAAGCAACGCCGGTACCGGAGGTATCGCCCATATTACCAAATACCATGGCCTGTACGTTAACCGCGGTTCCCCAGTCTCCGGGGATATCATTCATACGGCGGTACACGATAGCTCTCTCATTATCCCAGGAACGGAACACAGCCTTCACCGCCTCCATCAGCTGTACTTTGGGATCCTGCGGGAATTCTTCCCCTTTATTTTCTTTATAAATATTCTTGAAACGGACGATGATCTCTTTCATATCCTCGGCAGTCAGATCCGTATCGAACTTAACGCCTTTGGATTCCTTGATTTCGTCTAAGATTCTTTCAAAGTAAGATTTGGGGATCTCCATGACCACATCGGAGAACATCTGAATAAATCTGCGGTAAGAATCATAAGCAAACCGGGGATTACCGGTCTTTGCCGCAAAACCTTCCACCGCAATATCTGTCAGGCCCAGATTTAAGATGGTATCCATCATGCCCGGCATAGAAGCTCTTGCACCGGAACGTACTGACACCAAAAGAGGGTTCTCCGTATCGCCGAATTTCTTGCCCTGCTTCTGTTCAAGTCCCGCAAGTGCTGTGAATATCTGCTCTTTGATTTCCTCGGAAATCTGTCTGCCGTTGTTGTAATAGTCCGTGCAGGCTTCTGTCGTTACGGTAAATCCCTGTGGAATCGGTAATCCCAGATTGGTCATCTCCGCAAGATTTGCGCCTTTTCCTCCCAGAAGGTTACGCATGTCGGCATTGCCTTCTTCAAATAAATAAACCCATTTCGCCATTTTGCTGCTATGCTCCTTTCTTTACCTGCGAATTTGTGCTTCCTTGCACAATAGTATTTTCTATGCTTTCCTCTGATTTTAAAATATTTTACCATATTTTTGAATTTATGGCACGATTTTTTTGAAATTTCTTACAAAAATAGGAACCAATTCTTCTATATATTTGTCAAATATTGATTATTCTGCCCTCAGAGGGTAAAAACTATCAAAGATAAATACATCATATTCTCCTTTAAGCTGCTCTAAATCTTTCTGACTCTGGATCGTCCAGGCGGCAGAAGGCCGTCTGTAGATGTGTCTGCATATCCTTCTGCCCGGCTCTTTGCTGAATTTATGATTATAGGCAATAAAATCCGGTTTGGTCAGAAAATTAAGCAGAAGATGTGCCATCACAAAGTAGAGCACATTCCGATAATCGCCATCTTTACGGAAATTAGAAGAAAGCTGCCCGCGCACTACACCGTTGTGATGTCTGCGGAACCACCATAAAACCATAGGATTAAAAGATTCAATACAATAAGCACCCCCATAAGAGCGCAGAAGTTTATCTATTACGGCACAGAAAGAAACATTGGCCGACTCCGCCTTGATTTCAATAATCAACGGCACCTGCCCGTCCACCATGGCAAGAAGGTCTGTAAACTTCGGTATACGTTCTTGCGACTGACAGAGTGTATATGCCTGCAGTTCTTCGTATGTATGATCTTTAACCTTGCCCTCCGCACCGCAGATTCTGTCCAGCTTAAAATCATGAAAAATAACCGGTACACCGTCCTTGGTCATCTGCACATCCAATTCCATACCGAGCCCGGCCTCCACCGCTTTCCTGAAAGCCGCCATGGAATTTTCCGGAGCATCTCCTGCATTATCATGCAGTCCTCTGTGTGCAAAATACACCTTCTTAAAAAGCGTGGTGTCCGGCTTTTTAATCATACGAGGCATAATGGCCAGCATGTACAGCAGGCACACTCCGCCGATGATTTCCAACGTAATTCTGATGATCAGTGAGATCATGTTTCTTCCCGTCCTTTAACAAAAATTGTATCGTTTTTAATACCTCGAAATACTCATCATTATTTTACAACCCTGCAAGTTCGTTTTCAAGCCTTTCCATGCGGAACATAATACAGAAATTTCACAGAAGTTATGAAAGAAATCTCTTACATAAATGACAGATATACGACAATAAGCCAAAAACTATACCATTATAGTATAGTTTTTGGCTTATAATCCTATTTTGCGATATTCTTTTACAAATTTCTCTGCAAATCACCCCCCTACGGTTCCGCAAGTCGTACTACTTCCCCCTTGGCCACTTCCTTGGTGGAAGAGGCGACGATGCAGCTGTCCGACGTAAGGCCCCCTTCTACGGCTGCCCATTGGTCATTTTTATCAATCACACTGACGTTGATTTCCTCCACGTAATACTCCTGTCCCAAAATGCCTTCCCGCTCATTCACCACATATACAAAATACCTGTCATTCTGTGCATGAAGTGCCAGAAGGGATACACAGCATGGGTGCTTTTCTCCTGATTTGGCACATTTTAAGACTCCGGAAAGCCCCGGCATGCCCGTGTCTTCCGGAAGCTGCACCAGGGCTGTGAACGTGCCCGGTGCGTTCTCATTCTCCGCCAGATAATCTATACGCACATTGATCGCTTTTTTTCCGTCTAATTCTAATTTGGCATCATCATTTAAGTTTACATAACTTTTCTGTTCTTTGGTGAGCGTTGTCCTGAACTGACAGGCCACTGCATCGTCCGCCAAAAGAAGAGACGCCGTATCCGGCACTCTGCCGCCCACCTCTACATATACATCTGTGACCATACCGCTTATGTCTGCTGTGATTTTCCCCTCCCGGTCTATGATTGCCTGATATTCTGCAATCTTTTCCCGGATGCTGTCCACCTCCGTGCGGTAGACCAAAAGCGTAGCGTCCGCATCTTCTTCCGAAAGTATGTCTTCTACTTTACGCCCTGCATCCTTCATGGTCGTTTCCCTGTTCCACTTGGCATCCGCTTCCGCGTAGGCGGCTGCCTGCAGCTGCTGTTTCAGCCTTTCTTCTTCCTGTCTGCGCGCCTCCTGTTCTTCCTCCGTATCCGGCTTATCGTCAGTCTCATGTTCCCGGTTTTCTTCCTGTAATTCCTCCAAATCCTCTTCTGCCTGGGCTACATCCTCAGCGGCCCTGCCCACCAGAGTATCCTGATATCTGGCAAGAGCATCATAGTCTTCCCGGGCCCTGGCTTCCTCCAACGCCTTCTGGGCCTCTGCCAGTTCTTTATTATGTAGAATGGCATCAATCTGTAACTGCACTTTCTGGCAGGCTGTTTCCTGCTCCGCTATCTTCTCCCGTACATCCTCAAGATCCACCGTAAACAGAAGATCCCCTTCCTCCACTTTATCCCCGGTATGCACCGCAAGTTCCTCCACCCGCAGACCTCCTAAGACAACCACCGGCAGCTTGGCGCCTGCCTCCACAATCCCTTCCATTTCCACCACATGTTCAATATATTTTGCATCAATCCTGGTGGTGGTAACCATGGGAAGCCTGGAAGCATAGATGCTCTTGGACACCAGCGTACACACCCACATAAATCCCAGAAAGAACACAAGCCCTGCGGCTATTCTCTTCTTACGCTTCTCCATCACACGCCCCCTACTCTTTTAGTCCCGAATAAATAATCCCCTGTTCCAGATAATCCTGCCCCAGTACAAACACAAATGCCGCCGGAATCAAGGTGATAAACGAAGCACACAGGGCAAACCCGGCCTGCATCCAGGATATCTCCGGCAGATATAAAGACAAAGGCCATAGGGCCTTATCTTCCAGAAATGCCAACGGCTGTTCCATCATATTCCAATATTCCAAAAACCCTAACACTATAGCAGACAATAATCCGCTTTTCCCCAAGGGAAGCCCTATTGTGAAAAAAATTCTCAGTTCTCCTGCCCCATCAATCCGGGCGGCCTCCAAAAGCTGCATGGGAATTGCCCGGAATCCTCCGTAGGACAAAAAAATAGGAAAGGTGGAAAACACCGCCGGCAGAAGAATGGCCAGATGAGTATTCATCAAAGACAGTCTGTCAAGCACCAGATAACTGGACAACATGGTCACCTGAAAAGGCAGTAACATCAACACCACATAGAGCACAAACAGCGTCCTGCTGCCCCGTACCCGGTAGGATGCGAAAGCCCAGGCCGCCGGAACACCCACGAGCATCTGTCCGGCTAAGATACCGATGACCAGTCTCACAGAATTCCAGAAAAGGACGAAAAAGGACGGCGTGAAAAAAAGCAGGCGTCCATAGTGCTCAAAGGTAGGATAATCAGGCATCAGCTTCCAACGAATAAAATCTTCCCCGTCACTAAAAACAGGATACAGATACTGTTTTAATTCCATACTGTCCATCACTGACCCGGTTATAATAAGCACCACCGGCAAGCAGATGAAAACCGCCGGCAAAAGCAGCAAAAGCACCGTCATATTCTTTTTTACCGATTGCCCCAGAGCCTTTAACATCTGCCGTCTTCCTTTCCGTCTACTCTGCCTTATCCCAAAGCCTTTGCAATAACATGATCGCCCCAAACAAAACGATTCCCACACAGACTGCCGCTGCCGCCATCTTATCAAACTCCATATTCACAAACCAGTTATTAAACAGATGCTGTAACAAATAGATATCCTCCTGCGGGTAAGACCCTGCCACCAGATACGCCTCCCTGTATATCTTAAAGGAATTTAAGAAGGACAGGATGACTATGGTATAAAAACTCCCCTTCAGATTCGGCAGGATAATATAACGGATACATTTCCACCGCCCTGCCCCGTCCACCCTGGCGGCTTCCAGAAGCTCATTGGGAATCGCCAGAATCCCGGCCAGCCAGAGAACCACCGTATAACCTGTATTTTTCCACAGATAACTTGCCACCAGTACCCAGAAAGAGGCTCCCGTGCCAAGGTAATCTATCCTCACAGACCCCCACTGGCCTGTCACCTCTCCCAGCTTTGTCAAAAACAGGTTTAAGAACCCCTGCCGGTAAAAAACCATCTTCCAGACAAGCACGATTGTGGCAGTGGGCATGGCCAGCGGGAACAGATACACGGACTTGATCAGCCCCGCATCTTTCAGCGTGCTTAAGGGAATGGCCACAAGCAGACCTGCCAGTACCAGAAGGGGAATACAGACCAGTGTAAAACGTATGGTATTCTGCACCGCCAGCAGAAAAGCCTGATTGTGAAAAATAACTTGATAATTCTTAAGCCCTGTAAACTCAGTGGTAACCGCTGTATGGAAAGAGCGTTTCATCACATCCAGGAAAGGCAGTAGTACAAATATCAATACGCCCCCAAAGCTGGGCAGAAGAAACAGCGCAAAAGGAACATTCCGTCTGGCTGCCATTTTCACACTGCCTTTCTTATGAACATTTCTCTTTTGCTCTGCCATCTTCTACCCCTTTGCTGTTCTGCCTTACTTTACTCCGCCATATATAAATCTACTTTGTTCTGTATCTTCTCTACAGCCTCCTCCAAAGACAGATACCCGCTCAGATACTGAGCCCCAAATTCTGTCAGAGCTTCCTCCAGCACAGGCTCTGCGATATAAGGAGTATCCAGTTTGCAGAAAATATCATACAATTCCTGGTACTCTTCTTTGGTAGGCATATAGATATTCAACGTATATTCCCGGCCATCCTCCCAGCTGCTGCCTATGCTGCTGCTCACTTCTCCATAATCCGCATGGATACCGCCGTTTGATAACACCGGCCAATCGGGACTGAGCTGACTGTTAAGTGCCGCCTTGTTGACCATAAATCCGTCGTAAAAAAGCTGCTGCACCTCTTTGCCCATCATCACATCGAAGAACGCCTGCGCTTCCTCCATATGGGCAGAAGAGGCATTGATCCCCGTCATGACATCCGGCACAAAAACATGACTGCTGTGTCCGTCCAGAGGAATCACCCTCATGTCCTCATAGCCCTCTACCTTATTGATCGAGAGCACCTCTTGAAAACTATACGTGTTCTTCAGATTTCCTGCCGCAAATACCGTCTCTCCAATTATAATCTCCCCGGTAGTGTTTCCCAAGCTGTTATAAGCTTCTGCAAAATAATCATCCGGATTGGCAGCCCTATCCATTTCACGCATGTTCTCATGGCGTTGTCTTATGGTCTCGGAAATTCCGTCTGCAGCCGCAGTATAAATACGGTTAACTTCCTCCAGATATTCTGCAATGACCTGTGAGTCAAGGTTTCCTGCCTCATCCACAAACGCCGGGGCGGAAACAGGCAGAAGCCACTTTACTGCAGATTCCTCCGAAAACATGTCCATAATCCCCTTCCCGGGATTATCTTCCCGCAGCCTTTCCATGGTATCCGCCAAAGAAACAAGGTCATGAATCTGCGAAAGGTCCTCCTCCCTGCCAAGCGCGGCCGGAATACTAAAGGTAACCGGCACACTGTATATCTTTCCGTCCTGTCTGAAACTTTCCACGATATTGGGCATCAGTTCCTGCTCGCCCGTCATCTGGCTGATATGATCACTTAAATCCAACAGCACGCCTTTCTCTATATAAGATTCCATTGGAAGGCCGTCCAGAATCAGAATATCCGGGCCTCTTCCCGCCATCAGTTCCGTGTTCAGTTTCTTGATGGCATCTTCTCTGGCCACCGCGTCCGAACCGCTTAAACCCACTTCATATCGGACAAAGGCCTGGGGATTCTGCGCCTGATACTGGGCGATGGCCTGACGCACTTTATCCTCTTCCCGCAAGGAGTATACCGTCACCAGTTCATCCGGCACCGTAGGTACATCAGGATCATAAACATACCTGACCAGCTTACCGCCACTGAAAAGTACCATAAACTCATTGTTCTTAAGAGCGATCATATTCACGATACTCACAGACGGATTACTGAAAGTGGTCAGTGTACCGTCAATAATCTGCTCCATCGCGCTACCGCCGATCACATGGCGATACACGCCGCCCTTGCCCGCCACATAAATAACATTCTCTTCTCCCGGCACCATATAGACCGTAAATGTCTCGTAACAATAATAGTCGTCCAGATAATTCTGCCGCATAAATTCCGCCAGCACATCATCATCTACCCACTTTTCTTCTTTCATATCATAAAAGGTAATGCCGTCCTGCGCGGTAAGAAGGATCATATAATCTCCCTGAAATTGTATCAAATCGGGCGCATTGGGAAGCGACATATATTTATGCATGTCACCGGACGAAGTATCCACTTCATAGAGCACGCTGCTGCCTATCATTTCGGCAAACAGTCTGCCCTCCGGCCCGAACCAGATATTCCTTACATAGCCTTCCTCCGGAGCCGTCAGTTCCGTGACAGTCAGGATATTGCCGTCCGGTCCTGTCAGGAGCAGCCCCGTATGAAACGCCTCATCCTCGCCCAGACTGGGAGAAGACAATACGGCAATGGTACCGTCCGTATCCGCTTTCATGGTAAAGATATAATTGTCCTTCGTAAAAGCTTCCAGATCCGGAATCCCCGGCACCGCTTCCGCCCTCCAGGTCACGCCGCCATCCTCGGACACCAGCATGCCTGCTGTTTGATCCAAAATGCAAAAGCTGCCGTCGGAAAATTCCGTTATCCCGCAGGATAAGGTAGTATACTCCGAAAGATCAACAGCATTTTCCACATATCGTCCCATGGCCTTCTTCTCATTTCCAGATTCTCCCTCGCCGGCCTGTCCGCCTTCCTCATTTGTCTGACCGCCTGATATGCCGCTTCCCGCTGCATCTGTTCCCTGTTGTCCGCCAGGAACGTCCGCACCGCCGTTCCCGCATCCGCCAAGCACACCTGCCACCATGGAGAGGATAAGGCAGACTGCCAATATATTCTTTCCCCTCGCCTTCTTATGCTCCTTTTTTCTATCATATAAATTTTGCTTCATATAAGCCTGTCACACTGCCTTTCTTATGATTCTGTCTTTCTTATGACTCTGCCCTTCTTACGATTCTGTCCTTCTTATGACTCTGCTCTTGCCATCGTCAACCGTCTCTCAGACAAATTCACTCATCACGATACTGTCCGCATAGAAGGCACCTTCCCGCCAGCTTCCTTTTACGTTACATACCATTCCATCCTTCAGATCTCCAAAGGAACCTTCCCTGGATGATACATCCTCCGGATTGACACCGCCGTTTCTGACTGTCTTGTATTGATACGCACAATTCTCGTTCACATACACCGTAACCAGATCATCCGCCTCTTCATACCCCGGTGCCTTGGCTATCATAATATCCTTATCTCCGTCAGAATATGTAGTACACTTAACGGCTACAAAACTGTCCTGCCCGATGCTTTTCACATTGCACTCCAATTCTTCGGTGCCGGAAGCCTGCTCTGCCTGTGAGACCTGCGCGCTGTCTTCTGTCTGCTTATCCTCCGTCGGCGGTTGATTTTCTTCTGCTGCCGCTTTCTTTGCTTCTGTCTGTTTGTCCTCCTCGGCAGACGCATCCCCCTCCGGTAAATCTTCTGTTGTGTCTTCTTCCGTACTCTGTATCCTGTTTTCTTCTCCATTCTGCCTGCTCTCCGATGATAAGTCCACCGGGATCGGCTCTTCCTTCTCTTTTCCGCACCCCGTTGTAAGCGTTGCCAGCATAAGGGCGCAACCAAACATCAAAACCACACTTTTCTTTTTCATCATCCGTAAAATTCTCATCATAATCTCCTTTTTATCATACCAGATTTTTCTCTAAAGAATCTCTAAGATCTCTTTGAGAAATGGTTAAAAATCCGTCTCTATTTATATTCCTCAATCAACACTCTTACCGCCACGAAGTTTTCCCCTTCATAATTTCCCTCCAGTTCTACACCCTGTCCTGCTTTGATGTCTGAGATTTCTGCGTCCTGCATATCAATGCCTGCGCCGCCGCCCTGAATGATCCAATGCTCCACTTTTGTATCCGCCGTAAATTTCACAGAAATCTTCTTCGCATCCTTCTCATCCACTATAGTGACCATGCTTTCGTCCTCTCCCTTCACCGTAGTCTGCGCAAAGACCATACCGTCATCTGACACGCTCTGCACCTTTCCGCCAAGATGTTCTGTTCCCTCACTGAACGCCACTTGGCGCGGCGTGCTCTGATCCGTTTCACTCTCTGTCTCTTCCGGTATCTCCTGACTGTCCGTTTTGCTGTCTGCTTCACTGTCTGTCTCTTCCGGAACTTTCTGTTCGTCCGCATCGCTATCCGGCTCTTTTGATTCATCCTGCATATCCGCTTCGCCTCCGGCCTCCTCTTGGGTCTGCTGAGGTGGTTGTGCCGTTTTGGCGCACCCCGTCGCTCCTGTCAGGAACATCATACCCATACATACCAACATTACCCATTTTTTAGTTATTTTCATTCTGCTGCATCCTTTCCGCGGGCCGTCTTTTGTATGTCCGCTCTTTTTTAGTTTCCCATCATAGCAGGATTTTCTCTAAAGTTTCTCTAAGGAATCACAAAAAAGAGCCTGTAAAGTGCAAAATTTACGCACCATACAGACTCTTTTTCTTTGCGAATCTAATCCTTACTGTATCCCGGAACCGTACCCCGGAGCTGCTTATTTGCCGCAGGTGTAAACTTCGATTGCCTGTCTGACAAACGCTGCCGTTCCACTGCCGCCTGCTTTATCAATATTTTGCCGAAAACGTTCATCTTCCGTATACATCACACCCAGATTTTTCAGAATTTCATTGGTACAGTTATAGTAATGATCTGTGATAAAACTTTGCAGTTCACGGATTTTATCCTGCACTTTTACGTCATCCGGCGGCTGCTCACGTAACATCCCTATCTCCGTAAACAGCGACATCATCTGCGTTTCGGTCTTTTCAAATGACTCCCCTTTTTTCTGTCTCTGCACAAATTCCCGATAAGCCTCGCTTTGTCCCCATCTTTCCTTTATTTCCTCCTTATACCGTTCAATACCGCTCTTATCAAAAACATCAAATTCCATCTTATGCACTCCTTTTTCCTTCATTTCACGGGCAAAAGAAAGCAATTCTCCTATATGTTCATACTGCAATTCCAGAAGTCTGATCTGCTGGACAAGCGCCATATCGGCATCAAAATCCGGCGTATCGAGAATCTCCTTTATCTCTTTTAAGGGAAACTGCAACTCACGGAACAGTAAAATATTCTGCAAACGACAGACCGCCGTATCGTCATACAAGCGGTAACCTGCATCTGTTATCTTAGTCGGTTTTAAAAGGCCGATCGCATCATAATGGTGTAGTGTGCGCACACTCACCCCCGTCAGTCTGCTTACTTCTTTTACTGTCCTCATACTCTCATTCCTCCCGTGCAATATCATTGTAAACTATTACGTAACGTGAGAGTCAATACTTTTTTCAGCGCGCATAAAACACGAAAAAACGGTACAGCCCGTAAGCTGCACCGCCCTTTATCACTCTCATACCATCCCGTATTGTCATCTTCTTTTTGGATCAGACTTTAAAAGATGCCACCGTCTCTTTCAGCTGTTCGCTCAGTCCCGACAATTCTTCCATCTGTGCGAGCACCGCCCTGGAACTCTCGTTGGAATCTGCCGCCGACTGCTCCATTCCCTTCATATATTCCGCAATATCGCCCACCAGTTTTGTGATCGTGATAAGCGAATCGCTGATACCTTCCATGCTGGCGCTCATCTCCTGGGAAGACGCCCCTAAGTCGCTGGAAATATCACTGTAAAAAGCCGCGTCTTTCTCATACATGCCCGCCAGTTCCGTCATCCTCTGATAGTCTTTCATTACTTTTTCATTCATGAAAGTCAGAAGCTTCTCGGAGCTTTCTGAAAGAAACGCCACACTATGTACCACATCATCTGTCACCTTGCGTATCTGGTCTACCGCATCCTTGGAATGATCCGCCAGCTGCCTGATTTCATCCGCCACAACCGCAAATCCTTTCCCTGCTTCTCCGGCTCTTGCCGCTTCGATAGAAGCGTTTAACGCAAGAAGATTGGTCTGGGAACTGATGGACAGGATTTCCTCCGTCAGCGTGTCAATTTCCTTTACCTTCTGACTCTGCGAAATGGCATCACTCAGTTCCTCCATGGTAGAACTGCACAAATCCACAGCTTCCCTGGCTGATTTCTGGGACGCATCATGCTGTCTGCCTGCACGGCTCATAATATCACCGGACTGGTCTGCCGCCTCTCCGGCTTTCCTGGCCACATTGTCTATCACCTTACCAAGTTCTTCTCCGGTATACTGAATCCGCTCCGCCAGGTCTTTGGCCTCAGCCGTCTGTCTCATGACCTCCCCTGCTGTGGCCGCCATCGCGGAAATATCACCGTCTAACACCGTCATCTTGGCGGAAGTTTCCTCTGCGATCGTATTAATGCTCTCCGCCTCTTCTTTGGTATTTAATATAATGCCCCGAATCTGCCGTTTGACTTCCACTGTGGCAGTCTTAATCTGTTCTGTCTCATTCTTATACTCACTGGGAATCCCCTTCTCCACAACAGCATTTTCCGAAAAATCACCGGAAGCAAACTGTTTGAGCATCTGCACAGGTGCCAGTGTCCTGCCGATCAGTCCCGCCATAAATACCGCTACCAGAGCGATAAGAACCAGAGCCGTCACCACAGCTACCATAACCATGAAAATCAAGGAACTCCACACATAAGCAGTGGGACATACCACTCCCAGTTTCCACTGACTGCCCGTAATCGGAGCCGCCGCAAAATAACACATCGCCTTGTCATAATCTGCCGCTTTGATAATTCCCTTCTCATTTCCCTCCATGAGAGGTTTTAAGGCCGGCATAATATCCATGACGGCAACCGCCGTCTCTTCCGAAGGTTCATATTCTTTGTTTCTGTGCGCCACATACTGTCCGCTGCTATCCGCCAGGAAACCATACACTCCTTCGGCATAGTTGATACTTCCTGTCAGATCCGTCACCGTAGCCAGCGTCACATCCAGCCCAATGACTGCCGCCAGTTCTCCCTCTATGTACACCGGCGATGCAATGGTGGTGCACATCTGTCCTGTCAATACATCCCAGTAAGGATCTGTCACAATTGTCTCTTTGGCTGCCCCGGCCTGCTGATACCAGCCTCTTTGTACCGGATCATACCCCTCCGGTATGCCTGCCTCTCTGTTTGACTGAATAAACAGACTGTCTTTCGTACCACAATACAAATTTAGCAGCTCTTCCCTGCCGGCCGCATGTACATCTACCACAGACTGCAGATAATCCGGGTCCAGACTCCCCGCCGCCTCAATACTGCCTGCTGTTCCATCCGCCAGCATCTTCTCATTCTCAATCCAGGTATTGATCTCTTCCGCGTATTTATCCGCATAAAGCTGTAAAATATCTTTCTGCTCCGCCAGGATACGCTGTCCCGCGATCACAACAATCCCGATCGTAGTAAGCAGAATACTTGCCGCGACAATACAGATTACACTGATTGTCAATTTTCCTTTCATAGTCTTTGTCACTGTTATGCACCTCTTTCTCCAGTCAGTTTTACAAAGACTATTTTAAAATAATGGTACTCATTTTTTAAGTTTTTGGGTATACATCGCATATTTTCAGGTATACTTTGCAGAATTTACCTTTCGGGGCTTACCCTCCCCCCCCCC
>DKZA01000029.1:0-24253 GCA_002492525.1 Lachnospiraceae bacterium UBA7086 | reverse complement strand
TCGGGGCTTACCCTCCCCCCCCCCTCCCCACAATAATAGCGGAAATAATTTTCCCGCAATACTCCATAGGAACCCCTTGGCAGATAAATAGAGTGTCCGTTGTCAAGATGCGCTTCTCTGGCATTTAACGTATCCAGATGATTCATGTTAATGATATAAGAAATGCCGACTTTGGTAAATTCCGGATATTCCAAAACCAGGCTGCCGATTTCACCCATTGTCATATTTAGCGTTAAATGTGTCTTATCCGAAAGATGGATGCACTGCCGCTTCCCCTGCGCTTCACAATAAAGAATATCCGATAGAGCTACTCTGCGAATCCTGCCGTCCACCTTAAACAACAGATACTTTCTGGCTTCCTCCTCGATATCCTGAAAACACTTATCAAGCACTGCAAACAATTCCGCTTCCACCACCGGCTTCACCAAATATTGTGCTGCCTCCAAACGAAAAGCCTCCAACGCATGTTCCTTAGAAGAAGTCAGAAAAATAATCCGGCTGGTACTGCCCATCTCCCGAATTTCCCTCGCCAGCGTCGTCCCCAGCTTTTCCGGCATGTAAATATCTAACAAAAGAATATCCGGCATATAATCCTTATGTTTCATTCTATATAACAGTTCTTCTGCGTTGTCAAAGCGTTCTATCGTCAAGTCGCGGATGGAATTCTGTCTTATATAATTATTCAGACTTCCCTGCGTCCTGTCTAATTCTTCCGTTTCATCATCACAAAGCGCTATCGAATACATAATCCGTCTCTTTCATCAAATTGTATTTTTATAACATTTTTAAGCTATCTTATTCATTATATCCATTTTTTCAACCCAAATCAATAACCATTATTCTACCAAAATATCCCCCATAACATTTGCCATAACATTTGCCATAACATTTCCAGAATATTTTTAGAGATTCTTTTTAGATTGATATGTTATAATGTCCACGAAGGCAATGAGCAGTGCCACCATGGAAAAGAACAAAATGGCAGCTTGCTGACAATTTTGTTCCTTTCCATGGTGATAGGGCGAAGCCCGTGAATGAAGAAAACCGCAGGTTTTCTGAATGACACTGCGGAGACAGGGCTAAAAGCACTGCGGAGACAGGGCTAAAAGCACTGCGAAGACAGGGCTAAAAAGCACTGCGAAAGCAGGCTTGGAAGGTACTGCGGAGACAGGGCTAAGAAAGACAGGAATCCCCATGAGAATACTCCTTGCAGAAGACGACACAAAACTGAATGAAACCCTTGCTTATGGACTGAAACAGGCCGGTTTTACTGTAGATTCCTGCTTTGACGGTGAAGATGCTCTCTTTTACGGAGAACAGAACATCTACGACGTAATTCTCTTAGACCGCATGCTGCCCTATATGGAAGGTACTGATGTACTGACATCTCTACGTAACAAGGGAATCTATACGCCCATTATCCTGATTACCGCCCTTGGCACACTCTCCGATAAAGTGGCCGGATTAGACATGGGTGCCGATGACTATCTGGTCAAACCCTTTGCTCTGGAAGAACTCCTGGCCAGAATCCGCTGCGTGACAAGGCGCCCCCGCCAGATTATTGATGAAGAATCAGTGGTTTTTTCTGATATCACCTGGTCTGCCGAGCAGAACCGGCTAAGCGGCCCTTTAGGAAATTGTACTATTTCCAAGCGGGAAGCCGCCCTCTTGGAAACGTTCCTCAAAAGCAATGGAATGACCATTCCCCGCTCCACCCTGCTATTAAAGGTCTGGGGCCCCGACAGTGATGTGGAGGAAGGCAATCTTGATAATTATATTCACTTTCTGCGCAGGCGGCTTAGAACCGTTGGCAGCGCCCTCACCCTGAAAACTGTCCGGGGCGTAGGTTATTGTATGATAAAGCCTTCCACCCCTGCCGTTCCCATAGATTCCGAATCTTAGTCACAAGACCCGGCTTTGACTCTCGCCTGGCATCGGAGGAAATATGTTTCAGAAACTACATCTGTATTTGACAGCGATGTGCGCAGGTATCACCGCCGCCATTATGATCGTTATGTCCCTGTGTTACCTGTATATCTCTGAAAAAGGGCTCTACGACAATCAATATGCATCTTTTCAGAATGATATCAATACCATTGCCACCAGCTTAGAACAGCAGTCTGTTATTTCCATGGAATGGCTCGCCAAAATGGAATCCCGCGGCAACTATTCCTTTTTTGTTTTAGATAACGGTATACCATTCTTGTACAATCGCCTTGGCGGTTTTTCTGAAAGGTCTGCTACGAAGGCTTTATTGGATCAATGTCTGAATACCTATAAATCTTCTTTTGAATATGAAATGATCAATACCGACAAGGAATCCAACTTCGGTCTCTATAATACCTCCCTTCATACAGAGTTTCCCTTTAACCCTACAGGAGCAAAACACGAATTCTATGCCAGTGTCATTGAGTTGAACCGAAACGATTCTTCCCTTCAGATGGTGGTCCTGTGCGCTTTGGATTTTCTGGAAGAACAGATTCACAGACAACGCATCCGCTTTGTTGTGATCGATATAGCCGCTGTCCTGATTCTGACTCTCTTTTCTTTCTTTTTTACAGGCAGACTCTTACAACCCATTATTGAGAATCGTCGGAATCAGACCGCTTTTATTGCTGCTGCCTCCCATGAACTGCGCACGCCCTTATCCGTCATTCTCTCCGCCGCAGACTGCTGCCGTAACGCTGATGCTCCCGAACGGGAAGGATTTTTAGACACCATACGGCAGGAAGGCACCCTGATGTCCTCCCTGATCAATGATATGCTTACCTTAAGCAATTCCGATAACCATAATTTTCCAATCCGTCCCAGGGATGTAGAACTGGACACGCTTCTGATGAATACCTATGAGGCTTTTGAACCTCTGGCCAGAAAACATTCTCTGACTCTGCGTGTCACATTACCGGATGACACCGTTCCCGTCTGTACAGCGGACGATGAACGCATCAGTCAGGTCTTGTCCATTCTTGTGCATAACGCTATCAGCTACACCCCCGCCGGCGGTAAGATAGAACTCTCTCTTCTATATAAAAAGAACCGCTTTCACCTCATCGTTTCCGACACCGGAATCGGCATAGCGGACGAAGATAAAAAGAGAATCTTTGACCGTTTCTACCGGGCAGAAAAATCCCGAAGCACCAAGGGGCACTTCGGGCTGGGGTTATCTATTGCTTCAGAGATTGTCAGACTTCACCACGGCACAATCACAGTTTCCGATCGGCCGGGCGGCGGCAGTATCTTCACGGTAACGCTGCCCTGACATGACATGTTCTCTCCTGTTCTGTTTCTTTAGCTTCGGGTCTTAGGTTTCGGATTCATCAAAGCACTCGGAATCTTAAAGAACACATACCCTTCCGCATATTCCGTAGCTGCCTGGGAAAGGACGGAGGGATTGACCCCCAGATCCACTTCTTCCCCGGTGGCACGCTCTATCGCCCACTGCCGCAGCAATGCGCTGCTGACTTCCTTGCGTTGTCTGGCGACAGACTCTTGAAATTGCCGTTCATTTTCATGTTTATACCATGCCTTCTGCGCAAGATCCATATACATTTTATGCCGCTCGGCCCGTTTTTCCCAGAAACCTTTCTCTTTCTTTTTGGAAGAGTCCGTACGTTTTCCCCCATTTCTGAATCCCATGGCAAAACTCTCACCCCTGTACTCTTCTTTGGTGGCGCCAAAGTAATGCGCCCTGTAATTTCCGCCTGTATAAGTACTCCAGGGATTATAGACGGCAAAGTCCCTGCGCAGCGTATCGAGCACCCATTTCTCATAAGCCGGATCCGCCTGCATGGCTTTAAATCCCTCCTCCGAAATATTCACAGAGACCGCATCCCACTTCTGGGAAGGATGCATGGGTATGCCTGCTATCTTCTGATAGATATAAAATTTATATTCCTCTCTGGACATGGCACGCACTGCCGCCTCGTCCCTGCTATCGGTCTTATCCACAGTACCCGGAACCGATTTCTCTTTGCGGGCCAGTTTCTCATTTACGGCATCGGCAAAGCCGGCACCGCTCCCCTGTCCGCCGGTCACACTTCCCGTTCCGGCTCCATTCGTCTGACTGCCAGAAACATTCCCGGCAGCACTGCTCATATTCTGTAAGACCTCCGTGTAAAAGCGTGTCATCGGTGTCAATAAAAATCCGCTCATGTCTTTCCCCCATTCCCACAAATGCTTATATTCCTATATATAGTAATACGATTCAGCTTTGAAAAAAGTTTCATATTTTTATACAATCATCCCAACAGACGGATTTTGCCAGATTCTGATGGTATAGCAGTCTTTAATATGTTATACTTAATATTCTATGGGGCATAGCCTTACATATTGCCGCCAAAAGTCGTGTAATGATGGGAGATACTATGAAGAAAAATCTAACAATCAGTGAACATCCTATTCGTACCATATCCCTATTGATCATGGGACTTGTTTTCATCTTCGGACTGAGCGGCTGCTCTTTTCCTCTGGAAAAAAAACAAGATCCGCTGCTTACATCGGATTATCTGAATCATGATATTACATACAACGATCCGGATGACAGGGAATGTCTGCGGGTTTTGGTACGATTGCTGCAGGCAGTGGAACAAAAGGACGATGATGCCATAAAGGAAATGTTTTCTAAAGAAGCATTGGAGAATATAGATGACCTTGATGAAAAGATAGATCTGTTCATTGAGACATTTCCAACCTGGGAATGTAAGTACGACCCTTCCTTTGGGGGAATGGGAAAACATGCCAACAGGGGACTCATTACCAAATGGATCAAGCCGACCTTTGATTTTGAATCGGAGGGGAGGCAATATGTATTAAAATTCATTTATTATATAAGGGCTGACAAGAATCCGGATCAACTGGGACTGTCTATGATCCAACTATCCGAAAAATATGCAGTCGGTTATGACGAGGACTTTACGGCACAAGATGAGGACTCTCCGCCAGATATTTATTTGTGGGATTACACAATGGATCTTAAGGATCAAAAACCCTTGCATAAAACATCTCCCTTCAGCGTGTATGAAAAAAATAAGGAAGAAAAAAATGAATATCTGTATACCATGACACCTGAAGAGGTTAACATAATTATCAGAAAAGATAATGCGGAAGCCTATTACAATAAAACTCTTTATTCCTATCAGATAAATCATTACTATGTTGCGCTGCATGAATTAAGATATACGTATGAATATATGGAGAAGAATAAATTGCAGGATCTGGTTATTTTGGAGGGGGTTGAAGTGAATTATTTCGACCGGTCGTTATTAAACTCCCCAGGCCCTGATTTCGTTGTTTTTCACCTCGCAGATGATGAGAAAGAAACACAGATTTTTCTATATTTAGAAGCAAATGGAGATGACGTTACCGTTGTAAATGAAGACCAGATGCAAGAATTTATTCAGGATATAAAGGCAAATTGATGTGTCATCATGCCCTGCCATGTTTTCCTTGAAAAAACAAGGTTTTCATGTATAATGATATGAGTAAACAGAAACGGTATAAACTTTAGAAAAATGAGGTTATCAAATGATACAGGCTAATAATGTAACATTACGTGTGGGCAAAAAAGCCCTCTTTGAAGATGTCAATATTAAATTCACGGAAGGCAACTGCTACGGACTGATCGGCGCAAACGGCACCGGAAAGTCCACCTTTCTTAAGATTCTCTCCGGTGTTCTGGATACCACCAACGGCGATATTTCCATCACCCCGGGACAACGTCTCTCCGTGCTGGAACAGGATCATTTTAAATATGACAATTATCCGGTCATGGATACGGTCATCATGGGCAACGAACGCCTCTATCAGATTATGAAGGAGAAAGATGCCATTTATGCCAAGGAAGATTTCTCTGACGAGGACGGAATCCGGGCAAGCGAACTGGAGGCTGAGTTTGCCGAAATGGATGGCTGGGACGCGGAAACCAATGCCGCCATGCTCTTAAACGGCCTTGGCATCGAGACAGATCTTCATTACAGTATGATGGCAGACTTAAACGGTAACGAAAAGGTCAAGGTATTGTTAGCCAAGGCACTCTTTGGCAATCCGGATATCCTGCTTCTCGATGAGCCTACCAACCACCTGGACTTAGATGCCATTGCCTGGCTGGAAGACTTTTTGATCGACTTTGAGAACACGGTCATCGTAGTCTCCCATGACCGCTACTTCTTAAATAAAGTCTGTACACACATTGCGGACATTGATTACGGCAAGATTCAGCTCTACGCCGGCAACTATGATTTCTGGTACGAATCCAGCCAGCTGATCATCAAACAGCGTAAAGAAGCCAACAAGAAGAAAGAGGAACAGATCAAGGAATTACAGGAGTTCATTTCCCGCTTTTCCGCCAACGCTTCCAAGTCCAAACAGGCTACTTCCAGAAAACGTGCCCTGGAAAAAATCGAATTGGATGATATCCGGCCCTCCAGCCGTAAATATCCTTACATTGATTTCAGACCCGAGCGTGAAATCGGCAACGAAGTATTGACCGTAGAGGGGCTCTCCAAGACTATCAACGGGGAGAAGGTTCTGGACAATATCTCCTTTATCGTAGGCCATGACGACAAGATTGCTTTGGTAGGCGGCAATGAACTTGCCAAAACCACCTTATTTAAGATTCTGACCGGTGAAATGGAACCTGACGAAGGCACCTACAAATGGGGAGTCACCACTTCGCAGGCCTATTTCCCGAAAGATAACACCACCGAATTTGACAACGATTACACTATTACCGACTGGCTTATGGGATACTCTCCTGTCAAGGACGTGACTTATGTGCGAGGCTTTCTGGGCCGTATGCTCTTTGCCGGAGAGGACGGCGTCAAAAAAGTGAAGGTCTTATCCGGCGGTGAGAAAGTACGCTGTCTGCTTTCCAAGATGATGATCAGCGGCGCCAACTGTCTGCTTTTCGACGAGCCTACCAATCATCTGGATATGGAGGCCATCACCGCTTTAAATGAAGGGATGAAGAAATTCAAGGGCGTGGAACTGTTCTCCTGCCACGATCATCAGGTGGTACAGACCACCGCAAACCGCATTATGGAGATTCTGCCGGACGGCACACTGGTGGATAAAATCACCACCTACGATGAATATCTGGAAAGTGACGAAATGGCCAGAAAACGTACTGTTTACACCAGCACGGCCAGCGAAGAAGAGGACGACTGATGATGAGAGCGGTAGATCTCCACACCCATACTGCCAAATCGGACGGCAGCTTTACCCCCACACAACTGGTGGATTATGCCACGCAGAAGGGCCTTGCTGCCGTAGCTATCACAGACCATGACACTACGGACGCTCTGGACGAGGCCCTCTTACACGCAGCGTCAATAACCAGTATGGGTGTTTCCTGCGCCGAGGTCATTCCGGGCATTGAGTTTTCTACCAAATATGAACAGAAGGACGTGCATATCGTAGGTCTCTATATCTCCTACGATTCTCCTGCCTTTCAAGAGCAGCTTAATACCTTTGTAAACTCCCGTATCAACCGGAATCATAAGATGTGCCGAAATCTTCAGGAAGCAGGCATTGATATCACCTTTGACAAATTACAGGCCGAAAATCCCGGCGCTGTTATCACCCGGGCACATTATGCCTCTTATCTTCTGGAACACGGCTATGTCAAGAGCCGCCCGGATGCCTTCTCCCAATATCTCGGTGACCACACGAAGTACTTTGTCCCCCGGGAAAAGGTAACCCCCGCCCAGGCTGTGGAATTGATTCTTCAGGCTGACGGTATTCCGATTTTGGCGCATCCTACACTCTACCATATGGGAAATGACCGGCTCTGCGCCCTGGTTGCCTCCTTAAAAGATGTGGGGCTTATGGGCATAGAAAGTTTTTACAGCACCTACACGCCGCAGGATGAACGGGATATGCGCAGGATTGCCGAACAATACGACTTATTACTCAGCGGCGGATCCGATTTTCACGGAGCCAACAAACCAAATTTGGATTTAGGAACAGGGTACGGCAGATTATTTGTTCCGGAAGAAATACTGGATCGGATCAAAGCCGCAAGACAGGCCCGAAAAAATCACGGATAAGGATAACAGGAACTATGAAACTTTTATTTACCGACCTGGATGGCACACTCTTAAATGACGACAGCCGAATATCTTCCGGCACCAAAGCTTTCCTGGATGACTTTCTGCTTGCAGGCAACAAACTGATACTGGCCTCAGGCAGACCCCTCTTAAGTGTATTGGAAGTAAAAGAAAAAGCCGGACTCACACAGTCCGGTATCTTTCTGACTTGTAATAATGGTACCCTGATTTACGACTGCGATCGTTCCTTGTCTATTTTGGAAAAAAGGCTGCCCCTTTCTTATGTACCTTATCTGCAGGAACAGGCTGACAAATATCATCTGCACATCCAGACCTATCGGGATGACGCCATTGTCTCCCCTGCTGAGGATGCAGAGATTCAATACTATCGGCACAAAATCCATCTGCCCCTGATCATCTCTCCTGCATTGCAGGACGCACTCACCGAAGGCCCCTATAAAATGCTGGCCATCAGTCTTGATGATTTCGACCGATTAGACGCCTTTCGCCGAAGTATCTCCGGTTGGGCTGAAAAGAAGGTCCGCACAATCTATTCCAACAGCAAGTATCTGGAGTTATTTGACTGGAACGCCGGAAAGGGCAGCGCTGTGCGCTTTCTCTGTAACTACTTTAATGTTCCCCTCCGTGATGCCTATGCTGCCGGAGATGCCGACAACGATGTTTCCATGCTCTTAGCCGCCGGCACCGGCATCGCTATGCAAAACGCCTCTAAACAAGTAAAGCAGAAAGCTGATATCGTCACCGATACGGATAACAATCATGACGGCCTGGCCAATACCATGCGCCGCCTGCTTAACATATAAGTTATTTCCGAGTCTGCGAAGCAGATCTCGTAATCGAGCTATGCTCGATTTAGCCTTCCACGATCAGATATCTGCCGTCACCAATTGTGAACACCTCAGATGCTTCCAGGATTTCCTCCTCGTCGGCGCCCTCCATATCCATTCCCTCTTCTTCAAAAAACTCCCAGACTTCTTTGACAGAATCTACCACCACTGCCATACACTCCTCCAGAAAGTTTTCTGCCTCTTCAGGCGTATTTGCCACTTTCTCCGGATAAAGCTGTAGTTGATTCTCAAGAAAGCACTGTATTACATCCTCATCAAACATCATAATCCCCCTTTTCAACATACTGGGAAAAGTCCCCTTTTTTTCAGTTCCTGGCAAAGCCTCCCCACCGGCAGCCCTACCACATTGTTATAGTCTCCGCATATTCCCTGAATATAGGCAGCACACAGACCCTGGATTGCATAGGCACCGGCCTTATCCATAGGTTCGCCGCTGTCCACATAGCGTTTGATTTCTTCCTCTGTCATGGCATACATTGTCACATCCGTACATTCGCTGAAGGTAGCATACATAGCAGACATATCCTTATATTTCCAGGCGATGGTAACCCCTGTGTAAACCTGGTGGCCTCCGCCTTGCAAGTCGCCAAGCATCCGTATCGCATCCTCTTTATCTTTCGGTTTCCCCAGAATCCGCCCCCAGGCGGCTACCACCGTATCCGCACCGATGACCACGAAATCTTCCTTGCCTTCCGCAGCCAGCCTGCCACAGACATCCACCGCTTTCTGATAGGATAATTCTTCCACCATCTCATCCGGTTTCTCTTTGGTGATCTTTTCTTCCACTGTGCTCGGCATCACCTTAAAAGAAAGGCCCACTTGTCTGAGCAGTTCCTTCCGCCTCGGAGATGCCGAAGCCAGATATATTTTCATGACGCTACCTTACCTTTCTTCTGCTGTCTTATCCTTACGGTTTCCCATCAATCATTATGATGTGTTTTGGGGATAAATATGCGTTTATGTGCCGTCTCCGTCTCTTCTCTGGCTACAGATTTGGCCTCCATACAGAAAGCAAGCTGCGCATTATATACTTCTTTCCCCCGTTTGTCAATCTTCTCATAGCTGCCGTCCGGCTGTAAGACGGAAGCTTTCACCGTATCCTTAAGCTGGCACTCTAAGATATGCCACAGCTTCTCCTGTAAAGGCGCCTTCTCTATGGGGAATAGGATTTCCACCCGGCGGTCCAGGTTCCTGGGCATCCAGTCGGCACTGGCACAATAATATTCCGGTTTGCCGTCGTTTTCAAAATAAAAGATTCTGGCATGTTCCAGATAATTTCCCACGATAGACCGCACCGTAATATTATCACTGACTCCCCTAATCCCTGTCTTAAGACAGCAGATACCGCGGATGATCAGTTCAATCTTTACACCGGCGGCACTGGCCGCATAAAGCGCCTCAATAATACTCTTATCACACAGAGAATTCATCTTAGCAATAATCCTCGCCGGCCGGCCCTCCATGGCATGTGCCTTCTCTCTGTCTATCAGATATAAGAATCTGTCTTTCAGCCAGTAAGGTGCCAGGGAAAGTTTATACCAGCTTCGCGGCTCCGAATAACCCGAAAGCATATTAAAGACCGCCGTGGCATCCTCCCCGATAGCTTCTGAGCAGGTAAAAAGACCCACATCCGTATAAAGTTTCGCCGTAGAATCATTATAATTACCGGTGCCAAGATGCACATAGCGTCTGATACCGTTCTCTTCTCTTCTGACCACCAGAGTGATTTTACTGTGCGTCTTAAGACCCACCAGTCCATAGATCACATGGCAGCCCGCTTTCTCCAGTTTCTTGGCCCAGACAATATTATTCTCCTCATCAAACCTGGCCTTTAATTCCACTAACACTGACACCTGCTTGCCGTTCTCCGCCGCCTGCTCCAAAGCCGCAATAATGGGCGAATTACCGCTGACGCGGTAAAGTGTCTGCTTGATAGCCAGCACTTCCGGATCCCTGGCAGCCTGTCTGATAAACCGTACCACGGGTTCAAATGTCTGATAAGGATGGTGCATCAGGATATCCCCTTCCCGGATCCTGGCGAACACATCCGCATCCTCCGGCAGTTCCGGCACCGGCTGAGGCTTTAAGTAGCTGTGCTCTTTCAAATGGTCAAATCCCTCAAGACCATACATCTTCATTAAGAAAGTCAGATCCAAAGGCCCGTTGATCGCATAGATATCATCCTTGGGTATCGCAAGCTCTTCCCGGATCCATTTCAGGAGTCTGCTGTCGATCCCTTCCTCCACTTCCAGACGGATAACCTGACCCCACTGTCTCTTTTTCAGCTGCTTCTCAATTTCCTGCAGCAAATCCTCCGCTTCCTCCTCCTCAATGGTCAGGTCTGCATTTCTCATAATCCTGAAAGGGCAGGTACAGACAATATCATAATTTAAAAACAGCTTATGAATATTGCGCTCGATCACTTCTTCCAGTAAGATCAGCTTCACTCCCTCCTCAGACGGAATGTTCACAATCCGTGAAAGAACACTTGGCACCTGCACGGTGGCAAACTCCAACTCTCCCTCCCCATTCTTCTTCGTTACCAGAGCCCCCAAATTCAGCGTCTTATTCCGAATCAGCGGAAACGGCCTGGAAGAATCCACCGCCATAGGGGTAAGTACCGGATAAATATTATCCGCAAAGTAATGGTCCACATAAGCACCCTCTTCTTTACTCAAGTCCTCGTGATGACTGATCAGATGCAGACCGTTTTCCAAAAGCTGCGGCAGGAGAGACCTGTTATAAGTATTATATTGCTGTGCCACCAGACGATGTGTCTCTTCGTTCACATGCACAAGCTGTTCTTCTGCGGTCATCCCCGCAATATCCCGTTTCTTGTATCCGGCATTTACCATATCCTTTAATGAAGCTACCCGCACCATGAAAAACTCATCCAGATTAGACGCCGTGATCGCAAGAAACTTAAGCCGTTCAAACAAAGGAAGATGTTTATCTTTCGCTTCCGCCAGAACTCTCTTATTAAACAGCAGCCAGCTGAGTTCCCTGTTACTGTAATATTCTTCTTTGGAAAAATCCTTACTCTCTGCCATACTCTTTATGGCCTCCTTCTCTCATACTTTAGCTTTTCTGCCGTATCACCGGCTTCACGCTGTACACTTCCTCAAAGAACTCCGCCCTTTTGCTAAACAGCCCTTTTTCCAGAGTAATATCTACGGAGGCATCTACCGTGATGATCAGCCTCTCGTCTTTCAAGGTCGTCTTTACATTTTTAAACTTCTGCTTATGGCTGCGGTCCAGACCATTGGCGATCTTGAGAATCGCCGTCAGTTTGGCGATCGTCAGATAAGCGGCTCTGTCAATGGTATCATTTGTTCTCACCACTTCGCTGTACTCAAAATCAATATGATTATACTTTACCACATTGGCAACAATTTCCCGTTCCATATGGGAGAGTCCGATAATCTCCGTGGACATGATAATATTGTAAGAACATTCACCAAGATTCACCAGACTGATATACTTGCCGCAATCGTGCAAAAGCGTGGCAATCCGAAGGAGCAGTCTCTCCCGTTTCCCCAGACCATGCACTTTATTCATACTGTCATAAATCGTGAGCGCAATTTTTTCCAGCGTTTCGCTGCGGCGCCTGCTGCCCATATAACGTTTGCTGATATTTTGTGCGCAGGCAATGATATCCTGCTCAAAGTCATGGTTCTCTTTAATGATTTTATTCTTTTCCCCATACTCATATGCCATGCCGTCACACAGGGTCACGCCCGGTGCCCAGATCAGCTTGGCATCCATTACCTTAGCAATCCGATTGACCAACACGCCGGAAATAAATAAAAGCGGTATATTCTCCTCCGGCATATCCAACGCATGTGCAGCCTCCTGGGCTGTTTTCACCTTAATCCGCTCCAAAAAACGCTCTATGGCAGAGGATGCAATACTGCTTTGCTCTAACCCCTGCACATTCTTACCCACGATCTCCGAAATATAATCATCCACCACAATGATATTATCAATCTGTCTGTCCTTCAAATATAACTTTTTGAACACCGAAAGCTGAGAGCTGACCATCTCGTCCATAATCTCATCATACTGCCCCGGCCGGATATTCAGCCGTCCGATCTGATCCTGCAGTCTCAAAACACCCAGACGCATATTCTGGGTGGTTACCAGCGTATCCTTATCAAATAATGATATCTGAATACTGCCGCCGCCAATATCAACAATAGCCGTGCCTTTTTCTATGATTCTGTTAAAGGCATCACCCTTGGACGCAATGGATTTATAATTTAAGAACCGCTGTTCCGAATTGCTTAATACTTCTATGCGTATCCCTGTCCGTTGGGCTATCTGGTCTAAGACAATCTCCGTATTCTCTGTTTCCCTGATGGCACTGGTGCCATATGCCTTATAATCCTCCACCCTGTAGCTTTTCATGATGGATGCATAATCCCGCAATACCCTGCACAACTCATCCACCCGTTCATAGCTTATCTTACCGGTGGCAAAGGTATCCGTTCCTAAGTCAATGCGATGTCTGATATGGTCGATTTCCTTAATCCCGCTTTTGGAGGATATCTCGAAAATCTTCATTGCCAGTTCATAAGAGCCTACGTCTATGGCCGCAAATGTTTTCATGGAATCCCTTCTTCCTCTTATTTTCGTTTACTCTGTGATCTGCCCCAGAAGGTAATCAATAAACTGCTGTGCCGTCCTGCCGGAGAGTCCGCCGTGGGCAAGTTCCCACTTATTTGCTTCCAGATACAACTCCTCTTCTTCCATGTTCACGCCGTTTCTGTCTGCCAGCGTCTTGACAATCTGCTGAAACTGCTTCTTGTCCGGAGCACAGAAGAATATGGATACCCCGAAACGGTAAACTAAAGACAACTTCTCCTGCACCGTATCCCCCGCATGCATATCTTCCGTCCTGCGGTCCTCTTTATCACTGTAATTTTCCCGGATCAGATGCCGTCTGTTGGATGTCGCATAAATCAGCACATTGTCAGGTTTTTTCTCGAGACCTCCCTCTATAACAGCCTTCAGATATTTATATTCAATCTCAAAATCTTCAAAGCTTAAATCATCCATATAGATAATAAACTTATAGTTCCGGTTCTTAATCTGAGAAATGACACTGTTCAAATCCTGAAACTGATGCTTGTAAAGTTCAATGATACGAAGCCCTCTGTCATAATACTCATTGGCAATGGCCTTCACACAGGAAGATTTTCCCGTTCCCGCATCACCGAAAAGCAGACAATTATTGGCTCGTCTGCCCGCCACAAAAGCCTCTGTATTGTCAAGCAGCTTTTTCTTGGGAATTTCATACCCCACCAGGTCATCCAGATGTACATGCGCAATATTTAAAATAGGGACAATCTGTACGCCGTCATCATTGTGCACTACCCGAAATGCCTTATGCAGTCCCATACTGCCCACACCGTACTCCTGATAAAACTGCGTGAGCGTTGCTTTCATGGCCCGGGCATCCTCATTTTGCACAAACTGTCTGGCAAGCGTACAGATTCTGTCCCGGATACGCTTATTGTAGATCTTGCCTGCATGAGACGGCTTCTCATAAGATAAGATGATCGCAAATTCCGGCGCCTTTAAGATTTCCATCATTTCCGAGAAATCATAATCATAAAACTCTTTGAAGATAGCAATATCGTGCAAAACCAGCTCATTGATACTGCCTTCTACTTCGCCCCTGATCTCACAGGCCATACTGTAACTATTCTCGTTATTGACCAAAAGATTGGTCAGATAGCAGTGCCAGAGGTTTCCATAGAAACCGTGATCCGCCGCGGTCTTAAGCAATCCGTGTATACATTCGTAAAAAAGCGGTCTGGCTCTGCCGTCACCTGCCCGGTAATGTTCCATCAGCCATACCATATCCTTTAAGATCGCGCCTTCTCCAAACTCTCTATAAATAACCAGTTCCTCTTCTCTCATTACCTTATGCCTTTCCCCGTCAGTAATTTCCCAATATCTTCATATTGCGCGCCTCATCCCGAAGTCCCCTCAAGGAATTTTTGACGGCACTATCCGCAAGATTTCCCTCAAAATCAATAAAGAATCTGTATTCCCAGTTTCTGTCCTCAATGGGCCGGCTCTCGATCTTGGTCATGTTTAAATTATTGTATATAAAATGTGACAGCATGTGGTAAAGTGACCCGCTCTCATGAGGCACCTCCAAACATATGCTGATCTTCTTCGCATCCTTTAAAAATATCTTCTGGTTTGTGACAATGATAAAACGGGTAGAATTGGTATCCGACTGATTTACACCCCGTTTTAAAATCTCCAGGCCATAAATCTTCGCCGCCTGCTCGCTGGCGATAGCCGCCTGTGTCATATCTTTCTCCTCACTCACTTTCCTTGCGGCAAAGGCATTATTCTGTATACTGATCTGCTGCCAGTTCTCATGCGCGCTCAGATATCTGGCGCTCTGCATTAAAGACTGAGGATGAGAATATACCGTCTTAATCTTAGACAGATCCGTCCCCGGCACCCCCATCAGACAATGCTCTATTTTAATGATCTGCTCCCCAACAATATAATTCTCAAATTCCACCAGCAAATCATAAATCTCATTCACAATACCCGCCGTGGAGTTTTCTATAGGAAGTACCGCATAGTCCGCGCTGCCCTCCTCGATAGCGCACATGGCATCCCGAAAAGTGTCCACATGAAAAGAATTCACCGACTCGCCAAAATACTGCATCATAGCCATCTGGGAATAAGAACCTTCCGCTCCCTGAAAGACCACTCTTGCCTTCCCGGTATCCAGGCTGTCCACACCGATAAAAGGCAGTCTGCCCAGTGCTCCCGCTTCCGCAAGCTTACTATATTGCAGCTTGCGGCTGGCAGACATGATCTGTTCAAAAAGCTCCTGTACCCCATGGGCATTGAAATCATTGTGCGTTAAGGATTTGACTTTTTGCAGCTTCTCCTCCTCCCGGGTCTTATCAAATACCTTCTTTCCTGTCTCTATTTTGTAATCGGCTACCTTGGAGGAGATGTCCATACGCTCTTCATATAACTTCACAATCTTCTCGTCAATCTCATCCAACTGTCCGCGTAATGTCAGTAAGTCCATGCCTTTCTGCCCTTTCTTATCACTAAACTTAACATCAGTTTACCCCAAATCCCCCTTGATAGCAAGAAGGATTATAGATATAATAAGGGTATCAGTTAGTAGGGGGATAAGGAAATGACCAACGCACGAAAGAATATTCTGATTTTTGTGATAACAATTGTTATAATTGTTTTAATATTCCTGCTTACCTTCTTAATCGGCAGAGTGCCCATGAACGATGAATCCGCAACCGGTAATACCGCAGGAAATCTGAATAACGGCGGATACTTCTGCGAGGCGGACGGACGGGTATATTTCGCCAATGTCTACGATAACAACGCACTTTACTCCATGAATCCCGATGAAACCGATATGAGGAAACTAAACAGCGGTTCTGTCTCCTCCATCAATGCGGCGGGCAAATATCTATATTATGCCATGACCAGCGGTTCCGGTAACTCCGGCGAAAACGGCCTGGGATACTTGCGCCAGACCTCCGGCATCTACAGAAGCAACTTAAAAGGCAAATCTGTTGTCAGTCTTGACAGGTGCCATATTGTCAGCATGCAGTTATGCGGCAACTACCTGTACTATGAAAAATATGATAACGATGCAGGAACTTCTTTGGACAAAATCCTGATCAACAAGAAAGATAAACAGACCGTGGCAAATGAAATCATTAACCCCAACTGCTACATAAACGGCAGGATATATTATGCGGGTACCGCCG
This sequence comes from Lachnospiraceae bacterium UBA7086, assembly GCA_002492525.1. Classification (GTDB taxonomy): domain Bacteria; phylum Bacillota; class Clostridia; order Lachnospirales; family Lachnospiraceae; genus UBA3282. The sequence goes on along the minus strand of DKZA01000029.1, from coordinate 7,558 downwards.
AAGATCATTATCTGCATGCCCTGGATATCTCTACCGATACTGACAGTGTGGTTTGGCGGGGCAATGTGTGGAATCCCATTGTGCAGGACGGCTACGTCTACTACATGGATGTGTCAGAGAACTACCGTCTCTGCCGCTACTCCTTATCCGCCGACACTGTAGAAGTGCTGACCAACGAACGCATTGACATGTTCAACGTCTACGGAACCTATATTTATTACCAGGTCAGTTCCGCAGATACTCCCGCACTCAAACGGATGATGATCGACGGCAGTGCACAGGAGACTGTGCAGGAGGGTGTGTTCCAAAATATTAACATTACTTCCAGCTATGTATACTTTAACGGCTTTAACGAAATGGTTCCTATCTACAAGACCAGTACCTTTGGCCCCGTCAATGTGACTACCTTTGATGCTGCCAAACAGGCCGCAGTCGAAAATATAGGCTGACACCCTCCGGTGCCAGCCTTATATCACATGTTCTTCCCCTTTATTTCTCACATCCTCATACATCTGTAAAACAGATTTGTCCAGAACAGGATGCCTTTCATAAGGTGCGATCTGCATAAGCGGCTTTAACACAAAATCCCGGTTTGCCATATCTTTATGTGGAATCGTAAGCTCAGGGGTATCCATCACACACCCTTCATATAGAAGAATATCCAGGTCCAAAGTCCTCGGGCCCCAGTGCACCAGGCGTTCCCTGCCCTGGCTTTTCTCAATCTCATGAATCCTCTCTAACAGTTCTTCCGGCGTATAAATGGTATCCAGCGCTATCACTCCATTTAGAAAATCCGCCTGTTCCACCCCGCCGTACGCCGTTGTCTCCATCCACTCTGAAACCCGCACAATATTACATTTATGATCTTTGCGAAAACTCTCCACCGCATTGTTTAAATAGATCTCCCGATCCCCCATATTAGAGCCGCAGGCTATATAAGCACGCCGCCACCCTCTGGTGATTTTGACCGATACCGATGCGAACGGAAATGGTATCGGCGCCTCCGGTTTCCTGACCTCCATGGTAACACACCTGATATGCGGAAAAGTGAGAAGAACCGCCTCTGCCGCCCTCTCTGCGGCCGTCTCAATCAACTTATAAGTATGTTCTGTCAGAAAAGAATGTAAAAACCTGCACACATCTCCATAGTTGGTAGACAAGTTCAGATCATCCATAACTCCGGCTTTCCTGATATCCGTCTCAAGCTCCACATTCACATAAAAGTTCTGCCCTATTTCATTCTCTTTGGGATACACGCCATGATGGGCATATATCTGCAGTTCCTCTATGATAATTTTATCCATGATCCTTCCCTCAATGTTTATAGCCATCCCTGATAGCCTCTGTCATCTTAACCGCACGCACATTCTCCTTTACATCGTGCACACGGACAAACATCACACCCTTTTTCACCCCGTACACTGTGGTCACCAGAGTTCCTTCCACCCGCTCTGTCACCGGAAGATCCAGACCCATTCCTACTACGGATTTACGGCTTGCACCCAGAAGCAGCGGATACCCTAAGGAATGAAAATTCTGAATCTTGTCAATGATCTCCAGATTATTTTCATAGGTCTTGCCAAACCCTACACCCGGATCAATGATGATACTGTCATCCGCAATCCCTGCTTTATGCGCTATATCAAGGGAGGCTTCCAGATCCCAGAGAATCTCTTCTATCAGATTACCGTACTCTGCTTTATTACGATTATGTGTCAGGCAGCAGGGAATCTGTGCCTTTGCGATAACATCCGCTATTTTCTCATCATATTTTAATCCCCAGATATCATTAATCATATCCGCCCCCGCAGCAATGCCTGCCCGGGCTACTTCCGCCTTATAAGTATCCAGCGAAATGGATATATTAAATCTTGATTTAATATTTTCAATTACCGGTGCAACCCGCTCTATCTCTTCCTGTTCGGAAATCATCTTATATCCCGGTCTGGTAGATTCTCCTCCCACATCGACAATATCCATGCCTTCCCCTATCATTTCCTCCACATGGAATAATGCCTTATCCAAAGCATTATACTTTCCTCCGTCCGAAAAAGAATCAGGTGTTATATTAAGAATTCCCATCACATAAGTATGTCCTTTTGTTCTAAAGTCCCTCTGTCCAATCCTCATTCTGGTTTCCTCCTTTTTGCCGTTTTAATAGTTCAAAAAAAAGTCTCTGCCACTGCAGATTCTCTTGAAAACAACCCCTGGATGCCACTGTCACAGTCTTACTGCCCGGTTTCTTCACACCCCGCATGGTCATGCACATATGCTCTGCCTCCAGCATCACCATGGCTCCCTGCGGATGCAGATGCTGCATAATGGCATCTACAATCTGTATGGTCATCTGTTCCTGAATCTGCGGCCTTCTGGCATACACTTCCACCGTTCTCGCCAGCTTACTAAGGCCCACCACTCTGCCATCCGGCAGATACGCAATATGCGCCCTGCCATAAAAAGGCATCAGATGATGCTCGCAGACGGAATAAAAAGTAATGTCATTGACCATCACAATCTCGTTGCTGGCAACCGGAAAAGTCTTGGAGAGATGCTCCCCGGCATCTTCCTCCATTCCCGCAAAAATCTCACCATACATGCGGGCGATTCTGTCCGGTGTCTCCAACAGACCTTCCCGGCCTGTATTCTCCCCGATCCCTTCCAATAATAATTTCACTGCCTCTTTAATTTTGTCCTGATCTACCATGAGAATCTCTCCTGATTGTATCTCTATGTTCTACTATATTTATCAATTCTCCCAGATAAGAAAGAGATCCAAATGCAATAACAACCGTCTCTTTATCTTCTCCGGCAAGAAGATAGGCAATTTCCACCGCCTCCTGCACACTGTCCGCCACCGTCACACTGTCATGGTACTGCCTGGCTGCCTGCGCCAGTTCATAGGCAGACAAAGCCCTGTCCCTGACAGGTGGTGTCACGGTAATGATATGTTCCGCTAATGCGAAGGTATTCCGAATCACTTTATCATACTCTTTGTCGCGCAGCATACCCATGATAAAAAGAATTCTTCTATCTGCATAATAAAACCGGATACTCTCTGCCAGTTTCCTGGAAGCATCCTCATTGTGCGCTCCATCAATGATAAAAAGCGGCTTCTTGCCGATCACCTGGAACCGTCCCGGCCAACTGGTCTGTACAAGACCCTCCCGCAGTTTTTCTTCCGGCACCGGGAAACCGCACCTGCCTAACATCGTAAGGGTCTCCACCGCCACCACTGCGTTCTCGATCTGAAACTGCCCCATCATGCTGATTTCTAAATTTTTATATTTATCATAACTGAAATGCTGCTTCGTCATGCCGCTTTTGACGTTCTTCGCCTTCGCGGCATCCGCCGTAAAGAATTTAGCCTTACGAAGCAGAGCTGCCTGCCTCAGGATTTTCATGACCTCCGGAGCCTGTTTGGCAGATATTACATAACACTTGTTTTTTATGATGCCAGCCTTCGCCATTGCAATTTGTTCCAGAGAATCTCCCAAGATTTCCATATGATCCATACTGATGGAGGAAAAGACCGCCGCCACCGTCGTATTGATTACATTGGTAGCATCAAGGCTTCCCCCCAGTCCCGTCTCCAGAACCACCAGATCACACGCCTTATCCAGAAAATATAAAAAAGCCACCGCCGTTTCCACCTCAAAGAGTGTGGGGGGTGCCATACCTTCTTCTGCCATGGCCTTTGCTGCTTCCCTCACGGGCTCCAGATATTTACACAATCCTGACTGGGTGATCATCCTGCCATCCACCTGAAACCGCTCCCGATAGTCTGTTACCGCAGGAGAAATATAACGTCCTACTTTGTACCCTGCTGTCTGCAGCACCGTGGAAATATAAGAAAGTACAGAACCTTTACCATTGGTACCGGCTATATGTACGAACTTCAGATGATCCTGCGGATTCCCCAGACGTTCACACAAAGAGCGCATGGTCTCAAGCCCCATAACACTGCCCAAGGGCTTTAGCTCTTCCACATAATCCATCGCTTCTCTATAGTTCATGTACTCTCCTTTCTATCCCGCTCTTAGAATATTCATTCTGCTAACCAGTGTATAATTATACCATTTCCGTCTATACTGTAACTATGAAAAAACTGATTCACAATTTCATACACTGCGGACTGTTAGGATGGTTCCTGGAAATCATCTTCACGGCCTTTCATGCCTTCCGCAAAAGAGATATGAGCCTGCCGGGCGCCACTTCCTTATGGATGTTTCCTATCTATGGGATGGCTGCTTTCCTTGCGCCTGTCTGTCGCCTTATACGCAATTGTAATCTGTTTGTCCGCGGGCTTACTTACACGGGACTGATCTTTACCGGAGAATTTTTCACCGGTCTGTGGCTCAATCGGCGTGAACTATGCCCCTGGAACTATGAACGTTCCCGTTGGAACCTGTTAAAGGTAATCCGCCTGGACTATGCGCCCTTCTGGTTCGCTGCCGGCCTTTTATTTGAACGTCTCCTGCGGGAAAACGACGAAACGCTACGGCCGGACTGACCTGCCCGGCCGCAGAGACTTCTTATGCCATCCACCCTGTCCTACATCTCATCAATATCATCCGCGTCAATATTCAGGGTATTTAAAGTACGCCGTTTTCTTCTGGCTTCCTCCGACGTATGCAGAATATAATCTTTAATCTCCTTAGCATGTTTAATATGTTCCAGGAAAAGCTGTGGATGCGTATTATCTCCTGTAAAACATGCCACCGTCCCCAGGCCAAAGATTCTCTCTCCCAGACTGGTTCTCAATTCCACATCCTGTATTTTATATAAATAACAGTCATTCTCCGTCGTATTGAAGAGCCCCGCATTGATCGTGACTACCTGCTCGTTTACTGTATATTTGGTAAAGGTAAAAGGCAGTCCGAAGAACACCCACCGCTTGCGTTCCACATAGGTTTCCGACGTTTCCTTCACGCCCTCTTCTTCCTTAATATCCTTTTCCGGTTCTTGCCCTGCCTTGCGCTCTTCCGCCTTTTTTTCTTCCATTTTCTCTTCTCCTTCCAATATCCCGGACCCTGTTTCCCCAGGATATAATCTCCTTGTCTACTATATCATACCCCACCCTATTTCACAAGTTTTGCCATAAAACGGAAATGGATTCTTGTTGATAAAATTATCTTCTCCTCCACTTGAAACACCCCTGCCTTTGTGATATGATATACAAAATATAGATGTTACAGGTTATATCACTACATCATAAGGAGGGAATATACATGACCGCAAAAGATTGTATCTTAGGACGCAGAAGTATCCGCAAGTTCAAGGCAGACCCTGTTTCGCATGAACTGCTTGCAGAAATTGTAGAAACAGCTTCTTACGCTCCCAGTTGGAAACATACGCAGATTACCCGCTATATTGCAGTAGAAGGTGCCTTGAAAGACAGAATTGCCAGAGAATGTACTACCCTGTATCCCCCCAATGGTGATATTATTGCCGCTGCTCCTGTTCTGATGGCAGTGACCATCATCAAAAACCGCAGCGGTTACGAACGCGACGGCTCTTTTAGCACTCCCCGTGGCGACGGCTGGCAGATGTATGATGCCGGCATTGCTTCTCAGTGCCTATGTCTTGCAGCCTATGAGAAAGGTCTTGGTTCCGTAATTCTTGGACTTTTTGACCAGCAGGAAGCAGAGTCTTTGTTACAGCTTCCGGAAGACAGGGAACTGGTAGCGCTCATTCCTGTTGGATATCCCAATGAAACGCCTGTTGCACCCAGAAGAAAACCTGTAGAGGAATTACTATCCTATCAATCATAACGATCACAAATAGAAGAGAATCATTCTCTTCTATTTTTTTAGACATAAAGTAAATTTGCTTCGCAAATTAACTTTGCGAGGACTGCTTCGCAGCCTCGGATACGCGAAGAAATTTTCTAATTATATAACTTAGGAGAGCTACGCTGCCTACCGCGTAAAACTCCGGAATGGAGAATCTTATGAGACATTTAATGAATCCGCTTGATTTCACTGTGGAGGAGCTGGACCGGCTTTTTGACCTGGCTAACGATATAGAAGCCAATCCGGCCAAGTATGCTCACGCCTGCGAAGGCCGAAAACTGGCTACCTGCTTTTACGAACCAAGTACCCGTACCCGCCTCAGTTTTGAAGCCGCCATGCTGAATCTGGGCGGTCAGGTTCTGGGCTTCTCGGATGCCGCTTCCTCCTCTGCCGCCAAAGGAGAGAGCGTATCTGACACGATCCGCATCGTTTCCTGCTATGCCGATATCTGTGCCATGCGACATCCCAAAGAAGGCGCACCGATGGTAGCCGCCAGTCGTTCTGGTATTCCTGTGATCAATGCGGGAGACGGCGGACACCAACATCCCACCCAGACACTGACCGATCTGCTCACGATCCGTACCCTGAAAGGACGGCTGGGGAATTTTACCATAGGGCTGTGCGGTGACTTAAAATTTGGCAGGACAGTCCACTCTTTAATCAATGCGCTGATCCGTTACCCGAATATTCACTTCATCTTTATCTCTCCGCCGGAATTAAAAGTGCCCGACTATATCACGGATATGCTTACAGAACGTAAGATCTCCTATCAGGAAGTGATTCGTTTAGAAGATTGCATGCCTGACCTGGATCTTCTCTACATGACAAGAGTACAGAAGGAACGTTTCTTTAACGAGGAAGATTATGTACGTCTGAAAGATTTTTACATTCTGGACAAAGCCAAGCTGTCCGCTGCCAGAGAGGACATGCTGGTACTGCATCCACTTCCCCGTGTCAATGAAATCTCCGTAGAAGTGGACGATGATCCGCGCGCCGTCTATTTTAAACAGGCACAATACGGCGTCTACGTCAGAATGGCATTGATTCTCACCCTGTTAGAACTGGCGTAACCCCTTTCCGTCTTTACGCCACAAGATAATCAAGAATCTTTCTCTATCAAAAAATATGCGTATACCACCGCGCTGAAAAGAGGTTAATATGTTAAATGTAGGAAAAATTGAAGAAGGTTTTGTACTCGACCATATAGAAGCAGGCAAGAGTCTGTCTATTTATCACCATCTGAAACTGGATAAACTGGATTGTACGGTTGCCATTATCAAGAACGCCAAAAGCAATAAAATGGGCAAAAAAGATATCCTGAAAGTTGAATGTGACATCAATACACTAAACCTGGATATCCTGGCTGTCATTGATCACAATATCACAGTCAATGTGATCAAAGACGGAGAGATTGTCGATAAAAAGGTACTGGTACTCCCCCGGGAAATCCATAACGTAATCAAATGCAAGAATCCCCGCTGTATCACTTCCATCGAGCAGGAACTGCCCCATATCTTCGTACTGGCTGATGAGGAGAAGGAAATCTACCGCTGTAAATACTGTGAAGAAAAAGCAAGCCAATCTTCTATTCAGTGGTAATGCCGGCCGGTATTGATATACCAGACTTTATAAATACCTAACTTATACTCATCAGACAATTTTACAGACAACAAAAGGAGCCTCCCACATGACATCCGCCATGCCAAAAGGCTCCTTATTATCATTTTATCCGAGGCCGCAAAGCAACTCTCAAATCCTTGAGCTAA
>DKZA01000056.1:20628-20752 GCA_002492525.1 Lachnospiraceae bacterium UBA7086 | reverse complement strand
CCATTATGCTATCAATAAATACCGTCATTTTGCATGTTATATACCTTTATGCCGCTTTTGCCCGTTTTGTTTGAAGTCAAATAGCATTTTGGTATATAATAAAAGTAATTTGCTTCGCAAATAA
>DKZA01000056.1:0-20348 GCA_002492525.1 Lachnospiraceae bacterium UBA7086 | reverse complement strand
GTAATTTGCTTCGCAAATAACTTTACGAGTACCGCTTCGCGGCCTCGGATAAACAAATGCCTTTCTTATTATTATCATATTATTATCATAAAAAGAGGAACAAGTATGAGCGATGTGATTTTTTCCGTTTTTCCCAGTGAAAACTTTATTGATCTGGGACTGTACCAGTTCGGCTGGGAGCACTGCGATCCTTCCCATTCTTTTGGCCCTGCCGCCAGAAACCACTATCTCTTTCACCTGTGTCTGTCTGGAACCGGTACTCTGATTGCCGACAACGCGCAGGGGGAATCCATTACCTATCAGATCAAGAGCGGACAGGGATTTATGATTTTCCCACATCAGGTATGCACCTATATTGCCGACCATGAGATTCCCTGGGAATATGTATGGCTTGAATTTGATGGACTGCGTGCCAAGGAAGCCGTGGAACTTACCGGCTTAAGCTGTAATCAGCCGGTGTACAAGGCACGTTACAAAGATATTGCAGAAAATATGAAAAATGAAATGTTATATATCGTCAACCATGGAAATGCGTCCCCGTTTCACTTAATCGGCCATCTTTTCCTGTTTATTGACAATTTTATGCGTTCTTCCTCCTCCGCTCAGCTGAACAAAGGCAACAGTCTGCGGGACTTTTATATCAAGGAAGCCATCTCTTATATTGAACAGAATTTCCAGAACGATATTTCCGTGGAAACGATTGCTGCCTCCTGCGGCCTGAACAGAAGCTATTTCGGCAAGATATTTCATGAAAATATGGGCAAATCCCCGCAGGAATTTCTCATTTCTTACCGTATGTCCAAAGCCGCCGAATTGCTGAAGCTTACAGGCCTTTCCATTGCAGATATCGGAAATGCAGTCGGCTATCCGAACCAACTGCATTTTTCCAGAGCCTTTAAAAATGTCTACGGCATCTCCCCCAGACAATGGCGCAATGAGCATGGCGGACGGTAAATACCAGCCCTCACCCAGAACCGATACTTCCCTACACTAGCTCTTCCAGCTGTGCAAGCCAGATTCTGGCACAGGCATCGGACGGCATACGCAGGTCGCCTCTTGGCGAAACTGCAACGCTTCCTACCTTAGGGCCGTCCGGCAGACAAGACCGCTTGAACTGCTGGGCAAAAAACCTCTGATAGAAAATCTTTAGCCATTTTAATATGACACCTTTGTCATATATATTCTGAAAAGCCATACAGGCCACCCGGTACACTTTCGCCGGTTCAAAACCACAGCGCAGCATATAATATAAGAAGAAATCATGCAGTTCATACGGCCCCACCAAATCTTCTGTCTTCTGGGAAATCACCCCGTCTACCGGCGGAAGAAGTTCCGGACTGACAGGTGTGTCAAGTATGTCCAGAAGAAGGTTCTTAAGTTCATCTCTGCCGCAGGTATCTGCATAATACCGCACCAGATGCCGCACCAGTGTCTTAGGAACGCCCGCATTGACACCATACATGGACATATGATCTCCGTTATAAGTAGCCCACCCCAGCGCCAGTTCTGACATATCGCCGGTGCCGATGACCATACCGCCTGTCTGATTTGCTATATCCATGAGCACCTGGGTCCGTTCCCTGGCCTGTCCATTCTCATAAGTCACATCATGCTGTTCCATATCCTGGCCGATATCCCTGTAATGCACAGTCACCGCTTCTCTGATATCCACCTCCCGCAAGGTTGTTCCCAGCATCCCTGCCAGTTTACAGGCGTTGTCATAAGTTCTGTCTGTGGTGCCGAAACAGGGCATTGTAACAGATGTTATCTTATCTCTGGAAATCCCCAGCATATCGAAAGCCCGCACCGTCACCAACAGTGCCAGGGTAGAATCCAGCCCGCCGGATATACCGATAACTGCCGACTGACAGCCCGTATGTTCATACCGTTTCTTAAGACCATATGACTGAATGGAAAGGATTTCGTCACAGCGCTTATTGCGTTCTTTTTGCTCCGTGGGCACAAAAGGCTGCGGCGCAAAACTTCTTGTCAGCCTGGTTTCCTCCTCTTCCATGGAAACAGACAATACCATGTGATCACGCATAATTTCCGGATGATAAGTACTCATCCTCCGTCTCTCATGGCATAATCTGTGCACATCAATATCCGCATAGAGATTTTCCGGTGCAAACCGCTTTGCCTGCGCTAATATGGTGCCATTCTCCGCTATGATATTATGCCCGCCAAATACCAGATCCTGCGTGGATTCCCCCTCTCCCGCCGAGGTGTAGATATAAGCCGTAATCTGTCTGGCGCTGGCGGATTTCACCAACATCTCTCGATACGCATCTTTGCCGATGGTCTCATTAGACGCCGAAAGATTGACCATCACCGTGGCACCGGAAAGGGCATGGGCTGTCCCCGGTGAATCCGGTACCCAGATATCCTCACAGATCTCACAGCCTACTACCAAACCCTGCACCCCGTTCACCCGGAACAGAATATCCGTTCCGAAAGGCACTTCCTTATCTTCATAGTAATAAGGTTCCGGTACCGTATTCCCCGGTGCAAAATGTCTCGTCTCATAAAACTCCGCATAAGAGGGAATGAAACGCTTGGGAATAAACGCCAGTATCTCTCCATTCTGCAGCACAGCCGCCACATTATAAAGCTTATAATCCTTTACCAGCGGAAGTCCCACAAAAACAAGCGCATCACTGCCCTCCGTGGCTTCTGCGACTACAGCAAGTGCCTCCCTGGCCTGTGACAGCAAAAGTTCCTGTAAGAAAAGATCCCCGCAGGTATAGCCTGTCAGACACAATTCCGGAAAAACAAGAATTCTGGCCCCTTTCGTAGACGCCTCCTCTATCCCCTTACAGACTTCTTTCGCATTATAAACCGGATCGGCCACCTTAATGCCAGGTGTCATCGCCGCCACCTTTATAAATCCATGTCTCATATCTTACTCTGCCTCTCTTTTCCATCATTATAATATTAGATAATTGCGAAACACATTCAAAACTGTAATGATTGTACAAATAGTATAACCATAAGCAGACCCTTTGGAATAATTCTTTCACAATTATTTTACCAGATTTTTCCCGATTTTATATCCTTATTTAAGCATCTGTCTGTCATATAAATCTGTTTCAGTCGTTCTCAAAAATATATTTTCTGTTATCTATCGCCCGTTATTTTATCGGTATCATTTGTTATTTATTTATGAAAATCCCAATAATTCAATATTTGTTTCTTACTTACAGCATTTCATTTTTATGAGTAAATTACGTAATTTCATATATTTTTTGGCTTAAATCTTCTTTTAATTTCTTGCTGTATTCTTCGCAAAACTAATTTTCTTATTTTGGCCCCTGCTTCTTAAAGCCGCCGCCCACAAAACTGCCTGTAAAAGCTTCTTATCGTTTTTTCAGCAAAAGGAATCCCCTTACCTTCTTTTGGCTTTGCGAGGAACTTGATTCATATCACAAGTTCTTTTTTAGACCATTACAGCCGGATGTTAATTTCTATTTTTTTCTATCATTCCCTGTTTATCAATACCTTTACCGTTCTTTTTTCAAATCACATCTGTTTTTATCTAACAAATTCTTCCCATATCACTGACTTTGTTATCTTATATTATGCTATCTGTTTCACACAAAATACAGTTCATTAAAACTGGATTTATTTTATTGATATTTCGCAATTTTTCTGAGTTCCTCCACGGTAAAGGTATAATGTCTGTTGCAAAAATGGCAATGCAGCTCTACCTCCTTATCCTCCGCGATCATTTCCTGCAATTCTTTCTTTCCGAGGCTAAACAGTACCTTTTCCACCCGCTCTTTGCTGCAATTACAAGTAAACTGTACCGGCATAGTATCCGTAATTTCCAATCCCATATCTCCCAGTACAATCTCCAGAATCTGTTCCGGGGTATTGCCGGCCTCCAGCATAGACGTCACAGACTGCACAGCAGATAATTTCTCCTCAAGTCTGTCAATCACCTCCTCTGCGGTAAAGGGCATCAATTGAATGATAAAGCCGCCCGCCTGCCGCACCGTATTGTTCTGATTCATCAGTACTCCCAGCGCCACGCTGGAAGGCACTTGCTCGGAAGCTGCAAAATAATAAGTCAAATCATCCCCGATTTCCCCTGTCTTCAGTTCTATGGTAGAAGCATAAGGTTCCTTTAACCCCATATCCTTCATGACCGTAAGCACACCGGCTCCGATCACGCCGCCCACATCCAGTTTCCCCAGATGGTTCGGCGGCATCATAGCCTGCGGACGATCCGCATAACCCTTCACATTGCCCAAAGAATCCGCTGTCACCGTCAGACCATGAACCGGACCGGCGCCGTGAATCTGCAAAGTCAGCATATCCTCTTTTCCTTTTAACATACTTCCCATCATCACTGCCCCTGTCATTAGGCGCCCTAAAGCCGCCGTGACCACCGGACTCGTATTGTGGGCTGAACGGGCATACTCCACCAGACTGCCGGATGTAACCGCAAATGCCCTTATCTGTGCGTCTGCCGCTGTTGCTCTCACTAAATAATCTGTCATGTTATCTACACCTTTCTGTCGGCATTTTACCTGCAATATCCCTCAAATCTTCTTTGCCACCACATAAATCCTCTCGCTTTCCGGTGTCACCGCATCATGGGTATCCGCATCCAGTGTTTCCACCACCGTAAGCCCCGCTTCTTCCACCAGTCCGCGCATCTGTTCCAAACAATATCCCCGCTGATAATGGGTCTCCTGAAAACGCAGGAACCGCTCTTCTCCCTCACTTCTGGCAAATATGGTCAGATCATATTCATTGATCTCTTCCTCTTCATGGTAATAATTTTCCCAGATAAAGCTGCAGTTTTCCCGGTTTTCCGCAATCGTGGCATCGCCTATGACACTGGCATATTTATACACTGTATTAAAGTCAAAGATAAAAACGCCGCCTGGGTACAGGTAATTATGCACCAACCGGAAAGTCTGCAGAATCTCTTCCTCCTCCAAAAGATAATTGATGGAATCACACACACTGATCACTGCACCCACCGCACCGTAAAGCTCAAATTCCCGCATATCCTGCAATAAGTACAAAATATCCGATCCGGACCGGTCTCTTTTGTCCATGGCAATCTGCAGCATCTCCTGGGCATTGTCCACACCGATCATATCATATCCCTTACAGGCCAGAAGTTCCGTCAGCGTACCGGTACCACAGCCCAAATCCAATATGGTGTTTCTTTCCTGTCGTAAATTTTGCTTCTCCTGTTCTTTTATGACACTTCTGTCTTTTATGACACATTTGTCGTTCTTTATTTCATCATCGCACCCTGCTGCATCACTGATGCCATATTTCTTTACTCGACCCGCCAGAAACTCACACCATTCCTCGTAGGGTGTCTCATCCATAAATTCATCATAAACCTGTGCAAAATCTGTATATGCGTCCATGTTAATCTCCATTCCAAAACGTTTGCGCGATGAGGCGGTACTAATCTTCTCTGTCATTCCGGAAATCCAGTTCCATCTCTCCCTCAAAATGCGTTGTCTGCCGGCCCACTCTCTGCAGCGGGAACACAAACGTTGCATGTTCTTTAAAAGGTTCATCGCTGCCCACGATATCCGTCTCCTGGTCATCTACGTAGAGAGTCACCTTCCCGGATGTCCCCACAAGCGTCAGATTCACCCATTCTCCCCGGGGCAGCGTATAATCAAAAGTATATGTCCTGCCCTCTCTGGTAAAGCCTACCCGCCCCGTCTGTGGCTCTACTGCATAAAAAGCCCATTTCGCATATGCGCCATCCCCCTGCGCCAGGATCTGTTCCTGATATTTCCCGTCCTGTCCGGCTTTTACAGAAGCCTCCGGATTCAAATATACCTTCATCTGAATCTCATAATCGGGCACGGCCGCTTCCCTATCCGCATACAGACCACAGCCGTTCATACCGAAGGGTACCTCTGGCACTTCCAGGATTCCAGACCTCCCCGTTTCGTCACCTGTTTCGTCATCCGTATCGCCCGGTTTTGATACTGATGCACCCCAGAGCTTCCCAGACAACACCGCCAGAGGCTCCCGAAACCGCTCATACAAGTCATATTCGCTGATACCCATATCCAGACTGCCGCTCATATCATTCCAGATCATATAGGAAGCCCCCAGCATCTGAGGGGAATATGACGGAATCATCTCCATCTGATTATAGTCATAGAACTTGTTGGGTTCCCAGTTTTCATACAATTCCCTGATATCCAGCCGGTCGTATCCGCCGCCCGGTATGATGTAAAGGTGATTGTTCTGCATATTAATCAGAGAATATCCCGCTTCATACATCTCCCGGGGATCCGCCCACACCGTACTCCATATATTCATCTGTAAATTCTTGGCAGAGGGCCATGTGGTACCGTCTATATGACTGAGACTCCCCCACAGACGTACCGCCTTTCCTGTCCCTTGCACCAGATCATTGATCCGTGTCAGAAATTGACGGTACTGCTCTCCCTCGCCGTAATACTCATCCATACCAATATTGACGATCCGTGCCTGCCTGAAAGCGCCCGTTTCCTCTGCAAGAGCTTCCTGCCATAGCTGCTCTACGAGTATCACCGCCTCTTCCTTTTCCAGATCGATCTGATCCACTGACTCGTTACTGGTGCGCAATGCATACTCCGGATAAAGCCTGGTAATCGAAAGAGAATGAGCGGGCGTATCTATCTCCGGCACCACCGTCACACCATAGATCCTGGCCGTCTCAATAAACCTGTCAAACTCTTCTCTGGTGTATGCATATTCCTGGGAAGTCAATGCTTCCCCCTCCTCATTTCTCATATCCGATTCCAGCCGAAAAGCGCTGTCCGCCGTCATTGCCTGTTCCGGGGAATCCGTCAGACCACTGGTGGCGAGAATGGTATTATCATTTAAATGGATGGAAAAGTCATTCATCTTATACCAGGACATGACTTCCAGCATGTCATACAAAGTTTCTATAGACACCGGTTTTCTGGCCACATCAATCCCAAATCCCCGCACCGTATATAGCGGATAATCCCGAATCCTGCCCTGAGGAACCGTATTGTCTTCCCCATCTGACAAAAGCTGCATCAGCGTAACACAGCCCCAACGGATTCCCGTAACGTTCTCCGCTTTAATGACACACTTGTCAGTTATGTCGCAAGTATATCCTTCTTCTCCCAGACCGCCAGATTTTTCCGCACACCCCAGATAGACATCCCCCGCTCTTACATCCTCCAGCGTCCCCTCGTAAATCGTCATTTCTTCCTGTAGGATGCCACAGCTTTCACACTGTCTGTTGAAGAGATCCGCCATATCCCGAAGAATCTGCGCATCCGCCTTTCCCTCTGTGACAGACTCCCTAAGAAAGCTGTCCGTGTCTACAATCATCCGCGGCGCTTTCCCCAACCGGAAGATTCCTTCCCCGCCGCACCATTCTGCTACGGCCGGAATCACTCCTTCAGGACAGGCATTTTGCCGCCGCTCTTCCTCTTCTTCCTGTTCTGCTGTCTGTATCCCCGCAGGTACCTGAATCGTAAAGGATACTTCCCGCGGCTCTTCCCGTCCCTTTACATCCTCGACCCGATACCCCACTGTCACTTCCTTCTCCTGTATGGTTTCATAGACCGTACCGTCCGCCCCGATGACCTGTTCTAAATCTGCACCGATAAAGACAACCTGATATCCGGCAGGCGCCTGAGGCATGGCAAGCCGTCTGCCGCCTTCCTTACTTGATTCTATAACAGGTCTTTCTAAAAGATAAGCCGCAGGCTTGTCCGCATACACCTCAAACTCATAGAGAGATACATTCTGATACAGGTTAGAATAATCCGATTCCTCTTTCGATACCGCGTAAATGGACAACCGCAGAAAACGTGCTCTCACAGCCTCATCCAGCACGATCTCCTGGTGTCTTTCTGCCGGCGCCGTGTCAAATTTCTGAAGGATTTCCCACTTCTGCCCGTCTAAAGAACCCTCCAGCGCATAGGAGACGACATTCCTCCGTTCCCATTTCAATACAACAAAAGAAACTGAAATTTCTTCCGGAAATTCCAGTTGTATATAGTGGGAAGCATCCTCCCAGTTATTCTCGCTCGACCAACGCGAAGCCAAGGTAGTGTCATCTCCGTCAATGGCCATGTCCGCAGACAAAGACTCTTGCTCTACACTGTCACAGGTAGCAATGACCCCTTTTCCCCTGGCCAGATTCCCACTCCTTCCTCCCACAAAATATCCTGTCAGAAAGAATCCCAGAATCACACACCCCAGAACGGCCACCAGCAAACCGCCTGTCAAAACCGTTTTTTTCCTGTTTTTCATCCTTATAACGCCTCATCTGTCACTGCTGCAGCAAAGACCCGGACTCTCAGCCAAGCAATGCTCCCAGCAGCCCATAGGAAAAGACAGACATAATAATAGTCGCAATGGCAATCCCCAAAAGCTCCGCCAAAACCGCCTTCTTAAAATCAATCTCCAAAAGCGCCGCAATCAGCGATCCCGTCCATGCACCCGTACCCGGAAGCGGAATCCCAACGAAGAGCACCAACCCCCAGAACTCATATTTCTTAATACTGTCGCTCTTACCCATGGCACGATTTTCCAGTTTCTCAATGATTCCGCGGAAAAACTTCACCTTCTTCAGCCATTTAAAAACCTGTTTGATAAAGAGCAGAATAAAGGGAATCGGAATAATGTTACCGACAATGCAGAAGGGAATGGCCGTGGTAATCGGCACCTGTAAAAGCGATGCCACGATCAATCCGCCGCGAAGCTCCAAAATCGGAATCATAGAGATCAAAAAAACTACCACTTCTTTCGCCACATACTTTCCCAACGTATTAGCAAATGCAACCGCTAAACTTTCCATGCTAAATCCTCCATTTGTTTCTATAATAATATAAGTATATGTCCTTAACTGTCAATTCTTTCAGAATGTCCGCCTGAACAGATAGAAAATTCTCCGTCAGCCACAGATTGCTGCAAGCGCCGCATACAGCGCTTCCATCTGTTCATCCGTACCGACAGTGATGCGCAGATGATTATTAATCCGCTCTTTATTCCAAAATCTGACATATATGTCATTCGCTTTCAATTTTTCAAAGATTTCCTGAGCTGGCACGTTCCTATGAGAAGCAAAGATAAAATTGCCGTAGGGCTTGGGAAAGCTGAATCCCAGCCTGGTAAGCTCCGTTTCCGCCTGTGTTCTCGTCCGGATGATCTTGTCACAGCAGGACTGAAAATAGGTCTGGTCCCGCACTGCCTCCACGCCAAGTTCCAGGGCAGGATAATTGAGCGTATAAGAGTTAACCGCGTATTTTACATCATTTAAATACCGGATCATCCGGGGGCTTCCTATGGCATAACCGATACGCATACCCGCTAGAGAACGGGACTTGGAAAATGTCTGCACCACCAGGAGATTGTCATACTTATCCAGAAGCGGCAGTGCACTGAATCCGCCAAAGTCAATATATGCCTCATCCACGATTACTACCACATCCCGGTTAGCCGCCACAATCTGTTCCACCTGATCTAATGCCATCAGCACGCCCGTGGGTGCATTGGGATTAGGGAATACCACTCCGCCGTTAGGCTGACAATAATCTTCCGGCCGGATCCTAAACTGCGCATCCAAGGGCTTTTTCTCATAAGGAATCCCATAAACCTGCGCCCACACATCATAAAAAGAATAGGTGATATCCGGAAACAATATGGGACTTCTCCCATGAAAAAAGGTCATAAACGCCATGGAAAGCACATCATCCGATCCCACCCCGATAAATAACTGGTCCGTACTCACATGATAATATCCGGCCAGTTCCTCCGCCAGTGCCGTCTGCTCCGGGAACGCCGGATAAAGCCGCATCCTGTCGGCTGAAAGCCTCCCTATCGCCGCAGACACACCCGGTGCCGGCGGATACGGGCTCTCATTGGTATTTAATTTGATGACCCCCGGTCTGTCAGGCTGTTCTCCCGGCGTGTAGGGCTCTACCTTACGCACATTTTCTTCCCATTTCATCCTGCTGTCCTTCCTTTCTATTGCCATACCATGCTCTGTCCTGCCCCTACAATATCATCTGTCCTGCCTCTGCGCAGCCTCCTGTGCCAGCTTTTCATACTCTGCAGCCTGTTCCTCGTTGCCCAAGGCCCGATAACAGTCTGCCAATCCCTGCAGAGGAATATCACTCCCGCTGCGAATCTGTAAGATGCTCTCCGTCTCATAAGCCGCATTATAATACCATACCACAGCCTCGTCATAATCTTTCTTCTGTCTGTAAAACTCTCCCAGTTCACAACAAATCTCCGCACATCCGTCGCTGGCAATCACCTTCATGGCGTATTTGAAGAAATCTTCCGTATCCCCGGCAATCCGCGCCGCTCTGGCCGCCACACAGGCCGCCTCCTTCAACTCGTCATCTCCCCGCAAGCTGTCCAGGCAGGATGCCTGAAAAAACTCCCGTGCCGCCAGAAAATCCTTCTCCTCTCCGGAAATAAAGAGTTCTTTCGCATAAATATTATGCAGTCTTTTATCTAAAGGCTCTCCGGCTGCCACAAGCCGCGCAAAGGCCGCCAGATCCCTATCCTTATGGCTGTTCTGAGGAAGATGGCATATTTCTATCTCGCTATCATAAATAACAGGTGTAATTCCTATCTGTTCATGAATTGCACCCTGCCATTGAAATGTCCTGTTTCTCTTAAAAAGCTTGGGTCTCAGCTCTCTGTCATAATTATAGATGGTCCCATGGGAAAGCTGATTGGCATAATACATCTGTACAATCTCGATTTCCGGCAAAAGCGTCTGCTTTAACTGCCAAAAAGCCGCCCTGTTTTTCTCATCCAGCACTTCATCCGCATCTGCCGAGTAGATATACTCCATCCGTGCTTTGGAAAAAGCAAAATTGCGCGCCGCCGAAAAATCATTCACCCAGACAAAATCATAAACCTGATTCGTATATTTGGCGGCAATCTGTTTCGTCGCGTCCGTAGAACCTGTATCTACAATGATTATCTCGTCCATAAGTCCCGCCAGACTGTCCAGACACCTTTGCAAGATCCGCTCTTCATTTTTCACGATCATACAGAGACTGACTGTAATCATAGGTTCCTGCCTTTCCCGCTTTCGTTACTTTCCACATTCATACCAGATTTACTCCACAACATTTCTATAATAAATGTCCTGCACCATTCTCTCTTCAATGGGAAGCCACGCCTCGCTTGCCCCTGCCCGCAGAAGAAGTCCTGCGAACCGGCGTCTTCTTACAAATTCCGGGGAAGCAGCCAAACGATACCTGGTGGTATAAGATAAATCCCCCAGACGCTCCCGCATATTTATGACATACATGTCATTTATTTTATACACATGCTCTCTGCCAAGGAAACGATATCTTTGTCCATCCCAGTTATAGATTCGCACCGTATGATACCGCATAAAATGCTGTATGGCAAATAATGCCGCCGCAAGCAGACATAATATCATAACCACCAGTATCCAGATCATTTCTCTATCCGGCATCCGATTTCCTCCTGTACATGCAAATGCATACTCTCGTATAGTCAATAGAGTACCATACTCCCCTGCCGATTGCAATTACCGGCTCAATCTTGTCACGAAATATAGCAAAGCCCCTGCTTCTATGATAAACTACCAATAAATACCCTATGGGAAGAAAGGAAATACCTTTATGAAAACGCCTCAGGATAACCACAGTGTCACCGCCGCCCCGCTCATGCTTGTTGAATTTATCGTGATCCACACAATCCTCTGGGGATTTGTTCTTTGTATCTCCTTCTATTTTCTTGACTTTCTCCTGTCAGCCTTATCCCGCCTGCCCGGCATCGGAAGTCTGCGCTATTTCTTTTTTATGCCGCCGCTTTACTATCTCAGGCGAATCCTGGAATGGCCCCTGGTCATGCTCACTGCCCTGATCATCACATTCATCCGCTGTATCCTGCGACGTACCCGGGTCACCCTGTCCGGTGATAAAATAATCATCCGCAGACCTCATCATACAGACAGCCTTTCCCTGACAGATTTTATCCGGTCCAAAACCGTGGAATCCTTTATCAACATACATTTTATCGGATGGGTTTTCCGCAGACGCTATCTGTTATTTCAGGACGCTGCCGGAAAAGAAGTGAAATACCGCCTTTATGAATTTAGTGAAAAAGACCTGGAGCAAGTGATGCAGTTGATCACGCGGGTTAACCGTACAGAACATCTGGACGAAAACGACAAGACACAGATTATGATGAACGTTTTTCAGAACTCGTTTGAAATATCCATTGACCGCACAAAAATCATAAGCCGCACCATGCGGCGGCTGGCTATGGTCGGCATCATCAGTCTTGCCATTTGGGGAAGTTCTTCTTTCCTGTTTTATTGGATGTTACATATCCCCCCGCAATATGACGCTGACACCACACTGCTTGTCACAATAGGATTCGGTTCTATTCTGCTTTCTCTTCTAAGCTTTCTGGTACTGGGATGTGCCTTGTGGAGGCTGATTTACAGTGCTGTACAGAAGAAATCCTGCCCGCTGAAAATCGGTTTCATCGGCAATATGCTGCAGGTGGATCATACCGTATACAGCGTAAACCGCATCCGCCTGGTCATCATGAACCATCCCTCCCGGAAACTGCACTGGTTTGACTGCTATCAGATCATTATCATTACCACAGAAGGCACACACAAATACTGGCTGGGTTCCCGCGCCGGGTTAGAACGAAACATCTGGCAGACACTTTGCCGTAATATGCAGAGCCTCCTTATTTCCTGTCCTGCCAGACTGGTTTACAAATAAGAAATTTCAGCCGCGCAAGCCCCCGTTGTAACAGCAGCGGCAGCATAATACCGGCTGCCAGATAAACCACTTTAAAAGCCTCTGCCCCTTTTACCAGATAACAATAATCAATGTCCGTATAGAACCGCGTAAAATCAAAATCCGCCAGATACCCTGTACCGGCGGCAATACCGGCAAGCACCATCTTAATCAGCATAAACACCATAATGTGGTGCATCATCACCGGGTAAGTGTTTTGCCCCAGATAAACCACGGCGCAGTCGGAACCGCAAACCGGAGCCAATATCTTCGACACCCGCAGCCAGAAGGCTATTCCCGACACTGCTGTCACATACGGAATGACCGGCCCATTGGCAAACCCTGTACACCACACACAGCTGTATGCCAGACCGTTACAGCACAGATTTAAAACCACCTGCACTCCAATCACAATGGCAAAGTAAGGCAGATTCCCAAGCCTGTCATATTTCTCTAATTTTTGTCGGTAAAACTGCCCCATCTGAAAACAGGGAAAAAGAAACAAGATCCGTCCCGGCATCTTATAAAGTCCCCACACACGCCCGGAAACAGCCAGCCACACCACCATCATTCCCACCGCCAGCGTTCCGGCCAGAATCAGCCATTCATACTGCAAATGTATCTTTTGCAGCACAATCCGCATCAACAGATTCATCATTTCTATGAGAAAAAGCACCGGTACAAACCATGCCGCGAAATTATAAAGATACTGATACCCATGCAGAAAAGGATCCAGGAATAAGGTCTTGAAAGATATGGATTCCCCCAAAGCGAAACCGCCTTCCGCGCGCAGCACCCAGGCAAGCAGCCCATAGATAAGATTCCAGATAAAATAGGGCAAAAGCAGTCTGCGCGCTTTCCTTTTGATATAAGAAAAAGGTCTTTCCTGCTCTTCTTGTTTATAAAAATATCCGGAAATAAACATAAACAGCGGTACATGAAACGAATAGTAAGGGAAAAGGTCTCCTACCGTCAGAATATTATAGCCCAGGTGCCCCGCCACGACCATAACGATAGCCAGTGCCGAAAGGATGCCAAATGCCGTATTATAAGAAGCGGCTGCCGTATTCTTATTGGTCTGCTTTGAAAGTGACATATCTGTCATTTATTTTATCCTTCCCTCGTTATCCAAAACCCTGTTACCCTATGAGGCTTTTTATGGTAAAATAAGACTGATTCCTTATATGATATATCTTATCAACAATTATCCTAAAAAGAAAGAGAATTTCCCATGAACATAAACCTGGCAAAAACAAAATTCCTTTTATTATTTCTTTTTATTCTGACAATGCCTGCGGTTCTGTCAGCCTGCGGCAGCCGCTCCACCCCCAAACCGCCCGACACATTGGCCAGTGAAATTTCTCTGCGTGCTTCAGACATTGTCCAAGACATTAACAAGGAAGATTTTGTGCCCATTTCGCCTGACGCCGTCCCCAAAAATCCCTGCACAAATTTAAGTGTGCCCACTTATATCACCAAAGTGGAAAATCTATACTTTATTGTAGACTGTTACCACAACCAGATCATTTACCATGATAACCTGACCGATCCCTTGTCCAGTTGGCAGGTCATGACCGATCAGATCAGCAAAGGGCATACCATAGCCAGCGACGGCCTTGTATATCTGGCGGACGATACGGAAAACAACCGGATACTTGTTTTTGAGAAAAAAGAGGGAGTATTCTATCACACCCAGTCCTTTACCGAAATCGGCAGCCGGCCGCATTATATTATCTACGATGACAACACACAGACTTTTTATGCCTTAAGCTCCATGAGCGGCGAAATGTATCTCTTTCGGCACGACCCTGACGACAGCCGCATGTACCTGACCGGCATCCACAAGATCGAACAGCTTACAGGCACTTACGTACGGTCCTTTACCATCGACGGAAGTGATATCTATTTTGTATCCGGTATTCTTGGAAATCCTGCCATCTTACAGGCAGACCTTAATTCCTTTGAAATTGAGGAAACATATCCGGTTCCCGACTCCATGGCCGGTATGGTTCAGCTCACCATAACGGAAAACGGATACTATATTACAATATCAACCGATATTAATGGCAGTCAAGACTATGCTACCATGATTTATACAGATGATTTATCGAATTTGATTAAAGGAAAATACGATGACGTCTATGGGCAGTTTATCGGCGGAGGTACGCCATATTACATAACTTCAATAGATAACGTTTATTATTTAACAGAGCACAGAATTCCCGGACATTCTATCTGGGAATTTAAAATAACGGGCGGTTCTATAACTGATGTAAAAACAATTTACTGACGCCTTGATCACATCGTCTCTTTGTATTAAATCTTGTTTTAGCATTTTTCTTATTTTTCATTTTAATCTTTTTGCAAAAATCCAGGCAAATTTTTCTTTATGATTCTTTCATTGTGATTCAAATTCTTCTCTGCTTTTTGTTTTCTTTTTATAAAATAAATAACACATATATCCGTTTATGAAATATGTGTTATTTATAGCCATTCTCTTGCATCCAATCATCGAACCCGCATATTATCCGCAATATACAAAATCAGATACGTCCGTTATATATTTTTCTCATTTTCTCGTTATTTAATGTAGATTGTTATTTTATCGTCTTCCTCTTTTGCTGTTTAATGACATGAAATTCATTTTGTCCTCATTTTTCTTCCCTGGCGTTCCCGTTTCGCTCTGTTAAGAAATTTTAAAAATCAAATCATGTTTTACTCTTAGGATCTTTCATATCTTTCCACTCGTTTTGGCTTTTCTCCTCTAACATCTTGGTGATTCTCTCGATATCCTCTTCCGTATAAACCTCTTCATACTTATAACAGAAGATCTGGAAAGGGCAGTCTCTTTTGGAACAATCTTTTATTTTAAAGCACTTAATCCAATAAAACAGACGGGCGATATTAAAGACTATAATGCTTAAGACGAACACCACCAGAAAAATAATTGTAAACCATTTAATAATTATATCCATTATATTCATACTTTCCCCCTGATCACATTTGTTTTGTTATGTTAAGAATAACACATTCTTCATTTACTCACAAGATTAGTTTGATAAATTTATGAATATAATTATTAAAAAAGACCACTTTTTGCAAAATAATAGCAACAAAGTGGTCTTTTCTGTTATAATAATATGTTACATATCAAGATATTCAACTTCACCGCTGCCGATATGATAGTAGGCACCGCATACTTTGACATCCTCTTTCATATCAAGTTTATCTCTGATCAGCCCCACAGCCCGCTCAACATTCAGACAGCACGCACGATACTCGTCTTTCTCATCGCCGATGGCTCTGTGAATCTCATCTGTTATGTACTGGATAAATCCGCCCGGATTTCCCTGCAGGGCCGCCCCTACCGCACCGCAGTGCTCATGTCCGAGTACCACTACCAGCTTACTGCCAAGATGATCCGCCGCATACTCAACGCTTCCCAGCTGATGATTATCCATGACATTGCCCGCTACACGGATTACGAAAAGCTCACCGATTCCAGCGGAAAAGATTCCTTCCGGTATGACTCTGGAATCTGAACATGCCACAATAATCGCATAAGGCTTCTGCCCCTCATCGCAGGTTTTTTGTCTGATTGCCGGCGAAACGTCCCCCGGATTCGTGGCAGCCTGTATATAGCGCTGGTTTCCGTCCTTTAATTTTTGCAGTGCCTCTGCTGCCGATAAATTTTCACTGTGCATAACGTACCCTCCGTTCTTTATGAATTGATAAATAAATTATAACATACTCTCCACTATATCTTCCAGCCCTTTTCCTCACTCTGGCCGCAAATCCAGGCGCAAATACAACGGCCTGTCATCCGTACTGAAAACCGCATAATCTGTCTGATACATTCCTCCCTCATGCCATCGTATCTCCAACGGCTGCAGGGAATAGCTGGTAATCCTGCTTCCCTCCGGCGATAATCCAATGGTAAAAGACGCCATGCCGCCCCGGACACAGGTTTTTTCCGGCTGTGCACTGATAAAGTTGCCAATCGAATAATAGACCAGCATCTCATGCCCGCTGTCGTCCTGAAGCACCGTACAGAGCTGCAAAGTATGGGGATGCGTGCCAACCACCGCATCCGCTTTTCCTTCCATGAAAATCTGCGCCCATTTCTGCTGGAAATCGTCCGGCTCTGCTGCTCCTTCTGTCCCCCAGTGGACAAAGACAACGAGCATGTCCGCCGTTTCTTTCGCTTCCCTCATATCCCGCTTTATCTGCTCTTCTTTCTCCAGCAGATACACTCCCTGAAAATCCTGTCCTGAAGTTTCCATGCCGTTAATGCCATACGTATAATTAAACAGGGCGACGCGAATACCATTTCTGGTAAGTATCTTATAGGGTTTTTCCTCCGGCTCCTCCCGAGAACCTATCCCCAGACAAAGGATATCCTGGGCTTCAAAAAATGCTTTCGTCTCCTCGGCTCCTGACCGCCCCTGATCCAGCGCATGATTGGTGGCACAAGTCACCACATCAAAATCAGCGTCCGCAATCGCCTCCCCCACCGCGAGCGGCGTACCAAACCTCGGATATCCGCTGTAGCGTGCCGGATCATCCGTAAGGGGCGTCTCCTGGTTGATCACAGCCACATCGCTTTGTGCAATGACATCCTCAAAATTTTCAAACAGAAAACCAAAATCGCCCCGGTGAGCAAGACCATAACTATAGATGGGTTCATGGATGAGATTATCCCCAAACACCGTGAACGTAACTTCTGTCTCCTCTTTTACAAAGCCCCACGAATCCCAGCTCCAGCAGGTTTCCTCTCCATCCGGTTCTGTCAGCCAGAGACGGCACTTACCGCTTTCTGCGGCCTGTACACTCATTCTGCTAATATTCTGACCAATATAGGAAGACATCCACTTAGGCCGAATCTCCCCTTCCCCATATGCATATACAAACAGGTGCTGCGACCATCTTCTCTCATCTTTTTCTACCCAAAAGGGCTTGTGGCTTCCATAACGCCCGTGCTTCCAGCACAACAGCAACAGTTCTTCCCTGCCGTCTGCGTCAATATCCTGGGACATTGCCGCCTGCACCTTCACATCGGAAGGAGAAGACCACACAAGAACGCCGTCATACCGGACCCGAACCTCCTTTTGGGCCAGAGAAATCCCATACTGTCCGTCTTCTGTCCCAAAACTGCACTCGTCCCAGATAATCCAGCGCGGCAGGAAAAAACCGCTGTGCCACAGAATATACAGGATCGCGCCGGCACACAAAACCGCCGCGATCCCTGCTTTCATAAGAAATCTCTTAGTCCCACTCATATGTATATCGGTAACTCTCCGTCCATGCCGGCTGCAATATCTCCAAATCGTAATGATACTCCCCCGTTTCGTCCGGCTCAATTCCCAGCATCTGCTGCCACCTGTTATCAGTCAGTCTGTCTTCCAGCGGCCACGGAAACTGATAGAACGAATAGACACTTCCCGAGGCAATCTTTATCTTGCCATCCACTTTAACAACCACACAGATTCTGGATGGATCGCCCGTGGCTATCTCCAACACCTCCCCATTGGGATCCGTGGCAATATCCACCACCAGCGCTGCAGGGGCAGGCTCGGAGCCTCCCTCATCAACAGTATCTTTGATGGTCTCATACCAGAAATGTTCCAGATTGCCCCCATAGTCCCTGATAAATTCGTATTCCTCATCCGTCAGCACTTCATCCTGCAGTTCCTTCTGAGATATGGTCAAAAACTGACCGGCCATCTGGGACAGGCGCGACAAATTTTCTTCATCCGCTGCATCCAACATCCCATAGCGCTGCAATCCCTGCGCCGTCTGATCCACCAGGGTGACAAACCTTGCATACACAATCGGCTCCGGCTCCACATACCCCCTGTCGTCGATTTCTTCCTCATAACCGCCGCCCATCTCCGCTATCACCTGTTTGCTGTAGAGAACCGTATCGTGTTTTAATTCGGCAAAGCTGCCCGCAAAACATTCCAGATCCTTCTTCATCCACGCCTCGTTTTGCATAAATACCGGATAGCCTTCTCCCTTTTCCATCAGCAGCGGTCTCAAGGTATACAGCCAGCCTGCAGACAGACTTGCAGACCACAAATCGGTATTCTCCCCGGCAAACTGAGCTCTCATTGTCTCCATATTCTCCATATACCCGGCATATTCTGTCTCTCCTGCCTCCTGCAGAATCCGCAGGGCCGTGTCACTGCCCAGTACCGCCGGTACATCCAGCGTATCGGGCAACATTCGTTTCATCCCCTCACTGTTTTCTTCTACCTGACTATAGATGAGCTTCTGCATCACAGAGGCATCTATGGTAAAACGCTGCCCCATAAACCGGAATCCCCGAATCACATTATTCTCTCCCATAAAAATCGGGATAGAATTGATCTGCGGCGCCGGAAGCACACCGGTAAACTCATGGAACCGCATGAAAGCATCTTCCCCGGCGGTCAGCTTATCTATCGTCAGATCTTCCCCATAAGCCTCACGGGCCGCTTGTGCATACTCGCACACCCCCAGGTCGTCACTGGCGCCCGCGAAGAAAGAAGTCACAGCATAGATAGACTCCCACAGTTCATATGCCTGAGCATCCTCTGTCAGTGCCATGGTCATCAGCAGCGCACTCCTGTCCATCTCCTCCTCTTCCTGCTTAAAATGTATCCTGCCATACCACATCATAGCCTTAAAATACCGTTCCAGTGCCGGATCCCCCGCATAATAACCACGGGGAGCATATTGCGAATAATCTTCCTCATCCTCCGTGATGGCACAGAGATAAATCCCATCGGCTTTCCGAATCTTATCCAGTTCTTCCCGTACCATATCCGCCACATAATCGGCCGGCGTCACTGTCTCATCCAGAAGACTGGCTCCCACGGTAAAGAAAGCCACATTCCGTCTGGCCGCGCTCTCCCACTCGCTGCCCTTTAGCAACTCATACTGCTTCGTACTGTCTGCGAGCATCTGTTCACTCAACTGCCCAAGCCTATCCGACAACTGTTCCTTCTCAATCCCTTTTAACAAATAAGCAAAATAAAGATGATAAGTGTGCATCAGCGAATCCACTGTCACAAAATTCGGAATCATGCTGTATCTGTTCATCTCATAAATCTCATAGAACTCCCTGCCGGCAGATCCATACACAGCAAAACCGTTTTCCGCCAGCTTTTCTTTCATTTGATCCTCTAAATAAAACTGCTCCAGATTCTCCACATTGCTCAGATCCGGCGCAATCTCATAGGGCGCCGTACTGGGTGTTACCATTACCTGCGCCACCGGAATTCCTTCCATCAGCTGCGGCCTTTGCCCTTCTTGAACCTGTGAAAACACTTCCGGCTCCTGCCTGGAATCCTCCTGCCGGTTTTCTTTCCCCTCCGGCGAAGCTTCTCCCTCTTTTCCTGCCTCTTCTGAGGCCGCCGCCTCTCTCCCCTCTTTCTGTTCTTCCCCGGGCGTATCCGCCGCGCAGGCAGCAATAAGGCACGCAGCCAAAAGAAGCGCTATGGTCGAATGAATTTTCCTTTTCATGTGAATCCCCCTTCTTTTTTATGACAGATAAGCACAAAACTTTCCTACTACCAAAAGTAAATTTGCTTCGCA
>DKZA01000034.1:685-30332 GCA_002492525.1 Lachnospiraceae bacterium UBA7086 | reverse complement strand
GAGAATTCTCGATTATCTCATAAAAATCTGTATTATCATCGTTGACCGAAAACTCTATGCCCACAAAATCCGGTTTGTATAACAGTACATCCTCTTTTGCTCTTGCCACCCCAAACTGGGACGTAGTGCCACCCACACCGGCATTGATATAAATAAAGGCTGTCTTGGGGAACCGCTTCACAAACCAGTCAAACACCAGATAGGCATAACAGTTTGTATACTGTGTGGACACAGAGCCCTGAGTAATGGAACCGCCCAGAAAAGCCATGGTCATGCGGTCCCCCTTTGCCGCCCTTCTCATAAGCTGTTTCAGGCGGTAGAGATTCCCCCTGTGTACCCATCCCTTTTCCGCATGGATATCATATCCCATTCTATGTAATCCTCCTATTAATAATATTTACATCATTTAATATTAGCTATATACTCTTAAATTTTAATTTTTCTATTTCCTTTTTCAAGCAGGAATTGGCAGAAGCCCCTCTATGAAATCATTTGCCACAAAAGTAGCTTCTGCTGAAAATTCCTGCCTTCGCTAACCTTTTTATGAAAGCTTGCCTTTATTCTACTAGTTTGCCTTTGAAATAACAAGACACCTGTAGACGCTTTTTATATTTTTGTAGCCATACACAAAGTTGAAAAATATTTTTAGCTGATATTATCTTAAATAAATCTATGCATATTACTGTTTGGCTTCTGGCAGCCGAAGCCGAAGAAGACGTTTCGCCAACTGTTTGACATTAAACGGTATCAAGGGATAAATATAGCTCTTATCAGACAGTGTTTTATTACATATAATAGAGACTACGAAAAACACTACAGACGCGATATAGCCATATAGATCAAAAACGGCCGTCAGGATAAGATTGATGATGCGCATAAATTTCAGGGCATATCCCAGCTCATAATTCTGCTGCGTATAATTGGCTATAGCGACAAACGCCATGTATAACATAACTTCCGCGTTGAACCAGCCGCTGTTGACAGAAAACTCTCCCAACACCAATGCCGCCATAACACTCAGCGGCGTACTCAACATATTTGGCGTATTGACCGCCGCAAGTTTGAGGCCGTCGATTGCCAGTTCCAGGATTAAAAACTGCGCAATTAACGGAA
The DNA here is from genome assembly GCA_002492525.1 of Lachnospiraceae bacterium UBA7086. Lineage (GTDB taxonomy): Bacteria > Bacillota > Clostridia > Lachnospirales > Lachnospiraceae > UBA3282. The sequence goes on along the minus strand of DKZA01000034.1, from coordinate 29,219 downwards.
TGTTCGATTTCTCCTGAAGCATGATAAACTGAAAAGATTCCGGCACCCAGTCCGGATTCTGCATCAGCAGTAAAAAGGTTGGCGTCATAATATAAGTGAGAATGGAAATGATAAACCGGGACAGGCGCAGATACGTACCGGTAATCGGCGGAAAATAATAATCATCCGCCTCCTCCACGATATCAAATATAGAAGTCGGTATGATCATAGCGGAAGGTGAATTATCCACCAAAATCACAATATCGCCCTCCAGCACCTGGGCCGCCGCCACGTCGGGCCGTTCCGTAAACTTAAATTTGGGGAATGGATTGAACCATTTGCGCTGATACAGACACTCCGCCAGACTCTCCTGATTCATGGTCAGCGCATCTACTTGAATCTCTTTTATTCGATTTTTCACCTTTTCCAAAAAAGCATGATCCACCCGGTTATCCATATAACACAGTACAATGTCCGTCCGAGAGCTCTTTCCGGCGTTCATCATTTCCATACGAAGCTGTGTACTGCGGATACGGCGTCTGATCAAGGCAGTATTGAACACCACAGTCTCCACAAACCCGTCTTTAGAACCCCGAAGTGTCTTGTCCTTGTCAGGCTCCTCCACTCCTCTGGCAGGATATGTCCTGGAGTCTATCAATACACATCTGTCATATCCATCAATGAAAAGCGCGAACACACCGGATAAGATATTATATATAATATCATCCCATTTATCCTTTAAATCCACCTCTACATAGGGCGTGGCCTTTTTAGACATCTCATAGGCGCTCTCCGGCATATCCTCCGCCGTAAGTCCAATAAAATACTGCAAGATTTTCATCATCAGTTCGTCTTTACAGAAGCCGTCTATAAAATAGATACAAGCCTGTCTGCCGCCCACCTCTATCACCCGGTATACCACATCAAAACTTAAATCCGGCATCATATGTGCCTTCATATATTCCATGCTCTCCTGCAGAGAAGTAGTCATCTTCTGTCTGTCACCCTGCTGTCCTTGTTCGTTTTGTTGCAAGCTGTTATTATTGTTCACCGCAAAAACTCCTTCCAAGACTTTACCACTGTTTCCCATAGTATGTCTTGGAAGGAGTCTTCTTATGCATATGTATTTTCTGCTAACTCTCCTGCATCATCGTCAGGCCTTGCCGGTACTGCCATGACCGCCTCTGTCTGCATGAGCAAGATAAGTCACCTCATCAAAAATAATCTTCGGCTGGTTCTCTATAATACGAAATTGACAAATCCTGTCATTCACATGAATCTCCGTATCCCGCACCGCATATACCGGCATGAACCACTGGTCGTTATCGCCACAGTAGGAGGCGTCAATCACCCCTTGATGATTGGTCTGAATGATACCAAAGTTTTTAAACGTAGAACTGCGAGGCACCACATGCGCCTCATATCCTGCCGGAAGTTCCATCGCCACGCCAAGGGGAATCAGTTTAAATTCTCCTTTTATCAAAGTTACATCTTCCGCGGCACGTAAATCTATCCAGTCAGACTTACCATCTATATAGGTAAGCTTATCGATTTTGTCAGTAAAATATTTAATTTTAATTGTCTCTGTTCCCATCTGTTTTCTCCGTGCTTATTCATAATCACCGCAGTAAAGCACCGGCATCATCGGATCTGTCTGCTCCAGGCTTTTTTGCACATCGATCACTCTCTGGTTACTGCTTCCCTTCCAGAAAAGCTTTGCATCCTTTAAGTCAATCTTAAACTCTCCGTCCACCAGGACATCCACATATTTCATCATCGGATAATGCAGGATATCTTCCCAACTATCACCAGTGTAAAGCCAGATTGTCTTATGTGGATACTTCTGTTTAATTTCCTCCATCAAACTTCTCACATCCAAACGGTTTGCCGAATGAAGGGGATCTCCCCCTGAAAAAGTAATCCCACTAATATAAGACTTATCCAGCTGCTCAAAAATTTCCTGCTTAGCGCTCTCATCAAAAAGCAGGCCGCCATCCGGATCCCAGGTAAGAGGATTCTGACACTCTTTACAACAGTGTGAACAGCCGGCAACCCAGAGCACCACCCGAAGTCCGTCGCCGTTCAGCATGTCGTCTTTCGTAATATTATGATATCTCATAAAATATATATCCTTTACATTTATGTGAAACCCCCTGCACTTCATGCAGGGCATCATTCACTCCGGCTTTCTCTTTGCCTTTGTGAAATCCCCTCACATGCTTTTCCTTTCTGCGATTTCTGCCATTTTGGCATCGCTGAGTCTGGTGTCACCGTGGACACGGGAATACGCCAGATAACCATTCATACGATCAATCTTGGTAAGATTACGGCTGCCGCATACGGGGCAGACATCCATTTCCAGTTCCTGATGTCCGCAGTCATCGCAGTAAGCCAATGACAGATTGACACCCTCATAGAATCCCATATCCATTGCCCGTCTGATCAAGGTCTTGATGGCTTCCATATTATAATCAATAGGATATTTGACATACTGGATTTTTCCGCCGTTTGCCATCTCCCAGAAACGATACTCCAAATCCTGCTTCTCGATGGGCGTGATATCCTCCGTCACATGGCAGTGAAAACTATTGGAAACATATTCTCTGTCGGAAACACCTTCCACAATACCATATTTAGCCCTGAACTGTTTTACCTGCAGACCGCACAGATTCTCTGCCGGCGTACCATAAATAGCATACAAGTGGCCGTCTTCTTCTTTATACTCTGTAATCTTATTGTTAATATGCTCCAACACTTCCAGCGCAAACGCACCATCTTCCACAAGAGACTTGCCATTGTACAACTCCTGCAGCTCATTAAAAGCGGTGATACCAAAACTTGCCGTTGCAGACTTCAAGATTGGTTTAATCTTATCGTGAAGCTGCAAATGGCCGCCCAGAAAACCGCCTTCACAGTAAGCCAGCGGATTGGTGGATGCCCGCATTTCTCCTAAATAAGCATAAGTTCTAATATGTAACTGCCTGATCAGATTCAGGTAGTAATCCAACACCTCATAGAAATCCTTGCCCTCCTGTCTGGATTTGGCCAGAATCATCGGCAGGTGCAAAGATACCGCCCCCACATTAAACCTTCCCACAAAAACAGGACTGTCATTTTCATCCGCCGGATGCATCCCGCCCCGCTCATACCAGGGAGAAAGAAATGCACGACATCCCATGGGAGAGATTACCTTGCCATACTGCTTGTACATACTGGCAATATAACCCTTACCCGTAAGGCTCAACCAGTCAGGATACATGGTCTTGGCAGAACATTTGACACCCGCTTCAAACACATCTTCCAACTCCTTGCCAGGTCCATGCAGATTCTCGTCATAAAGAAATACAATTTTGGGAAACAGTACCGGTTTTTTACATTCTTTCTTACCCTGTCCCTTACGACGCACATTGAGCATCATAATCGTACCCATCTTCGCAAAACGCCCGGTACCAATACCAGCCGTTACGGTAATAAAAGGATAATCTCCTCGGCTGCTGGCCACCGTATTAAACTTATACTCCCATCCCTGAAATCCCTGCTCAAACTCTTTCTTTACATCCGCCAGAGACTGTGCCTCTGCAGTCTCTTTATCAACGCCAAGTTTCGTATATTTCTCAATATTTCTCTTATAAGATTTCTCCGCATAGGGTTCCAGAATCTTATCCACTTCCGGCACTGTAAAACCACCGTACTGTTGGCTGGCTGCACTTAACACAATGTCTCCTATGACATCGAAAGCCACGTCCAGCGTCTTCGGCTCATTGTACCAGATATTGCCCATCTCAAATCCGCCGCTCAACACTTCCGCCACATTGAAAAGACAGCAGTTCATGGTATCCCGTCTGGCAGACATGTCATGGACATAAATATATCCGTCACGGCAGGCTTGAATTTCCTCCGTGGTCATGAAAAATTTCTGATACAACTCTTTATTAAACTGATTAAAAATCAGACTGCGCTTGGTGGATACAAGGGCGCTGTCCGTATTAGCGTTCTCCTTATCTCCAATATACATGATGGACTGGCTTTTTTTATAAACATCATCCATCATGCGTACAAAATCCTGTTTGTAATTACGATAGTCGCGGTAACTCTTGGCCACGATAGGCTTTACGTCTTCCAGCGCACTTTCTACGATATTGTGCATAATCTGAATCGGAATCTGCTCTTCATCCAACTCATTTACTTTTTCGATGACCGTCTGGCAAATATGCCTCTTCTCTTCCTCGGTAAATTTAGTCAGCGCACGATAAGCGCTCTTTCCTACCGCATCAATGACCTTCTGGACGTTAAAAGCTTCCAGACTGCCATCCTTCTTGATCACCTTCACAATTTTTTCCGGCTGATACTCCAAGCTGAAATTCTCTCCAGCAGGACTATCCGATTCAAATTTACTACTCATACATTCCCTCCGTGGTACTTGCAGCAAGCATCCTTCTTACGCCTGCCTCTTCTCCTTTTCATACAAAATATGGTATTAGTTGACATAATAATACTATATTTAGTGGTTTAAATTTAGTATAGAATAATACAGTTATTATGTCAATGTCTCTGTCTCAGAAAAACTACCAAAAAGGGATATGTCTTTTTGTGACATATCCCAAAAGTAAATTTGCTATATCATATCTGTATACGCGATTGCGGCCACGGCCTCTTTAATTTTCTCTACCGGAAGCGTCAGGGCAAACCGTACATGCCCACGTCCCAAGGAGCCAAAACTGCTTCCAGGTGTACACAAAACCCCGGATTTTTCCAACAGCTCCATAACAAATACCACATCGTCATCATACTGTTTAGGAATCTTGGCCCAGGCGAACATCGTGCCCTCACTGTCCTCTATCTGCCAGCCGATTTCCCGTAATCCTCCGCAAAGTGCATCTCTTCTTCTCTGATACTCTGCGCAGTGCTCCTTCACCATCCTGTCAGATCCTGTCAGTGCCGCTACCGCGCCATACTGCACCGGAAGGAATGTTCCATAGTCTATCTGTGACCGAAATCTTTTAAAGTTCGCTACGATTTCCCGGTTCCCCACCAGGAAACTCATTCTGGCTCCCGTGTAATTAAAGGATTTGGAGAGAGAATAAAACTCCACCACATTCTCTTTCGCCTCCGGAATCCGCAGAATGGATTTGCCCTCTCTGCCATCATAGATAATATCCGAATAAGCATTGTCATGAATCACGATAATCTGATGTCTGGCTGCCCAGGGAACCAGCTTTTCATAAAAGGAATCCGGCGCCGTTTTACAGACGGGATTCAGTGGATAAGAGACGATCATACATTTTACCCGGGACAGCATCTCCTCATCCATTTTCTCCAGTTCCGGCAGATAACCGTTATCTTTGGTAAGCGCGTAAGTTTTGATTTCGGCCCCGGCCAGGGATGGCCCGATTCCGAAAATAGGATATCCGGGATCAGGTACAAGAACATAGTCCCCCGGATTACAGAGTGTCATACAAATATGCGCAATCCCTTCCTGGGATCCATACACGGACATCACTTCATCACTGGCAAGCTCCACACCGTATCTGACACGATAACGCTCAATCACCGCCTCTATCAGTTCCGGAATATCCGCCAGTGCATATTTATACTTTTCCGGTCTTTTTGCTGCTTCTATCACAGCATCCATCACATGCTGTTCCGGCGGGAAATCCGGAGTACCGACAGACAGGTTATATATCTTACGCCCTTGTTGTTCCATCTGTGTTTTCTTTTCATTTAAAACCTGAAATATACCTTCTTCATAATCTTTCATACGATCTGCAAATTGTATTTCCATCTTACTCTCCATTCCGGAGCGTTTACGCGACGGGGCGACGCAAATCTCAAATTTGCGTCTGCCATCAGTCAAATTTGTGACGCTCCGGCACAAATTTGCGTGTGAGAAATCAGCACATCAGTGTGATTTCTCGCACTAATCTCCATTCCAAAATCTTTATGCTTCCGCAAAATCTGTACTTGTTTTAACACCAAATCATTTGACACTTTATCTAATACTGTGTGAGTACTTCCCGCAGATGGTTCTGATAGGCTTTCGTGACTTCCTCCGGTGATACAATACGCGCGCCCGCACCAAGCCCTGTAAGCCAACCGAAAAACTGACCGCTGACTGCCACCTTGACCCGCACCGTAAAGTGCTCCTCGTCCCGCTGTCTCACCGGCACATCCTTCCCAAAACGATCTATCACCACCCCGATGAAACGATTCTCAAATTCCAGCGTAACCGTCTCCTCCTGACCGCCATACATCCCAAACGTCTTATTGGCATAGTCTGCAATATCAAAGCGCTCAAAAAGCGCCGCCCCTTCCCGTTTGACACCGTCAAGAATCTCTATCTTGCCCATTTTGTCCACCCGGAAGTGCTTGATCTTGTCCTCTTCTCCGTCATGGGCGATCAGATAATAATTCTCATCCTTACAAGTAAGCGCCCAGGGACTGACCCGATATCGTCTTCCATCCCGCCGCGGTACCAGTTCCTTGGAAAGATTCCATTCCAGATACTGAAACGATATCTGCTCGTTGTTCTGAATGGCTCTGTGAATATCATCCACAATATAATAAATACTCTCATTGGCCGTCTTGATACGGTTAGCCACATAGACTTGTCTCTGTAATTGCCCTGCCTCTGCTTTGGAAGCTAACTTCTCTATTTTGGCAATCAATTCCCGGGATTTTTTCAGGGTCAAGAACCTCGATGCCTGTACCGTCTCCACAAGCAGCTTTAACTCCGCCAGTTCAAATTCTCTGTCTGCCAGATAATACCCGCCGCCGCTTTTGGACTTTAACAGAACAATATCATACCCGAAATCATTTAACTGTGCAATATCATCATAGATGCTCTTTCGCTCTGCCTTGATATCATACGCCGCCAGCGCATCGATCAACGCCTGCGCACTCAGACAGTGATTTTCATCCGACTGTTCTGTCAGAATTTTTAATAAATAAAGTAATTTTAATTTCTGATTAGGCGACTTTGCCATCTTGCCTCCTCACCTGCTCTTTTCCCTGCACGCAGACTCCCTATGCCCTACATTCTTTCCTATGTCTTCCTCAGGCTATAATCTTCCACAACTCCCATAAATACCGTATCTCATAATCAATCTTTACGCCCAGTTCATTTGACAGTCCCTTCGGATTATACCAACAGGCATCTATCCCGGCGTTATTTGCTCCCTGCATATCACTGGTCAGAGAATCTCCCACCAAAATACACTGGTCTTTTGTGACATCCGGTATCCGTTCCAGACAGGCATCAAAATATTCTTTCCGGGGTTTGGGATATCCCATTACCTCTGACACAAAGACACCATCCACCAGTTGATCCAGTCCGGAAACCTTCATTTTATTAGACTGCGTTATCTTGACTCCATTTGTCACTACATACTGGCCGTATCCCTGCTTCTTCAATTCTGTCACCAGTTCCTTTGCCCCTTCCAGATAAAAGGCCACATTTCCCAGTGCCTCCTGGTAAATCCCGGCAATATCCTGAGCCTTGTATACGGTAATTGACAATTTCTCAAAAAGCTCCTCAAACCTTCCTGTCAATACCTGCTCCTTGGTAATTTCTCCCCGCTCAAACCGTTTCCAATAGCTGTCATTAATCGCCGCATACAACGCCACTGTCCCATCCGACGCAGACAGTCCCAGCTGCCCAAATGCATACTTAAGCGCATAATCCTGCGACCTGCCAAAATCCAACAATGTCTGATCCAAATCCCACAGAATCGTTGTATACCGCCCCATCCTCATCTTCCTTCTCTGTCGTATTTCCCATATTATAAAACAGGGGAAAGCCTGATGCTCTCCCCGTAAAATGACTATATGGCTGTCTGCTGTATCTCATCTGCTGCAGCGGCCTGTGCTGCCGCTTTTGCATCCTTACTTTTACGCCACTTTGCCCCGATAATACAGGCAATTACCGCCAGTGTCACAATCAATGCAAAGCACAATAAGTAGGATAAAAATGAATTCACAAATAAAATCAAATTTGTCATCTGTCTCAACCTTCTCTCTTCATAACTAAATGACTGCTACAGCCTCAAAACTAGGCTTATTATAGCATGGGCAATCCCTCATCGTCAAGTAAGTCCACACCATCCGCCGCCGTGGTGGCTAATTTGTCGCAGCGCTCATTTTCGGGATGGCCGTCATGTCCCTTAACCCAGCAAAACACCACCTTATGAGGCTCTTTTGCCTTGAGAAGCCGTTCCCAGAGATCTACATTCTTAACCGGCTTGTTGCCTGACGTCTTCCATCCCTTTATGACCCAGTTCTCTATCCAGTGCTGATTAAAAGCATCTGTCACATATTTGGAATCTGATATCAGAATCACATCGCACGGTTTCGTCAATGCCTCCAACCCTACGATCGCCGCCATCAGCTCCATACGATTATTGGTTGTTTTCTTATAGCCTGCGGAATATTCCCGCTCGTGCAGATTTCCCTTTGTATCCACATATTGCAGGACAACACCGTATCCCCCAGGCCCCTCCGGATTCCCGCGGGCCGCACCGTCTGTATAAATTGTCACCTTCATAACGAATCCTCCATGTCAGAGCATCTTAAGACATTTCCCAGCCTCCGCTCTTTAAAAATCTTTCCGCCATTGCCTCTGCTTCCTCTATGATACTCTCGTCGTATCCCAGCATTTTAAGAAGTGCAATGGCATTGCGGGAAACAGCCGGCCCTTTGACCAAAAGATACGGGAAAAAGATATCATCCTCCTCTATCTTTTCTTCAAAATGATAATTCTCATATTCGGATGCCAACAGCTTCGTCAACTCCACATCATGGGTAGCCGCGAAGCACAAGGTATGCCTCCTGGCAAGCATCTTCATGATCTGCGTGGAAGCCGCAATCCGCTCCACCGTGTTGGTGCCCCGAAGCACTTCATCCACAAAACATAACACCGGTCTTGCGTCTTTGCGCGCCGCCTGATCCAAAATCCGTTTGATAGACTTAATCTCCACCATATAATAACTGTCACCGCCTGTCAGATCATCCTTTAAGGACATGGAAGAATAAATCCGAAACACCGGTGCCTCATAAAAACCGGCCGGGCAGGTATGTATCGTCTGCGACAATACCCCGGCGGTGGCCACCGCCCGAAGGAACGTTGACTTCCCGGAGGCATTTGACCCCGTTAAAAGCACCCCTTTTGTAACTGTCACAGAGTTTTTGACAGGCTCTTTCAACAGCGGATGATACAGATTCTCCACTCGCAGAAACATATCCTTTCTGTCATCAAAATGTAAGTTGGGCACACAATAGTCCTCTGAAAGGCTTGTCCGATATGATCCCACCACCACATCTGTCTCAATCTGTCCCAGTATGGTGATCATTTCATCCACTTCATCCAGATGTCCACGAAGAGCCGTAAGAGCCCGGTTAAACTGAATCAGATCCAGATAAAATAACATCCGCAGATAATCAAGAACAAGTTCCAACGGATTACCGCTTCCCTTTTCTGCTGAAATAACCAGATAAGAATTGCGCAGAAAGCCCTTTAACTTCTGATAACACTGCCGTAATCTTGCCTGTTCTACCGCGATCACCGGTATCTCTTCCCGCCCCATCTGCTCCGCGCATCCAAGCAGTCTGCGGATATAGCGGAAACTGCTGATATAGGGTTCAATTTCTTTATATTCCTTAAAGTACCCGATCAGATTATGACACAGCACAATCAACAAAGCGATTAGTCCCACCGGAAGAGAATAAAACATCATACCCAGGCAGACTAATACCAAAAGGTCATAACACAGATATTTTCCATTTTTTCTTTCTCCAAGGATCTCCAGATTATCCAGATACTCATAAATCGAATATCTTTTTATTCGTCCCAACCGGTAAAAAACATCCTGAACCTTATGTCTCTGAGCCTCATGTTCCATGAAAAAGCAGATACGTTTTTCCATATCCGCCATTTCTTCTTCGTCATAAACTGGTGTCCGCAGTCTGTAATAAAGGTATTCATCCCCGGCCGCACTGCATGACACATTCATCTGTTGGTAAATTTCATCCAAGTGCAGATCATTCCAGGTAATATCATCAATCTGATCCTTCACCAGATGTTTGTTATAATACATGCTGATATGGCCCATCTCTTCCGGCCCATAGGTTCTGTCGCTCCTTTGGCCGTAACTTTGATACAGCTTCTGAAGCATTTGTTTCTGAAATCTCCTGCTGTTGATATATTCCTGCCCCATAAAGAGCACCACCAAAAGCACAATCACGCCTGCAAAAAATAAAGAATCCATACTTATCTGAGACCGTTTATAATCTCATTCGCCTTTCTATAAATTTCTTCCACATCATATGCTTTGGTAAACTGACCGTTTTCATACAGAATTTTCCCCTGTATCATGGTCATCTTCACATTCTGTTTGCTTCCGCTGTAGACAATATTCTTGGGGATATTATTGATCGGCTGCATATTGGGCTGATGCAGATCGATCATGATAATATCCGCAATCTTTCCTTTGTCCAGAATATCCGTATCCGGCAGATTCATGGCCCTGGAGCCGTTCACAGTGGCCATCTTCAATACCTCAAAAGCATCTACAGCTGCCGCGTCATTTTCCCGTAACTTTGCCAGTCCCGTGACTAAGAACATTTCCCGAAACATATCCAGACAATTATTGCTGGCAGGGCCGTCTGTTCCGATTGCCACGTTAATCCCCCGCCGTAAATACTCTGAAATAGGCGCAATGCCGCTGGCCAGTTTCGTGTTGGAGCCCGGATTGGTCACCACACTGAGATTCCGTTTCTGAAAAATCTCCATATCTTCTTCGTCCAGGTAAACACAGTGATATCCGCCGCCGCCAAAATCAAACATTCCCAGAGAATCCAACAGCTTCACCGGCGACATGCCGTAACGCTCCTTACAGCCTTCCACCTCCGCCTGTGTCTCCGCAAGATGGGTAAATACCGGAGCCTGATATTTGTGCGCCAGCGCCGCCACCTCTTCCAGAAGTTCCCGCGAACAGGTATATTCCGCATGGAAACCAATAAAATAACTTAAAAGCGGATCCTCATGATTCAGCTTCTGGTACATACGCTCCGTCAATTCCAGAGCCTGACTGAAATTATTCTGCCCGCTGATTCCACTGACCTGTACGCAGCGCATCCCCATATCCACGCAGGCCTGCGCAATCGTCTCCGGCGTCAGATACATATCAAAAATGGCCGTGATACCGCTTGTCAGATATTCCAGTATCGCAAGCTTTGTCAGATGATAGATCATTTCTCCATCCATTCTGGCCTCAACCGGAAACACCTGTTGATTCAGCCAGTCGGCAAGCGGCAAATCATCCGCATAAGAGCGTAACAGCGTCATGCCGGAATGGGTGTGGGCGTTCTTAAATCCCGGCATCAAAAGATTGCCCTCACAGTCAATCTCCCTGTCCCAGACAATGCTCTCCAGTGCCAGTTCCTGATAAACCGTATCCACATCACTGCCATCGCCCACATACAAAATCTTCTTCCCCTGCACCCAGAGCTCTCCCTCCAGAATCTGTGCATCTTTCATGGTCAATATCCTTGCATTATAAAATCTGATATTCATCCTTACTCTCTCCTGCCCTTTCTGCACTTTCGCTATGTCATACCCTTTATCCTTCTTTTTGTTCATTTCTGTTCCCTGCCGGATGTTTTCAGATTATCCTGTCTTATCCAAGATTATCCGGGCCAAACCCATTTGGCAGACACTCCTCCAGAGTCATACACTGATACTCTCCCTCTGACTTTGCCACAATGATCTGAAAAGTCTTCGGATTACAAAATTCCATCATCACCTGCCGACATACCCCGCACGGCCAGGCAAACTGTGTGATTTCTTCCCCTGCCGGACTGCCAACTATGGCAATTGCCGTAAAATCTCTGATTCCTTCGCTGACCGCCTTAAAAAAAGCCGTCCGTTCTGCACAGTTAGTGGGCGTATACGCCGCGTTTTCAATATTACAGCCCCGGATAACCCGCCCATCCTCCGCCAAAAGTGCCGCGCCCACCTGATAGTGGGAATAAGGAGAATAAGAATGTCGCCTGGCTTCCATAGCCTGTCCGATCAGCTCCCGAATCTTTTCTTCTCCAATCATCGCTTTCCTCCCCTGCATCGAAAAGCGCACCCCTTTCCTGCAAGGCAATGCGCTTTTGTTTTTAAAGAACCGTTCCGAACTTCGTAATGGAATCCACCAGTAACTTCTCAAATTTCGGGGCCACTGCGTTAGCTGCTTCCTGTACCTCTTCATGAGTAAGCGGTGCGCTGTTCATGCCTGCCGCCAGATTACTGACACAGGAAACACCACAGATTTTCATGCCCATATGATTGGCTGCAATAGCTTCTACCACTGTACTCATACCCACGGCACTTACTCCCAGCTTATGAAGCAGCTGAATCTCTGCCGGAGACTCAAAAGAAGGCCCTGTAAGCTGTGCATAAACCCCTTCAAACAATTCAATATCATTCTCTTTGGCGGTTTCCACGATAATTTTCTGCAAATCTTCATCATAGACATGAGACATATCCGGAAATCTGGTTCCCAATTCATCAATGTTAGGCCCAATCAAAGGATTCGGTGCAAAGATAGATACATGATCCTTAATGAGCATCAGGCTTCCTGCATGGAAAGAAGGATTGATACCGCCGGATGCATTGGTCAGGAAAAGTATTTTGGCCCCCATCATCTTCATCAGTCTTGCCGGCAGTACCACGTCCGTGATTGGATACCCCTCATAATAATGTACCCGTCCCTGCATTAAAACTACTGGAATCTCATTAATATAGCCAAAAATAAACTTTCCGGCATGTCCGGGCACAGTAGACACCGGAAATCCTTCAATCTCACTGTAGGAAAGCTCCGCCTTTACATCCACTACCTTGGCAAAGTTTCCAAGCCCGGAGCCAAGCACTACAGCTACCCTGGGCTCAAAATCAATTTTAGCTTTGTAACAGTCATAGCATTTTAAAAGCTTTTCGTATACTGGATTCATATGTTTACCACCTTTCTGTTGATAAATTATATCATCTACACTCGCAAATACGCGCTTTCGCGCTCTACATCCGATTTCATCGGACATTTGCTCGTTAATAATCGCAGAAAAACAAATGCCGCTTCGCGTCGCTTGTTTTTCTTCTGCGATTATTATATCATCCCACCATTTTCTCCGCAATCAATTCATCTGTTCTTTTGCCCGCTGATATTCTTCCACGGAAACATCCAGTCCGGCACATGCCCGCTCCAGACTGATATCGAAGTTTTTCATCACTGCTTCTATATTATGTATCAAAGTCTGTTCCCTTCCTTCTGCTTTTCCTTCCGCTTTACCCCTCTCATAACCAGCGTTCTCTCCATCCTCGTAGGTCACTCTCATCGCATATTCTTCATTGTATTCATAAATCGACATTGCAACCACCTCATTTCTCTGATTCATAAAGAAATCTCGTAAGATATTCCGGCTGATACACTCTGTCACTGCACTGTCTACTGCTTTTGCAAGACTCATGGTCTCCAAATTTTTTCTAATCATAGCCACAAACTGAGAGTATCCATTTAAAGTCGGGCATTTTTCAAGCAGCTTCCTATTATGCCCATAATTAATGTTATATGTCCTTACCGTCACCTCGATACAGCCGCCAATGTCTGTAAAGGATTCTGATAAATACTGTGTAAATTCTTCCTCCTGTCTCTCCAGTCCATTATAGAAAACCACATAACGCGGCGTTGGCAGCATAATCCGGCGGTTCACACTCAGTTCCGCATCTCCAAGATACTTTTTATACAAGTCTGCAAAATACAGCAGACCCCGCAGAGGCATATTCGGGCAGTAACTTGACTGATGCTCATACAAACACATATCACAGCCGACAACAAATGAAATATCATTTTTCATTTTCATATAAATGACATTTTCCAGCGTGCTGACCGTCAAATTCTCTTCATCGGTATACTCTGTTCCATTCAATGCATTATACAATTCCAGCAGTTGCTTCTTTTCTTGAAATAACATTCGGAATACCCGATCCTTATACGTCCGGTAAACCGGCGTATACTCCTTTTCTGCCTGCATCATCACATTTTTTGTTTCCATATTTTCTCCTTTCGTCTGAGGCAGCAGAGTCTTTTCCTAAGACAAAAGCCTGTTTCTTTCCCCTGCTTACCTGGTCATTGAGTTATAAGCAAGGATTCTAAAACAGATAAAATACCCCAAAGGCATTTCATAGAAAAAATAGATTAATAGAACGTTTTCCCGTTAGAATTTCATTGCTATACAAGTATGATAACAATGCCAATTTTAAATGTCAAGCATTATTTCCCCTTCCATACCGCAGCGGCTCCGCCACCGTTCTGTTAAAAAAGGCAATCAACGGCCCCATGAAAAAGGCAGTTACCACCGTACCGACTCCTACCGTTGCCCCAAAAGCAAAGCCAATGATTGTACAGAGCAAATCTGAAGATACCCTGCAAAACTGAAACTTCCATTTCCTCTTCTCCGAGATGATCAACGACACCGCATCATAAGTAGACACTCCCATATCTGCCGTAAAATAAAGAGCGGATGCAAAACACATAATGACAATACCCAGAACCAGAAAGATAAAGCGCACAGCCAAAGAAGGCTCCGGAATCAATCTCTCAAAAAGCAGGGAAGAATACTCTGCCACATATCCTAACAAAAAGATATTGATCACAGTGCCCAATCCTATTTTGCTTTTATCTGTTATAAAAATAACTATAAGCATCAACAAATTGACCACTGCATACACCGTGCCAAACCCCAGAGTCCCTTCCGGCAGCGCCATAAAAATTCCATGGGCAAACACCTGAAACGGGTCAAGGCCCAGCATCGAAAAGTTAAACATTCCGACACTGAACCCACAGACCAGCACACCAACTATCGTCATCCATATCCTTCTCGTACGTTCCTTCATCTTCTTCTGTCTCTCCTTCTGTCATCTTAAATAATGATACACACCATTCCGCCATTGCTGTCATTAACAATCTTCTGCATGGTCTCCTGTAATTTAGCCTGACTTTCTTCATTGATCATGGAAATCTTACCGGTGATGCCGTCATTGACCAGCTGCTCCACAGTCTTACCGAAAATATTGGTCTCCCAGATACCTTCTTCACTGGTGCCCGTATCGGAAATATATTGAATCAGATCCCTGGCCTGTTCTTCCGTCCCGACAATAGGTGAAATTTCCGTCTCGATGCTGGCTTTGATCATATGGATACTGGGACTCTCGGCTTTAATCTTGACGCCAAATTTATTCCCCTGCTTGATCAGTTCCGGTTTCTCCAGTACAATCTCCTCCCGATCTGGCATGACCACACCGTATCCTTTATAACGCACCGCCTCCAACGCATGCAGTACTTTCACATATTCTTTCTTCATTTTCGCCATCTCACGCAGCGTTGCAAGCAGCTGATATTCACTGCCGATGGTCTCCCCCACCAATTCACTTAACATCTCATAATAATAGGCATCATCCACATCCAGAATGATACGCACACTGCCATCCGACATATTGATGCCGTCCAGTTTGCATTTTCTGATGTATTCGCTCTCCATCACAAAATGATCCGCCGTGATATCCCGTATATTATTCAATTCCGACATTAACTGCTTAATCTGTTGAATAATATCTTTCTTCATCTTATGATCGCAGGAAAGCATCTCCACCCACTTGGGCATATAGAATTCTATCATCGTGAGCGGAAACTCATAGAGAATATTCTCCATAATATGATTAATATCCTCTTTCTTAAGCTGTTCGCAGTTCACCGGCATAACGGTTACCTGGTATTTCTCGCTGATCTCATCGGCTAAAGCTCTTGTTTCCTCCGCATAAGGTTTTGCCGAATTCAACAGTACGATAAAGGGCTTGCCCAATGTCTGTAATTCTTTGATTGTGCGTTCCTCTGCCTCCAGGAAATTTTCTCTGGCAAGTTCACCAAAAGAGCCGTCGCAAGTCACCACAATACCGATGGTAGAATGATCTTTAATGACCTTTCTGGTGCCGATTTCCGCCGCCTTGGTAAAAGGGATTTCTTCTACCGACCAGGGGGTCTTGACCATACGTTCTTCATCCTGTTCCATATGACCCGCCGCGCCCTCAACCATGTATCCCACACAGTCAATCAACCGTACATCTACATTGATGTCCGTCCCCAGTTTAACATGGGCAGCTTCCTTAGGGATAAATTTCGGCTCTGTGGTAGTGATTGTCTTGCCGCCGGCACTTTGGGGCATTTCATCCTGTGCACGCTCTTTCTCATTTTCATCTTCCATATAGGGAAGCACCAGAAGGTTCATAAAACGTTTGATAAAGGTAGATTTTCCCGTTCTGACCGGACCCACTACGCCCAGATAAATTTCTCCCCCCGTTCTAAGCTGTATATCTTTATACAGGTCATATGTATTATTCTGTAATAAATCCATAAAAAAACCTCCTGCTTATACTGATAAATGTATATGCAGAAGGTTATAGCGCTATGCCGTCTACTGGGCAAGTTTATGGAAAATAATACAATTAGGCTGATTCACCGGAATCTCTTTGCCGTTCATAACCAACAGCCCGTTCTTTAAATCCACGGTAAAAAAGGTCATGGTATTGGACTCATGATTCAGGGACACCAGATGTCTGTTATCCGGGAAAAGTGTGGCGTCCTTGGGGTAATCGCCGCTGATTGGCAGGCACAGAATTTTCTCAAGCATCCCTGTTTTCTGGTCAATCTTATAGACAATGACACTGTTATCCCCGGCATTGGAACTGGTCAGATACTTAAAGTCCTCCGAGATATTCAAGGCACTGGCCGCAGAACCGCCCGCATGATAATCATTCAGCGTAGAGATGGTCTGTATCTTCTCAAATTCCGGCATACCGTTTATTTCCTCATACGTATAGACATCAATATAATTCTTCAACTCATGCACAATATAGAGGATTCTGCCGTTCTTGGAAAACTTCAGATGACGAGGCGCCGACTCCTGCTCGCTGCGAATCATGTCAATAGGTTTCAACTTCCCGTTCTCATGATCCACACGATACACATTCACATGATCAAGTCCCAGATCCGCGGCACACAGATAATGATTATCCCGGGTCATCTTCACGCAGTTGACATGGGGACGGAAATTACGCTCCGCAATACTTCCCAATCCTTTATGGTAGACTTCATCGGTAATCTCACCTACACTGCCGTCCTCCCGCAGACGAAGCACCGTAATCTTGCCATCATGATATCCGCCTACGAAAAGAAGCTTGTCTTCATAATCCGTAGACAGATAACATCCTCTCATCCCGTTGATAGAACATGCATTGATGACCTCCAGATCGCCGCCCGGCAGAATCTTGTAAGCCTCCACGCCAAAGTCTGTGATGGAATAGAGATATTTCTGATTGTGGGAAATGGTAATATAAGAAGAATTGGTTATCTTCACCTGATTTTTCTCCATCATCCTCCCATTCTTCATATCCACATCATAAATCTTAATACCATACTTATCTTCCTTGCCCACCGTATAAGTGGAAACATATGCCACATACTTATCCTGGTTCATCACATTCCTCCAAGTAAACTTCATTCTTTAGCAGAATTTTACCATAAATCAGAAAGCTTGTTAATCTTTTTCTTCGGATTCCTCTCTTTTTTCTGCGAAAACTGTCAATATTTATAATTTTCCCATTGACATACCACTACATTCTTGTATAATGAGATTCAGTGTATGTTTAGCTTTAGTAAACTTTTAGTTTATTGTTACTGAATTGAGGGGAAATCATGGACAGTAATTCTAACCGGATGGATCTGGGAAATAAAATCAAAGAACTGCGGAACAAAAAAGGCCTGACCCAGGAGGAACTGGCCGACCGCTGCGAACTTTCCAAAGGCTTTATCAGCCAGCTGGAGAACGACGTAACATCGCCTTCCATTGCCACGCTGATAGATATTTTGCAGTGTCTCGGCTCCAATTTAAAAGACTTTTTCAACGATGCAGGCGATGAACAGGTGGTTTTTGGGAAAGATGATTTCTTTGAGAAAGTAGATACGGAACTTCACAACAAGATTGAATGGATTATTCCCAATGCCCAGAAAAATATGATGGAACCCATTCGCGTCACCCTGGAGGCAGACGGTTCTACTTATCCGGATCAGCCCCATGAAGGGGAAGAATTTGGTTACATACTCTCCGGTTCTGTCACCATCATTGTCGGGAACCGCAGCATCAGGGCTAAAAAAGGAGAAGCCTTTTACTTCACACCGGATTCGGAACACTATATCAAAGCAGGCGGTAAAAACGGCGCCATATTTTTATGGATCAGCACACCGCCCAATTTCTAGGATAGCCCGGCTATCACATTATACACAGGAGGGACTGCCCTATGGAAAAAGAGCTGATTCAGCTTGTTGATATTTCTAAATCTTTTGACGGTCAGATGGTCTTAGATGAATTGAATCTGAACATCCATGAAAACGAGTTTGTCACTCTGCTTGGCCCAAGCGGCTGCGGAAAAACTACCACCCTTCGTATCCTGGGCGGCTTTACCAACCCGGACACCGGCAAAGTAATCTTTGACGGAACAGATATCACCCAAATACCGCCCAACAAACGGCAGTTAAACACTGTCTTTCAAAAATATGCCCTTTTCACCCATATGACGATTGCGGAAAATATTGCTTTTGGTCTGAAAGTAAAGAAAAAATCCAAAAGTTACATAGATGATAAGATTCGCTATGCCCTCAAACTGGTCAATCTGGAGGGTTATGAGAACCGTATGCCAAACTCCCTAAGCGGCGGCCAGCAGCAGCGTATCGCTATCGCAAGAGCCATCGTCAACGAACCCAAAGTGCTTCTTCTGGATGAACCCCTCGGCGCCCTTGACTTAAAGCTTCGCCAGGAAATGCAGTATGAACTGATCCGCATGAAAAATGAGCTGGGGATCACCTTTGTCTACGTTACCCATGACCAGGAAGAAGCCCTCACCATGTCAGACACCATTGTTGTGATGAACCAGGGATATATCCAGCAGATCGGTTCTCCGGAATCTATCTACAACGAGCCGGAAAACGCCTTCGTGGCAGACTTTATCGGAGACAGCAATATTATATCCGCTACCATGATAGAAGACAAACTGGTCAACATCTTAGGAACACGTTTTGCCTGTGTGGACACAGGCTTTGGCCGCAACAGGCCGGTAGATGTGGTAATCCGTCCGGAAGATGTCAATCTGGTAGAACCAGATCAGGGCACCATTCAGGGGGTTGTCACCCACCTGATCTTCAAGGGTGTCCATTACGAGATGGAGGTTATGGCGGCAGGCTTTGAATGGCTGGTACACTCCACCACTCTTTTCCCTGTTGGAAAAGAAGTCGGTATCCGCGTAGACCCCTTTAATATCCAGATCATGAACAAACCGGAATCTGAAGACGAGGAGGCGGTGGCAATTGACATCTAAAAACAAATGGCTTTCTTCTCCTTACATACTATGGTCAGTCATGTTCATCATCATTCCTCTGGGTATGATCTTCTACTATGGACTGACCGATAAGACAGGTGCTTTTACCTTGGAAAACATCACTGCCATCGCTACAGCGGAACACGCCAAAGCATTATGGCTTTCTCTGCTGTTATCCATCATCAGCACCGTGATCTGTTTTTTACTGGCCTATCCCCTGGCTATGATTCTTTCCAATATGAAGGTAAATCAGCACAGTTTTATCATCCTGATTTTTATTCTGCCCATGTGGATGAACTTTTTGCTTCGCACCCTTGCATGGCAGACTTTATTAGAAAAAAACGGTGTCATCAACAGCATACTGAACTTTTTACATCTGCCAGGTATGAATATTATTAACACACCATATGCGATCATACTGGGTATGGTATATAACTTCCTTCCCTTTATGGTACTGCCGCTCTACAATGTACTCTCTAAGATTGATGAGAACGTATTAGACGCCTCGAGAGACCTTGGCGCAGGCAGTGTGCATACCTTTTTCCGCATTATCCTGCCCCTGTCGATACCAGGTATTATCAGCGGCATTACCATGGTGTTTGTTCCTGCACTGACTACCTTCGTGATCAGCACCTTGTTGGGCGGCAGTAAGATTCTGCTGATCGGCAATGTGATCGAACAGGAATTTACGCAGGCTTCCAACTGGCACCTGGGAAGCGGCCTCTCTATCGTGTTGATGATCTTCATCATCCTCAACATGATTGCATCC
The DNA here is from genome assembly GCA_002492525.1 of Lachnospiraceae bacterium UBA7086. Taxonomy (GTDB): domain Bacteria; phylum Bacillota; class Clostridia; order Lachnospirales; family Lachnospiraceae; genus UBA3282. The sequence goes on along the minus strand of DKZA01000034.1, from coordinate 9,012 downwards.
GCCATTTTTGACAAAGAGGGGGAGGGATCCATGTTATGAAAAATACGGCAAAACATATTTATACCGCATTGATTTTTCTCTTTTTGTATGCGCCTATTGCCACCTTGATGGTTTTATCCTTCAACGCAAGCAAGACACGCTCCAAATGGGGCGGATTTACCATAAATTGGTACAGCAGGCTTTTTCAAAATGAGGAAATACTGGAGGCACTGGGCAATACCCTGCTTATCGCAGTGGTCTCTGCCTTCGTTGCCACCATTATCGGTACCATTGCCTGTGTAGCCATGACTGGTATGAAAAAAAGATCCCGTACGATTCTGATGGGAATCACCAATATTCCTATGCTCAATGCAGAAATTGTCACAGGGATTTCTCTGATGCTTCTCTTTATCAGTATGGGGCTTCGCTTTGGTCTGGGTACGATACTATTGTCACATATCACCTTTAATATTCCCTATGTGATTTTAAGTGTCATGCCCCGTATGAAACAATTAAATCCCAGCACCTATGAGGCGGCCCTGGATTTAGGAGCCTCCCACGTGACGGCCTTCTTCAAGGTGGTCTTTCCCGACCTTCTGCCTGGTGTCCTTTCCGGTTTCCTGATGGCCTTTACCATGTCCTTGGATGATTTTATCATCACACATTTCACCAAAGGAGCTGGTGTGGATACCTTGTCAACGAAGATTTACACAGAGGTCAAAAAAGGGATTAAACCGGAAATGTACGCACTGTCTACGCTTATATTTATAACCGTGCTGATTCTTTTGTTATTGGTTAATATGGCGCCTGCCAAAAATAAGACGCCCAAAAATCCTAAACCTTTATAAAACTCTTCCGAAAGCAAACCCATTGCCTGCGAAGATATAAAATCATGAAAATATATATCATCTTAAAGCGGAGGAACTTATGAAAAATAAAAAATGTAATATGATTCTGGCTGTTTTTTCCCTCTCCTTACCTGCCATCCTCACCGGCTGCGGCTCTTCGCAAGGGGGCGCAAACGGTGAAGTGATCGTCTATAACTGGGGAGAATATATTGATCCCGATACCATAGATATGTTTGAGGAAGAAACCGGTATCAAAGTGGTCTATGATGAGTTTGAGACCAATGAAATCATGTATCCCAAAGTAGAATCCGGTGCCGCCTCCTATGATGTGGTATGTCCTTCTGATTATATGATCAGCAAAATGATTGAAAATGACATGCTTGCACCGATTAACTTTGAAAACATACCAAATGCCAGGAAGAATATCAATGCCCAGTACTTTGAGCAGTCTAAATCCTTTGACCCCGGCAACAAATACTCCATTCCCTACTGTTGGGGAACCGTCGGTATCCTTTATAACAAGACCATGGTAGAGGAGCCCATCACCAGTTGGGCACAGCTTTGGGATGAAAAATACAGTGATAATATTCTGATGCAGGATTCCGTGCGTGACGCTTTCATGGTAGCCGAAAAGATGAACGGTTTTTCCATGAATACTGTAGATCCCACAGAACTGGAAACAGCCAAGAATTCCCTCATCGAACAAAAACCACTGGTGCAGGCATATGTCATTGACCAGGTTCGTGATAAGATGATCGGCGGTGAAGCTGCCATTGGCGTAATCTATTCTGGCGAAGCAATATACACTCAGCGTGAAAATCCGGATTTAGAATATGTGATTCCTGAGGAAGGCACCAATGTGTGGATTGATTCCTGGGTCATCTTAAAAGATGCTCCCAACAAAGAAAATGCCGAGAAATTCATAGATTTTATGTGCCGCGGCGACATTGCCCTCAAAAACTTTGAGTACATTACTTATTCTACCCCCAATGATGCCGCCAGGGCACTGATTGAAGATGAAAGCATCAAAAACTCCAGCATTGCTTTCCCTGATCTGTCTCAATATAACAATCTGGAGACCTACGTGTATCTGGGAGAGGACGGAGATGCGCTCTACAATAATCTCTGGAAAGAAGTAAAATCTAATTAGTAAAGATGCCCTGCACCGTCATAAGACCGGCAGGGCATCTTTTTATGCTATAAGAGCTTATTTGAGGTTCTGGAACGCACTGTTCATGGCATAGGCTGTATCTTTATCACACATGATAAAGAAGATCACATCGCCCCGGCTCTCAATCAATGTTGTCTCCGCACTGACACAAACCCATTTGTCCGGATTGGCATTTGTCTTAAGAGCCTGTTTGACTGTATCCACCTCATTCTCTTCCACCCGTAAAAGCACACACTGGTAAGCTATAGATGACATCAGAGGCATGGACACCACACCCTCCTTATAAGTAATTTCATCCGTTCCCAGAATTGACACTTCCATTTCATCCGTCAGTTCATAAGTTTCATACCCGTCAAGACTGTCCCTGAAATCCTGTTCCAACTCTGCATTTTCATACAAAGAGGCCATAATCTCACTAAGATCTCCCTCCAGATTACTCGTCGAAGATTCCTTCGTTCCACAGGCACTGCAGCCCAGCCCTGCCAATAAAATAATAAGACCTGTCAACAGCACCGTTGCTTTTTTGTTCTTCATAACATTCTCCTCTTCTTTTACCGATGATGTCATACACCTTTTCTATCGTCTTTTGTTATACTATTAGTATCTCCTGGATCCGCACAAATACTCTTCCGCTTCAGCTTCCCTTCTTGTCTGAAAGAAGCGGTTTAATGGTCTTATAGATTTTACTTGACTTTTTGTTATCCTTGCTGGGATACTTCTTCATAAGTGCATTGCTGATTCCCTGCTTCGTCTTATATTGCTGCATGATCTTATGGATATCTTCCACGTCCACATCTTCTTCCTCTTTCAAAAGATCTTTCAGTTTGGCCAGCATCTCCTCCATCTCCTGATTATGGCTGCGCCCCGTAATATCGGCAATGAGTGTTACATCCACGTTGCGGGTCTTCCAATAACCGCTCAGGATTTCAAAACCCTTGTCCTTACTCACAATAAAATACCGGTCTGCACTTTTGTTGGCAATCAGATATCCAAGTTGTGTTGCCAGCTGAAAATCCAAAGCGTTCTTACTGCCAACCTCTACCTTGCAAAACTCGATCACTGCCTTGGATTCTATAATACGACGATGTTGATCAAAGGTAATACTGTCCGCATTTTTGGAATAAAAAATACAGACTTTATCCTCCTTACTCAGCCTATGGATCCCATCCAGGCCATCTTTTTTCACATTTTCAAAATCTACCAGATAATAACTCATCTACATCCCTCTTATTCTTTCTTCTTTCCCAATTTATCCTGGAAAAAGGCTATAATCCTCTGCCAGATTTCCTTCTGGAAGAACCGCACATCTGCATGATCTGCCCCTTCCAGAACAAGCATTGTCACATCAACACCTGCCTCTTCCAGTTTATCATGCAAAAGTTCTCCCTGATGAAAGGGCACCGTATGATCCTGATCGCCATGTATGATCATAAACGGCGGTGCATCTTTCTTCACATAAGCAACCGGACAGATTTTCATGGCCTCTTCCTGATTCTGTGCCACATTTTTGCCTAGTAACAAAGACTCCGGCGCCGCCGCAGCCAGCTCTGCAGAAGGATAAGGAAAAGCAGTCACATCCGCAGGCGGATACCAGGGACAGGCCGCCTGTACCTTACTGGAATATTCCGTAAAGGCGCCCACATCATAAGCCCTGTCATCTACCAGAGCCGCCATGGCCGTCAGATATCCCCCTGCGGATTCTCCCATCACTCCAAAATGTTCCACATCTATATTATATCGTTCTCCGTGTGCTTTCAGGTAACGGATTCCGGCCTTTACATCCATCAACTGTATCGGGAAAGTTCCCTCATTGGTCGTACGATACTCCACACTCGCCACCACAAATCCACTCCTTGCAAGCTCTGACAAATATGCCAGATGGGCTGATCTGTCCATGACAGCCCAGGCACCGCCGCAGATCCACACGATACAGGGATATTTTCTGGTCTTATCTTCCGGATAAATAATATCCATCTTCAAATCTCGTCTCGTATGCCCAAACCAGGCATCCACCTGGGCAAAAGTCACATCCGCAGCCACAGTATATACAGGCGCCTCCACTTTAATTTTCAGATTTTCTCTCATACTTTCCGACTCCCTTTCTATCCAAAATTTTACATATCATTAATATGCATCTTTTCCGGCGGCATCCAGTGCACCATGATCTTTTCCAGCTTTTCCTGCACAATGGGCTTGGCCACAAAATCCTCAAATCCTTCCGCCAGATAATGCTCCTTGGCTCCCACAATGGCATTGGCTGTCAGCATGATAACCGGCGTATCCTCACAAAGATTATTCTGCAGCTGTTTCATCCTGCTCATGGTTTCTATACCGTCCATTTCCGGCATCATATGGTCTAAAAATATCATATCGTAGTGCTTTTTAGTAACCTCATCAAGACATTCTTTTCCGCTGCCCACATCTTTGATCTTTACCATGGTCTGTTTTAACAGACCGCAGAACACCTTTCTGTTGACACGGTTATCATCCACCAACAGAATTTCTCCTTCCGGCGCCGTAAAACTTGCATGATAGACATGCTCCCTGACTGCTTTCCTGGCCCGTTCCTGGAAACTGCCGATGGGTTCCTCATCTATGATTCTCTGGCGCAGATCGAAGCGGAAAGTACTCCCCTTTCCATAGACACTCTCTACCTTCAAATCTGCCCCCATCAGTTTCAAAAGCTGTGCAGAGATATTCATCCCCAGTCCGGTACCCTCAATATTACGATTCTTCGCCTCGTCGAAACGTTCAAATGCCAGGAACAATTTAGACATATTATCCTGCTTGATGCCAATCCCGGTATCTTTCACCGTAAAGTGCAGAACCACATTTTCCCCTTCCGTGCGTCCTGCCAGTTCCAAAGTGACGGTTCCCTTTTCCGTATATTTAACGGCATTGGTTAAAAAGTTGCCGAGCACCTGCCTGATACGAATATCATCCCCATACAGTTTCGATGGCAGCTTCGGATCCACGATCACATCAAACTTTAATCCCTTTTCCTGCGTCCGCAGGGAGAACATATTGAACAAGTCATTGAGCATGCTGTTGAGTTCATATTCCGCCGGTATAATCTCCAGTTTCCCGGACTCAATCTTGGAAAAATCCAAAATATCATTGATAATTCCCAGAAGTACTTGTGCGGAAGATTTGATATCCATGGAATATTTCTTAATCTCCGGTTCCTTTGATTCCCGTAATACCATTTCATTCATACCCAGCACTGCATTGATCGGCGTGCGGATTTCGTGGGAAATTCTAGCCAGGAATTCCGATTTTGCCCTGTTTGCTTTCTCTGCGTTCGCCTTCAGGATTCGCATCTGCTGCAGCTGCTTTTTATTCTCTGTGACATCCATGAACACGATCGCATATCCGGCCAGAATACGCTTATTCCATATTTTATTGACATGCACCTCAAAGCTGTGATCCCTGTTACTGTACTCGAAATTATTGTTATCAGTAAAGACATCCTTTAAATTTTCCTCACTTACCTTTTCCCCCTTTTTATAGCAGGTCAGTACATGAAACAACTCTTCCGCCTTATCGTTCGCCTCAATAAATCCGCCATCTGCATCCAGAATCAGAACCGCCTCATCCATGGATCTGATGACTTCTTCATGGGCCGATATTGACAGATCAAACACATGATAAAAAACAATTACGATGCCAAATCCTAAAATTCCCAATGCTTCAAAGCCAGGCACCACATCGAATCCCTTTATGATCCGGCTCAAACTGAATATAATGCCGACGATCGGGAAAATACAGCATATTCCCAGAGTCAGGACATTCAACTTCATTCTCCCCTTCTGGGATCTCCTGTTGGCCTGAATAGTAAAGAGAAAACATCCCACCAGCTGAACAATCAACTGTACGAGAAAAATATAATAAAGCGGCCCTCTTCCCAGAACAAGGTATGGAATTTCTCCGTCAGTCACAAAAGAAACACTATTATAATACAGCGCCGTATGTTTATATCCCCAGATACACAGCAATACCAGGCCGTCCAGACCAAACATTAACGCCTCCAGTTGCTTGGGAACATTATATCCACAGTATCTGGCCACAAATACAAACAGAAAGGTGGTAATGAACGCACCGCCCAGATATTCCATACGCACCGCCACCATGGCCTCTCCAAGATCCTGGGAAACCAGTTCCAGAAGATAACCGGCATTTTGAATCGCACCAAGAAAACCGATACAAAGCATCAACTTGGAAAGATTACTCTCCCGCTGTCCCATCATGATTATTACAAAAAAAATACAACCAAGAACCATAAAGCTCTGGTAAATCGCTAAAACACTATACATACTCTCTTCCTGCTCACTTGCCGAAATCTATCAAATACTCTGCTTAACTCCTTTTTTTAATATATCATATCATCGCTCTATCAATTATGCAACAATGCTTCCAGACTCAATTTCGTTGATTTCTATCGCTGTCTGTATTTTCATTTTACAAAACCTATGATAAAATGATAAGAAATAAGACACCTTCTGCGGAAAGGAGTAATTGCATATGGCAAAAAATATTTTAGAAAACGAATTGTTCGAGTCCTTTGCAAACGCTTCTGATAATATTTACATTTATGTATGCGATATGGAATCGGATATATCCAGATGGTCAAAAAACACCGTGGATTATTTTAATCTTGAAAGTGAATACATAGAAGGTGCCGGTGCCAAATGGATGGAACACATTCATCCCGATGACCGTGCTCTGTACCTTAAGGATATTGAAGCTGTCTTTTCCGGAAAATCCAATCGTCACAGCTGTCAATATCGTGCGAAAAATAAATATAACGACTATGTCTGGTTAGAATGTAAAGGCAGCGTAATCTCCGGAGAAGATGGCCGTCCCCTTGTTTTTGCAGGACTCATGACACGGCTTGACAACCAGAACAAATATGACCCGCTGACACATCTTTTGACAAATTATGAAATGCAGAAATATGATTTTTCTACAGGAAGCGGCGCTATCCTTCTTGTAGGCATAAATTCCTTCCGAAAAATCAATAACACAAACGGTTTCCTGTACGGTAATAAAGTGCTGATCGCCTTGTCCGAGTATCTGGAACATCTGGCCGGCAAGAATGACAGAGTCTATCGCCTTCAGGGCGATGAATTTATTATTTTATCCCCTGACGGCTCCAAAAGTGAACTGCGTAAGCTGATTGAAAATGTTAACGACTATTGTATGAATATCAGAGGGCTCAAAAGCTTTTCTGTTTCCGCAGGTCTTGTATCTTATCCAGAAGACGGAACAGATTTTAATACCTTGATGAGCAATCTGGAACACTCCCTGGAGTATGCTAAGGACCAGAAGCAGGGATGGATTGCTGAATTTTCCGAGAAAATCTCACAGCGCCATCTTCGCGCAAGCCGGCTCCACGATGCACTGACCCAAAGCATACATAATCATTTTGAAGGTTTTGAACTATATTTCCAACCCATACTTGAAACAAAAACCCAAAAAATTACAGAATGTGAATCCTTATTGCGTTGGAAAACACCGGAAATACAAGATGCGACCCCCTATGAATTTATCAAACTTTTAGAAAACAGCGGAGAAATAAGAGAAGTTGGTTACTGGGTCATGGAAGAAGCCCTGCGGCATGCCGCCATGTGGCAGAAAAAATACAATAACATCAGTGTTAGTTTTAATGTCTCCTATATCCAACTGCTGGATGGAGAATTTATTGATAAACTGATTACAAAAGCCCGGGAACTGCAGGTAGACCCACGGCTTATCATGGTGGAACTTACAGAAAGCTGTAATGCCGACGACACAAAGATGCTTTCCTGCCAGTTTAGTAAACTTCAGAAACTTGGTTTTAAAATTGCAATGGACGATTTTGGAACAGAATATGCATCCTTCGGACTGTTACATGATGTCAGCATGGATGTCCTGAAAATCGATCAGAAATTTGTACGCGGCCTAGTCCGAGATGGAAATAAAACGGACATTGCCATTATTGAAAATGTGGTAAATATGTGCAGACAGCTTTCCATACAGACCATAGCCGAAGGCGTCGAGACGGAGGAAATTCAGGAAATCATCCGAGGCATAGGTGTTTCCTACCTGCAGGGCTATTTATACTCAAAACCTGTCCCCGCCCACGAATTTGAGCAGATGCTTATAAACCAACAGGAAAGTCAATCAGTCTGACCAGATTTCGACTTATCTCGAACTATCTCACAACTAACATGAACTATCCAACCTATCATGTTATATTATAGACATAAAGGAAGCAACCGCCCACAAAGTGGTTGACTTCCGTATCAGCTTATAAGCCTACCCGACGACCAAGTACAAGGTAGGCTTAT
>DKZA01000034.1:0-394 GCA_002492525.1 Lachnospiraceae bacterium UBA7086 | reverse complement strand
ACAAGGTAGGCTTATTTATTTTTGCTTGTCGTTCCTATCTATGTAGACAAGCAATGCGACAAGATATTCTAAATTTTTTGTTTTATTGTATTATCATATATAAAACGCCACAATTCATAAGAATCATGGCGTTTTGTCTGTCTTTATATACTATTTTTATTTTAACGAAATTCAGTTAGAACTTCCCCGCCTTCGCAGCTTCCTCAATCGACATAGGAATCCTTGATTTTACGGCATTTCCAAGCCACTTGGGTGCTACGCGGGTGTTATTAACTCGATTTATCTGCAATTAACTTGCACTATCCTTATTTTATGTCTTGAATCCTTCTGACAAATATGTTATATTTTAAGCATAAAAGGAGTAACCGCCCACAAAGTGGTTGACCTCCCGGAT
>DKZA01000046.1:48843-90247 GCA_002492525.1 Lachnospiraceae bacterium UBA7086 | reverse complement strand
TGACTTTTAATAGTTAGTCTTAATCATTTCATGCAAATCCCATAAATTTATTCCCAACAAAATCGTTTCACCTTCAGCGTTTGTCACTTTTGAATCTATATTATTTACATGACTAATTGCAGTAACATTTTTACATTCACCTACAAGTCGCTCTGCATTTGAGGAAAGCTCATATGTTAATATAAGTGCAGGTTTTCCGCCCTTTAACTGCCGCACCAAATGCGTTTCTAAATGGTCATCTCCAAATCCATATCCTATAATTATATATTTCTGGGCTCTATCAATCTCTTCATTTGCACGTCCGCGATGAGTGTCAAAAGGTACACTATAACCTTCACGATATTTATTTAATCCTGGAGTTATAATCAAACTATCTTCCATAGGATAATTCATAACAGAGTATGGAATATCATTAATTAAATGCCAACTCAAACAACCATGCGGTTTTAAAAGAGTTATTGTAGGAGCGTATTGCAGCATTGCTCCTTTCCCTTTTCGTTGCTGTATTCCTACACAATATGAATACTTACTTTGATCTGGCTTATACCCTGCTAAATATTTGCCAACAAAAAGCGTGTCCACCATTATATCATCAATCTCACACGCATATTCAATCAATCGATCATAATTAGTAGTAATCACTGTCATATTTCTATTTTTTATATTAAATCGTTCTAAATATTCTGAAAACCTAAGCACCTTACCATTTTTTATCACATCCATAAAAATGCAGTTATCAGCTTCACCAATATATTTTGCAGTTACCTTTCGTATACATTCTTCAACATATGTACTCGGTTTAGTATTGTGCAATGTCTCTTCTAATCCAATACCTTTCACTAAATCATTATTAATTTGATTCCAAATATTTATATCATCTGCAGTCGTGAGCATTGCTGGTATTTTAATCTGAAGTTCCTGCGCCAAATCGTGCATTCCAGGTATTCCTTCTGCTAATGAAAGCCCTGAACCAACAATTGTAACTGTACCCTCTTGAAAAAAATCTTGAATTACCTTTTTAATAGTATCTATATCCATTTTATTTCCTTTCATATCTCTATAAAAATTTACTCTCAATATTTTCAGGCAAATACCTCGCCAGCTCCTCCACCAACTTATACACTTTCGTCCCCGGCACAATCTCTGATGGCATCTTTCCCCTATTTCCCTCTATAATCCTCTTCGCATACCGCATCGCCAGCTTTGGATTCCCTTTGTCCATCAGAATACTAAATATATCCTTCCTATTCTTCTGATACTTCCCAATCCCCAATTCCCTGAACTTATCATTCAAAAACTTAATATACTCAGATCTATGATTGTTTGACGTATAGTAAGCAAAATGCAAAACAAACCAAAACTCAATACATTCATTACTCCACGCAGCATGATATTGTAACTCTGGATTCTCCAGATTCAGCCTGCCCACCCGTTCTGCCACACCATTAAAATCTTTTGCCGGAAAACTGTCCTTATCATACACACACCAAATCTGTCCTCTTTTAATCCCATTTTTATGGACATATCGTTCCGCCATACCAATGACCCGCATGGTCTCCGCGGCGCAAGGTTCAATTTCAATCAGAACCATATCTTTATAAATCGGATTATCCTCTATCAAACGTTTAAATCCGTCAAAATAAAGCGGTTCCGTTTGTTCCCCCTCACAAAAGATATAATAGCGGTATTCCCTTTTCTCCAAATATTCTTTGCGCCGCTGTTTCCTCCATCGAGTCGTTCCAATTTTCTTAGGCATTGACATCACTCCAATCTATGATCTTTTTCAGATATGGATCAGCGCCATATTTGCCTTCTAAATATTGCTTATCATATTTCGCATCCATGCGAACGGATTCCCCTTTTGTATTCTTAAATTCTACCAAAGAATAAAGTTTAGAGTTCTGCTCCTTTCCCTTTGCCACAAACCAAATCTCATCACGGCGAAATACATCGTTATTCATGGTGGACAAATCATGTGAGGTAAAAATCAATTGTGCGCCTTTCTTGTTAATCTCCATGTTATTATATAACATGACCACATAACGTAACAATACCGGATGAATTTTGGCATCCAACTCATCAATCACTAATGTTGTTCCTGCAACAAGACTTTTTGCAATAAAAGGCAGTAATCCAAACAATTTTTTTGTTCCACTGGATTCCTCTGACAAAGTCAATTCTGTACTATATCCGTTTACAATATGCCTGGTATAAACTTCTATATAATTTTCATCTTTTTCCTCAATGCGAAAATCCTCAATGTCTAAATCCATCTCACAGATCATATCCAGCACAAGTTTTTTTACCTCGTCTGTCTTCGCTATCGCTGTTCGTAGCTCCTGTCTTGGATTTCCATAATTTAAAAAATCAATAGAATCCTCAAACCACTGGATCACATCAAAAATGATCTCGTTCTTTTTATAAGTTATCCCAAGATAAGACAGCAACGGCAAATTCTCTGAGATTTCTTCACTAATCTTGATTTTTCCAAAAACACCTTTTAAATCCACCTCACTGCCATTTCTAACAAAAAGCGCTGACCGCCTCCCGGTGTCTAACTTGATTCGATCCAAACTCTCATACACCACAAAATCTTGTTTCACATGAAGGATATAACGATATTCTGCCGCATCAGTTCTAAAGAACACTTCAAACTGTGTCGGCTCTTTTCTTGTCTCTTCCGAAAAAGCAAAGGGTTCCACCGGAATCTTTCTGGCCTTAAATTCACACTCCGATTTATCACAGGTCGCGCAAAGAGGTCTTAAGATCTTTGCATCCAGTGTATGCAAAGCCTCTAACACATTCGATTTGCCACCGCCATTCGGTCCATAGATAACGGACACTGGCAAAAACTTTTCTCCGTCTTTCGTTTCAATGATTCTATCCTTATGCTCCATGATTGCCGCCGCCTGCATATCGAAGGTCATCTCTTCACGGATACTTTTATAATTTTTTACGGTAAATTGGCATAACATAATCTTTTACCTCCATCTTAATTTTATATTATACACGCTTATTGCAGTTTGTAAACATTATTTGAGATTTTTTCTCATATTTCCATGCGAGATAATAATATTAGCCAATAATATTAGCTTGTATAAGTTTGTCAATAAGCGTTTGGCGATAAGTTGGCATTTTTATTTTCTCTTAATAAGTTATAATGATACCCTAAGAAGCAAAGGAGATTTCATATGACAGCAGCAGACTATAAACAACTACAGGAAAGTTTCAAACCGGCAACGTTGATTGATGAAGTTCTAAAGATACATAAAGACATTTCGGAAATCACTTGGATATTATCCTCGATTCCTTTTAATATGGAAACTGCCCGTCAAAAAATAGAGGCGATTAACAAAGAACACCCAGAAAATCATTTATTTTTCTTTTTGATGAATCCTCCTGGCGGTAATTCTACACCTATTTACAACGCTTCTTCAGAAAGTTTACGGCAAGATTTAGTTTGGAAAAAGTCTTACCTGGAAATTAAATCCAAAGCAAAAACCTTGGATGAAGTAATTCATCAAATAGAGTCCTAGTACAACCGTAATCTGTAAAAAAGCAAGGTCGCTGAAATCCTATGATTCCAACGACCTCTACAATCCAGCCATTATATCATCCCTAATAGCCGGTATTATTTTTTCTACTGTACTACCTCCTATCGCCATCATTTATGTCATTTGATTGCATGACTACTTCATAATATTTATTGAAATCACTTACTTGCTGGCTTCTGTCGTCCCAATAAAATCTTGAGAATCCCACGGTCTGAATTTCATATCCAATATATTTACATACCCTTCTTCATTATAGTCAAAATAAATATATACCTCATCGATGCTCCCCCACTCTTCACTAAACCTCTCCAGACCGTGCATGGCAATCAGGCAGCTTCTCCCCTCATAGCTTCCGCTGTGTATCTCCCATATCCCCCATGCCCGAACTTTTCCACACACATCACCCTCTTTATAATCTCCAGGCAATTCATCATCGGATTTTTCTTCGGAACCACCCTCGCTATTCTCATTATACGCCGTAAGGACAATCTGCTTTTCCAGTCCTTCGCAGGCAATGACCACTGTATTTCCTTCCTTACCGCGACAACAGGAAATCGGAAAAGCATTATCAAGCATATCCTCTCCATGAATCATCTCCAAAGCTTTCCAATCATTCCCTGTCTTCTTCAGCACCACATACTCTGTAAGCGGTGCGGAATTGACCGATGGCAAAAAACTGAAAAATATTTCCGCCTCCCCATCATGATCCAGATCAATATATTCTGCATCTTCAATGTCATATATCCGCAAAGGATCTTCATATTCATAGATAGGCTCACCATTAAGGTAAAAGCATAAATACCCGGGTCCAATCGATTTTATCACATTTACAACCTCAATATATTCCGTCTGCCCATTGCCATCCATATCACCCAGATTATATCTCTCAGTTTCAGTGTCATTTGATATCACTATTTCTTTCTGCTGTTCTCCAATCTGATTTCCCACCAAACAGCCACCAACAATAATACAAACAGCCAGTACTTCCGTCAGTCTCTTTGCCCATCCATTTATTTTTATGATACCAACTATCTTTTGCGCCATTTTCTCACCTCAATGCTTATTATATCACACCCTACACCCTCACCGCCTCTCATAACCTATATGATCTCCCTCCTGCACTGCACATAGGTCAGCGCAAAATGCTTGACAATTTATCGCTTTATAAGTAGAATATATCCTTAACTGGAATTTGTACTGCAAATGAGGTTTAGGAGGATATTATGAATATTGAACACTTGAAAGACAACGGAACAAATATTGCAGTTATTTCCAGTGATGAAAAGCTTATTGTAGACACGCAATCCGCTTTAGATTTGGCTATGACTGTTAAGTATGAAACGGGTGCAACAAATATAGTAATCAATAAATCGGCGGTATGTGAGGAATTTTTTATCCTTAGCAGCGGTATGGCGGGCGAAATACTTCAAAAGTTTATCAATTATCATGTCAGAATTGCCATTTATGGAGATTACACACAGTATACAAGCAAACCATTAAAAGATTTTATTTACGAATCAAATAATGGTAATGATTTCTTCTTTGTGTCAACCAAAGAAGCGGCAATACAAAAGTTGACACAAACACAATAACAATATCGTACAAATTCCAGTTATACATAAATAGTTGTCATTAAAATAATGGCACGGAAAGCGGTAAACCTTTTACAGATTTACCGCTATTTTTTGACACATCACTTTCCGACACTATCAGCACTGAACTTGTAACCAATACCTAAAACCGTTTTTAGATAAAACGTTTTTTACTGTCCAGCTCAATCTTTTTCGTAGATTATATATCACATTCGTAACGCTTGAATGACAGCCATTGCTTTCCATACAATACAGACAAGGAAACGGATTGTTGTTCCACTTCAATATAATGATATTCTGTCATAGTCCCTGCCTCTCCTCATCTTATCAGACCGCCTGCTCGTGCTGATTTCGGAGCAATACAGAGTACGACCAGTACACCCCCGCGCAAAAAATCATGACAAAACTGCAGACACCCACGAATATCATATAAAATAAATCACCGCGAATCATTTCTGCTTCGCTCAAAAGGTACATGGTCTTCCATATTTTTCCTATGCTTTGAGCAAAATACATCTCATAGATGCCTACTGCTGCCAGGCATACTATGATACCCGCCAGCAGTACCCCTTTCATCTTGGAGAACTCATCCTTTAGCTCTTTTCTCACATCTGCCGAAAAGACCAGTTCCTTATTCCGAAGATTTCTATAGGGATTCTGTTTTAAAATAATGTAAAACACAATGGAAAACAATACCATTGCCGATAATACGGTTAGTATCGGCTCCACCGTCAGTTCATAAAAGCCGGGTTCCGTCGAAGAATAGGAGGCCGCGTTACAGCCAAATATGAGCCCGCAGGCCGCCGCGATCAGCAGAAATTTCTTTTTATAATAGAGAAGAAAACCATTCGCCATTTCTCGGTTTACATAATATTCTCCTTGCTCTTTCATAAAATTCTGATTTCCCCTGTTTTCTCCGGTTGCATCAGCTCCCGTCCCCATCTTTCTCTCTTCCATCAACAGATCGTCCAGACTCACGGAAAAGAGTTTCGCAATCAGGATGATTTTCTCCGTTTCGGGATAGCCGTTGTCATTTTCCCACTTGCTGATCGCCTGTCTGCTGGTATGCAGTTTTTCTGCCAGCTCTTCCTGCGAAAGCCCCTGTGTTTTTCTTAATTGATAAAGTTTTTCTCCAAATGTCATGGTTTTTCCCTCCTTTTTTTGTTTTATCATAGCAAAAGAGCAAGGAATGTCTATCATTTTCCTATGGCAATTCCGCAACTTTGCGTTGCATCTGCTCTTTGCGACGTTGGCTGACCGTATCCAGACGCCGACCGGCCTTATCCGGGCGCTGACCGGCAAATCTCATCCAACCTTACACAAATGTAAGTTACAGCGCATAAATTGTAAGTCAAATCAATGGATGCAAATTCTCCTATTTGATATTCTTATTTCAGAAAAGAAAATACCTTACGGCAAGTAAAAGAAAAGGAGATATAAACATATGAAAAAGTTATTTATCGCAGCATCTTTTATGGTAATTATTATTGCAGTACGCATGATACTGTCAGTCGCTTTCAGCGAGCATGTGGCAGAAGTGTTTTGCAAGGTATCCATTAGCTTTTTGTTCTTTTATTTTATCTGCGGATTATCGAAAAGTAAATTGAAAGCAACAAACTAATAGCAATGAAGCCGGGAATTTTATAATATAATAATCTGTGGCATACACACACAAAGCAGACTCCGGCTGACACCGGAAGTCTGCTTCTTTATCAAATACTCTCTACACTATGCCTATGATTTCTCTGCCGTTTTTCATGATGTGGATTATTTTTCTAAATAACGGAAAATGCCTCCACTGTGTGAGAATTATACCAATTATTAACGCCTGTTATTGTGGTTCCCCCAAGTATATGATACTCATTTTGGAGCATACTTTCTACTTGCACCTTCCTGGCTTCCGGATCCGCTGTGTTCCGCAATGCCAAAAGGCTTTGCACAAAGCCGCGAAAATGCGCTTCCTCCATTCTTACAAGAAAGCTGTCTTCATAACGGCACTGATTCCTCCTTATGTAATCTTCCGGTTTATTTTCCAAATCCTCTTCATAGGTACGTAATACAAAAGCAGTATCCCCCTGCCAGTTAAACTTATGAACATGGCAGTTCTCCGTTCTCACCAGATAGAAACGGTAGGTATTCCCATCCTCTTGATCACGGCGAAGAAGTTCCACCAATGCCTCTCCGGGAATCTGCACTTGAATATTACCCTGCGACTCCTCTGCTATCTCTCTGGCCAGAGCCGTACAGTCATCTTCCTCCCGGCCCCTTTCGTCCATATTTTTATTTCCTCCGAAAAAGTTGGGCATCCCTGCCAGATAAGATTCCGGTCTTGATCCCTTTATCATGTAAGGGGCCCTTACAGCGGCAATGGGAAAATAAACAAATCCTTCTTTTGCAAGAACACAATACACCTTATGTTTCGGTCGTTTCGGGCCAGCTCCTCTTCGACATCCTACTTTATCCATTCTCATGTAATGTAATCCATTTCTTCTCTCCTTTTCTTGTTATAATCCTATATCGTTTCCTAATCTGCTATGTCCAGGCAGTTCATCCTTTTTCTTTTCTGTTCTATGGAGGACGTGGCGTAAATTCTTGTCACAGACAGATCCGAATGTCCGAGAATGTCCGCCAGCTCAAAAATATTGGAAAAATGCTCCATATAAGACAGGGCAAAAAAGTGCCGGAAGCTGTGGGGATAAACCTTATCTTTATCAATTCCTACCATATCAGACATATGTTTTAACATTTTCCAGACTGCGGTGCGGCTGATAGGTGCTCCCGTTGTTCCCCGAAAGATCGCTCCTTTTCGGATATCTTCTTTGTCACAATACGCACGCAGCAGGGGAATTAGTTTGTCAGGAAGATATATTTCCCTTGCCTTGCCCTTATTAAACACCTGGACATATCCTTTGTTTAGCATTTCCACGGTAATATAGCGCAGTTCGCTGACCCGTATACCTGTCAGGGCAATCACTTTCATGATCAGATAATACTTTTCTCTGCCGCTTTCTTTCGCATAGTCCAACAGCATTTTATAATCCTCTCCCGTGATCACATTTTCCAGGCTGCGGGCTCTTTGATATTTTCTGGTCTTTACAATGCAGTTTTCTTTTCCGCTGAAGCGGATAAATTTATTGACCGCAATAATATTGAGATTGACCGTCGTAATCTTGTAATCGCTTTCCACCAACATTCCTTTATAGGCCATTACATTTTGCTTGGTTATCGCTCTGCCATCCAGATACCGGATGAATTTTCTGATGTAACGCATATAAATCCTGATTGTTGCAGGCGATAATTCCTGCTCCTCTAAATATTCCCGGAACAAAGTAATCTGTTCTTCCATACGGCGGTCCCCACTCCTCTTATTTTCCTCTGGCCCTTCGCAGTCAGATACATTCTTTGGTAACAGATGAAACAAGCCTCACTCTATTCCAGATAACTGGTATCCCCCAGATGCAGTTTAATATATTGGTGGCTGATATCCAAAGCCTGCATCAGCTTTTCCTGTATCTGGCTGACTTTTTCTTCCCAATCAGTCAGGTCGCACAGGCTTTTTAACGTAGTCAGGCTTTTCTCATACTCCTCCAGAAAGCCGCAGACTTTGTGGACCACATTTTCGTTATCCGGTGCACATTCTGCAAGTGTCTGGCCGCATTTTTCCAAGCGTCTCTCCATTCTTTGCAGGTTGTCCGAGTATTCCTCCAGGGTTTCTTTTACATCCTTTTGTTGTCCTCTTTCCAGATATTCCCCTGCATGGGAAAATTCAATCTGCATTTTGCGCAGCATACTGTATACGGCGTTCATCTGCAGTCCCAGCGCCCCCACAGCCAGATTCAGCCGAGGCATATACACTTCGTAAGGAAGCAAGGTGATTTCCCTTAATTTTTCAGCTAATACATCCAATCTGTTTTACCTTTCCTTTCTCTTTTACTGGTTTTCATCGCATGGTATTTATCCAACACTCCCCTGACCTGCTTATGGCGCAAGCGCGCTGTACATGGTATTCCAGATATCCGTTGTGCACCAATACTCGTCTGCGCAGTAACCGGAAAGCCCCATAAGACTTGTCATTTCACGATCGATTAGCTCATTGGTCATACTGTCGTAGGCATACTGCTCTTTGAAAATAATGGTTCCTGTACCCTGCATTGTATTCCCCAGGCCGCCTTTGATATAAGGACAGTTTCCTGACACGATTTTTAAGGGATCCTGGGCATCTTTTCCCTCCATGCCATAAGGCACCATATTGTATGCCAGGCAGAAAGTCCCGTTTGCATATTCATCTCCCAGGTTATAGCAATGTCCGATCTCATGGGCCACGGTCACCTCCGGACTGGTATCCTCCAGAGAAATTACCACGGTTCCTTTCCCAAAAGTAAAACCTGTCAGTGTTCTCTCCTCCGCCTCTTTACCGGAACGCATATTCTTTGGCACAAACCCCACCACCAGATCATAATCATCCTTCTTCATAGCGGAAAGAATCCGCCATATGTTATAGCGTCCGCGAACCGTATCCAAATCTGCGCTTTCGTTTTCCAAAGTCTGTATGCCTTTTTCGCCTTCGTATAAATTCCACTCCAGATCCTCGCTGCCCAGAGGATAGACCTTTCTGGTGAAATCATCCAGCGAATCATCCAATTGCTTCAGTCTTACTATCTCCCCGCTATAGCAGGCCGTCACAGGAACTGCCAGGATACGGATATTTTTCATATCCTGAAAGCAAACTTCTCTTTCATATTCCACATCTTTCAGTTTTACTGTAATCAGGTATTCGCCTGGCTGCCACTGATTTAGTTCAGGATCGGTATACTCAATCAACTCCCATTCTTCATGGTAATCTGCTGCCGGGAAGATCCATTCCTGCCCGTTTCCGCTTACGGTCATGGTAGAGTCTGCCGCTACATCCCATTCCAAATCTGTTTTTACGAACAAGCCGGTGCCTCTTTGTGCTACCAGTTTATCCATCTCATAAAGGCTTCCGTCTTCTTTATCCAGTCCCATGCCCAGGCCCTGGTCTATGATAATGAGAGGTTCCTCCTGCAGCCTTCCCTGCCCTGTGCTGATGGCTGCCGCCACCAGCACTGTTGTTAAAATAGGTAATTTCATGCTCCGATTCCCTCACCAAACATTTCCATCATATCCATTAATTCCATCAGATCATCCGGTGCCATGGAACCTGCCGACAGACGGCTTCCCAAGTCAGCTACTTTGACTCGCATATCTTCCCAGTATACAAGCTGTTTTTTGTGTTCTGACAGTATTTCCTGAAGATGTCTGCTTTTCTGTCTCAATTCATCGCATTGTGCCGACAGCCCGTCCCGTCTCTTTTCTATTTCCCCGAGTTTTTCTCTGTATGTTTTTGCTCTCTGCTCGAATTGCTCTACCGATTTCTGACAGTCAACGCACCTGTGCTCTAAAGATTCCACATTTCCGTTGCATGCCTCAACTGCATAATCACACGCCAGATAGATGTTGTAACCGGGAACCCAGCACCATTTAATGGCTTCTTGGCGCTTTTTCTCTATCGCACGCACTGCCTCTTCCTGTTTACGTCTGTATTCGACGAGCTCCTTCTGCGCGTTCTTCAGATTGTCAATTTCCTCGTCCGTTTCTCTTTTCACCTGTGCAAGGCCAATCTCTTCCGCCGTTTGTTTCTCTTTTAACCGGTCTAATTCCTCATAGGTGGCGGTGAGCTTCTCGATGGTCTGCCGGTTCGTGTCGTCGGCGCTTTTAACCTTTTCCTCATACAGGCTGACCTGTTTTGCCGCATCTTTTTCCATCTGTTCCAGATTTTTCTTAATCTCCTGTGCCCCATTTTGCAGCTGTTCCATTTCTTCCTGTGTGGGCGCATGATTCATTGCATTTTTTTCTAAGAGAGTTCCTGCACAATCTATGACAACTTTAAAGATGGGAAGCATCTTTTCCAAATAATCCTGTACTGAAATCATAATATTTCCTCCTTACTTTACCGTTTTCTTATCTGTGAGATTCTTAATCTTTTCTTTCTCTGCCGTGACCTGATCCTGTAATCTGTCCCCGACTTTACCTGCCAGACTGGATGCTTTGTCCCAGTGCTGTTCTCTTGTCAACATCTCCTGGGAGTCTGCCGATACTATCGTTTCGCTTAAGTTTTTCTTAGTATCTTCCGCCGCATCCAGATACTCCCCGGATACCACGGCAATGGCCGTCCACTGGGAAATATAGCTGAGAAGAGGATACATAATATCTTCACTCTGGTAAAATGCAATCCTTTCTTCTTTCGGCAGGCTCTGCAGATCTTCTATGGTATTTTTAAAGCTGGATTCCGCCAAGGCACGGCAGCTCTCCTCCATGGAATTCCAGAACAGGGCAATATCCTTAAATGCCACCACGGCTCTTTTTAACGAAGAGGTTGCGATAACCAGTGCCTGAATGGCCGCTTCAATGGCATTTTGGTCTATGACGAAAGATTCCATCTGCTTGGCATACTTTGCCAGAAGTCCCATCTGTTTGGTATTTTCCTCCTGCAAGCGCAGCATTTCATCATAAATCTGATTCATACGCTCTGTGCGCGCCATATCGATAGATGTCCGATCCTGTGCCGCCTGGCTTATCTTTTCTCCGGTATCGCTTAATAAGCCTCCAATCTTAGAAAGCGCATCGGCTGCGGATTTTGCATCTCTTTCCAGCTTATCAACTTCCTCCCCCTTTTTTCTGATATCTTCTCTGCAGGTCTCAACTTCCGCTTCCAGGCTTTTCTTTTTTTCTTCTTCATCCGTATTATCTTTTTCCTGGATTTTCTCTTCCAATGTTTTCTGTAAAGTTTCCTTTTCCTCTTTGGCCTTTTTCAGCTGCGCATCCAGTTCCTCTTTTTTCGCTTTGGCCTTATTGGATTCTTCGCTCATTCCTTTGTCATTTGAACTCTGTCCTGATGCCCCGCCGTTGTTCTCCATGGCACCGCCTACCACATCCACAGCGGAACCTAAGAAACCAAAGACAGCGCCCAGAATATCCATGGTATTCCTGTGCTTTTCGGAAGCCTCCTCCTGCGCTGCCATCCTCCTGTACTCATCGTTCAGGGCTTTGATCCGCTTTTCCAGAGACTGCCGTAAAGCGTCGGCATTTTCTTCTTCCGCCTCACACTCTGCCATCATCTGTTTCAAATGATCGCTTTTCTCATACTGTTTGGTATTTTCTTCAATCACATCCTGCAATACAGAGGATGTGCTGTCCGCCAGGCTCTGATAACCATCCGCCATCTGGTTTGCCTGATTGGCCATCTCGGATGCTACCTCGGCAAATTTTTCCAATTTCCCCAGGGCAACCTTCTCTGCCGCTTTTAACAACCATTTATACATGGAAGTCAGCTCCGTAATCACAGTCGTTGCCTTCCTCTTGAAACTGGTAATCACTACAATGCCCTTATCATTCAGATCCAACAACTGTTTTTGCAGTCCGTACAAACGTTCCTGAAGTCCCCGGAACCCATAGACCGCATGATAGGATACATCCAAAAGATCTACCGAGTTATTGACATTGGCAATGACTGTAGGCAGATCCATGCGGTGAAGAATATTTCTCTTTTCATTCTGCACCATCATGGAAGTTTCTTTGATTGGTTTACATAAATCATAAACCTCTTTTTTCCCGTCTGCTTTTACCTCCAGCAGGTTTGATTCATTTACTTTGTACTCAATATCCATTTTTACCCTCCTTATGCATTTATTGCTTTATATGGAATCCTTTCTCCCGTCCTCCTTTTGCGGGGTATCCACATAATACAATATTGTGTTAACATACAAATCCCGCTTTTATGAGGGATTAGGAGTTTTAGAGAGTAATCTGGCTTATCGGTCTTATCTTCCGTCTTTATTAATGACCATCCAACGTAGTATATTTTACAATCAATCATCAGAAAGAAATCTGAAAAGTTTATCAGTTTTCTCTTGACACAGAGTTCATAATATTGTATTGTGTTAACCTTTTTGACATGATTCTTGTTGTTTCAACAGGCTTCGATTTACAAATGTATTATACTACTTTTTTAGCATTGTTGTTGAACGGCGGATAGATGCACAGAAAAACGCGGCATGACCAAAATCATGCCGCGTTCTAAAAACACTATGCTTATAAAATTTAATCGCGGTTCATCTCCGCAAGGAGCGCATCCATCTGATCCTGTGTCATACCACCGCCAAAGCTCATCGCACCGCGCAGTGGCATATACTGCACCATCGCCATCCCCATTGCATCACTGACGGCTTCTTTCGCCGCATCCGTAGCATCATCGGCTCCGGGGGCAAAAGCCTTCATCATACCGTCCAGCAAAGGTTTGACAACCTGGGCAGCTTTGGGGTCCGCCAGGATATCCATATAGATGGAATCCATCGTGTAATGTTTCTTCAACGCAACGGTAGAGTTTACAGTTACTGTGCCGCAAACCTCCATATCGCGGGAAGACTGTCCGATCTCAATGGTGAACTCACCCGTCTCCACATGCCAGTCACTAAGCTCCGTATTCCAGTAAGCAAAGGCTCTCTTATCCAGCACGAAGCTGATATCCTTGCTCTCTCCGGGTGCAAGGGCTACCTTCTCAAATCCCTTCAGTTCACGCACAGGACGAAGCACCGTGCTGACTTTGTCTCCTACATACAGCTGAACCACGCTCTTGCCGGCACAAGTACCGGTATTGGTTACCGTAACCGTTGCCGTCAATGTTTCCTGATCTGTAATCTCCGATGCGCTTAAACGCAGGTTAGAGCAGGCAAACGTGGTATAACTCAAACCATAACCGAAGGGGAAAAGAACCTCCATATCCTTCTTGTCATAATAGCGGTACCCCACAAAGATACCTTCCCGGTAATCCGCCTCGTTGCCTTCTCCGCCATAGTACAGGTAAGAAGGATTGTCGGACAGCTTCACGGGGAATGTCTCCGGCAAATGACCGGAAGGATTGACATCGCCAAACAAAATCTTAACCACGGCCTGACCAACCGCCTGACCGCCCAGATATGCTTCCAAAACGCCTTTCACTTTGTCAATCCAGGGCATTTCTACAGGCGAGCCATTGTGTAGCACCACAACCGTATTGGCATTGGCAGCTGCCACAGCCTCAATCAGTTTGTTCTGACAGGCGGGCATTGCCATATGGGTACGGTCATACCCCTCGGACTCATAAGCATCGGGAAGTCCTGCAAAAACTACCGCTACTTTAGCCGCCTTAGCAGCCGCCACAGCCTCAGCGATCATCTCATCTGTAGCCTCATCCTTATCGACACTGTAACCCTGTGCATAAGTAACCTTCAATCCCTCTGCTGCCTCCACAGCGGAAGTGGTCTTAAAGCTGTTGATATGAGAGGAGCCGCCTCCCTGGAATCTGGGCTTCTTGGCAAATTCGCCGATAAATGCAATATCATCCTCTTTGCTTAAAGGAAGCACGCCTTCATTCTTGAGCAGAACCATACACTCCGCTGCAATCTGTGCAGAAAGCTGATGATCCGCTTCCTGATCCCACGGTGTCTCAGGCTTCGCGTTATCAAGATACCTGTAAGTTATTTCAAGAATACGCTCCACAGCCTGGTCAACGACAGCTTCATCCAGTTTACCCGAACGGACAGCCTCCACAATCTTCTTGTCATTGATACCGCCAGATGAGGGCATTTCCAGATCCAGACCTGCCGCCACACCGGCAACACGGTCAGACACTGCGCCCCAGTCTGACATCACATAACCTTCAAATCCCCACTCCCCACGCAGCACATCGGTGAGCAGCCAGGGATGCTCGGAAGCATAAGTGCCGTTTAAGCGGTTATAGGAACACATCACTGTCCAGGGCTGTGCCTTTTTCACAGAAATCTCAAAAGCCGGGAAATAAATCTCCCGCAAAGTACGTTCGTCTACATTAGAGCTCGAGCTCATACGGCGATGCTCCTGATTATTAGCGGCAAAATGCTTAATAGAAGTGCCCACATTACGGCTTTGCACACCATTGATGTAGGAAGCTGACATTTCACCTGCCAGATACGGATCCTCAGAAAAATACTCAAAATTCCTGCCGCACAAAGGAGAACGCTTAATATTCACGGCAGGCCCGAGAACCACCGCAAGCTCCTCATGTTGGCAGCTGTCTCCGATGGCCTCTCCCATATGAGCGATCAATTCCCTGTCAAAAGAAGCCGCTGTAGCGCATGCTGCAGGCATACAGACAGCCTTAATACTGTCGTTGATGCCCAGATGATCCCCTGCGGTATCCTGCTTACGCAGACCGTGAGGGCCGTCTGAAACCATGACGGAAGGCACACCCAGCCGCTCCACGGGTTTTGTATGCCAGAAATCCAGACCGGAGCACAGCCCCGCCTTTTCCTCAAGCGTCATCTTGGAAATTAGCTCTTTGATATCCATAAATCACACTCCTTTTTCAAATAATATGAAACATAATAATGTAAAACAGACTATAAATACTATTATTGTGCCTCATCCAGCAGATCTACCGTAGACAGATCCCACTCCTCATGAATCTTAGGAACATCGCTGATCAATCGTTTGGTATATGCCGCCTTCGGCTCCAGAATTACCTCGTCAGCCTTGCCGTACTCCACAAACTTACCGTGTTCCATAATATACACTGTGTCGGAAATGTAGTATGCCAGACCGATATCGTGCGTGATGAAGATAACCGTCATGCCGATCTCATCCCGCAGGTTCAGCAACATATCCAGAATCGTTGCCCTGGAGCAGGCATCCACCATGGATGTGGGCTCATCCGCCAACAGAATCCTCGGCTTCATCAGGAAAATCCTGGCAATCATCAGACGCTGCATCTGACCGCCGGAAAGCTCAAAAGGATACTTATTCGTAAGTTCTGCAAACTTCAGATTGACGAAACTGCATGCTTCCGTCATCATGGCAGTCTTCTCTTCCTTGGAAAGATTCTTGCCGCCGCGCATATTGATACAGTCAAGCAGCACGGAATCTATTTTATGGAATGTATTAAAGGAAGAAAACGGATCCTGGAAAATAGCCTGGATTCCCTTCCAATATTCTCTCTTCTTTTTACCGCTCGAAATATCCCGGGGCTTTCCCTGGAACAAAATCTCACCCTCAGTTGCGTTTGACAGACCAAGCAGCATCTTGGAGAGTGTGGTCTTTCCGGAGCCGGATTCACCCACTATGGATACAAACTCTCCTTCATGAAAATCAAAGTCCACGTGATCCACGGCCACAGTCTTTTTATCGCCCATACCAAAAATCTTGGTGACGCCACGTCCTGACAGACACAGCGGCTTATCTGTGAAATCCTTGTGTTCCATCGCTTTTTCACTCATGGCTATACACCTCCTTCAGTTTATCCACACCCATCAGACAGCGATACATGCGGTTGTCATCAAAAATTCTTTCAGGAATATTGGTATACCGACAGTCCGCGGTAGCATACTTGCAGCGCTCCGCGAAACGGCAGCCCTCCGGTGGTTTCTTTAAGTTGGGCGGTGTACCGGGAATAGCCGTCAGCTTATTGCCCCTGGTTCCTTCCTCGGGAACCAGAATAGAGTTCATCAGGCCATGAGAGTACGGGTGCATGGGATCAAAGACCATCTCCTTTGCCGTTCCTCTCTCTACAATCTGCCCCGCATACATGACCATGATATCATCCGTCACATTGTACAAAAGCGGCAGCTCATGTGTGATAAACAGCATAGACTTGATATAACCTTTCTCCATCAGCTCACGCATCATCTTGATAACCATCTTCTGGCTGGTAACGTCCAGAGCCGAAGACGGCTCGTCGGCAATCAGCACCTTAGGATTTAAGATAGTGGACACGGCGATAACCGTTCTCTGTTTCATACCGCCGGACAATTCCACTGCATGTTTATCCAGTACTTCGGGGGGCAGACCAAGCTCCGCAAAACGTGCCTCCGCCATTTCCCTGATTGTCTTCTTATCCTTCTTAGGCTCATGAGCATGAATGACATCCTCCATAAAGCGAATAATCTTCTGGGTAGGATTTAATGCGTTCATGGCCGCCTGGGGAATGTAAGCGATCTCGCTGCCCAGGATTGTCTTGCGGACATCGTCCGGCTTCATTCCCGAAATATTGGTTCCGTCTATGATAATGTCACCGCTCATGTAATGCAAAGGCGGGAAGTAATAGCCCATCATGGATAGCGCAAGCGTTGACTTGCCGCAGCCGGACTCACCGGCAATACCAAGAGACTTTCCCTCTTCAATGGAGAAGGATACACCGTCCACCGCATACACATCCTCATGAAAACGGGTAATATATTTTGTCTTGAGGTTTCTGACCTCCAACATAACTTTTCCCATAATGACCTCCTTAATCTCTCAGTGTCGGGTTAAATACCTGATCCAGACCTGTATTCATCAGGTTCAAAGAGAACGAGATGAGCGCAATCGTCAGAATAACAGGGAAATATGCCCACCAGGATCCATTGGTATGCGCCGAGTAAAGCATTGCCCAGTTCATCATCAGACCAAGCGTAGGCACTTCGGTCATCTTGGGACCAAGACCCAGCATACTGAGCTGTGCCTCAGCTAAGATACCTGAGGAAACCTGCAGAATGAAAGCCATCACCACATAGGATGCTATGTATGGCAGAATATCCGTCAGAACAATGCGCAGTAAACTGTGACCAGAAAGTTTGCTTAAGTTCACGTGGTCACGGTTACGCAGGGAAATCACCTGGGAACGGACACTTCTGGTGGTCCATGTCCAGCTGGTCAATCCAATAACGCCGCCCACCACAGCGGCACCACGCTGATCCTGGCTGATAGAGTAAGTAATCAGAATCAACAGCACGAAGCTGGGAATCACCGTAAAGACATTGGTGATAAACATGATAATATCATCCACGACTCCGCCCACATACCCGGACAGAAGCCCTAAGGTAAGCCCGATCAGCGTCGCCACAGTACCTGCCAGCAAACCGATCAAGATAGAGGTGCCTATGGCACTTACCAGTTCCTTCAGCACATCCCGGCCGAAGTTGTCGGTGCCCAAGGGCAGGACTTTCACATTTACCACACTGTTTACATTCACATAGTCATTCTTATTCACCTGACCGGTCTCTTCCAACTCGCCGGTCTCCGCATTGGTGTCGGCAAGCACAATGACGTCTGCACTCTGCAGCTCCTTTATGGAATTATTCAGACGTCTGAAATAATTCGTCTTGGCCTTGGTCATTCCTTTTATCTTGGTATCCGGATCATAATTAGCGTTCCACAGATCCATCATGGCATCCGTATCCTCTATGTCCAAATTGGAGGTATCAACCCCTGCAAGATCAAACCACTCTACCATCGCTACCCTGTCTTCGGCGCTTAAGTAAGCATCCAGGCGCTTATCCTCCGCATCGGCAAGACGCATGGGCTCATATTTGGCCTTGGTAGCGTCATACAGGGAGACATAGGTACCCGGTTTGGCAAAGGTATTGACACCTATCATCTCCAACGGATCGCCGGGATTGATCAACGGATAGAAGATCATCAGTAACAATATCGCTGCAAAAATCACAAAGCCTCCCACAAATTTGGGAGAATGGAAAACCTGACGTAACGTATTTTTCATCTTCTATCCCTCCCTAATCAACTTGTGCGGCTTTCACTCTGGGATCAATAAAGCCGTAAACAATATCCAACGCAAAGTTAGCCAACAGAACCATGATCGTAATGATCAGTGTGGTCGCAGAAATCAGAGGATAATCTGCTGCGGTCACCGCCGCATACATGGTACTGCCCAGTCCCGGATAAGAGAAAATAATCTCCGCCACCAGAGCGCCGCCGATCATGGTACCTATACTGAGAGCCAGACCGGTCACCTGAGGCAGCATCGCATTACGGAATACATAACCAACGATCTTACGGTCTTTGATGCCAAGGAAACGAGAATATTTCACATAATCAGCGTTCAACTCATAAATCGACATGGAACGCATACCAACAGCCTGCCCGCCAATGGAAATCAACACGATAGACCAGAAAGGCAGCTGATAATGGGAAATCACGGATTTAATGAAATCCCAGCTTAAATGAGGAATCATGTCAAAGGAATAACCGCCTGCAGTCGGCGCTATATTCAGGTAGACGCCAAACACCACCAACAGGATGACCGCCATACCGAAAGCAGGAATATTGCCTAAGAATAAAAATACCGGAAGCAGTACTTTATCAAATCCTTTGCGGACATAAGCCGCAAGAGCGCCTAAGATATTTCCCAGCAGCCACCCGACTAAGATTGCCGGAAGCTGCAGCGCTATGGTCCAGCCGATGGCACTGCCGATGATATCGCTGACCGGGCGGGGATACTGACTGAAGGACAGGCCAAAATTGCCCCGGATTGCGTTCTTACAAAAGATAAAGAACTGTTGATACATGGGCTTGTTGGTTCCGAATTCCTCCTGATAACGCTCATAAACCTGCTGCACCGCGGCAGCATCGCTGGTACCGGACATCAGCTTACCGGTAATGGCTGCTACAGGATCCGACGGCATAAGCCGTGGAAGAACGAAATTCAAAATAACAGCCGCAAAAAAAGTGATGATAAACCAGATAATTTTTTTCCCGAAATATTTGCGGTAACCTTTCACACGTATTCCTCCTTCCATATATTAAATGTATGGGGCCATGCTCCGCCGGAGCATGGCCCCTTCCACCATACTTTAAATTACTTTTAAATTACTGTACTAACTCGAGCTCATACAGTGCGGCAATACCATAACCGTCTGTACAGTCAGCAGGAGGAATATTACGTCCGTCATCTCCCGAAGGGAAATTGGTCCATACAGACTCATTTACCGCATGGAAGAGAGAAGGACGATACATCAGTGAGAAGCTAGGAACTTCTGTCAGATAAATCTCTGTCAACTGCGTATACAGATCTTTCAATTCATTCTGGTCTGTGGTCAACGGAATCTGCTTGATCAGCTTATCCGCTTCTTCGTTCTTATACTGACCCCAGTTACCGGACCAGTTATTCTGAACGCCCACATAATCCATACCCATGAACTGATTTACACGAGTCCAAGGATTGGACGGTGATGCAGCTTCAGGAGACCACATGAAGATTGCATACTCAGTCTGGTTAGGATCTGTAAATACTGTCTGATAAATATCATACTCAGGATAAAGTGTGGTAATCTCAACACCGATATTCTCGCCGGCTGCCGCCACATCAACCATGGATGCCTGCCAGTCAGACCAACCGTTCGGGCATACAGCGTTCAGGGAAATCTTCTCACCATTCCACTCGCGGTAGCCGTCGCCATCGTTATCTACGATACCTGCCTCATCCAACAGCGCTTTTGCGCCTTCAATGTCATTGCCTTCCCACTGCAGGTCAGCAACTTCGCTTTGATTGTACAGAGCCTGCTCACCATCAGTAGGGTTCATCAGAGAACGAGGAACATCCTTGAAGGTAGGAGACTGGTTCGTCATAGCTGCAGAAATAATGTGATCATAATCAACTGCCATTGCGATAGCTTTACGCAGAGCAGGATTTTCTGCCAATACAGGCATATTCATGTTGTACCATGCGGTAGGCATTGTCAGACATACGCCGTAAGGAGCTTCCTCATAATATGTAGAAATCGGAAGTCCATCATTCAGCCACAGATCCTGGATATTACCAATGAACTGCTGGCAGACATCAACCTCACCGGCTTTCAGTGCAACTTCACCAGCTGCATTGTCAGCATACATTGCATGTGCGATATACTTCGGAACCGGCAGAGAACCCCACATAGAAGCATCCTGTCCCCAGTAGTTATCGT
This sequence comes from Lachnospiraceae bacterium UBA7086, assembly GCA_002492525.1. Taxonomy (GTDB): domain Bacteria; phylum Bacillota; class Clostridia; order Lachnospirales; family Lachnospiraceae; genus UBA3282. Next base: position 69,334 of record DKZA01000046.1, on the reverse strand, counting down.
CACGCACAAACACTACACGCTGATCATCAGAAATATATTTGGTGTAAGGACCGGACCATACCACATCCTCACCGGGATCGTTCAGCATTGCCGTAGCATCGCCGCCGCAACGCTCTTTCAGTGTGTCAATCCATGCAGCCTGTGCAATGGGAACACCAGTCAGGAAATCCTGAACCTTCAGAGGGTTCACGGGCTGTCCTGCATCATTCACTTTCGCATTGATGGTAACTTTCTGACCATCAGCTTCAATGGAGTCAACGTAAGCGCCATAGGTAGATCCGGTGCCGTTTGCAATCTCAACGCTGACATCCCAAGTACGCTTTACATCTTCCGCGGTAACAGGTGTTCCATCGGACCATTTAGCCGCATCTTTGATTGTCAGAGTCACCTGGGTCATATCATCGTTCCACGCCCAATCGTCGTTTGCCAACAGACCAGTCATTTCACCGTTCATAAAGTTGTACATGTACAGTGTCTCAAACATAATCGTACGATATCCGGAAGGACCGCCGGCGATCGCCATTGCGTTATTCTGGTTGGTACCCATTATGTTCCAACTATTGACAGCGCCCCACTGTTGTCCTGCGAAGTACAGTGTCTCTTCCCTGGGCAGCACATTTACGTCGTCAGTTCCGGAAGCAGCAGGCTCTTCAGCCGCAGGCTCCTCAGTTGCGGGAGTTTCAGCCTCGGCCCCCCCCGTTGTGTCGCCAGCATCCTGTGCAGGAGCGTTCCCGCCATCAGAAGTACCGGCATTGTTGCCGCACGCTACAAGACTAAATGTCATAGTCGCAACAAGCAGCATTGCAATAACCTTTTTCATTTTGTTACCTCCTTTTTTATAGTTATGGCTATTAGCCATACTTACAATATGAAATCTCGGGTTTTTACCACCCTTTTGTCAATCTGCACAATAAGTTCATCTGAACTTTTAAGCATTTGACTTACTTATTGTAATAAATTTCTTGTTTTTTGTCAATATCCGATATTTTCCTGTGCACTTTGCCCAAACGCCCATATTCCCTATATATTTCCTGTATAAGCCTCCAAAATCACATAAAAAATTTTTAATATAATCAGATTGACGACATCATTGTATCATTACGTCTTATAGGGAAAAAGGTGCTAAATTTATAAAAAGGTGTATTTTTTTATATTTTTTATTATTTCTGTTTTGATTTTATACGTTTTAGGAAAGAGACGGAAAAAGAAACAAAAAATACTCCCACCTTCCGAGAAAGCCCTATCCCGGATCAGGCAGGAGTATCACAATTATTTATCTTTATGAAACTGTCTCATATACGATTTTGTTGCGTCCGCTGTTCTTACCCTGATACAGCTTCGCGTCCGCGTCGCGGACAATATGCTCGATTTTTCCGGCATTTCCTTCTGTAAGACCGAAAGTCATCGTGATAGTAAGGGCCTCGTCCCCATATATGATACGCTGTCCGGCTATCTCCTCCATCAGCTCTTTCATACAGGCAGCCGCCGTATCCAACCGCATATTATCGTATACCAGCAATAACTCCTCCCCGCCCCATCTGGCTACAAATCCCTTGCCTTCCATATGTTCTTTTATCCGCGCAGATATTTCCATAAGCGCTACATCGCCACATTCATGTCCATAAGTATCATTGACTCTCTTAAAATGGTCTATGTCCCCGATGGCAACACAGAAAGGTACTCCTTCTTTCTGATATTTCTCGCTCGTCCTCCTCAACAGTTTCTCCCCGCTTCTCCGATTATACAGACCGGTGAGAATATCCTGCTCCACCAGATTCTGGAGCGACTTCTGCATCTTAATCAGATTACGGCTCATATCTCCCAGTTCATCCTTCCGGTTCAGAACCTCCTCATCAAATTCCGTATGAAGCTCCCCTTTGGCTATGGCTGCCGCAAAGAGTTCGATCTTACGGATGGCAATGACAAGTTTATTGGAAAAACGAACTGTCACAAAACACACTATCAACATCGTGAGAACGCCGAATATAATAATCGGGTTCAGGGAACCATAAATCAATCCTTCCACTTCCGCAGAAGGTTTCCCCAGAAAAATCATGCCGATACAGGTTCCATCAGACGCATAAAGAGGCTCATAATAGGAAAAATACCGAACGCCTTCCACCATTGTACTGGTATAGAAGTGTGCCTGTCCCCCTTTCAGCACATCCTCAACCACCGCATCATTAGCCTTTGTCCCAATTGCCCGAATATTATCATGGGTTTGAATCGTAGTGACCACGCGGGTATCCTGATTAAAAATCGTAATATCAACACCTGTCTTCTCTTTCACGATATCAATAATTGTACAGTCACCGTTCAGCCGGTGCTCCCCTTTCATCAGAAAGATGGTACCGTCTTCTTCTGCGATATGGTAGTCACCCTCATACACAGCATCATATAAGGTGATCACTGTCTGACACAGATTCACCAGACCATTTTGGGTTTCCACACTGATGGATTCGGCAAATCTGACGGCAGTAAAAGTGGTAATAATCAGCGTCAGAAGTATGACCGGCAGCATATTCATTTTGAGCAGAGCCCAAGAAAAACTATTTCTTCTTACTTTCGCTTTCATTTTCATTCTCTCAAGTTTCTCAAGTTTTGTTCAAAAAGAAGTGCGCAAAATAAACCGGCCGTCTTTCACCGAAAAAGAATAAATGCCGTTGTAGCGCTCCACAATGGCACAAATACTGCGCACCCCAATTCCATGTCCCGATTTATTCGTAACAGGAAGCCCCCGATAAAAAGTTATATCATTTTCATCGCAGGAATTAATAAACTGTAAAAAGAACTTTCCATGATCCTCATAAGCAGAAACCTCGATGGAACCTGGCAATCCTTTTTCTTTTTGGCCCTGACAGGCATGTAATGCATTTTCCAGAGCGTTGGACAGAATCACACACAGATCGCTTTCGCAGACTGAAATATTCTGTGAAATCCCCGTCTTGATCTGCATGGGAATATCCTCTTCTTTCGCCCGCTGTGCAAACGCGGAGAATATCAGGTTTGCCGCTTCGTTTTCACAAAAAGCCGTTACCCGTCCCGCTTCAATTTCCGAATAGATTTCATGGATGTACCTTTGCGCCCGTTCCAACTGTCCGTTTTCTATGCAATTGGAGAGATACTGCATATGATGCCGCAAATCATGGCGATATTCTTTCGTTTTCTGCTGACTCTCCCGCAAAGCTTCAATTTCGCGGACCGCCTGAGCGACCTGCATATTCAGAATCTCCTGCGTCTGTTCGAGATAACCTCGTATCCGCCCCTCCGAAGATGCATGAACAACAAATACGATATATGCCACACTGCATACAAAAGGCATAAACTCCACTGCCGCCAAAACACCCTTCGACAGCAGATTGGTATAGACACAGGTGAGATAATCAAACCCATAGTACAGTGCCGGAACCAGTCCAAACTGAAATTGTACCGATTTGGAATACCGTGCAAAAGACCGTACAGACGGCGCAGCAAACCGCAATATAACCAGTAATATAGGCAGAGTCACCGCTAACTCAGCTATATCCTGCATGGTAGCATCCCCTGAAAATACGGCTACGATCAACAATGCCAGCCATCTTCTGGTCTGACAGCAAAGATACGCCACCAGAACCGATATGGTCGGCCAAAGACATTTCTTACTGAGGACACAGAGTATCACAGTCAGGGGAAAATGTGTAATAACCGGATATAGGTATTCCACAATGTCCGGATTGATCCAGAAATACACGATTCCCTGAAACAGAAAAATCACTGCTGCGCTGCCCGCCATGATCAGCGCTTTCTGTCTTGTCCAGTGAATGTCACAAAACGCTGTGGATAAAATCATGCCAAACAACCCTACAGAAATAAGATTCGCCAAATAAATATTACTCACAGCATAAATACCTGCTTTCTGTTAAATGCATATTCAAGATATTTACTTTTAATTTCAGAACACTTTCCATGCGGAATAGGAATCTCCACGTGATTATCCAGCGTGATTGCCCGATAGGAAACATTCTGAATATATTCCATGTTGATCAAAAAAGAACGATGCGGATGCAGGAAATTTTTAAAAGAGGAAAGCTTACTGCACAGCTCATCCATGCACCCTATACTTTCCAACACCTTTCCATTTTCCATATGAAACATCAATGTTCTTCCAATCACTTCGCAATATACTAATTTTTCCAGTTGGATTCTGGTAATACCACACTTACATCGCAAAACAAGACCATGCTGTTTTACTTTCTCACATTCTGCAATCACAGAACTCAGCAGTCGAAAAAAATCCTCCTCGCAAACAGGCTTAAGCTGATAATAATAGGCATTGACTGTATACGATTCTACCGCAAATTCCGAAGAAGATGTCAAAAAAATAATTTTTACAGCAGCATCATATTGACGAATCTCCTTTGCCACACTTAAACCGTCTTCTCCCGGCATAATGACATCCAGAACCAGAATATCCAGCCGCAGTCCCTTCTCTATTTCAGCCAGCAATTCCAATGGACTGTGAAAAAAGAAACATTCCATTTCCTGATGATATGCTGTGCCGTATCGATCCAGCAGTCCATGCATTTCCTTTAAAACTGATAAATCATCGTCACAAAATGCTATCTTTATCATACCAATATCCATCCCTTTTCGATATATGGAATCGTATCCCTCCCCTTGACGCAATATCCATCTCTCATTAAAATAGATAATGGGCATCGGGAAACCGGATTCCATTTATTCAGTACTGCAACAGATATTGTAACAAATAAAGATATCAGAAACCGGCAGAAGCGTCAAATGCAGCTGAAAACGCGCGAACAGTAAACTTACATGGAGTGTGTCCATATGAAACGATATCAAATATCCACTTTGATTCTAACTGCCATATTAATTCTATTATATCACCTCCCCGCAGCCACTGTAAAGGCTGATACACCTTCAGGAACGCCGGAACTCACTTCTGAGACGTTGTCTGACGAAGATTCTACACAAAATCTACCCTCTGCATCCTCAGAAAAATCTATGGAATTATCAGATGAGATATCAGAAGATATTACCGAGAAATTGCCGGATGAAATAGCAGAGGATATCCCTGAAAATTTGCAGAATGAAGTATCAGAAGATATTACTGTAAAATTACAGGATGAAACAACAGAGGATATTTCTGTGGAATTGCCGGATGAAGATTTTGTGCCGGTTCCTAATGAAAAACCTGCGTTTGGCGCCACTCTCGAACTCTGTTCTGATGGATATGTGGTAAAGGGTCATTTTACAGAATTCTTACCGGATACCATCTTTGCCAGACCGCAGTACTCCCTGGACGGTGAGACCTGGCAGGACTGCGTCCTGGAATGGGATTTGCATGGACTGGGGCATGAAGACTCCCTTTCTCTGCATAATCTGCAAAATCAGATCATTCTCTATAATAAGTTTGAACCGCTGAAAAGCTATCTGGCCGGAGAATTGGATACTTTCTACCTGAGACTGTTCATCACCATGAAGAACGGCTTAACCTATGAAACACAGACGGCGCTCATTGAACGCGGCGATTTCGGGCCGGTTCCCGAAGAAATTACCTATACCGCCAACTTTATCCCCGCTATGCTGACCCGCGGGGTTAATGCCTCTGGTACCCGTACCTACTGCGGCGGCTATCAGCTTACCGTAAACGAATCCTGCTCCCCTGAGGATATCGCTGCGTTTTTACCGGATACGATTCCCATTCAGATTGATCTACATAAGGAAAGAAAAATTTTTACCACCTGTACCATAGACTGTCCCGTCACATGGAAGCCCCTGTCACTGCCCCGGTTAAGCGCCGGTGAAAGTGTGTCCATACAGGACGCGGCCGAAGAGATCATAATTCCTGCCGGCACCATACTGCAGACACCCACAGGCAACTTTACGTTAGACGAGCCGCTTGGCCTGGAACAGGGACATGGATTGACGGACGAAATCTTACTGGTTCTGAATGTTATCCCTGCAGGCACAAATCCCACCGGAGTATTGTCCGGCAGCATACATGGATTAGAAATCGCACTGGATTGCAAACCCACCGGTGCCACGGCCATCCATGCCTTTGCCCTTTCGGACGGCGCATCGGAATGGACGGCGCTGCCTGATCTTCCTCTGCCGGAAATGATGGATACCCAGCCTTCTACCATAAACAGCGGATATACCTTTATCCTTGCCTGTGATCAGGAGCCCTATCGGTCTTATCTGAACGCAGAAGCCTCCGGAGAAAATCCCAGTCCCTTCCTGATCGGTCTACAGATCGAGGGCGGCATTTACCATGGCTGTCAGCTCATCCTCGCGTATCCGGATACCTATGATTTTCCACCCGATCTGCGTATAGGCGGTTCCGGCGGAAACCACGGCAACGCCGGCATCGGCAGCCGAAATGACAGCACGAAAGAGGGCCAGCGGCCGAATCTGCCTCAATCATCCACGGAGAGGAGCACCGAGCCGCCATCGGTTTCCTTCCCAAATGCAGAAGACAACTCCGGGAATCCGACAGGCGCAGACAATACCGGGGATGTACCGACTGCCGGGGATGTGCCGACAAAGACATCCGAGTCCCCGACAAATGCTCTGGAAAACAGGCAGATAAATGCATCGGAAATACCAGTTAGCGCCATTGAACCTGCACAGACAGACACATTGGAAATTTCAACAGATAATGCCGGGGATATCCAGACAGTTTCTTTGGCAATTCCGCCGGATGAAGCAGAAAGTAAACAGACAAGTACCCTGTTAAACGAAGCATCCGGGCACGAAAAGCAGATGAATTTTGTGGAGAAAAGCCCCTTGAAAATTTTCCTTCCTGTAACGGCAGCAGCGATTGCCGGCATTTATATCACCATAACGGTCACCAAAGCAATCACCGGCAGTATGGCTGGCCGGATCAGCAAAAAGCCATAACCAGTTAATGATTCTGCAGAAAAAACATCGTGAAAACAGTACCCTTACCCATGGAAGACCGGACGTCAATGGTGCCGCCCAGTTCTGTCACAATACTTTGTACAATATACAGTCCCAGGCCCGTACCGCTGTCCTTATTATTGGTTCCTACATAAAACCGCCGGAAGATAAGAGGCAGTTCCTCTTCCGGGATACCACAGCCGGTATCCTCCACCGTCACACAGATTCTTTCCTCCTCTGTCCTGGCCGCCACAGTGATACTTCCGTCAGGAGGTGTCACCCGCAGGGCATTATAGATAAGGTTTTCAAAGAGTATATTCAGTTTTGCCGGCTGTGCCGTCAGGAACGCATCCTGCTCCGGCAGCTGTACCCTGAAATACACGGAACGGACCGCAGCTTCTTCATGATAGATTGCATAGAGTTCCGCAAGCATTTCCCGGACGGATATTCTTATCCGTTCTTCCTCTATCCTATCCAGCGCATTGATGGTAGAAAGCCCCTGAAGGCGCTTTGCCATCTCACGCTGTTTGGCCTCAGCCTGATCCAGATACCCCTGAAGTTCCAGATCCACGCCGACCCCGCTTCTGCGAATGGCCTCAATAAAAGACTGCGTGGCAAATACCGGCGCCTTTAAATCATGTGCCATATCAGAAAAAAACGCCTTGCGTTCCTCCAGAAGCTGGGTTACTTCCTGCGTGCGTTTTTGTACCTGTTCTTCCAGATGATTCGTGAGTGCATCATTTTCCCGAAGAATTCGGCGGCTGCGCGATACCATCATGACTCCAAACAAGATTACCAGAAAAAGGCCGCACCACTCGAACTGCCAGTAAAAATAAATAGGTTCAAACCGGTTGGACGACAAAAGATTAAGAACAAGTCCTGCCACAAATATCAGACAGCCCGCCAGCGTATACTTGTTTTCCCACTCCTCTTTCCCGATGCTCTTTACCGCAAAAAAGACAGTACAGGCAAACGTAAACATATAATAAATATCAGTCAGACCGCTATGAATGAAAACCGCCCATGAAACCGCTGGCATAAGCAGGCATAACAGCAGCAGCACCGCCGGCAGCGCCAACAATATCCACCGCATCCGCCACCACGCCCTGCTGTTTATCGTACCGGAAGTCAAAGCGGTGAGCCGCACCACACAAAAACACAGACAATATAACGCCAGACTTTGGAATAAAAACCAGTAAGGAACCACTGACAGAGAAAACAGATACACAAAAAAGCGAAACATATAAAGTGCATAACAACAGCATAACAGAGCAAAGAAACGGCTGATCTGCCCTCCCGTCCGCCACAAAAACAGAGTAAACGCCGCTAGGGCTAAAGGAAGAAGAAAGGCCAGGGCATAGGCAAATTCCTGCACATTTCTCACCCGTGAGAGTGTCTGCTCCGTTCCCAGCGCCGGCGGGAAATACATACCGCTATAATATCCCTGTCTTGAAAAGGTATTCACACTCAGAACATGATCCCCCTCTGTCAACAGAAAGCTAATCTGTCCGTTGCCTGATCCTTCCGCCAGACAGGTGCCGTCCAGAGAAATAGAATACCATGAAGAAAGCTGCGGAAAATCTATGGACACAATCTGGGGCGCTCCCTCATAACGAAGAGTCAGCTGGTAAAGTGCCTGCCCGTGAGGCGTTACCAGAGGATTTCCTCTTTGCAGATTAGAAAACTCACCAATATAAGTAGGCTTATCCGTCACACGCGCATCTGTAAGCAGCCAGCCGTCAATCAGATAAACAGGGGTATTGCGCGCCAGTGTTTCTTCCTGCAGGGCCAGAACACCCGATCTGCCATACGGCGGAGGGGTTTGATATTTATTATCCACATAAAAAAGAAAAACAAAAAAAACTATCAGGGCAGTCAGAACAGCCAGCAACTGCCACCATATGATTTGCCGTTTCATACTCCCCTTCTCCTTTTTATGTAAAATCATCTGTTCACTGGAACGAAACGATACCCCTGTCCCCAGACAGCCTCAATAAAATGGTGCTCGTCCCATGCCTTATCCAACTTGCGGCGAAGTCTGGACATATGCGTCTGCACAGTCTGTCCTCCGTCCCAGAGCTGGCCGCTCCAGATCCGGTCAAAAATTTCTTCCGGCGTATAAACATGCTCTGTCCGTTCCGACAAGTACCATAAAATAGAAAACTCAACAGGCGTAAGATTTAATTCCTCCTCATGGAGCAATGCCCGATGTCTTGTCAGATCCAGCAGAAGCGGGCCAAAGCACAGCTGCGTGCGCTTTGATCCGGCAAGTTTAATATGCGTCTCCACCTTGGCCCAAAAAAGGGAAGCCGGCGTATTCTTGGTGATATAATCTATCCCGCCGGCCATAAATCCTTTCATCTGACTGTCTGTTTCCGTCAGACTGCTCAAGAAGATAATCGGCACCTCCGCCAGCTCATGCATCTTTTCGCAAATCGAAAATCCATTTTCTCCCGGAATCATCACATCTAACAACACGCAGTCATAGGATTCCCCGCCCATCATCTGCAGCGCTTCCCGGCCGTTTTGCGCCGGCTGCACCACACAGCCATGGTCTTGCAGAACAGCCATCCACAAAGTCCGTTCCGCCTGGTCGTCATCTACCAGCAAAATCCGCCAGGATCCTTCCGGGTTTTGCTTCTTGTCAGCCAATCCTTCTGCTCTGCATCCGTCAGGTACAGGAACGACCGCCCCCGCCTCATGTACAAAACGCATGTAGCTATCCCAGACCTGTTTGCGGCGCGAACGCGATACCGGAATATGCTGTCCGTTCCTCGTCACAACAAAACCTGCTTCCATCGCCTGAATACAGCTTAAATTGACAAGATAAGCCCGATGAGTCCTGACAAAATCCGCTCTGTCCAAAAATTTCTCCTCAAAATCTGCCAGGGCATCATTCGTCTCATGGGTCACACCGTCTGTCAAATGGCAAATCACCGTTTTATTCATGACTTCCACGTATGCAAGCCTTGCAAAGTCAATCCTGACAACGCCTTCCCGTTTTTTCAAAAGAAATCCCTGTCCATCCTGGGCTGTCAATTCACGATCCACTTTGTCCAATAATTGAAACAATAAATCAGTATCTATAGGTTTAAGCAGGTAATGATATGCCCCTACACTATAGCTCTCCACCGCAAATTCCGGTGTGGCAGATAACAAAATAATCCTGACATTCTGGTCCCGTTGTCTTACTTCCCTCGCAACCTGTATTCCATTGATTCCCGGCATAAGCACATCTAACAGGACAAGGTCATACTCTCCGCCCCGCATTTCACACAAAAAGTCCGTGCCGTTACTGTACCTATGACAATCAACGCTTTTCCCGCGGCCCCATTGATATTCCGTAAGCAGCTGCGCCAGACGATGCAATTCTCTTTCATCATCATCACAAATTGCGATCCGCATGGTTTGACCTCCGATTTGAAAGCATTTACCACCAAAAAATAAGTTCTTAGGTTATAGTATATCCATTTCCCTTCCGAAAAGCAATTTCTATCATAAACACTGCTGCAACTGCCGCCGCTGCACCGCTTATCTTCGCACCAATTAAAGCACCCAGAAGCTGCGGCTGTGTGCCAAATGTAAATCCAATATGAGCCGCCAGCATACTGGCAGCGCTCACCAGAAAAGCGGCATTGACTACCTTTCCCTTATCATCCATCTCCTGATACATGGAAAGAGCGGGAATGACGCTGACCGCTCCCACCAATAACCCCGTCATTCCCGCGGCATTTATTCCCACTTTTCTCCCGAGTATCTCAAAAGGTTTCTTCAAAAGACGCTGCAGAAATTCCGTCACAGGGAGACTGCCTAACATCACAATCCCTATCCCTGCAACCACTTCCATAGCCTCTGTAAGAGGAGTCATACCCCTGACCAACTGTATACCGCACAGATACTCCACCGCTCCCAGCACCAATCCGATTGTAATGATAAAACGGATTCCTTTTGCAAAGACACAAAACCCGCGGATCATACTCTCCGGTATCTTCCACAGTCCCAACAGCAAAAGCGCCGCCAACACCAATACCGGAATATTCTGCCAGATACAGACCGGCACCGAAAGACCGGCAAGCACGCCGCCCACGATCAGTCCGACAGGCATTGTGACAAGTCCCAGCATGATGCCTCGGGCAAAACATCTTCTGTCCTCTTCCCGGATCATGCCCATACCCACGGGAATTGTGAATACCACTGTACAACCGAAGATGGAAGCCGCCACAATCCCTGCATAACTGCCAATCTGCGCATCCACTGCCAATTCTTTTGCCAGCTGGTATCCGCCCATATCAATCGCTAACAGACTGCCAAACATGCCCGGATCCACGCCTATCATCCGATAAAAAGGAACCACAGCTTTTCCCAGAACGTCGGCAAGTACCGGTGCCAGGCAGATCATACCCGCCATAGACAAAGCGGTACTGCCAAGTAACTGAAATCCTTCCTCAAACTTTGCGCCGTACCCCCAACGATTTCCCCGTATCCGGTCAAAACCGCCGACTACCGCTCCTGCTGCCATAATAATCATAAGTATCTGGTTCATTTACTTATATCCCTTCTGCATGGTATCCTCAATCTCCTGAATTGTACGTGGCGTGATGGCTGAAAGGTTCTCACAACCATTCTCCGTCACCAGACAGTTATCCTCCAACCGGAATCCGATTCCCCATTCCTCGTGATAGATGCCTACATCCACGCAAAACACCATCCCCGGCGCGATAATCTCCGGCCGCACCACTGCATCATGCACATCATATCCCACATGATGGGCGCCGCCGTGCCACATGTAAGTCCCAATTTCCTCCTCGTTCTTCAGCACACCGGCCTCTTTCAGAAGCCTTGCATTGAACCGGCGCACCTCTTTATCTACCTGCTCCATCTCCATCCCCGGCTTTATCATCGCAAACATATGATCCGAGGTCTGCAGCGCGCACTCATACAGAAGCTTCTGACGTACATTGTATTTTCCGTTGCAGGGCCATCCTCTGGACACATCATTCATCAAATTGTCATACCAGGCTCCCACATCATTCAATACCATATCACCATCATTGGCAATTCCTTTATACTCATAATAATGAATACAGAAATTATTCCTGCCGGCGGAAATGATGGAAGGAAATGCCGGCCCCTGAGGGCCGTACTGTCCTAACGCATAGTCGAACTCTGCCTTATACTGGTACTCGTACATTCCCGGCCTTGACGCCTTCATCATGGCCACAATACCGTCCCGTGTAATCTTTTCAGCCTCCTTCATGGCCTCAATCTCACAGGGCTGTTTGATGGTACGAAGCCTTCTTACTATTACATCTGCATCCTCTGCACGAAGATAAGGGTACTCTGTACTTTCCCGCTTCCAGAAAAAATGAGACGCCCTATCCTGATCAGAGGCTTCTTCCTTATACAGATCCAGATACAGATAGTGATAATTACCGCTGGCAGCGAATGTACGGAAGTCCTTCTCAAAAGTATCTGTATAGGCAATCTCGTTAATCCCCGATATCTCTGCCGCCTGCCTATCCTTAATGCGCTCCCCTGTCCAACGCTCTTTTAGTAAATCGGGCGGCAGAATATAGAGACATTCCTTTACGTCTCCCTCCCCATCCTTTCTCGCAAGCAGCACTGCCTGTTTAGCGTCTATGCCAACTAAATACAGGAAGTTTCTTTCTGTATAAAAAGGGTAGTACTCGTCCTGTGTCTTACGAAATTCAAGACCGGAGAACAGTACCAGAAGAGAATGTTCCTTCATCTGCTCATACATTCGTTTTCTGTTTCCCGCAAAGTATTCTTTTTTCATTCTTCCTCCTCCACATCTTACTCACAACTCGTTGATAGTTTCCGTGATCGCCATATCCTGGATCCGCCTTGCCGGCGTGCGCACTGCCACCACACAGGAAAGTATCACAATCAAAGTAATGATTGTCAGCGGCTCTACCGGTACCTCCCAGGATCCGCCAAAGTGTGAATAGACCAGCTTATCCATGATCAGCCGATGCAGGAACATCCCTCCCGCATACCCGATAATCAGGCCGCAGACCGCATATGTTGCCGCTTCCATGGCTATCATCTTGATCATCTGATTCACTCCCATTCCCACTGCGCGCATGGCGCCGTACTGTTTCATCTTCGCCGATACACTCATGGAAATGTTGTTCATAATATTAAAGACTGTAATCAGCACAATAATGCTTAAGAATCCATACATAGCAATCCTGAATACCCAGAAAGCGGTGTTATTCTGCTGCCTTTCCTCCCGTCTGTCTATCCATTCGTTTTCACCCGCCAGGCCGCGTATGGCATCTACCGTTTCTTCCGGGACGTCCTTAGCAAGCTGCACACCTAAAATCATATAGTTTTCTTCCCCTGTAATACGCTGGAATGTTTCTTCCGTACAGACCACCGCCGGGCGCTCGGTCCCAATACCCTCCGATACCACACAGGCAATTTCCAGTTCTGTGTCTCCCAGCCTGATGCTGTCACCCGTATCCAGACGGGAATTCTGGTTAAAAATAGTCAGCACATAATTTGTGTCGCCCTGGACTTTGGACACGTCTCCACTGACAACAGAATCCTTTGTCCACTGAAACAGATAATCATCATAAGAGACCAGATCCACACTGCCAGGCGTCCCGTTTATCTCAGCAGGCACGGCAAGCGACATCGCACATCCGAAATCCGCCTCCACACCGGGCAAGGCACCGATTTCTTCTCTCAGGCTCCTGTCCATGGAATTGGCATTGTCGATGGCTGCAATCGAAATATCCGGATTCAGATCGCTCTCGGACGGAAGCAGTTTCCTGACAAAATCAAGCCCTGCAAAAAAGACCAGAAACAAAGTCACCGTAAACCCAAAAGACAAAGACATCAGAATCAGATTTTTCCTGACAGAGGAAGCATGATGGATACCGAGGGCACTCTCCACCCGGAAGATGCGGATATTGGCCGCACGGGAAATTTTCCTGTCAGTTTCCGCATTTCCGGATACTGCCGCCACAGGAGACACCCCCGCCGCGCGTCTGGCTGGAGCATACGCTGCAAGCAGTACTGCCACAAATCCCACCAATATACCTGATATCATGCCAATCACACTGAATCGAAAAGGATAGTCGCTGAATTCACCGCCTACCTTTTGCTGTAAAAACACACTCAAAGCCCATGTAAATACAATACTGATCCCTATGCCCACAGGAATAGCACTCTTACACCAGTTCAGCGCTTCCAGACGGACAAAACGCATCACCTGCTTTCTGCTTGCACCGATGCAGCGCATCATTCCAAAAAACTTGATTCTCTGTGAAACAGTACTGTTCATACAGCTTGAAATCATCAGCACACCGGCAATCAGAATCATCAGAAACACCGCTGCCGCAAGTCCATAAAACCAGTTTATCGTCTGGTTGCTGCTGGCACCTGACATACCCATGGTAATCTGGTTTTCCTCAATATTTCCATCACTTAAGCCGTATTGTGCTTTCAGATTGTCAACTGCCTCTTTTATCTTTGTTTCTGTGGTAAATTGCACATACAGTGCCGGACTGTCATCCCCACACCCATTGGCATTGCAGATACCGGCCATCGCATTTAAAGTCAGATATGCGCAGACACCGTCATATTTATCATATAACTGCATTTCATCCACGCAAAATCCTGTCACCGTATAAGCAAAATCACCTGCCGGCGTATGAACGGTTATGTTATCTCCCTCATGGACTCCTAACCGTTCTTTGGCACTTTCACTCAGCATGATCTGCTGATCGTTCTGGGGATAAGATCCCTCCCACACATACTTTCTGATATCCTCTATATACGCCTGTTCCGTTCCATACAGAATGACTCTTTTATCACCAATCTGATATCCTTCATAGATATCTTCTCCAAGCATACGATACCTTGCTGACGCAGACACATTCTCCTGGGCCATAATCTGTCCCGCTTCTTCCTCAGACAATCCGCTTACCGCAATATGATAGCTCCCGTGCTTTCTTTCCATAACGGCTTCTTCGCCCTTCGTCATGATTTCCGCATAGGAAAATACCGTGGTTACCAGAAACACTGCAAAGATAATACAGAGTATTATGAGACGATTCTGCTTTCTGCGGGCTTTGGCGGAAATCGGGATAAGACTTAAATAACTTTTCATCTCACGGTTTGTCACTGCGAACACCTCCCCAGATCCGTCAGCACACCATCCGATACCTGTAATACCCGGTCCGCAGTCTGTGCGATCATACGATTATGCGTGATCATGATGATCGTCTGCTCATATTTCCTGGACGCCTCTTTTAACAGGGCGATCACCTCACTGCTGTTCTGGGTATCCAGATTGCCGGTGGGTTCGTCCGCCAGTATCAGGGATGGTCTTGTGATCAGCGCACGGCCGATAGCCACCCTCTGCTGCTGTCCGCCGGATAACTGGCTGGGCAGATGATTGCGGCGTTCCTTTAAATTCAATACGGAAAGCAGTTCTTCCAGATAGCCTCTGTCCGGCTTCTGATAATCCAATAGCACCGGAAAAATAATATTCTGTTCCACGGTCAATTCCGGAATCAGGTTAAATGCCTGAAAGATAAAACCAATGTTTCTTCTGCGGAAAACGGTCAGTTTTTTCTCCTTCATGGCAAAGGTATCCTTACCGTCAATTAACACCTTCCCTGACGTGGGGCTATCCAGCGCTCCGATCATATTAAGCAGCGTACTCTTGCCAGAACCGGATTCTCCCACGATGGCTACATACTCTCCCTTGGGAACAGAAAAACTTACATTCTTAAGTGCCTGTACGGCCGCTTCCCCGCTGCCGTATGTCTTACAGATTTTGTTGACTTCTAATAGATTCATATTTTATGCACCCCTTTCTGAGTAAAAGAGTAGCACCCAAATACTACAACCATATTTCCGTCAGATTACAATTTTGTAGTAACCAGAAAATTCAAATAAAAAACCGTTCCGAATCCCATCCTGCTGTCCACTTCGATGGTACCGTTATGGGCCTCCACCACAGACTTCGCAAGGGGAAGTCCCAGTCCAATTCCCTGGGTATCCTGGGAATACCTGCTGCGATAGAACCTTTTAAAAATATGATGCAGATCCTCCGGGCAGATACCGCTCCCGTTGTCTTTGACCGTAATCCTCACCGCAGAAGCAGACTGTCCCCAGATAATCTCGATCTTGTCTCCGCTTTGGGTATGATCCAGGGCATTTTTGACAATGTTGCATACAGCCTCCAGGATCCAGCTCCGGTCACAGGAAAAAGACAGGTTCTCTCCACCCGTCAGGATAATCTCTTTGCCCTCCTGTCCGGCACGGAAATCAAAATGTCTCTTCACATCAGACATCATTTCCGCAATATTTTCCACGCTTTTCTCCATGACGATCGTTCCCGCATCAAACTTGGTAATCTTTAACAGATTCTGCACCAGCGTTTCTATCCGGTCAAGTTCCTGCTCGGACAGATCAGAAAACTCCTGAATGGTAGCAAGGCCGTCTGTCTGCGCCTCAGATTGTATAATACCATTATAGATGCCCAGAGCCGCCAGCGGTGTTTTCAGCTGATGGGAGATATCCGAGATCGTATTTTGCAAAAAAGCGCGGGACTGGCCTTCATTGACTGCCTTCGCATTTAAGATAGCCGCCAGAGAATTTATTTCATGGAACAGCCTGTACAGTTCTCCCTCTTCATTGCACTCAATACGGGCATCCGGGTTTCCTGCAATATATTCCTGAATCCTGGCCACCGCATCTTCTAACAGTCTGTCCTGCTCCCTGAAATACCGATAGCAGGCTGCAAGCACCACCATCCCCATGGCAAGGGGCAGCACAACATAAAGATATGCTCTGTCTCCAACACCCCAAACGAGAAATCCTACAGAAACGAAAGAAAAAACCAGTATCCAGAATATCATCTGCCCAAACAGGATTTTAACCTTGGGATTGACCAGAATTCTCATCGGAACTTGCTCCTTTCCTCTCATACAAATCCGTATTCCACTTGTATCCCATACCGCGCACCGTCACAATCTTCACCGGTTCCCCGGGATTATCCTCAATCTTCATACGGAGCCTGCGGATATATACTGCCAATGTCTTGTTATCAATAAAGTTCTCGTCACAATCCCACAGACGGCTAAGAATCTGTTCCGCAGAAAGCACCATATCAGGATTTTCCATAAAGAAACACAAAAGTTTATATTCTCCCGACGTCAGTTCCAACGGTTTTCCATTTTTATAGCCTTCCCCTTTCAGGGGCAGTATCGTAATCCCATTGGAACAAAGTTCCGTATCCTGCCTGCTGAAATTATCGCTCCTGCGAAGCAAAGCGTTAATCCTGGAAAGAAAAACTGCCAGTTTGAAAGGCTTGGTGATATAGTCATCCGCACCGATATCAAGACCCATGATAATATCTGTCTCTTCATCTGCCGCGGTGAGGAACATAATCGGAATCTTAGAGGTCTGCCGTATCTTCCTGCATATATCGAACCCGGAACCATCGGGCAGCGACACATCCAGGATTACCAGATCATACTTCCCATCATCCCACAGCGCGTCCATCTCAAGACTTGTACGCGCTACCTCTATCTCGTAGCCCTGCTTGCGGATAGCAAAAGTAAGACCGCTAATCAGACTTAAATCATCCTCCACCATAAGGATCCTATATGTTTTCACAAGCATACACCCCCTGTTATCTCATAAGCAGGTTTCCCATAGTATTACCATTTTACTTTGTTCCGGGAACATAAACTGCTGATTTATTTTACTCACTTTTATCTAAGGTGTCAAATTGCTGTGTGAAATTCCGTAACTTCTCACACTTTGGTCAAGGATAACCCCTGAACAGATAGAAATTTCTTCGTCAGCCCGCTCTCGCTCCTTTCACAGCACAACAGACACTAAGCTCGACGAGTTGCGCAGCAACTCATGACCTCGCTAAGTGCTGGTGCTGTTCTAGGGCTTCCTTAAGAAATTTCTATCTGTTCAGGCTACCTGCCAGCCTTTTTCCTTGCCAAGGGAGTGGGGGAGACGTATAATAAAAGTAGTTTGCTTCGCAAACAACTTTGCGAGGACTGCTTCGCAGCCTCGGACCCAAAAACAACGAGGATAACTATGCAAAAGAACAGGAAATCCATAGTGATGCTTGTTATGGCAGTCAGTCTGATATTGATTGTCATAATGGCTTATCCTGTGGTTGACGAACAGATTCATGGCAATCAGAAGGGAGAGCTCTTTCTGGATCAGGCGTTGGAAAACAGCTCTTCGGATGCTTCTTTCAAAGATAAGGCTGCGGAATTGCCGCAGGATACAGACCCCGGAGAACCTTTCCCTGAGATTACACTGTCCTTAAACAATGATACCTCTGACTTTCACGTTACTTTATGGCAGAGCGATGCCGGCACCTGCTATTTTTTTCTGCCCGGATTTGCAAAGGATATGGGGCTGATTCTCAAGGACAATGATCATAATACCATCTGCATAAATGATGTGCAGATTCAAGAAACCGATGTTTTGCTGGGGATTTCGGAAGAAACCTCCTATGACCTTTCTGTGATGGACCCGGAGGGTAACATCCTCCTGCACAGGCCCCTTCTTTTCATGTACTCTTCTTCCCTGCCTGTCATGGCACTTACCACCAAGTCGGGAAACCTGGAATATATCAATGCAGACAAATCCAACGAAGAACCCGGCGCCGCCGTTTTGTTTGACGAAGACGGGGAATCTCTTTATACAGGCAGTGTCAAAGCCATCCGGGGCAGAGGTAATTCCACCTGGGGACTTTCCAAAAAACCTTATCAGATCAAGCTGCATGAAGAAACAGATTTCTTTGGATTCGGTCAGGCAGACTCCTGGAATCTTATCGCCAACGGGTATGATCAGACAAAGCTCCGCAATCAGATCGCCACAGAACTTGCCACAGAACTTGGTATGGATTATGTGCCTGAGGGGCAGATGATAGATCTGTATATCAACCATACTTATTACGGAAATTATTATCTGACAGAGAAGATACGGGTGGATGAGTACAGCGTTGACATCAAGGATATGGACACCTATGTGAACGATGCCTATGACACCAGAGAATTAGCAAAACTGGAACGGCTTGAAAACGAGGATGGTACCAGAAAGTGGGTGTCCACCGATATTTCCCCGGACGATAACAGCGGCGGCTATCTTCTGGAACGGGAACTGGCCGCACGATTTGAAACGCAGGACAGCGGTTTTATCACCGCACAGGGAGACTGCTATACCTTGCAGAGTCCCGCCTATGCCTCACAAAGCCAGGTAGACTATATCGCAGACCTGATGCAGGAGTTTCAGGATGCCGTGATGGAATCAGACGGGATACATCCTGTGACCGGCCGGCATTATACAGAATACATTGACATGGATTCTTTTGCCCAGAAGTATCTGGTGGAAGAAATTTCCAAAAATTATGACGGTGGTGTCACAAGTAGTTTTTTCTACAAACCGGATGACTCTGTAAGTGAAAAAATATATGCCGGACCCATATGGGACTATGATGTGGCTTTCGGGAACTGCAATCTGGACAGAATTGCCAGTAATCCCATAGGAATCACCAAGCTCCACAATCATGTATATGGCACAGAGATATTTGCACAACTGTATGAGCAGGAAGACTTTTATCATAACATGGTAACCATGTACCAGGAACGCGCGCTGCCCTATCTCAATGATCTGCTGGACAACAAACTGGAAGAAATGGTCGCACAAAGCCGGGCATCCGTGGCCATGGACCGGGCCAGATGGGAGACCCCTGAAAACCGTTATCAATACTATCAGGAATATGACAACAGTGTGAAATTCTTAAAGCATTTCATTGAACAGCGGCGGGATTTCCTCAATGAGGTCTGGCTGGAGGGCGTCAGCTATCATAATCTCTCTTTCGTAGTAGATGATGAGATATGGCAGATTTACTGCATTGAAGACGGCGCACTGCCCCCTGGTGAGCCAGTGCCGATCCGCTACAGTTCCCCCTCTTTGTTTATGGGATGGTTCAGCGAAAATGGCGTTCCATACGATATGTACAAACCTATCTATGAAGATATGACCTTTTATGCCACATGGCAGGAACTGACCGTTCAAACGAAAGAAGGAGACGGCAGCCCATAATTACCGGCTGCCGTCTCCTTCCTATATTCTCAAAAATGATTCCCCTTGGAATCTAAGCTTCATACTTAAATCTTTCCACCAGTTCTTTGAGCAGATCCGCCTGACTCGACAATTCTTCGGAAGATGCCGCACTTTCCTGAGAAGTTGCAGAGTTAGACTCCACAACACCGGCAATCTGATTAATCCCTTCTGTAATCTGCGCCGTAGCTTCCGCCTGATTATCGGAAGCCTCCGCAATCTGTGCCACAGCTTCTCTCACCAC
Source organism: Lachnospiraceae bacterium UBA7086 (assembly GCA_002492525.1). Lineage (GTDB taxonomy): Bacteria > Bacillota > Clostridia > Lachnospirales > Lachnospiraceae > UBA3282. The sequence continues at coordinate 49,050 of DKZA01000046.1, read as the reverse complement.
TTTGGCATTATCTACAACAAGCAGCAGCGATTCCGCTGTAGCGTTAGCCAGCTTTGTTCCGTCCTCTACCGCCGCTATTGCATTTTGTATCAAATCCTTGGTATTCTTGGCTGCTTCACTGCTCTGCTCGGAAAGGATTCCCACCTGCGTGGCAACCACAGCAAACCCTTTGCCTGCCTCGCCTGCCCTTGCCGCCTCAATGGAAGC
>DKZA01000046.1:0-48579 GCA_002492525.1 Lachnospiraceae bacterium UBA7086 | reverse complement strand
TGCCCTTGCCGCCTCAATGGAAGCGTTTAACGCAAGGAGGTTTGTCTGCGAAGCAATTTCTTCAATACTGCTGATAATCTCAGCAATCTTATTGGAAGCCTCTCTGATTCTTCCCATCGCTTCCGTACTTGCCCGCATCTGTTTATCGCTTTCCATGACCTGATCATTCATGCCTGTCACGATCACCCTGACTTTTTCTGCATTTTCGGCATTGACATGGATTTTTTCCGATATATCCGTCATGGTTGCCGTCAATTCTTCAATCGCGCTGGCCTGATCCGTAGCGCCTTCCGCCAATACCTGCGATGCGCCCGCCAAGTCCATCGCACCCTTGCGGACATTTTCCGCATTGTTGTCTATATCCCTCATGGCTGCGCTGAGCGACTCGACAATGCCACGGAAGGACTCGCTGATCTGGACAAAATCTCCTTTATAATCCTCATCCACATCAATCATAAAGTTTCCTTCCGCCAGTTCCGCCATGTTATTGCTGATATCCAGAATAACCGTATTCAGATCCTGAATCGTTTCCGACAGACAATTCAGCAAAATTGCGGTCTCATCGTTTTCCGTAGGAACCGGTACTTCTGAGTGGATATCACCTGCCGCCAGAAGTTTCAGTCTGTCTACCGCTCTGATAAGAGGCAGCGCCACCGCCTTGCCCAGTTTATTACCATTCTTGATTCCCAGAAAAGTAAACAAAATCACAAAGACGATGGTAAGTCCAAGCGAAATATAAAACATCACCAGAAATTCATTTCTCACCGCCGCAACCCCAATACTCCATCCGTCCGTATCCGGAACCGGCGAATAGGCGACTACTTTGGTCTTGCCATTATAGCTGTAGGTACCTGTACCATTCTCTCCCGCAACCATTTTTTCACAGATCTTGCTGTATTTCCGCAGTCTATAGTTTGTCTGTCCAAGAGCCAGACTATCCTCCACTCCCACAAGCGATGAGTCTAAATCCGCAATCGTGATCCCGTTCTTATCTAACATAAAGGCCGTGCCGCCCTTTCCGACCTTAATGGAACGCATGACATCATTTAAGAACTCACCGTTGGGCACATACGCAATGACGCCAACCGGTGTCGTACCGGGAATACCGCCCTCCCATAAAGGCGCTGCCACAACATAAGATACCTTCTGGGTAACATCGCTGTACGCCGGCGTTGAAATATAGGTATTCCCCTTCATGCCCTCTTTAAAATAATCTCTGTCAGAAAGATTCGCCCCCGAAATAATATCCACGCCGCTGCTGTCGATAATATAGCCTCCGTCAAACCCATGATCCTTAATCCTCTGGTTCAATATATCGGCTTTTTCCTCCACGGCTCTATCCGCATCTGCAAGCCGCGCAATACTACCTGTCTCATACGCAATGGCAACATACTGCTGCAGAGATGCCGAAACATAATTTGCCGCTACATCTGAGGTATTATTGATTGTCTCCGATACGGCGCTGATGGATGAAACATAGCTCAAAACAGAAGAAATAACCCCCAGCACAATACAGCAAAGCATGACCATCTGTCCAAACCGTTTTGAAATCTTTTTCTCAATGCTGATAAATTCTCCTGCTTTTGTTTCTCCTCCGGATTTGTCTGTACTACCTCCTTTTTTTCTTACCATAGAGTATCCCCCCATTCTCACACGGATTTAATAAAATAGACAAAATGACTAAAATCGAATGACTATAGAGTATAAGAAGATTAGAAAACAACGATTTAGCAAAACCTATTATATTCATCTAAATTATTAAAGCTAACGATTACTTATTCATTATATCATAGACAAACCTCTTTTTCCATGGTAGATTTAATATTTTAGTTGTACTTGGAATATACTCATCAAAGAAAAAACAGAAACTTTGTATCTTTTCGAGTTTTTCTACAGATTGCTATGTCTTCGGTTGACATGCCCCCGCAAATGATTGCCCAGATTCGTCAGACACACTAAGGTCGTCACCAGAAAAAGGCCCGGAAACAAAATCATCCACCAGGCACGCCCTGACAGGGCCTGGCCGGCCAAAGATAACATACTTCCCCAGGAGATCACTTCCACCGGCAGTCCCATTCCCATAAAACTTAAAGTCGATTCCGCTACAATCGCACTGCGGATACTCATAACCACCATGAACATGACAGAAGATATGAAGTTCGGTGCAAGATGATGCCACAGTACATGAAAGAAACCGCCGCCCATACATTTAGACGCAATCACATATTCACTGTTTCTAATCTGACGCACCTCCGTCCTGATTACCTTGGACATACTCATCCACCCCGTCATACCAATCACAAAGGCAATGCTTACAACACCGGGGCTTCCCAGCGCCGCCTGTAACAAAACCACCACCAGAAGATCCGGAACACTGAGCAGAATATCCACCATTCTCATAATTGCGGCATCCACCCTCTTGGATGCACAGCCGCTTACGGCACCTACAATGACCGCCACAGCCGTTGTCAGAAATGTGGATACAAAACCGATAAACAAAGAGATTCTGCCACCATACCAGATCATGGAAAAGATATCGCGCCCCATGGTATCCGTGCCAAAGAGAAACTGGCTGTTGGGAGCTGTACTGTGATGCTGCAAGTCCAGATATGACGGATCCTTTGTTATGATCAACTCACAGGCACAGCATAAAATCACGATACATGACAATAACAGAGCCGATAAAATCGGTTTTCCCTGCCATTGGTTTTGTGGTTTTACAACATTTTGTTGTATTTGCTGTTGGATTCCCACCACCTGGAAACCATCCTTCACTGTTCTTTCACCTCCCGCAAACTGCCCTCCTCCTCGGAACGGATTCTGGGGTCAATCCGCTCACTGATTGTCTGTGCCAGCATATTGCAAAAAATCACCGTGATACCGGTCAACAGACTTAACAGCATCAGCAGATTATAATCCTGATATCTGGCACTTTCATAAATAAGCGTACCAATCCCCGGATACGAGAAGACCGTCTCCACAACATAGGTGCCTCCCAGAATATGCGGCACAGAAATTGCCATGATACTGAAATAGGCAGGCGCAACATTGGGCAGACAGTGTCCCAACATCACCTGTGACTTACGAAGACCTTTCATTCTGGCAAGCAGTACATAGTCTGCTCTGATTTCCGAAAGAAGCTTATTGCGGATCATATAGGCATAATACCAGAGATGACTCATGACCACCACCGCCAGAGGCAGAAGCAGATGTCTTACTCTGTCCGCCGCATCATGTTCTGCCCCGATGGTATAGGCTCCGGAACTGGGAAGCCACCGCAAAAATACCGCAAAGATGAGAATCAGAACCAGAGACAGCCAGAATTCGGGAATACAGCCTGTGACGGTACCGATCCGGCAGAGTATGCGGTCAGGCAATTTATCCTCATGCCATGCGCAAACAATGCCAAGTACCGGCGCCAGAAGAAAGATAAACACAAATCCGATACCGCCAAGAAGCAGTGTGTTGATAATCCTGCCGCCGATCACTTCCGTCACGTCCATCTTATATTTGTAGGAAATTCCGAAATTTCCCTCCAAAACATTCTGCAGCCATCGTATATATTGAACATAAATCGGATTGTTAAGTCCCAGGCGCTCTCTGGCCCACTCCCGTTCCTGGGTACTCATTTTTTCCACCCTGTCACCGTAATATGACACCAGGGGATCTCCCGGCGACAGACGAGAAATATAAAAGACAAGGAGAGACAAAATCAGGACGCTTATGACAAAAAGCAGCAGCTTTTTCCCCATGCTTGTTATATAGTTCCGAATTTTCAACGGTTCTGCCTCCTCTCCTGTCATTCTCAACCAAAATCCAAAACCGGTACAGCTTCCACAAGTCTTCGGGTATAAGGATGCACGGGATGTCCGAAAATTTTCTCCACGGTTCCTGTCTCCACCAGTCTGCCCTGATACATAACGCCTACCCGGTCACAGAGAAACTTCACCATGGACAGATCATGAGCAATGAACAGAAAAGAAAAACCGTGTTCCTTCTGTAAATGTTTGAAAAGATTCACGATCTGCGCCTGCATGGACACATCCAGGGAAGCAATCGGTTCATCTGCCACCAGAAGAGCAGGCTCCATGGAGAGTGCCCGGGCAATGGCCACCCGCTGTCTCTGTCCCCCGGAGAGTTCGGATGGATATTGATCCAGATAGGACTCTGCAAGTCCCACATACTGCATCTGAAATGCCGCCTCGGCACGATAGGTTCCCCTGGGCGGTTTCACATGCTGTAACTTCATGGGCTCCGTTATGATATCACAAACTTTCTTGCGTTGATTGAGACTGGCATCGGAATCCTGGAAAATAATCTGTCTGGCGGACTGCAGCAGCTTCTTATGCGCCCGGAGTTCCCGGGGATTACAGATATTGATTCCCTGATATCGTACCGTGCCGGCCGTAGGCCGGTACACATTCATAATGCATCGTGCCACCGTGGATTTGCCGGAACCTGACTCTCCGATCAATCCGAAGATTTCCCCTTTATGAATCTGAAAAGAAACATCATCTACCGCCGTCAGAGATTCCTTTCTGGTCACTGCAAACACATGCGTCAAATGCCGTACATCCAGAAGAATATCTTCTTCCAAATCCGGACAAGGCGAATCTGGGCAACACAAAGAACCAGACAGAACCGGCGCCTTGATGCCAAGTTCTTTTGCCCGTTCATCCAACAGCCAAGTTGCCGCAAAATGCGTATCTGTCACCTGAAACATGGGCGGTTCTTTCTCATAATCTATTGCCAGGGCATAAACATTACGGCAGGCAAAGGCATCGCCTTTGGGCGGATCGATCAATGTCGGCGGCATCCCCGGAATCGAATACAGACTGTCTCTTTTCCCGGCAAAAGCCGGAAGCGCCTGCATCAGCCCCCAGGTATACGGATGTCTGGGGTCATGAAAAACCTCCTTGGCAGTACCGATTTCCACGATTTTGCCGGCGTACATTACCGCTACCCGGTCTGCCACCTGTGCCGCCACGCTCAGATCATGGGTTACAAAGACTGTAGCCGTATGACATTTTGCCTGCACTTGTTTCAGCAGATCCAGTATCTGTGCCTGAATCGTCACATCAAGCGCCGTGGTGGGCTCATCCGCAAACAAGAGCTTTGGATCTGCCGCCAAAGCGATAGCCATGACACAGCGCTGCCGCATCCCTCCCGACAAGTGATGCGGATACAACCGTCTGTTCTCTTTCAGATTCTCCAAACCTACCAGATAAAGCAGTTCTACCACCCGGCGCTCCACATCTTCTCTGGACATTCCATGCCCGTGTATTTTCACCGCTTCCGAAATCTGCGACCATACGGATAAAGAAGGATTTAAAACCGTCATGGAATTCTGAAACACCATGGCAAAAGTCTTTCCCCGCAGTCCTCGCATATCCTGTTCCCGGTACCTTGTGATGTCCACGCCTTCTAAGAGAATATGTCCCCCCTTGATTCTGGCAATATCCGGCAAAAGACGCAAAATACTCTTACACAGCACGCTCTTGCCGCACCCCGTCTCTCCTACCAAAGCCAGCACTTCTCCTGCCTTCAGAGTAAAACTCACATCCCTCACAGCCTGTATCTCTCCCGCCGGCGTATCAAAGCTGACCGACAGGTTGTGTACTTCCAACAACTCTGACATAGGCAAACCTCGTTTTCCTGTTACTCCATCGTCCATTGCGCTATATTCCAGAAAATCCCCACACCGTGATGTCCCATAACGGTATCGGGCGATATCCCATGTATCGTATCTTTGGCCACATAATCGGCATCTATATAGCAGATAAAGGCATAGGCAGGATCCTTGGCAAGTTCTTCCTGAAACCGGGCATAATTCTCCGCCCGGACTTTAGAATCATCGGACTGCCGCGCCTTCACAAGATACTGATCTACCAGGGCATTGGAATACGCATTGTAATTGGCTCCTTTATCTGTTCCAAACACTTTATAGGTGTGATCATCCGCGTCAAAAGGACTTCCCCAGCCAATCAGATAAGCCATCTGGCCGCTCCAGTCTATCTGTGTGGGAATCTCCACCTTACAATCAATTCCGACTTCTTTGATCTGCTGGGCCGCCGCCTGGGCAATATCCAGACGCACCTGATCTCCCGCGCCCACACTGATTATGAAAGAAAGCGGCTGCCCGTTTCTTATATAAACGCCGTCTTCTCCCATCACGCATCCCAGATCCTCCAATACCGCCCTGGACTTTGCCGGATCATAATCATAATGCTCCACTTCCTCATAATTGTAGATGTTGCGCTGCAAAGGCCCATAAGCCGGTATTCCCTGCCCCAACAGGACTGCGTCCACAATCGCCTGTCTGTCAATGGCATAACAGACTGCGGGAATAATGTCTCTGTTTTTCTTCCAGAAGTCATGTTGGAAATTAAACAGAATCCCCCGGTAATCGGAAGTCTCCATGGTATAACAGACATACCCCTCCCGTTCTGCAAAGTTCCTGGCGTCTTTGGGCGGAAGCAATGCAAGATCCAACTCTCCCGATTCCACCTGGACTGCCTTGGCATTATCGTCAGGTACAATCTTAAAAATCACTTTCTCAATACCGGGTACTCCCTGAAAATACGACTCATTTCTGGTCAACACAATGGCCTGCCCCTCGTCCCAGCTTTCCAGCATATAGGGCCCAGTTCCAATGGGATGCCGAAAGAAATCCGACTCCTGCATGTCCTCTCCTGCCAATAGATGCTCCGGAAGCACCGCCATTGTCATATAGTCCAGAAACGCCACATTAGGCGCCGCCAGCCGAAAAGAAACCGTATGGTCATCCACCACCTGAATCTCCTCCACATCTTCATAATTAGGCGCATTTTCAGAACCATTATCGGGATCCATAATGGCCTCGATCGTAAACTTCACATCGGACGCCGTAAATGGTTCCCCATCATGCCACTGCACACCCTCTTCCAAATAAAACATATAAGTGCAGGATGCCTCGTCATACTCCCAGCTTCTGGCCAGTCCGGGAACCACCTCATTATCGCCGTTATGAGCCGTAAGTCCGTTAAAAAGAAGCAGATTGATCTCCCCGTGCTCATCCATGGCCGGATTGATTCTTGTATAATCGCCGCTGCCATAGACCAAGGTACTGTGACTATCCTGTGCCTCCTCTGTCTCCCCTGCCGTTGTCTGTTCCTCAGTCTTACCGCAGGCTGTCAACAATAATACGGTTGTGAGCATTATCAGGGGACGGCATCTTCTGTAGTTTCTCAATTTCTTTCTATGATTTTTCCATCTCATCCTCATCTTATCCCCCTATCTCATGCACAACTTTTCACAATGCTGCCAGTACCTCCCCCACAGACAGACCTCTCTCTCGCGCAACGCGCGCCAGATCCTCATACTCATACTTTTCCCGCGTCACACCATAACCGGTACAAACCTTTTTGCGAATCTCACCGTACTGGGTCTGCACATATTCTATGGAGCGGCCCAGCGTATATCTTCTGGAAATGTTTTCCCGGATACCAATGGTCGTGGTGTGCCGGAAAATCAGCTTCACCATCTCGTCTTTCATGGACTCTTTACACATGACATTGAGTACAATGCCCGGCCGGGATTTCTTCATCCCTGCAGGAACCGTATAGACCTCCAGCGCCCCTGCCGCCAGAAGTGTCTCCATGGCAAATCCCACAGCCTCCGCAGTCATATCATCCACATTACAGCAAAGTTCCGCCACGGTATCCCCTGTACTTTCCGTCTCGCCCAACAAAGCACGCACACAGTTGGCCGCCGGAAAATCCTTTTTGCCCATGCCGTAACCGATTGCCGTGGTACGCATAACAGGCATGGCGCCGAAACAGTCCGCAAAATATTTTAATAGCGCCGCCCCCGTCGGGGTACAGAGCTCTCCTCGAATCTCCCCGCCGTAAATGGGCACATCTTTCAGAATATAGGCCGTTGCCGGTGCCGGTACAGGCAATATCCCATGCGCACACTTCACCTGGCCGCTGCCCACATGCACCGGCGATACGATAACCTGATCCGGTGCCAGTCTGTCCATCAATACACATACAGCCGCCACATCCGCCACGGCATCCATGGTACCCACCTCATGAAAATGAATCTCTGTGACCGGCACGCCGTGCACATGGCTCTCCGCCTCCGCGATCAGGCCAAAAACCGCCAGGATGTCTTTCTTCACCCGTCCCGATACGGGCAGATTCTCCACTATATGCTCTATCTCGTGCATACCGCTGTGATGGTGATGTGTATGGTCATGGTCATGCGTATGGCCGTGCTCATGCTCATGCGTATGGTCATGGTCATGTTCATGCATATGGTCGTGCTCATGCGTATGGTCATGCTCATGCATATGCTCATGGTCATGTTCGCGGGTGTGTTCCTGCATGATTTCCGCTTCTTCCTCCCCATGAATCCGCACTGAAATATGCGTACCGCCGATACCGCACTTACTTACCGCTTCCGCCTTGACCTCTACCCCTGGGATTCCCAGAGCATTAAGTTCTTCCACTATCTCCTCCCGTCCGGGCAAAAGTTCCAACAGCGCCGCCGTGAGCATATCTCCCGCAGCGCCCATTCCACAATCCAGATATAATGTCTTCATCCTTAACCTCCGTTTTACCTTTTCTTGGTTCTTTGCGTCCATATGTTTATCCGTCACTTCTTTTTGGCTTCCATGTGATTGATTCGACTGGCCAGATAACCAGCCCCGTAACCGTTATCAATATTCACCACCGACACACCGCTGGCACAGGAATTTAACATGGAAAGCAGGGCCGATACTCCCTGAAAGGATGCCCCATATCCCACGCTTGTGGGCACTGCGATCACCGGACAGTCCGCCAGTCCCCCGATCACACTGGCCAGGGCTCCCTCCATACCTGCAATGGCAATGATCACGGAAGCCTCCATGATGTCGTCCATACAGGCCAACAATCTGTGCAGTCCAGCCACACCTACATCATAAAGACGCACCACTTCATTGCCGTGCACCTGCGCGGTAAGAGCCGCCTCCTCCGCCACCGGAATATCCGAAGTGCCGCCTGTAGCTACCACAATTTTACCAATACCGTCTGGCTTTGGCATTTTGCCGATAATCCCGATCCTGGCTTCCTCATGGTAATCCATCTCATGTTCCGCCGTCACACGCCGGGCAGCCTCCGGAGACAACCTGGTAATCAGGATGGTCTGCTGCCCGTTCTTTTTCATCGTATCCACAATCCCGATGATCTGTTCCGGCGTCTTGCCCGCTCCGTAAATCACCTCCGCAGCACCCTGCCGGATGCCCCGATGCATATCCACTCTGGCATAGCCGATGTCCTCAAAGGGCTGTTTCTTAATAGCCAGAAGTGCCTCTTCCACCGACACTTTACCGTTTTTTACGTTTTCTAAGATTTTTTTGATATCACTGTTCATTCCCTTCCCTCCAAATCCAGTAAAACCGCTCCATAATAACGTTTTAATTCCGTAAGGATCTCCTTTCGCTTAAGAAGAACCTTCTCCAACTGTCCTGACGGCACCTGCAGTCTGGCCGTATCCTGCATCCTGCGCACCCTAAAATCCGTAAATCCTAAGGAAAACAAATAATCCTCCGCCGCTTCGGTAGCCTGAAGCTTCTCCCGGGTGATAGGCTCTCCTGCAGGAATCCTGGTAGCCAGACAGGCGTACGCCGGTTTATTCCAGGTAAAAAGGCCCGCCTCCTTCGATAACCTGCGCACATCCTCTTTGGTAAGGCCGCACTCCCGCAGAGGCGAACGCACCTCCAACTCTTTAAGCGCCCGCATCCCCGGCCGGTCGCCCTCCTCATCGGATGCGTTGGTGCCGTCCAACAACACGCGATAGCCATCCTCTGCCGCCGCCTGGGCGATTGCCGCGAAAATCTTCTTTTTACAATAATAACAACGGTCGCCGAGATTATCCACGATGATACTGTCTGCCAGTACATCTGTCTCCAGAATCCGCAGTCTTACTGATAACTGCCTCGAAAGCCGCTTGGCATCCTCCAATTCAAACCGCGGCTGAAAAGCGCTTTTCACATAATATGCCTGCACATCCGCTCCCAGCTGTCCGGCTGCATAAAGCAAATATGCAGAATCCACTCCGCCGGAAAAGGCCAGTGCCGCTTTCGGATTTTCCTGAAAAAATTGTGCTAATTCCATCTTTATCCTCATTTCTTCCTGCTATAAAGCAAAAAAGGCATACAATCCTTCCTGGAAGAATCGTATACCTTCATGTGTATACCTATTTACGCTTTCTATTGTATTTGTGTCATATTATAGTTGTGCACTCCAAATAATGATCCTTTTTATGTCTCATCATTCTGCTACATTCTGTATTCTCATACGGAAACTCTTGTTTCCCAATCCGGCTTCCTGCCGGCCGATACTGCTATCATATCCTGAAAAAGCCCCAAAAGTCAATCCCTTTATACAGGTAAATCTTTTCCTGTGAATCTTTCCCTTATCCGTCACACAATCCGCCGCACCGTAATAATATTCCGATAGGTGGCGGAAGTAATCTTGATTCCCGTCCGTTCCGTACTGGCATGCACAATCTGTCCGTTTCCTATGTAGATCCCCACATGACCGCCGTAATAAATCACATCGCCCGGTCTGGCCTCCGAATAGGAAACCCCTGTGCCTGCCGTGGACTGCGCATAAGAACTTCTGGGCAGGGAAATGCCAAATTCTTTATAGACCGACATCACAAACCCGGAACAATCCGCCCCGTTGGTCAGGCTGGTGCCGCCCGCCACATAAGGATTGCCAATGAATTTACAGGCATAATCCGCAATCTGCTGTCCTTTTCCGCCACCGCCTGAAGAAGAAGGTTTCGGTACTTCCTTACTGCCGCTCTCCGAGGAACCACCCTCTTCACTCTCCTGATTCTGGGCCTGCAGAGCTTCCTGTTCCCTGCGCTGCCGCTCTTCCTCTTCTTTACGCTTACGCTCCTCTTCCTCCCGGCGTTTTCTTTCTTCCTCTTCCAGCTTTCTGATCTGGGCAGTCTCCTGTTTGATCTTCGCAGTGTAGCTGGCCGCTTCCTGCCTTGCTTTCGCCAGTACATGATTATAATTTTCGTACTCTTCCTTTTTCTGAGCCAGCATTTCTTCCATGTATGCCTGCCCTTCTTCTAACTCTGTCTTGGAAGTCTCCAGTTCAGACTTATCCTCTTCCAGTCTGTCCTGCAGAGCCGCCACTCTCTGTACCGTCTCCTCATATTCTTCCAGAAGTCTGCGGTCGTACTTATATAGTTCTTCCACATAGTTTGCCTTATTGACCATATCCCCCATATTCGAGGAACCAAAGAACATTTGCAGATAGGAAAGCTCTCCCTTTTCATACATGAACTGAATCCGGATCTTCATGGAGGCGTACTGTTCCTCCTTATCCGCAACCGCCGCATCATACTCCACCTGCGTAGCGGCAATCTCTTCTTCCTTATCCTCGATCGCATCCTCAATCAGATTAATATCCGTCAGAATTGACACAATCTCCGTATCCAAATCGGCAATCTCTTCCTCCACGCCCTCCTGGGCATCCTGGACATCAGAAATCTTATCCTTGGTCTTATCCAGCTGGGACTGGTTTTTCTTAATATCCTCCTGTAAATCGGAAATAGTGGTAGCCGATATCGGTTCTACCACTAACAGGCACAATATGAAAGCTAACAGGAAATACATCCCTTTCGTATATCTTTTCTTCATCGCCGTTTTCCGCCCACTGTCGAATCCCGCTTCTTTTACAATTCGCAGTTATTCACCGTTCTCGGGAAAGGTACCACATCCCGGATATTGCCCATACCGGTCAGATACATCACACACCGTTCAAATCCAAGCCCAAACCCTGCATGTCTCACGGAACCGTATTTTCTAAGATCCAAATAGAACTGATAGTCTTCCTTGCTTAGTCCCAGTTCTTCCATCCGGCGCTCTAAGAGTTCCAGACTGTCCTCTCTCTGGCTGCCTCCGATAATCTCCCCGATTCCCGGCACCAGGCAGTCCATAGCTGCCACTGTCTTTCCATCCTCATTCAGTTTCATGTAGAAAGCTTTGATTTCTTTCGGATAATCCGTCACAAAAACAGGGCGCTTAAACTCTTTCTCCGTCAGATACCGCTCGTGCTCTGTCTGCAGATCACAGCCCCAGGACACTTTATACTCAAATTCATCGTTATGCTTCTCTAAAATCTCAATTGCATCGGTGTAAGTCACATGAGCAAAATCCGAATGTAACACATGATTCAGTCTCTCGATCAATCCTTTATCCACAAACTGATTAAAGAAATTCATCTCTTCCGGCGCATTTTCCAACACATAACGGATTACATGTTTTAACATGGCTTCCGCCACCATCATATCGTCCGTCAAATCTGCAAAAGCCATCTCCGGCTCAATCATCCAAAATTCCGCCGCATGTCTGGTAGTGTTGGAATTCTCCGCCCGGAAGGTAGGCCCAAAGGTATATACATTCTTAAAAGCAAAAGCATAAGTCTCCACATTCAACTGACCGCTCACCGTAAGGTTTGTGGGCTTGCCAAAGAAATCCTGACTGTAATCCACCTTTCCATCTTCTGTCATCGGAAGATTCTGCAGATCCATGGTAGTCACCTGAAACATCTCGCCTGCGCCCTCACAGTCACTGCCTGTAATAATCGGCGTATGCACATATACAAAACCTCTTTCCTGAAAAAAGGTGTGAATCGCATAAGCGATCAGAGAACGTACCCGAAAAACTGCCTGAAACGTATTCGTCCTGGGCCGCAGATGGGAAATGGTCCGCAGATACTCAAAGCTATGTCTTTTTTTCTGCAATGGATAATCCGCCGTGGAAGCGCCTTCCACCAGAATCTCCGCCGCCTGCATCTCAAAGGCCTGCTTTGCCTGCGGGGTTGCCACGATCTTTCCCCTGGCAACAATGGCAGAACCCACATTCAGTTTGGATATGCTCTCAAAATTAGCAAGGGTATCGCCATACACAATCTGCAGCGGCTCAAAGAAAGTGCCGTCATTAATCACGATAAATCCAAAAGTCTTGGAATCCCTGATACTTCTGACCCATCCGCCGACGGTCACTTCCTGGTCAATATATGCTTCGCTGTTACGATATAACGCCTTAATATCTGTCAAATCCATTTGTAATACTCCTGCCTTTCTCTCCTTAATCTACCGTTGTTTCTATTGTATATTACCATTTTCCATCAGGAAGGCCACCACATTCTTGCGCATCAAATCTTCACTGATGTTCTCCCTGCTTTCTTCCTTCAGCAGTTCCTCCTCGGAAGCGTATCCATAAATCTCCACCATGGCATCAATTTCCTGCTGTACCTCTTCCTCCGTGGGCACAAGCCCTTCCATATCGGCAATGGCCTGGTACATGATGTAGCGCTGTGCCATCTCTGTCGCCGCTTTCTCAAACTCGGCCCGGTATCCTGCCTCATCAAGCCCTGTGGTCGCCTGCATATACTGCGCCAATGTCATTCCATTATTGGAGGCCTGCCTGCTCTGCGTTACCTCAATACTATTCTGATACCGTTCCACCAATCCTGCCGGGGGCTCTTTCTTAAAAGTGCATCCCGCCATGATCGTATTGGACATGATCATCTCAATCTCATTTTCATAACTGGCCACCGCACTCTGATAATAAATGTCGTAGATCGTATCCTCCAATTCCTGTCTCGTCTGACAGCCGCCGACTCCCAAAGACTGTACAAATTCATCCGTCAGTTCCGGCAGGATACCGTTGACCGTCACATCAAATACCACCGGCGCACCGGACAATTCCGAATTTCCTTTATAGGGATCGGGAAATGTCAGATCAAGGCTCACTTTCTCTCCAATCTCTACACCGATCAGCCCCTCTTCAAATCCTGCAATAAACTGCCCGGAACCAATGGTCAGATTGTATCCCTGCCCTGTGCCGCCTTCAAAAGGTTCTCCGTCCAGATATCCTACAAAGTCAATGTTTACAATATCTCCTTCCTGTACGGCCCGGCCGGCCTCTTCCCTGGTCAGCATATTCGGTGTCTGGTACTGCTGCTGTATAAAATACTCCACCTGTCCGTCCGGCACGGAAGGCTGGTTGGCGGACGCCTCAATCCCCATATAATTGCCCAGCGTAACATAGTCGCTGGCCTTAATATCCTTTAAAAACTCCTTGTCGCCGCAGCCGGTCAAAAGCAGGACCGGCGCAAGCAGCGCCGCAAATATACTTATTTTCTTTTTCATAATTTTTCTCCTCAATTCTTCTGCATACAAATCCATATTATTATTTATATCACAAATCCCTGTTTCTTAAAAGGGGGTCTTGCACATCTTTTTATTGACATCATTTTCTCTCAATTTTACAATATAGATAACTTATAATGCATCTATTTTACGGTGCTGTTTGATCCGGCCTGCGCCGGGGACAGGAGAATTGCCATGGAAGAACAACATACCGTCAGAGTCATTGACCGTGTATTTGATATTATCGAACAAGTTGCCGCTTCCAGCACTCCCATGAGCCTGTCCGATATTGCAAAATCGACGGACATGAGCAAGAGTACAGTGCATCGTCTTTTGACCGCCATGTGCGCCAGACATTATATTGAAAAAAATCCCGACAGCACTTACTCTATCGGTTACAAACTGATGGAAACCGTAAGCCTGCATATCAACAGTCTGGAACTGCTGACAGAAGCCAAACCTTTCCTGACCAGCCTGATGCGTGACCTGCATCTGACTGCTCACATGGGTATTCTTGACGGCTGTGACGTTATTTATTTAGAGAAAATGGATGTCTATCCTAACACCAGACTCTACACACAGGTCGGCTTCCGCTCTCCGGCTTACTGCTCCTCCATGGGAAAGTGTCTGTTATCCTGCCTGTCCGGAGAAGAGTTGGACCATACGCTTCATGCCTGTGATTTCAAGCGTTACACCCCTAATACCATCACGGATATGCAGGAATTTAAACGGTATCTGCGGGTAGTCCGCCGGCAGGGCTGGGCCATGGACAACGAAGAATATCAGCAGGGCCACCGCTGTATCGGTGCACCTGTCTACGATTACCGCGGCACTCCGGTGGCCGCCATCAGCGCCAGCGGCTCCACCAGTCAGCTGACGGACAATACCCTGGAATCCGTCATCCGTGAAGTCAAGCAGGCAGCCGCTAAGCTGTCGCAGAAAATGGGATACACAGAGTAAATTCCTTCGGAAAATAACAAATCGAGCAAAGCTCGATTGCGAGGACTGCTGCGCAGCCTCGGATAAGCGGTCAGGAATTTCCCATGACACCAAAAAAGGTATGTCCGATTCCCATCACAGGGGATCCGGACATACCCTTTTTTACTTTATCTTTTTATACTATCTATACTGTCTTTGTAGAATAAACTTTGTTCTGCAAATCTGTCTTTAGATAATATTTTTCAGCACAATCGTCTTTGTGCGTGTCACTTCATCAAAGGTTGACATAACTCCTTCTGTCCCAATACCGGAATACTTATATCCGCCAAACGGCATCTCAAAACTTCTGAAGAAGCTTGCTCCGTTGATCACGGTTCCGCCACATTCCAAAGCATTGCACACCTTCATGGCAGTCTTCATATTCTCTGTGAACACGCAGCCGCACAGACCAAACTTAGAACTATTGGCTATCTCGATGGCCTCTTCCACAGTATCGAAGGATATAATCGGTACAACCGGTCCGAAAATCTCCATGTCGCTGGCAACATCAGCAGTCTTAGGCACATTCTTAATCACGGTAGGCTTGATAAAAGCGCCGTCTCTGGTACCGCCGAGAATGACCTCGCCGCCCTGCTCCACCGTAAGGTTGATCTGACGTTCCACTTCTATAGCAGCTTTCTCGCTGATCAGGCAGCCAATCTGCGTGCTCTCATCCGAAGGCATACCCTGCTTGAGCTGTTTGATACGCTCTACCGCTTTCTCAGTAAACTCTTCCACACGGTTCTTCTGAATCAGGAACCTCTTGGAAGCACAGCAGACCTGCCCTGTATTATACATACGGCCCCAGATCAATTCTTCCACCGCCAGATCTACATCGCCGTCTTCTAACACGATAAAGGCATCATTGCCGCCCAGCTCCAACGCTATATGCGCCAGATGATCCGCAGCCGTCCTTGCCGTCTCAATACCGACCTCTGTGGAACCCGTCAGGGTAATCGCATGAACGTCCTTATTGCCGCACAGCCAGCTTCCTGTCTTGGAACCTCTTCCTGTCACAATCTCAATGGCGCCAGGTGTCACACCTGCCTCTCCGAGCATCGCCGTCAACTTACAGAGTGTAAGAGGATTATCCGTGGAAGGCTTTACAATAGCCGCATTACCTGCCAGAAGTGTAGGTGCAACCTTCTGGTCAAACAGATCGCAAGGGAAATTAAAAGGAATCACACAGGCAATGACACCGATAGGCTCTCTCTTCGTAATCAATACATGCTTATCCTGTCCAGCCTCCATTCCTGCCGGAATCGTTTCCCCATAAAGATGTTTTGCTCTCTCCGAAAAGGCTTTGAAAGCAATCGGGATATTGGCTATCTCCGCTCTCGCCTCTACGATTGGTTTCCCGGTCTCCGCCGACAGAGTCTGTGCCAGATCCTCTTTGTTTTTCTCCACCAGATCCAGGAAACGATACATGATCTCAGCCTTCTCATATACCGGAACATCTGCCCATATCTTCTGGGCATCCTTTGCCTTTGCTACCGCCAAATCCACATCTTCTTTGGTCGCTGCGGGAATGGTATCCACCACTTGACCGGTCGCGGGATTAATCACATCGATTGTCTGTCCGTCAGACGCATCTACGGCTTTTCCGCCAATAAACATTTTCATAGTATGTAGTCTCCTTTCTGTTGCTCTAAGTTGTTATTTCTCAAACGCGGTAAATGACAGCATCAGTCCGCCGCAAGTATTCAGTCCGTCATCCTCATAGCCATACTCGCCGAAGGTAAATTCTGCGATAAACGGCACGTCACCCGCCTCTTTCTTCAACTGAGCGGCAACCTCATCAATCCTCGTATCGATGCCGGCCCTTCTTCCGCCGCAGTGCACCAGATGATATGCGCCGGCCGGTGCGGGCATTTTGGCTTTCAGATCTGCCAAGGTCTTTCCTGTGGAATCAATCAACTCATCCACGGATCCCTCCATACGGATCACCGCCGTACCTTCCGCCAGATTATTTCCTATGTTCATGGACAAATCATCATTGCCGTTCATGGGATGACGGATAGCCACCAGATCGCCCAGACGATCCTTTACGCCAAGCGGTGAGGTAATCGTCGCTGCCAGAAGCGCGCCGCCCCTTAATTCTTCCACATCCATGCCTCTCCAGGACGCATATTTTTCAAGTGCCGGTACACCGTCAATCTCTGCCAGAACACGGTTGTCAACTACCTTGGTGATAATACCTGCATCCTTCGTCTCCCGATAAGCGCCGGTAAATTTGTTGGTCATCTTCTTATCGGTATAGAAGAACGCCACTGCCACACCGTCTGCAAACACACCTTTATCTGTATATAATTTCCACTTGCCCTCTATAGAGTTATCCGCTGCGCTGCCGCCGTAGAACGGAACGCGGCCGATCACCTTTGTAATCCCTTTTACATAAAACTCTTCCAGACCGGAAGGAGCCGCCATATAATAATAATCCGGAGGTGTGGTTTTGCCCGCTTTCTCCATAGCAAGCTTTGCCACCTGCTCGCCGGCATCCACAGGACAGTCTGTTCTCTCCACCGCCGCAATGCCTACTGTCATATCCGGATCCGATACTGCCATAATGCCCACGAATCCGTCTTCACCCGTGATATATCCCTCCGGTGTGATCACCCCTGTAAAAGATGTATTCCCGATAACCGGTACACCCGGAAGTTCCTCTGCAATCCCTGCCAGCATGGCGTCCAGATCATAATCACAGCTGGCATAGACATACGCCATATTTACGCTGTCCAATCCGGATTTGGCTTTCGCTGCCGCCTCTGCACCCGCAGCTTTGGGATTACTGTTGATACTTGAACCAGTATTTGCTTTTAACATAGCATAACCTCCTTCTTGTATAAATTAAATAGTTTTCGTATTAAATTCGATTATAATTTATATGATTTTAACAAACAACCAGGGAATACCGCCAAACGGAACTGTCATTCCGCCAGGTGGAACGGTTGATTTCTGTCGTTATATTGTGCACTCTCACTCTTCTGTTCTTTTCATGCGCCAAAACAGTCGTCTAAAAATTTTTGGGAAGACTTTCAGGAGTTTCTCTGGAAATTCTTGCGCAATAACGGAATCAATGATAAAATATCCATTACGTGAAACAAGTAATTCCGGAGGTAGGATAGATAATGAGCACATTTACCATTGTTTTGTTAGTGATTCTGGCAATATTGATCATCGCCGTTGTGGTGTTATATTTTCTGGGAAAGAAGGCACAGAAGAAACAGAGCGAACAACAGGCACAGATTGATGCCATGAAACAGACTGTATCTATGCTGATCATTGATAAGAAACGAATGAAGATAAAAGATGCCGGTCTGCCGGCGATCGTTTTAGAACAGACTCCCAAGTGGCTGCGCGGTTCCAAGCTTCCAGTGGTAAAAGCCAAAGTGGGGCCTCAGATTATGTCATTAATCTGTGATGAAAAAATTTTTGATTCCGTACCGATCAAAAAAGAAGTGAAAGCCGTAGTCAGCGGTATCTACATCACGGACGTAAAAGGACTGCACGGCAAACAGGCCGCTGTAGAACAAAAGAAAAAGAGTAAATTCAAACAACTTGTGGAAAGAGCGCAGGAAAAAGCAGGCGCGAAGCCGCTCCGTTAACGAGACCCGCTTCGCGGACTCGGATTACCGGGACTTCTATGACAGCAAAGAGAAGTCCCGGTTTTCTTTAGAGCAGATATCTATTTTGATGTGGCAGTCGGATAAGAACTCATAGTTGATATCTAACGCATAGTCAACATCCACCACAATATTATCTTCCCGCTCGTCAATCTGTATTTTCTTGGTATCTATACCCACCAGAATCTGGCCGAAAGGGGTATTGTAATTAGACATGTTCTTCTTATTTTCCTGAAACACCATGTGCACATTGATCAGGCCGTTGCGGGTCAGTTCCACCATATGATCGCTGAACTTAAGGCGGTTCTTGGTAGGCTGGCTGAACCCTTCGGTGATCTCCTCATAGACCACATAATGTTTATCATTCTTTTTATAATAATCGCCCACCATGACCATCTCAATCTTGTCAGCGTTTTCTTCCCGCTGATCGAACTGCAGTCCCTGCAGTGTCAGTAGTACTTCCTTTGTCATAGTAATCCTTCCTTATCGTTCTTCTTAAGCTAATATTCGTCAATGTTGATGACCTTGGCCGACAGGATGCCATAAGTCAGAATGGAATTAGCAAACCGTTGGAACTTATCCGCCGCGTCACTGACAAAGAACCGGTACAGTTCTGTTCCAAGTCCTGGTCTGTGTTCACTCTCAAGCCCCTTAGCAAAAAGCAGTTCCTTCAATTCCCTGGCTGTCTCATATGCAGGATTCACCAGCGTCACCTGCTTTCCCATAATCCTGCCCACAGTAGAGCGGATCAACGGATAGTGGGTACATCCTAATATCAAAGTGTCGATATCACTGTCAATCAACTCCGTCAGATATCGTCTGGCAATCTCGTCCGTCACCGGATCCTCCCACAATCCTTCTTCCACCAACGGGACAAAAAGGGGGCATGCCTTACCTATTATTCTGACACTACTGTCATTTGCTTCTATGTATCGGTTATAAATACCGCTGTTGATCGTAGCCTCCGTGGCAATAACCCCAATCTTGCCATTCTTCGTTGCTTCGATGGCTGCCCTGGCACCGGGTCTTACCACCCCGATAATAGGAATATCCACTTCCTGTTCCAGTTCATCCAACGCATAAGCGCTGGCTGTATTACATGCCACCACAATAGCTTTGACTTTCTGTGTCATTAGAAAATTCACAATCTGTCTGGAATATTTCATCACCGTTTCCCGGGATTTACTGCCATAAGGCACCCGCGCCGTATCCCCAAAGTATACGATCCGCTCGTTAGGCAGCTGACGCATGATTTCCCGTGCTACCGTCAGCCCGCCCACGCCGGAATCAAATACCCCGATAGGGCTGTTATGCCACTCTTCCTGTCCGTTCATCTTACTCTTTGCCCTTCCCTGCCACATTCTCTTGATACCATTCCAGAAATCTGCTCTTAATCACGATCTCATCTCCTGACGCTTTCAACAGGTGTCCATAAATCTCCTGCTGTGTCATCCCCTGAAACTCTTCCGTAACAACGACCTGCTCAAAAGTTTCCTCCGTAAAGCACAGTTCCGGATATAAAATTCCCCACCAGGCCACCGCAAACACACTGACCGCAAGGGTTCTCAATCTGTTCCACATACGATACACTCCTATCTGTCAGGCTTTTACTGACATTAGGAGTGTACCCGCCATGCGTTTTCTTATACGTGCCTATCTTTTCTTTTTCAGCTGCTGCTCCCGCTCCAGACGAATCTGTCTGATAATAGATTTTTCCTGATTGTCAATATGGAGTTTTGCCGCTTCCGCCGCCTTTTTCTTATCGCCCCTCAGGATACTTTCATATATCATTCTATGCTCATTTACCAGATTCTCATGACCTTTCTCGTCTTTAATGTACTCAAACCGATATCGGTACATCTGCTCCGAAAGGTTGTTAATCAGCTGAATCAGCCGTTGATTGCCCGTAGCCCGCACAATGATATCATGAAGTGCCACATCCGCTTCGGCAATGGTCGTCACGTCACTGGTCTGTGTGGCTTTTTCAAAGTCATCGCAGGCCTTTTTCAACGCTTCTTTTTCCTCCGAAGTAATGCGGTCACAGGCCAGTTCCACACAGAGCGCATCCAACGCCCGCCGCACTTCCAGAACATCCTGCAGACTCTTCTCGGTAATCTGTGCCACCTCGGCTCCCCGCCTGGGAATCATTGTGACCAGTCCTTCCAGCTCCAGCTTACGGATTGCTTCTCTGATGGGTGTCCTGCTGACTCCCAGCCGGTTGGCCAAATGAATCTCCATCAGACGCTCTCCCGGTTTCAACTCCCCTGTCAGGATTGCTCTTCTAAGTGTATTAAACACCACATCACGAAGAGGAAGAAATTCGTCCATATTTACTGTAAAGTTGTCACCCATATAGCCACGCCTTTCCTGTCTTATCGCCTCATAACATCCGGAGACCTTTCTGGTATCTATACTGTAAGAAAACCTGTTACAAATATCTGTCGAGCAAGATTCTTTCGGGCAATCGCTTCTGCCGCCGATTCCGCCAGCTTTCTATCTGTAAAAATGCCGAACACCGTCGGCCCGCTGCCGCTCATCAGGGCATTTAACGCCCCCTTCTTTCGCATCACTTGTTTTATTTCTTCTATGACAGGATATTCCTGTACCGTCACAGTCTCCAGGACATTGCCCATCCTGTCACAGATTCCCTGCAGATCCCCCCGCGAAAGGGCCTGCACCATACCGTCAATATCCGGGTGCTCCTGCAGGCGTTCCACATGCAGATTGCCATACACAAATGCAGTAGATACATTGATATCCGGCTTGGCCACCACCAGATGTACATCCGGAGGTGCCGGAAGCGGCGTCAGTATCTCACCGATTCCTTCAGAAAGCATGGTTCCCCCCACAATACAATAAGGGATGTCCGCTCCAAGCTTTACCCCGAGACGCTGCAATTCTTCCACGGAACAGCCCATATCAAAAAGTACATTTAAGCCACGCATGGCGGCCGCCGCATCAGAGCTTCCTCCCGCCATACCGGCAGCTATGGGAATCCGTTTGGTAAGAGTAATCTTAACCCCTTCCGTCATCTTCTTGTCTTCCATCAAAAGTGCCGCCGCACGATAAATCAGATTGTCCCTGTTTACCGGCAGCTCCTCATGATCCGTCTGTATCTGGATACCCGGTTGTGCTGTCTTTTCCAGAAGCAGATCGTCATAAATGTCAACGGTCTGCATGATCATCTTGACTTCATGATATCCGTCCGGCCGGCGGCGCAGTACATCCAGTCCGATATTTATTTTTGCATAGGCTCTTTCCCGGGTCTGCTGCATCTTTTCCCCCTGTCTTGCTCCTCTATGGCAGAAATGATATTCATAATTGCATTTTGTATACAAAGGATTGTACTTAATTTTATACAATAGGGATGTTTTTGTCAATATAAGCTGTTTTCTATTTTTGCAGCATAAAACAGAGCTGTTACTCCGGTAGATTATTCCTCTACTTTTGTAACAGCCCAGAACCGTGAATCGGCAAATATTATGGTCAAGTTGTCGGCCGTTGTATATCCGGATATATTTTTACGGTAAATATTTCAAACGGCCGCAATGTAATTCTCTCTCCTGCTGCATACTCTTCCATGGATTCTTCCAACAGATTGCAGCGCACCATCTTCTTAATGGCAAAGCCAAATGAAAAAGCAAATTTGACAGTACTTCCTTTACATTCATGCACACGTACAACCAGGCAGTCCTCTTTTTGCGCCTTTTTCACCGCGTCTATATGCACCGCCGGAGATGATACTTCCACGATTGTTGTTTCCCTGCGCTTTCTGCCGGCAAAAACAAGTGCCGGTACATTCAGTTCTCCTGCCTCTTCTATCGTCTTTCCCTCCAGCATATTCCCGCGATGAGGAAATAATGCATAGGTAAACTGATGCGTCCCCATATCCGCCTGACGATCCGGATATTTTGCACTTTTCAAAAGACTGATCTTCATTGCATTATCATAAACGTTATACCCATATTTGCAGTCATTTAACAGACTGACTCCATATCCTGTCTCTGATATATCTGCCCATTTATGGCCGCACACCTCAAATTTGGCCATATCCCAGCTTGTATTATAATGAGTCGGACGTTCCACATAACCGAACTGTATATCATAAAGTGCTTTCACCACATGAATATTGGTATAAAAGGCCGCTTTCAGCAACCTGTGATCTTCCCTCCAATCTGCTTTCGTCTCAAAATCAATCCGTCTGGAATCCCGATACACCTTCATATCCTGACAGATCTGGGAATTCCGATAGCAATACGTAAACCTAAGTACTGCTCTGAGTGTTCCATTCTCTATCACTTCCACCGGTCCTGCCAGCTTTGCTCTTTCCTGTTTCTCCATATAAAACAAATCAACATCCCAGGCATCATAGTTCAAGGGCTTATCTTCAAATACCTCCAATACATTTCCATACTGCCCTTCTTCCAACACCTGTCTTTCATTTTCCTTGTCAAAAAGGCTGCAAAGACTCCCATCCTCGGTCCATACAATTTCATAAAACGGTGTCTCCAGTCTCCGCTTTTCCAGATTGACTGCAAAAGATTCTGTCTCTTTCTTTGGCATCGCCGATGGCCGAAAATATATCTGACTCATCTGGTACGGCTTTGTCTGTACCAGGACGCAGTATCCGCCAGACACCTTCTGCGCCGGAAGAATACCTTCTTCTCCCTCAAAATATCCTTCCTCCTCTGTCCTGATATCAACAAGCCCTTTTCCCGCTATCCCCAAAGAAGAATAGATTACAAACGCATTTTCCTCCTGCTCCAGGATCACCCCCGCCGCTGCTTCCTGCAAGGCGTCCAGACGCTCCTTTGCTTTTTCATAATTTTTTACAGAATCCTGATATACTTCGCCGATAGATGAGCCCGGTATAATATCATGAAATTGGTGTAACAATACACATTGCCATACCTTATCCAATACTTTCTGGGGATACGATTCCCCCATAATCCAGGCCAGTGCACATAAGTTTTCCACCCCGGTAAGCCGGTTCTCCATATAGCGGTTCATTTTCTTATTATATGCCTGGGATGTATAGGTCCCTCTGTGATATTCCAGATAAAGTTCTCCATTCCACACCGGAACTCTACGATCTGTCTGTTCCACAGCTTCATACAGTTTCCGGAAAAAGGCGCCCGCTTTTTGGGTTTTCACATGGGGAAGGCCCGGTATCGCATCCATTTTTCTGCGCATCTCAAGCATATCTCTGGTGACGCCGCCACCACCATCCCCGAAGCCATATGGAAGAAGCACTTCTCTGCTGATCTCTTTATTCTTAAACTTCCGATAACTGCCAAGCACTGCGGAGGGCATCATCACGCCATTATAAGTAACCCCCGTAGACATATCCTGTCCCTCTGACGGCGTTGTAATAAAATAAGTCAACACCCGGCTGCCATCTATCCCCTGCCACCAGAACAAATCATTGGGCATTTCATTGTACTGATTCCAGCTTATCTTGGATGTGATAAAGGTTGAGATGCCACACTGTTTTAAAATCTGCGGCAACGCCCAACTATATCCAAACACGTCCGGGAGCCACAGATATTCACATTTTTTCCCGAACTCATCCCGCATAAAATGAATCCCGTACAGGAACTGGCGCACTAAAGATTCTCCTGAAATCAGGTTGCAGTCTGCTTCTACCCACATGCCGCCTTCCGGCTCCCATTTATTTTCTTGAATCTTCTCCTTTATCCGGGCATATAACGCCGGATTATCTTCCTTTACAAACTGATAAAGCTGTGGCTGCGACTGCAGGAA
This sequence comes from Lachnospiraceae bacterium UBA7086, assembly GCA_002492525.1. Taxonomy (GTDB): domain Bacteria; phylum Bacillota; class Clostridia; order Lachnospirales; family Lachnospiraceae; genus UBA3282. Next base: position 24,013 of record DKZA01000046.1, on the reverse strand, counting down.
AATATAATCCTCATATTCCTCCATCAGATGTATTACAGTAGAGAAAGAACGCTGTGCCTTTTCCCTGGTATGCTTTAATCTCCACAACCAGGCCATGTCAATGTGGGTATGTCCAATTCCATATACCGTCACGGAACTTTTTTTCGGCTTGTCAGACAATTCTGATTTCAGCTTCTTCAGGGCCCGTTCTACGGATACAAAAAACCCCTCATCCTCCTCCCAGGCAATTTCATAAAATGCCCTGTCCAGCGAAAGAAGCAAGTCCGTCCGGTCCGTGTTATCTTCCTCCAGCAAAGGAATCGTCTTTATGATGGCCTCCGCATAAAAATACAATTCGTCCGCCGCCTCATGCAGATAAACCAGTTCGGCCCGCTTTAGCTGATGATAATAACGGGATACATTCTCCGCGCTCCCCAATCCTGTCCACACAAGAAATGTCAATCGGATTTTCCGGTCATACATTCCGTGAAATACTACCTCATTATGAAAGGTATCCACTCCCTGATATGGCTGTCCGTCCACATACAAAAGAGACTCAAACCCACCGATAAATCCATCCGACGTTTTGCCGAAATCAAATAATCCGGCCACTTTACAGCCCTCTTTCTCCGGAAGAAGGACAACTTCTTGCTCCAGCCACATATACCGGTCCCGTCCGGTAAAGAAATCGCCAATGTGCATCTGACTGCCTTCTATCTTATCCGGCACTTCACAATACACTTCATCCTTTGAAAGTTCACCGTCCATTGCCGTAAACGACATAATACTCAGATGTCCAAAATATCTCCGTTCCTTCAATTCTTCTGTCCGCTTCCGCAGTTTTTCCAAGGTAAATAACATATCCCGCATACTATTCCCTCTTATCCTGATTCCCTGTCTCTGTCATACTCGCCTTTTTACAATGTTTAAAATAATCTACCCAGTATTCAGCCGCTCTTCTCTCCACACGCACAGCGTTTAATTCATCTGCCAGCCGGCGGATCTCAGCATCTGTCTCTTCCATAAATGCCCGGTAGGATTCTTTGTCTGTTCCACAATCCTGCTCTTTTATTTTCTTACGTGTGTAGATGGCAGAGAGTCTTGCTTCCAACGCCGTCCTGTGCCATATCTCCATATTCAGTTTCAAGACAGCCAGCCTATGTTTTTCTTGTTTGCTTTCCTCTTTCTCTTTTTGCGCAAAGTAGATATCTCTTTGTGTAACATACTCTGCTTCTGCTTTTTCTGCGCGCGCTATTTCTCTTTCCACATCCTGCCGGGTCACGATTTCCGGAATCATATAGGCATCAAATTCTCTCCATTCCCTGCGGTCATCCCATTCGTCACAGATAACAGCCTCTGCCGGACAGTCCTGTTCCTCAACTTTCTCTTCCGGCAGAACACGAAGTGACACTATCTGAAAAGGCCTGACATCCAATTGCGCGATCCCTTCTGCAAATACAATTTCTTTCTTTTCTTCTTCTGCAAGATTGGTCTCATATACTTTTTTCACGCAATCATCGAATAGCAGCCGAACCCTTTCCGTCTGCTGTCCCGCATGAAAGAGTCTAAGAATAATCCCTTCCCCATTCTGTGCTCTTTTTACCGCAGTTACACGGATATCCCCTTTTGCTTCCAGATGACAAAAAGAATACTTGGAAGGCAGATTACCCTCATGAACCGTTGTGCCCACCACAGGATTAGAACGATTCATCTCATCGGCCCTTTCTAACAATCTTCCTTCCTCAAGACTGCCCTCAAACAGACTGATTCCATAATGAAATTCCATATCACGCAGGCATTGGGCATCCGGCGTAAATATTTCTGGCCCTGCATCCCCGATCCTCGTATGCAGATCCGTTCTCGCAAGCCACCCTACAGAGCGAAACAAGGTCAATGCCATGGTAGTATCTTTGGGAAGCACCTCATACTCCGGCAGTCCCCTGTTCAAAATACAGACACCATAATGTCCATCCGTGACCGCCGCAAAATCCCTTTGGGGAAACTGTGTGATTCCATCTCTTTCCCTTGCACCTACCACAATCCGTTTCACCTCTTCCGACATACTTCCATTGTCAAATAATTCCGGCATGATATCATGCCGGGTAACGGCAAACTGGGTCTGGGCATAGGAATACTGTGTCTGAATCTTCGTTGGAAACATCACACGGATACGGTGATCCCTGCAGCGATTCCGGATCAATGTCCGAAACCGTATAATTCGGCTGTCTTTCAACAATGTCATATATACCGTAACCGGTACGATTTCTTCGTTTCTGCTTCTTTTTGTACGGTCCTTTTCCAGTTTCGCCGGAAGGCTCCACTGATATTGTACCTTTACGACTGTGCACAGGGGTCCCTCTTCCACAAGGCAAATCTCAGCCTCTTCTTCCAAAGTGGTTCTTGGCACATCCCCTGCAATATCAGAATAGTTATACTCATCCCCGCCATCGGCACAGTCTTCCAGATATCCAAGATTGTGATACACTTTCCCGCTCTCTTTGTCCTCCATAGAGAATGTGCCGTTTTTATGAAATGTGACACGTATATAGGGATTCTCCATCACAGGATATTTTTCAGGCTCTCCACTGGCTGCTTTGCCTGTTTCCAAAGATTCTCCTACTTCCTGCCCCAATCTTTCATAAACACCCAGTGTCCGGAATCCATATGCCGGAACCGTCACTTCCACAAGTATGCCTCTGGCAGTCTTCTGCCATAAATATTCCCTGCCTTCTTCATCCAGAATCTGCCATTTATAAGAAGCGGGCATAGGAAGCATCACCTGACGCCTTTGTTCTCTTAATGTGGTATTAAATACGTGAAAGACCTTTTGTGCCCCGGTATATTTTCTGGTGTCAATCTTAGCTGCCAGCTTCTTTAGAATCTCATGCAGGCAGATGTCCATTTCCTTCTCCGCCTTTGCATACCGCCTCTCCATATCTGTATGTACATCATCCACACTCACCCCGCAAATACTGTCGTGAGGATGGTTCTTCAACAACAATTTCCATATCTCGTTTACTTTGGAAAGCGGGTAAGCACCACCTGCTAAAACGCCCATAATCCCCAGCGGTTCCAACACTTCCTCCAGCTTACGCTGTGCCTTATCGTTCTGCATTTTCAGATACATGCGGGAAGATAAAATACCCGGAAATACCGAAATATACCTGCCACTGTACAAAGGACCCGAGAATCGGGGAAGTTCTACCTCTTTCAATCCATCCCTTACTGCATCCATATATTCATCCGGTATGCTTTGACACACCTGATACCGATCCGTATCCGCCCGCCCCTCTTTGATGTAGGGAAGAATATCATCCGGTTCCATCTCCTGATCATATCCATTCATCAAAAGCACATTGTCCGTCCGGGCAAAACCTTCAATCTTGTCTGCCTCATTGATAATCCGGCCCTGTACTTCTTCCGGATAAGAGGCCAGACGCATCCCGTTCCGATAACTGCTCAACAAATAAACACAAGGAAGCCTTGTTCCATCCGGCGACTCCCAGCAAAACTCCGACTGAATCTTATCCGGCAAAAAACCAACGCCCCGCCAGACCACGATTCCTTTCATCCCAAACTGTTCATGAATCTGAGAAGCCTGTGAAATCTGTCCGAAATTATCCAATAGCCACCCTGTTTTAGATCCGCCGCCGAGTTCTTCTGCTATTTCCTTTCCATATAACATATTTCTGATCAAAGCTTCCTCACTGATCAACTGCCAATCCGGCTGCAAATAATATGGCCCTATGATAATTCTTCCCTGCTGTATATATTTCTTTACCGTGTCCATAAACGCATCGGTGCCCGATTCGCCTTCCGCCTGAATCTGTGCGCAGCAGTCATCTATAATAGAGGTCTGCCCATCCAGAACAAACCGATAATCCGGCTCTTTTTCCAACATTCTAAATAAGTTGTTAAAGAAAACCGGTATCCAGCGATTCACATATTGACTGCTCAAATACCATTCTCTGTCCCAATGCGTGTGGGAAATGATATGTATCTTCTTTTTCATTTTCTGTCCTCTATCCTGCATGTTATCTATTTGCCTGACATATTTCTCCATATCCTGCAAAAGGGTAATCTATCACAATACGCCCCTCCTGACAGTCTCCAATTCCACTGTATAAATCTGCTTTGCCATCTTCCCGCATCACGATTCCGGAAGTGAAAGCACAATCTGTCAAAGTCGGCACCTTAGCCGGCCCCTCCGGATAACATTTCCTTGTTCCAATAATCTTTTCTTCCAAAACCTTTCTTTCCGCAGGATCAAACACAAAAGCTGTATTCATATAGACACTATTGGAATTTTCCTTATAGCATTTATGGCCGATAACACCAAGCAATCCCGTATCTAACAGATAGCACTGATTACATCCACCCCATTCTCCTTTGGCAAAGATTCCTTCTATATAGGGTGCTGATGCAATCGCTTCCGCCGAAAGCAGATCAATATCGTCAATTACCGTAAATCCAACCATGGACTCGCATTGATATCGTTTCAGAATTTCTTCATCTCTTGGACGCGAAAATACGCCCACCTTTCCATCCGCCGTGGGGACAAGCCGGATATCCTTCATATAGTCCGGCCCTGTCGTATAATACCGAAGATCAAATAAATTCTTCCCTTGATAAAAATATCCGTAATACGTCTGGATTTCTGATGTATTGTATCTTACATGCGTTCCTCCCATCACCAAAGTTCCATGAATAATGCTGATATAGGGATCCTCCAATTGATACCATGGCGCATCCGCAACAAGCGTCCATACATCCTTTCCGGTATTTACAAAGAGCCTCACCCATGACCTGGCCCACTCATCGCGCTTTTCCACCCTGCCGAATACATACTGCTTTCCCTCATACCAGAAAGGAATGGTTGTATTATACACATCATGGCCATCAATACCCACAAATCGCAAAGTACTGCTTTCATAAATATGGCACTGCTTTTCAAATTGTTTTTTCTTTTCTATAAGATTCATATTTTCTTCCCTTTCCCTACCCCTTTACGGCGCCTGCTACCATACCCTTGATGATCTGCTTGGAAAAAGTAAAATAAAGGATAATTGCCGGCAAGATAGCCATAAACATTGCCGCCATCATCTGCGGATAGTCCGTGGAATACTGCCCTTTAAAAATGGTAAGCCCCACAGATATTGTCTTTAGTCTCTCATCACTGAGCAAAATCAACGAATATGTGAATTCATTCCACAAAGCAAAAAACTGTATAATTCCTATGGTTACCAAAATCGGTTTACAGACCGGTAAAATAATAGAGAACAATGTCCTGGAAAAACTGCTTCCATCAATTGCCGCCGCCTCCTCCAGTTCCCTGGGAACATTCTGGACATAGCTTTCTACCAAAAATACCGAAATAGGAATCCCAAATGCTGTATATGGGAAAATCAGCGTATACCAACTGTCTCCCAAACCCGCCTTGGTAAATAAAATATACATGGGAATCATAATGGCATGGATTGGAATCAACATGCCTAACAGGAAATATGCATACAAAAGCTTCCTTCCCTTAAAATCAAAGCGGGCAACGAAATAGCCAACCACAAATCCGATCAATAATATCAGTATCAGTGATAAAAAGGTATTTCTGGCTGTATTCTTCATCCATAAAAGCATATCGCTCTTTTGCAAAACATTTATATAGTTGCTAAAATCCAATGCCGATGGAAGTGATACAGGGTTTTCAAAAAATTCGCTTTTGGTCTTCATGGAACTATAAAAAAGCCAAATAGCCGGGAAAATACAAGTTATTGAAAATATCATTAAAACAAGATTTACTAAAATTTTGGCCGGCAGATTACCGTGATATGTTTTTTCCGTGATATCTTTTTTCCTCATATCCGACTACTCCTTTTCCTTCGTTATTCTATCCATGACCCCCCTGATCACACCGACAAACACCAGGCTTATCACGAGTATGCCGATGGATACCGCGCTTCCATATCCCATCTTCTGAGAAGCAAAGGATGTTTTATAGGCATATAATGCCACTACCTCGGAAGCAGTTCCCGGTCCTCCCCCTGTCAGTGTCCAGATATGATCAAATGCCTTCATATTTCCGGCAATACACAAGGTAATACATACCGTAATCGTATTCTTAATCAGCGGAAGTGTAATATATACCGCTTTTTTCCATCCTGTTGCTCCATCAATTTCAGCCATTTCAAAAATAGAAGTATCAACGCTGGCAATTGACGATACAATAATAATCAGATAATATCCTACATACTGCCAGATCAACGGAATCGTCACCAGCAAGACAACAAGCTTCTCATTGGACAGCCAGGGCTGCACTTTATCCTTCATACCAATTGACTTTAGCAAGGTATTGATAAGTCCATAGTTATAATCATAAATCATCGACCAGATAAATCCGATGACGACAGCACTCAGGACAGAAGGGAAAAAGCTTACAGTCCGATGAAAGCTTTTCATCTTAGCAACTCTGGATTCCAAAAGCATTGCAAAAACAAATGCAAGCCCAATTTGTCCAATGACACAAAAGACAATCAGAAACAGATTGTTGCTAAGCGCCTTCCAAAATCGTTGGTCTGTTAGTAAAGTCCTATAATTATCAAACCCTATAAATTCTTTTGTCGTCCCTCCCGACCAATTAAAAAAACCATAATATGCTGCTACCAGAATCGGTACGAATACAACGAATGTATACAGCAAAAATGATGGAAGTATGTAGATGGCAAACGTAACCGGGCCTGGATTTAATCGATTCTTCATTACACTATCCTCCATAATGCAGCCTTGCAAATTCCATAAAGTTCACAAAGGGCGCCCCAAAAGCCATATGCTTCACCAAAGGCTTATTGAGACGCCCTTACTTACTGCTTCTCATTTACTGCTTTTTACTTACCTACATTATCCAATTCTGCCTGAATCTCCTCCGCTACCGTCTGCGCATCCTTTGACCCGTTCATCAATTCCTGTACATCGGAATTCATTACTTCAATGACAGATGCATCCATCAGAATATCATAAATCGGTGTCAGCTGAACGTTCTGCATTAACTTGATATATTCCTGTGTAGCCGGCGGGAACGTGGATACATCAACGCCTTCCACAACGCTCGGTGCTACAAGTCCATATTTCTCAGTCAGGAATACCGAGTACTCATAACCGCCAAGGTGCATTAACAAATCCTCTACAAGAGCTGCTTTTTCGGGATCTTCCTGAGGCGCCATTCCCATATACCATCCGCATCCGCCAGATGTGCTGCCAGCCGCTCCTTTACCGCCTTCTACCGTCGGAAGAATTGCAATCTTTGTATTTGCTTTCACTTCATCGGTGGCATTTGCATTGATGTTTGCCAAGTTCCAGAATCCGTTGATGGTTGCTGCCGCCTGCCCCTGATTATAAAGCTCTGCTGCCGGACCGGTGGGCGACGTATTAAAGTCTGCATTAAATGCGCCTCTCTGGGCCATATTCTGAAGATGTTCCAGCGCACTTACAAATTCCGGATCTGTGAAAGAAGACTGTCCGTTGTTTGCAATAATATTGTTGGTCCACTCATTGCCCGTATAGCGATCCCCCAAGGCAGAAAGAATACAGGATTCTGCCGGCCACTTGTCAAGATTTCCTAAGGAAAACGGGGTAATTCCCTTTTCGTTAAATTTATCTATCGCATCGTAAATCTCATCCCAGGTAGCAGGGAACTCGGAGTAACCAATCTCCTCCCACATAGGTGCATTGTAGTAAACCAGGGAAGATACGGAAAACTGAATCGGTATCCCATATATTTCATTGCCCACGGTTGCAGCATCAAAAACGCCTTCCCGAAATGCATCTTTATGTTCATAAGCCTCTATCGCCCCTGACATCGGTGCAAGCAGATCGCTGGATACAAAATTCTTAAACCAGGACCCTTTTACACAGAACAAATCCGGCATATCCCCAACAGCTGCCTGTGCCTGAATTTTCGTCTCATAATCCGCCGTTGCCAAAACAGACTGCGTGATCTTTACATCTGGATGCGCTTCCTGCCATGCTTCTAACATCGTATAGAATCCGTCATAATCCGCTGTCTGCTCCCGCTGCTCTTCAATATTGAAGTGGGTAATGGTGATTTCCACCTGCTCATTTCCCGCCTTTTCTTCTGTTGGCTGCTCTGCAGGCTGTTGCTGTTGTACCTCTTGTGTCTGCTGTTCTCCGTTACTGTCTGTACTGGTTGTTTCTCCACCGCCGCACGCTGTGAGAGACAGCGCAAGTACAGATGACATCAATACCGCTGCTAATTTCTTTTTCATGTTTGCTCCTCCTCTATGTGTGTTTGTTTTTTGTTGATAGCCTTATTATAAATTTTCTCATTTTTAAAAAAAACCTGATTTCATGTCCTCTTTTATCCTGAAACAATATATTTAAGGGATATCCGTATTTTAATTCTTTTTAAACATCCTTTTTTTTGATAAATATCCTCTGTTTTTTACCTGTTATCCTTAATCTGCTGATTTTTCTCAAATTTATATGAACACAGCTTACTTTTCTGACAGTTTTTGTTGTATAATTCATTCAATATGTTTCAAATTTATCGTTTCTTCATAAACTAATATTTACATTTGAAATTTCATTAAGAAAGGAGGCAGACCATATGCGAAAGCAATTACTGTTTTTATTTGTGTGTTTTGTGACACTCCCGGTGATCATCATCTATTCTGTAGCCACGATTATTTTCAACAGGAAAGCCGATGAAAATCTGACAAATATTTATAGTAATGATATTAAAAGTATTGCCTCCATTGCCGAAAACTATTTTTCCGAATCTCTCGACCTGACCATGTACCCACTATTGGAGAACAATCTGTATAAATATCTGATCACGCCGTCCGATCATGAGAATTTTGCCGATATTACAACACAGGCAGCTACCATATTGAATTCCTCCCCCTATGTCTTTGGCGGCAACCGCGGCGTTGTAATACAAAAAAAAGATGGGAATCAAATAGACACCCATTCCAATTATCTGACAAGCGGCCGCATCACTGAACAGCAGATAGAAGAAGCCACACGCCTAGACGGAAAATGCTATTGGGAATATACAACAAATAAATCAGCACCTCAGTTTTTTATCACACGTCTGATGAAACAAAAGACAAACTTACAGGTTCCGCTTGGATATATCCGTGTATCTATCAGCAGTCTGGAACTGCGTAACAAAATACAGAACTCCATGTTGGATAAAAATTCCTACTATTTTATCATGGATTCTACAGACAACATGTTACTGTCAACCAACAGCAATCAAAATTACGATACCGTTTTATGTCAATATAATTTTGCAGCATTACAACAACTGGCTGAAAGCCGCCAGAACACGGTTTTGGATAATCAATGTTTTATTTCTGCATACAAGATTGAAAATACACCTTACCTCATTGGAAGTATTCATGTCTCAGGCATGCTGAATTCCACCAAAAATACGCTTACCAACATTCTGACCGTGACAGCCTTGCTCACCGCATTTTTCTTTGCATTGCTGGCCTTGATTTTTTCCAATCGGATTGTACGCCCGATTCAGGAATTGAGTCATAAAATGGATTCCATTTCCAATGAAAATTTCTCTGTGAGGGCAGATGTCCGCGGACACGATGAAATCGCTATGCTGGCAACGCAGTTTAATAAAATGAGCGAACGGTTAGAATATCTTTATCGACAGGTTTATATGCAGGAAATCGAGTTAAAGCAATCACAGTTACTGGCATTACAGTCGCAGATCAATCCTCATTTCCTGTACAATACGATGGATACTATCTACTGGATGTCCAAGACAGGAGATACGGAAGGCATCGGACATATCGTATCTAATATGTCTTCGCTCTTAAGACTGACCTTTACGCCAAATGGGAACAACACGGGTACACTTGCCGAAGAACTGGAACACTTGAATCATTATGTAGCCATACAACAAATCCGATATGGAGACAGTGTAAACTTTGAACTGCATTACAAAGAAGAATTTCAAAAAGAAAATGTTCTTCGTTTCCTATTACAACCACTTGTGGAAAATGCCCTGGTCCATGGTTTAAAGGACTGTCCGAAGGAGACAATCATCGTCAAGATATACCGGCAAGATCAGTGTCTGATCTACCGTGTTATGAATACCGGCACGCCTTTAGACCTGCAGTTGATACCTGCCTTGTTAGACTCCCCCAAAACAGAACAGAAAGGTTTTGCCCTCAAGAATATCGACCGGAGATTAAAACTAAAATATGGAGATGAATATGGGCTGAAATATATGATTGAGGGCACTTATAATATTTTTGAAATCCAACAGCCCATCTTTTGGTGACCCTTATGATAAAACTATTAATTGCCGATGATGAACCCTTCATCCGAAAAGGAATCCGTACTGCTATCGCATGGCAGGAACATAATATTGAAGTAGTTGGCGAAGCATCCAATGGACGGGAAGCTCTGCAGCTGGCACTCCAACTGGAGCCGGATATCATTCTGGCCGATATCCAGATGCCTGTGCTGACCGGACTCGAACTTGCGAAGCAAGTCCATGTCCTGCTGCCGCAGACCAAAATTATCATTTTGTCTGCGTACGGTAGTACCGAAAACCTGACTTCCGCTATTGAAACAAAGGTCAGCCGCTTTGTATTAAAAAACGCCAGCTGCTCTGATATTTTAGATAATGTTCTGGCTGTATGTAAAGAAATTGAGCTTAGCCGCCAGGCGCTAAACGATTATACGCACCTGCATACTATTTATAATGAGAATCAACAGCTTATCAAATCTACCATGGTAATCCGTTATCTCACAAATCAGATGTCCCTTTCGGATTTTCAGGCCAAAATCCAAAAAGAGCAATTCGACCTGACCGGCCCCTATTATGCGATTTTGGCAGTCAAATGCCCCTCCAGCGATGACTGGCAGTCTATCAATGCTTTTAAGGTCGCCTTCGCCAAATACCGTCCCTTTGCCCTTTTTATGGAAGACTCTAAACTCGTCATGCTGTTAAATACTGACAAAGACGGCATTTCCGAATACACCATAGATCAGCTTCTTCCGGAAATCAAGCCGTATTTCTCTTCCAACCAGCTTGTGCTCATCAACGGCCTCGAGACAATTGGAGAATTTCCGATCGCTTACACAACCATCAACAACTGTCTTGATTATTGCTTCTGGAATACAGAACAGGATTATACCATTATCACGCCCGCATATACACTGCGAAAAACAGAAGATGACAAATTCCCCGGACAGGAAAAGGAAATCATTTCCGCTCTTCTATCCGGCAATAACAAAGCCATCGAAGACGCCCTTGGGCAATATTATGATTTCTGCAGAAATGCTCCTGTCTCAAAGAGCGTATTCCTTGATTCCGTCAGGCGACTGATTCTGCTCATTTCTTCCATTCGCTCGGAAGATATTGACACAGATTCGGCCATCTCCTATCTGTACGAGCTGGAAACCCCTGATGAAATCATGCAATACCTGGAAAGCCTGATCATACCGAACCTTCCTTTCAAGGCACAGATGCCCCGGATTGTAGATGCTCTGTCCTACATTAATCTGCACTATGACGAAGACATTATGCTCCATGATGTAGCGCAGGCTATCTCCCTTTCTGACGGTTATCTCAGCCGTGTTTTTAAAGCCGAGACCGGTTACTCATTTAAAGAATATATTCACCGTGTCCGTATTGATAAGGCGAAAGAGCTGATTGCCGCCACGAATATGAAATATTATGAAATCGCAGAAAAAGTAGGCTACAAAGAATACAAATATTTTGCCACCTACTTTAATAAGCTTTGCGGATGCAGCGCCAAAGAATACCGGAACAAGTGTATTAAAGACGCTATGCCGGATTGATCACCGAATGATTCAGAGCACGATACCGGCTTGGCGTAAGTCCATAATTCTTCTTAAACAACTGATTAAAATGGGATACATTATTAAATCCACATTCCAACATGATATCCAGAATAGAATCATCCGTTGTTTCCAGAAGGATTGTGGTCTGTTCCAGCCGGATCTGATTGATATATTCTGTCGGCGTTACATGATAATACTTTTTCATGCAGCGGGTCAAATGCTCCTGGCTTTTTCCTGCTATCTCAATGAATTTCTCCAATCCCTCCAAATAATTCTGATTTTGTCTCATTCGCAGACATGCTTGTTCCAACCATTCCGGAACACTCTCTTCAAAAGCCTGCTGACTATACAAAAGCAGAAGGCAATCCAATAAAATACTAACCACCAGATCCTGCCTGACCATCAAGGTAAGGCTTGTCTTTTCCCTCGCCAGAAATGTCATCTTTGCCTGAATGGCCAATTCCATTCTGGGCGGTAAGTGTATTTCCACACTGCTGCCATTCTGCTTCGTATCAAAATAAAGATTCATGACAGCTTCCGCCTTTTGAAAGATATTACCGGAAAAAGCCATATTTACAAACTGTGCCTTCTTGCAGTTTCCTCTTTGGAAGCAGTGTTCATCTTCCGGCCTCACAAAATAAATATCCCCTTTTCTCATCACATCCTGCCTGCCATTGATAAAATGATAGATCTCCCCTTCCTCTATCAGAAACAATTCATAAAAATCATGCGTATGCAGGTAGGTCATCATCCCATTCTTTAGGACCGTCTCCCCAATATGAAATCCCGCTCCGTGAAATATATTTTCTGCCTCTAATCTGACTCCCATAGCCAACCTCCATTCGCTCCGCTAATATTTACTATAATATCAATATACCATATATATTATCACATTACTATAAGACATACATCAATATATGATATATGTTTAAGATAACATAACAGTTCGGTATAAATCGGGCAGGCTCGATTTGGAAAGGGAGGTTGATATTTATGTTCACAAATTCAGAAAAAATCCAACATATGATGCACTTCACCAAAACCTATGAAGAAAACAGCGATAATATTTATCTGCGTGAGGCGCGCTGCCTGGAAGTACAATTTTCTTTCCTTATGCTTCCGCTACGTCCGGAAGACCTTTTCGTGGGCCGTAAGACAGAACTTCCTATCGGATTTTGGGCACAAAATTCCTATGGCACAGTTGGATACTACTGCGATGTTCCATCCTTACTTGCCTTAAAGGAAGATTCCACACTTTCTGAGAAGGAACTTCTTGCAATCGATTACCTGATTCGGTTCTGGAAAGGAAAGACTACCGATGAAAAGATACATGCACAATACACCCCGGAGCAAAAAAAACTGCTGAGTCACGGAGATTTCACAGTGGAATCTGGTATTGGCTGGCCCCTTTATCGAATGAGCGGCGCACAGATGAATCCTTCCAAACTGCTGTCTAAAGGAATCTGTGGAATCATCAAGGAAGCAGATGAACTCCGTTCTCAAAATCCTGATTTCTATGATGCCGTCAAAGCCGTTATGCAGACCCTGCAGACAATCTGCCTTCGCTATCGTGAAGAAATATTAGATAAAATAAAACTTTGTACGGACACAAAACGGCACCAGGAGCTGACCGCCATGGCGGATAATCTGGATAAGATTGCTTACCATACCCCGAAATCTTTCTGGCAGGCCGCTCAGCTTAGTTATTTATTCTACCTGCTTTCCGGCACCTACAACTATGGACGCATGGATGAATATCTCGGAAGCTATTATACCCATGATCTGGATACCGGAGTCATGACGGAAACAATGGGTTTATCTCTTTTAACAAGTTTGTGGCAGCTCATTATTGAACGCCATAATATTTTTGACGGCCGTATTATCCTGGGTGGAAAAGACCGGAAGAACCTGGAAGATGCAGACCGCTTTGCCCTTGCAGCCATGGAAACTTCACGCCGCACTAAGGATATTCTTCCTCAGCTCACGCTCCGATGCTATAGCGGCATGAATGAGGCTCTGTACCAGAAAGCACTGGAAGTTATTGGAGAAGGAACTACCTTCCCTATGCTTTATAATGATGACGTGAACATTCCGGCAGTTGCAAACGCCTTTAGCCTTCCCATGGAAGTTGCTCAGGAATACGTACCTTTTGGCTGCGGTGAATATGTGATCTACAACAAAAGCTTTGGCACGCCAAGCGGCGCGATCAACTTTTTACAAGGGCTCAATACCATGATCTATGATGGTGAAAAGAATTATTTAGAAGAATGTCCTGACTTTGAGAGTTTTTATGAGGTATACCTGTCTAACATGCAGCAAATCATTGAACTCCTTGCCTTGCAGGAACGGCAGGAATATGATGTATGCGCTGCCGATGCCCCCTATCTGTTTTTCAGCATCCTGTTTGATGATTGTCTGAAGCGCAGCAAACCGGTATTTGCCGGCGGCGTGCGCTATCTGGAAGGAACGCTTGAAGGGTACGGCAATACCAATACCGCTGACAGCCTGACTGCCATCAAAAAATATGTATACGATGAAAAACGGATTTCACCGCAGACTATGGCCGAGGCGTTGAAACATAACTTTGCGGGTTACGAAGAAATACAAACACTGCTCTTAGCAGCTCCCAAATACGGAAATGATGACGACACGGCAGATTCCATGGCAATCCGTTTCCATGAGGATATCAGCAACATTATCCGCAACAGCGCCCAAAAAGCAAATTTACATTCTTATCTTATGGTGGTGATCAATAATCATATGAATACCACGTTTGGTATGACCACCGGCGCTTCCGCCGATGGACGCCCCGGCTACAGCTACATGGCTAATGCAAACAACCCCACCGGCGGCATGGATACCAACGGCATTACGGCAATGTTAAACTCCCTGGTGAAACTGACCCCGTCCTTACATGCCGGTTCGGTACAAAACATGCGCTTCAGTAAAGAGATGTTCACCAGACTGCTGCCCAAAACAAAAGGACTTTTAGCGACCTATTTCAAAAACGGCGGCGCCCAGTCGATGATCACCGTATTGAACCGGGGAGATTTGGAACGTGCCATGGAAGAACCTGAAAAATATCAGAACCTGATCGTCCGCGTCGGCGGATTCAGTGCACGTTTTGTAGAATTGTCTAAAAATGACCAAAAAGAACTTTTAAGCCGAAACACTTACTAAAATCAAGATACCATAGGAGGGCTTTGGGATGAATGATTTAAAAACCGGTATGATATTTGATATAGAACGCTGCTCTATGTATGACGGCCCCGGCATCCGTACAACTGTTTTTTTGAAAGGATGCCCGCTGTCATGCAAATGGTGCCACAATCCCGAATCTCAAAGGCCCCTCCCTGAATTGGCTTTTTACAGTGAAAAATGTGTGCGCTGCGGAAAATGTGCCAAGATTTGTCCTGATGTGCATAAATTATCCGCACGCACTCATAAGGTTCATTATCAAAACTGTAAATCCTGCGGCAGATGTGCCAAAGTATGCCCTGTTCACGCGCTAAAACTAATTGGGAAAACTTATCAGATTAAAGAGGTTATGGATATCCTGAAAAAAGACATTCCCTATTTTAGGACAGCCGGCGGCGGTCTGACCGTATCCGGCGGAGAACCTTTTTCCCAATACATTTTCTTAAAAGAATTACTACAATATGCAAAGGCCGAAGACATTCATACCTGCATTGAAACAAGCGGCTTTACCACCCGTGAAAAGATAGATGGTGTTCTGCCCTATACCGATTTATTTCTCTTTGATTATAAGGTCACCTCACCAGAGTTACACAGACAATTTACAGGAGTTGACAATCATATCATATTAGAAAATTTCCGGTATCTTTATTCTTGCGGCCAGGCAATCATTCTCCGCTGTCCTATCATTCCCGGATATAATGACACGGAAGACCATTTTCGTGGCATCTGCGACATGGAAAAACAATATCCAGATCTGGCAGGTATTGAAATCATGCCCTATCACAGCCTGGGAAAGGAAAAAGCTGCTGCCGTTAATAAGCCTTATGAGGTCACCGCACCTACCGCAGACGATACGGTCAAAAATATGTGGAAAAAGCAATTAAGGACATTGGGGGCAAGCGATGCGCTATTAGAATCGTTTTGATTTTCTGCCAATCCTGTCACAAACGGTCATATTTTTGTCATAAAAAAATAAAATTTCATAATATTACTTCTAATTTATCTAGGAAAATGGTACGATATAATATACAAATAATGGAGACTGCGCAAAGAGTCTCTGTTAATCACGATACAATATAAACCAACCATTCATATTTCCAAGGAGGGATACCGATGAGCGTAAATGGAATTACCAGTACAGTTAGTACTTACGATCCTTAT
The DNA here is from genome assembly GCA_002492525.1 of Lachnospiraceae bacterium UBA7086. Lineage (GTDB taxonomy): Bacteria > Bacillota > Clostridia > Lachnospirales > Lachnospiraceae > UBA3282. Next base: position 7,828 of record DKZA01000046.1, on the reverse strand, counting down.
CAGACCACACAGCCCAGCACCAAACCTGCGGAAGAGACAGGTGCTGCTTCCGGCTCTACATCTACCAAAGAAGAGTCCGGTGTTGTTTATGAACCTTCAAAAGATGACACTACAACTGCTGCTAAGAAATACACCCAGAACACTGAGCTGGTTAATAAGTTAAAAGCCGATGCCGAGTCACACACAAAACAGTTACAGAACATTGTACAGCAGTTGATGACCAAGCAGGGACAGACTTATAACAATGCCAACGATATGTGGCGTTTCCTTGCCAGCGGCAAGTTCGAGGTAGACGAGGCAACGAAACTTCAGGCGCAGAAAGATATCGCTGAAGACGGTTACTGGGGCGTCAATCAGACTTCCGACAGAATCATTGATTTTGCCAAGGCTCTGACAGGCGGCGATCCGAGCAAGATTGAGGATATGCGCGAAGCTTTCAAGAAGGGCTACAAGCAGGCGGAGAAAACCTGGGGCGGTGAACTGCCGGAGATTTCCAAGCAGACTTACGATGCTGTTTTGGCAAAATTCGACAAGATGGCTGAGGAAGCAGGGCAGACAACTGCTTCTACCGATACAACGAACTAAGCATTTTTTTATCTGTAAAAAGAAATGGGAAGGAATCAGGACATTTTCCTGGTTCCTTTTTTATATACAATCAGCTATAATCAATCTAATATGAAACATAGGCTTATGAAGCCTGGAAAGAGGTATCTATGGTTGAATACGAAAAGATAAAGAAAATCCCTTACGGCGGAGACTATAATCCGGAACAATGGCCGGAGGAAACCTGGGAAGAGGATATGCGGCTTCTGAAACTGGCCCATATTGATATTGTCACCCTGAATGTCTTTAGCTGGGCTTCTCTGCAGTCCGACGATAACACTTATCATTTCGAGAAACTGGACAAAATCATGGATCTGGTACACCGCAACGGACTCAAAGTCTGCCTGGCCACCTCTACCGGCGCCCATCCTGCCTGGATGGCCAGGAAGCACCCTGATATCCTGCGGGTGGAGAGTAACGGTATGAAGCGGAAATTCGGTGGCAGACACAATTCCTGCCCCAACAGTCCTGCCTATCAAAAATATGCCCCCTTGCTTGCCGAAAAACTCGCCAAGCGTTACAAAGAATATGACAATATCGTTGCCTGGCATATCTCCAATGAATATGGCGGGGAATGTTACTGCGAAAACTGTGAGAAAAAGTTTCGGGAATGGCTGAAAGAAAAATACCGGACCATTGATGAGGTGAACCGTGTCTGGGATACGGCTTTCTGGGGACACACCTTCTATGACTTTGAAGATATCGCAGCACCCAATCATCTTTCCGAACACTGGGGCAATGACCGTACTATGTTCCAGGGGATTTCCTTGGATTACAGGCGCTTTAATTCTGAGAGTATTCTAAATGCCTACCGCCTGGAATATAATGCCATTCATGCTGTCACGCCGGATATCCCCATCACCACCAATCTGATGGGCACCTATCAGCCTCTGGATTATCAGATGTGGGCAAAGTACATGGACTTTATCTCCTGGGATAACTATCCCGCCAACGACACGCCTTTAGAGGAAACTGCCATGCGCCATGACCTGATGCGCGGTTTAAAGCAGGGAAAATCTTTTGCTCTAATGGAACAGACACCTTCCGTCACCAACTGGCTGCCCTATAATATGCTCAAGCGTCCCGGTGTCATGAGGCTATGGAGCTATCAGGCTGTGGCTCATGGCGCCGACACCGTCATGTTTTTTCAGATGAAAAGAAGTATTGGTGCCTGTGAAAAATATCATGGCGCCGTAATCGACCATGCGGGCCATGAAAATACCCGGGTCTTCCGGGAAGTCAGCGAACTGGGAGCAGAGCTTGAGAAACTGGGGGCAAAGACGCTGGGGGCAAGATGTGACGCGAAAGCCGCCATTGTCTTCGACTGGGATAACTGGTGGGCCGTCTCCTACTCCGCCGGGCCATCCGTCTACTTGGATTACTGTAAAGAGGTACTGCGTTACTATAAAGCGCTTCATAACCAGAATATTCCGGTAGACATGATCAGCGTAGAAGATGACTTATCTTCCTATTCCCTGGTAATCGCGCCCGTTCTCTATATGGTCAAGACCGGCTATGACGGCAGGATTCGCTCCTATGTCAAAAACGGCGGCCGCTTCCTGACCACCTTTTTCAGCGGCTATGTGGACGAGCATGACCTTGTGACCATCGGCGGCTACCCCGGCAGACTGCGCGACATCCTGGGTATCTGGGTGGAAGAAGAGGACGCTCTGCCGGAGGATATGAGTAACAGCTTTACTTATAAGGGGAAAACCTATCCTGCCGCCATGCTCTGTGACCTTCTGCACCCGGAAGGTGCCGAAATTCTCAGTACCTACGAAAAGGATTTCTATGCCGGTATGCCGGTATTGACAAAGCATACTTTCGGCAAGGGCTTTGGCTACTATGTGGCCACACAATCAAACGATGCATTTTACAGAGATTATCTGCGGGAAATCTGCGAAGAAGCCGGCATCGGACCGATCATGGACACGCCGGATACCGTAGAAGTGACCAGAAGAACCAATCAGAATGGAACTTTTATATTTATGCTCAATCATGGGGAAGCGTCCTATGAAACTGCTCTGCCTTTTGCGGGAACGGACCTTTTGAGCGGTCATACCTATACTGCCGGTGACAGGATTTCCCTTGCCGGAAAAGACGTGGCTATCCTATGGCTTGCCTGAAATAGTCAAATATCCCTCAGCAAGCTACGAGGCATCAAACTTGCTACGCAGCACAAAATCGAGCCGGCGAGAATATTCCTATCCCCGCCGGCTCATATCATCATACGTACGATTCTATACACAGTATTCCATTCATTTGACCGTTATGGCTGCGACACCCGTTTTGCTACCACCACAAACCGTCCGTCCTGTACATGATAGGCACATGTGGACAACGTCAGAAAAGTATCTCCAAACACCGCCTCCACGCCCGTATCGTAAAGAGAAAGTGCCTTGATATTATTATAAAAATCAGCAAACTCCTCCTGCGTATGCGCTTCATAAAACTGATAATATTTAAACACATCATCTTCCGCATTATAGACCTGTGACCGAAAGACTGCTATGATATCATAGGTGCGTTCCTCATAGAGCGTATCAAAAGCAATTCTGGGATGTTCTTTATAAAAACTCTCTTTCTGATACAGATCCAGATCTCCGAACATGGAACCATCTTTCATGTTATGACCATAAATGATGAAATTGGTTCCCTTGTCCACGTCCGCCTGATTTTTCACATAGAGGCAGCCGTACTTACTGTCCTTTCCATAAAAATCATGGTGCAAATAATATTCGTTATCCGCATTTTGCAAAACAGGATAATCAATCTTCATCCCTTCTATGGAAATCCATCCTGCAAGGTCGTTATTTTCACGATATAAATTCACGTATTTGTCCAGCATGACCGGGATCCCGCTGCCTGTTGTCATATCCCTTTCTGTCTGCAGCGAGGGCGTTTCTCCCACAGTATCCGCTGCCGTCTGGGACGCGGCAGATATTTCTATATTCTCTGTGTACATCGTATTGTCATGTTGCAAAACAGAGACAGTACCCGTTTCCGGTGCCTGCTCCTCTGCCCCGCACTCCACAGATACTTCCGTCATTTTCCGCAGGGCCTCCTGTTGGGCCCTGCTCTGCATGGATTCACGGCATGCCTGCCCAATGGGAATCAGGCATGCCACGAATACTGCCAGACAGAAAATTCTAATAATCTGTCTTCTTTTTTTATTCTCCATAAACCTCTTTCCACTCCACAGCTGTCTGTTTCCCGATACTGTGATAATATACCAACAGCACAAAGATTGCAGCTAAAGCAACTAATCTTCGTATCCTGCCGCCGCGTTTTGCCCAGCCGATCATTCTCGAGACAAGTTCTTTCTTGGTCTCCTCGCTCATGCCGTGCCTGCGATCCGTAAAGTACAACAACAAGTAGGTCAGACCGGAGATCATGGCAAGTGTCGCGCACAGCTCTATAGGCGTATCGTCCTGTGTCTTCGGCTCGTTATCTCTTGTCTGGGATGCTTTGGCTGTCGTTGCAGCAACCGCCGCTGCGTCTGCACTTGCAACATCCTTATAAACAATCGCATAGGTGGAGAAACGATCCGTAGCAATGGAGATTGTATCCGCGCCGGTATCCAGATCATTCAGAATATCCGCTTTTCCGTTATGTACCCGGACAATGGCAAATATTCTCGTCCTGCTGTCATCCGTATTCCGCAGCCTCTCCGGCACGGCAATCGTCACAATAATCTTATCTTGTGTCGCAATTATATCAGTGCGCTGTGTCCCTACCAGTTTATACAGACTGATATCCAGATACTGTCCCACAGCAAAGCCCGGAAGGGATCTGTTCAATGCCTGCTCTACGATAGCCTTATCTGCACTGCTTACAGTGTCAACAGCATCCCTCACATCCAAAACAAGCCTGGTATCTACGCCGCCTGCCGTCAGCTGCTTTTCCGTTTCATTCAAAAGCAGATCCGCCAATTGTGCCAGAGGCGTTGCTATGATCGTATCAAAGGTATCTTCCGCCTTAATATGTACTTCTTTGCGGAGTAAGCCCTGGTTCTCGCTCCTCACTCTGGTATCGGCATTGGCCGGATCGTAATTACCATTTCCGCCCGGATTACGGTTTCCTGCGGCTGCGGTGCCACCCGATATATTGCCGCCTCCGGCAGAGTCGCTGCTGCCGCTGTTGATATCTGCATTGTCTGCTGCCGATGTACCGCCAGCGTTACCGGTGTGATCTTTTCCGCCCGAGCCGCCGCCCTGATTGCCACCCTGATTACCGCCGGGATTATCGTCAGGATTATCACCGCCGCTTCCTGTTGCCGGAATTGTCTCTGTCCGCATAATGCGGCCGCATACACTGCACTTATAAGTTCTTACTCCTTCTGTATCCGCTGTCGGCGGCGTAGTCACTGTCCCGCCATCTTCCGTATGCGCTGCGATATTCTGCTTGTCACCGCACTCACGACATTCTTTCCAGTGATTTGCCGCGTTTGATTTCCAACCGGTGCCATAGTCGTGGGTATGATCTGGCGGCAGCCTGTCAATCGTCTCTGTCCGCAAGACTCGGTCACATACAGTACACTTATAGGTCCTTTCCCCTTCCGTGGTCTGTGTGGGCGGTGTGGTCACCGTTCCGTTATCTTCCGTATGCGCTTCATATCCGTCCTTATCTGTATTCTCTGTAATCGGACAATCCGCCGCCTCACAGTTATGCCAGTGATGGGTTTCATTATCTGTCCATGTATCCGCCCATTGATGCTCATGGGATACTGCCTTAGTTCCCAGGTAGAGATTCTTATTGGTCTCCGGCGTGATTCCAGACACCAGATCATAGGTTGTTCCCAAAAGGGTAAACACTGTCGGATCCAATGTGACCGAATCACTTCCCGGACGGACGATCAGGGTTCCCTCGTTGTTCACATTGCCGACATTCACCGGAATCTTACCGCCTGTCACTGCCCCGGTCTGGGTGATTACTTCTCCGCTTCTGAGTACGATTCTGCCATCTGCGCCAAATGCAGGGCTTCCCTCAACCCGAATCTCTGAACCTTCCGCGGGCGCCGCCACACCTCCGTTACGAAGCATAACGCTTCCGTTGATTGTGCCGCCGTGAACAGAGAGAATCCCCTTCTTCCATGTATTCTCCCCAGAATCGGTCTTATCAGCTTTTCCTATGACAGCCGCCCCAACAGAGCCGCCCCCTATATCAACGGAAACACTGCCGGCCTTATCTGCGCATACGCCAATCAACTGCCCTGTAATCGTTCCGCCATTGACAACCACCCGTGTGTCTTCCACATAAGCGTTCTGCACACCCAACACAGAACCTTTAATCGTTCCGCCGGAAACCCGTATTTCTACGGCAGGAGTCTGCGAATTTTCATGTAAGATTCCCTCTACATACCCTAAGATTTCACCACCCTGAACATCTATGGTAACTTTCTGCTGAAAAACAGTCTGAAAATGATCTGCATACACAAATCCATCGACAGTACCGCCTTTGATTGTAAGAACAGCGGTTCCTGTTATCACATTGCCGGGCTGCTGCCCGCCAATAGAAATACAGTCAACACTGCCTCCAGAGCAAACCCTTGCATTTCCCTCTACGGTAATATTAACATTGCCGTTTATCGTAATATTGTCGTTTTGCGCACCGCCATACAGGTTATTGCTCACCACTGCATTGCCGCCAATCACGATATTCACATTGCCCGTCATATCACTATAGCCGGCAGAATTTACCTGTTCCACCGTGCCGCCTGTCATATGAAAATTAAAATTCCCATGCAGCGTTCCGGTAAAAGAAGCTTGCACCACCTTGACCTTCCCGCCTGTCATGGTAATCTGAACATCTCCGGAATAATCTCCCCCGCTGGTCGCGCCAAAAATGTAAGCATTGCTAAGATCATATCCCTCATCCAAAGTTCCCTCTTCTCCTGGAAGTTCTATGGGATCTTCGTCTGCATCCACCTCTCCGTTACCGTTCGCATCATAATAAATCTTCGTCTTACTCGCATCGGCACCTGCAGTCACAACCACTGGTGTTCCATTTAAAATAATCCAACCTCCCGCAGAATTATCGATATTTACATCCATCCGGCTCACTGTCCGCATCGACATCATGGCAATCTGCGGCACCCATCCGGCATATACAGTCTTAGGCTCTGTAATCTCCTGGGTAAAGTCAAATACCTCGTCACCTTCCTCAGTCGTCATCCAGCCGTCAAACTGATATCCTTCCCTTACCGGATCCGACGGTTTCACAGCCTCCACCTTTCCGTCCAGGGCATAATCCACGAAATAGCTCTCTCCCTCATTTATAAAAGTCACCGCATAAAATGACCGCGGCCCAAAGGTCTGCTCCTCTCCCTGATACACAGTATAATCTGCTATCTGTGCCTGATTTCTATATATATAAACGTGTGTCAGCCACCGTGAATCCTCGTCCTGTGCCGAAAACTCCTTCACGGTACCGTTAAGCGTTATTTCCGTATAGTCATCCTTACCCTCAGTTTCTGTCGTACAGGACATCGTCCCGTCATCACTTGTCATTTCCAGGGCTCCAAACGCATCCGCATCATACCCATACACCTGGAACGTAACACTTACTTTTGCTTCTTCGGAAGCATCCGGCACTGTCGTTGCTCCTGGATCCTGTGTTTCACCTTCTAACAGGGTATCATTTTGCCCCCCCCCGGTATATTTTGAACCGGCGGCTGTGTCAAATCTTCTGTTATCTCTCCATTTAGATTCCCCGTAGAATCTCCTGTTCCTTCTCCGTTCGGATTCCCTATGGAATTTCCTGTTCCTTCTCCATCCGGATTCCCCGTAGAATCTCCTGTTCCTTCTCCATTCGGATTCCCTGTGGAATCTCCCTCTCCTTCTGTATCTGGATTTCCTGCCGGGTCTCCTGTCGCATCTGCGCCGCTGTTTACTGCATCCGCGGACTTATCTTCCTCATCGACATTCTCCTGCGCAAACACATGCATCGGTACGGCATTAGCCGTCATGCCGACCACCAATACGGCTGAAAGCAATATGGCCATGGCACGCTGCAGCAGGCTTCCTTTCTTCTGTCTCTTCATCGTCTCTTCCTCCATTCTGTTTCATGCAATATGCTCTCAAAACATTATCTTGACATGGCAAAAGTATAACAAAAATTTCTTTATGGATATAGGAACAAGGTGCAATTTGCACTTTTTAGGGTATACATTGTATGAATTTAAAAAAGGCGGGAAGTCTGCCGGTCGATAGCAATCCGAGGTTCC